>NZ_JBIROU010000015.1:0-221022 GCF_044332325.1 Streptomyces sp. NPDC017095
CCACCCCCCAGGTCATCCGATCGACAGGGGGCAACAGTCATGCCGGGCCCGGAGGCCAGCGGCCCTCTTGCAGGACCGCGAAGAAGATAACGGGGCTTCGGCAGGCCGGTGCTTCACCAGCCACAGGCCGTCCACCGGTCCTGCTCGGCCCCCGCCATCAGGGTGCGGACCGTCTCCAGCAGGGCGGAGAGGACCGGGCGGTCCCGGCCGGTGGGCATCCAGGCGAGTACGGCCGTGGACCGCGGCGCGTCGGCCACGTCGAGGTAGGCGACTCCGGGACGCGGGTACAGGCGGCGGGCGGCGGCCGGCAGGAAGCTGATGGCCTGGCCGCGCGCGACGATGTGCAGCAGGCCCTCGATGTCCGCGGCCACGGGGCCGAACCGCACGGGTGAACCGTCCGGACGCGGATTGACGGCCCAGTCGTCCCACCAGTCGCGCGGCGCCTGCGCCGGCATGTCCACCACCAGGTGGTCCGCGAGGTCCAGGAGGGTGACCGGCCGCTCGGTGGCGAGGGCGGCCAGCCGGTCCGTCGCGGGCAGGCAGGCGACCCGGGGTTCGGTGGCCAGCGGGATCGTCCGCAGCGCGGACGGCAGCGGGAGCCTGAGGAGCGCCGCGTGCACCTCGCCGTTGGCCAGTGCCTCGACCTGGTTGCCGAAGGACAGTGCGCGCAGTTCGACCGTGATGCGGGGCCGGCGCCGGTGCAGTTCGACGAGGATGGCGTGGGTGTAGGGCATCGCCGCCTCACCGGCGATGAAGCCGAGAACGAGCCGGCCGCGCACCTGCCGGGAGTGCTCGGTGGCACTGCCCCGCAGCCGGGCCATGGCCGCCAGCACGTCGCGGGCCTCGGGGACGAGCGCCCGCCCCGCCTCGGTCAGGGACACCGACCGGCTGGTCCGGTCGAGCAGGGGCACACCCAGCCGGTGTTCCAGCAGGCGGATCTGTCTGCTGAGGGCGGGCTGTGTCATGAACATCCGCGCTGCCGCCCGCCCGAAGTGCAGTTCCTGCGCCAGGGTGAGGAACAGGCGCAGTTGGCGGGTGCTGGGATCGCGGTCCCCGGGGCCGTCCGCTTTCGCCTCCGCCGCCGACGGGTCTCCGTCCGGAACGCCTTGCATGGAGCGAAGCGTATCGATCGGTCGGGAAGAGCGAGGAAAGAACCGTTCTCGCCGTATACGGGTGCTGTGCGGGGTACGGATGTGGGCGCCGTGGCCCGGCCTGGGCGGACCGGGAGGCAGGGACGCGGTCCAGGTCGCGGTCGACCGTGCCGACGCGGGCAGCATCGGCCGCGACGAGGCGGTTCTCCGGGTCTCCCCCGGCGCCTCCGCGACGTGCGGCGCACGGATCGCGGTGGGCGCCCCGGAGGGAGACCTCGCCGCTCGACGCACACGGCCTGGCCGCCGCCGGGATGCTGTACGGCCGTTCCGCCCGGGTCGGCTCCCGGACCGGAACGCCGGCGACCCGGCCCGGTCACTGGTTTCCGGCGAGGCGGCGCTGTTCGAGGTAGATGCCGGTGAAGACCGCGACCTTGGCGCGCAGGACCCAGGGGTCGAACGGCTTGCTGATGTAGTCGACCGCACCGGCGGCGTAGCCACGGGCGGAGTGTTCCGGGTCGGTGCCCATGGCGGTGAGAAAGATGATGGGCACATCACGGGTGCGCGGGCGGCGCTTGATGTGGGCCGCGGTCTCGTAGCCGTCCATGTCCGGCATCTGGATGTCCATGATGATCACGGCGAAGTCGTCGTGGTCCAGCAGGGCTTTGAGGGCTTCGCGGCCGGAGGAGACGGCGACCAGGTCCTGGTCGAGGGTGGACAGGACGGCGGTCATCGCCAGCAGGTTGTCCGGCTGGTCGTCCACGACGAGGATCCTGGGCATGACCTGCGGGACCACCGGTGCCACCGCGGCGACGGGCTTCGCCTGCTCGACCACCTCCAACTGCCGTTCCAGCAGGGTGCAGCGCTGCTCGGCGTCGTCGCGCTGTTTGCACGCCTCCTGTAACTGGGCGGACAGACGGGTCACGTCGTCCAGCAGCCGGTCCCGTTCGTGCAGCAGGTCGGTGACGTCGGGGCTGGCCGCGGCCAGGCGTTCGGCCCGTTCGCGCTCCGCGTTCCATGCCGCTTCGAGTTGGCTGAGCCGCACCTCCAGGTCGGCGATGCGGTGCTTGCGGTCCAGCAGCGCGTCGCTCAGCGCGTCGCCGCGGGCGGTGGAGCGGCGGGAGACCCGGTCGGCCTCGGCGAGTTGCTGCTCCAGCACTTCCACCGCGTGCCGGGGCGCGGCGCTGGTCTCGGCGGCCGCCCGGTGCAGCCGGTGCACGAGTTCGATGGCGTCCGGGGTGGCGGCCATGCCGCGGTCTTCGGCCACATCGGTGAACAGGTCCATCACCACTTCCCAGGGCGGCACCCGGGTGCCGTTCAGATAGCGGGAGAGCGTGCCGGCGTCGCGCATCCGGCGGGCCGCGTAGCGGCGGACCGACACGTTCAGGCCCGCGAACAGCTCCCGCAGGGCCATGGCCAGCGCACGGGATTCCGGTCTCAAGTCCTCGGCGAGGGGACGCAGTTCACCCACGGACGCTCCCGCCCTTCGTACCGGCCCCGCGCACGGAGGCGCCGCCGTGGCCCGGCTCCGGCGCGACCGCCTGGTTGAACACCGGCACGGCGCCGCCCGCGGCGGTGAGTCCGGCGAGCAGGCCGCCCGCCGTTCCGCTCCCGGCCAGCACCGACAGCAGGCCGGCGCACGCACCGGCCAGCGCCGCCAGCAACAGCACCAATGCCGCCCGCACCGAGACCAGCGAACGATCCATCACACCCTGTCCTTCCTCGCCCCGCCGGACACCGGCCGGGACAGCGCGCCCCCGGTGGGCCCGCCTTGCGACAAGGCACACAATGACGCCAGAGGAATCCGTTGCGCCGGGCAACCTCCAAATCGGCAACGGGTCAGGGCTGTTGCCACCCACACGGGGCCTTGGCAACGCGCCCGGACCGCAGGTGGGGACCTCGCGGCCGGCACCTGTTGCCGCCGGCGCCCGCGTCCGTCACGACGGAAGCCGCAACGGTGCGGGACGAGGAGTGCGGCAACGCGGGGTGGTGTTCAGCGGCCGGTGAAGACGGCGTCGCGGCGCTCCACGAAGGACGCCACGCCTTCCGCGCCGTCGGCCGTGGCGAGGAGACGGGCGATGGCGGGACGCATTTCGGCGATGGCCGCCGCGTCACCGTGCTCACGGGCCCGGTGCGCGGAGGCGAGCGTGGCGCGCACACCGAGCGGCGCGCAGCGGTCGGCGACGACGTGCGCGATCTCCTTGGCCCGCGCCAGGGCCGCGGCGCCGTCGTCGAGGAGTTCCTGCACCAGTCCGATGCGGTGGGCCTCGGCGGCGTCGAACTCCTCGCCGGTGAGGAGCCAGCGCATCGCGTTGCCCCAGCCGGCCTGCCGGGGGAACCGGAAGGTGGCCCCGCCGAAGGGGTAGATGCCGCGCCGGATCTCGAACTGCGCGAACCGCGCGTCCCGGGCCGCGACCCGGATGTCGGCGGCCAGCAGCAGTTCGATGCCCAGGGTCATCACCCAGCCCTGGGCGGCGGCCACGACCGGCTTCGTCCACGGCCCGTCCAGCCGCCACGGATCGCGCCCGCCCTCGGCGAACAGCTCCCCGCCGGCCGCGAGGTCGCCACCGACATCGCCCAGGTCGAGTCCGCCCGTGAAGTGGTCGCCGTGGGCGAACAGCACCCCGCACCACAGCTCGTCGTCGCGCTCCAGCAACCCGTAGGCCTGCGACAGTTCCGTGAGCATCTCCTTGGTGAAGGCGTTGCGCTTGGCGGGCCGGTTCAGCCCCATGAGCAGCACATGTCCGTCCCGTTCGACCGTGACGGTGGGCGCGTCCGCGGGCATACCCATCATTCCTCCTGAGTTGCATGATGAGACCCACGGGACGCTAGCGTCGGCGGCCTCGCGCGGCAAGTACGTCTCATGATGAGACTGATACGGTAGAGGCCATGAGACGGATCTCGTTCGACGGCTGGCCGTGTTCGATAGCCCGCACGGTGGACGTCCTCGGCGACGGCTGGACCCTGCTCGTCCTGCGCGAGGTCTTCTACGGCGAGTCCCGCTTCGACGGCTTCATCGGCACGCTCGGCATCGCCCGCAACACCCTCGCCGACCGGCTGCGCCGCCTGGAGGACGCCGGCATCCTGCGCCGCAGCGCCTACCAGAGCGATCCGGTCCGCCACGAGTATCTGCTCACCGACAAGGGCCGCGACTTCTTCGGCGTCCTGGCCGCCATCAACGCCTGGGGCGACCGCTGGCTCGCCGACGACGACGGCGTGCCGGTCACCGTGCACCACACCTCCTGCGGACACGACACCCGGGCCGAGGTCGTCTGCGCCGCCTGCGGCAAGCCCCTGCACTCCGAGGACGTGACCCTGCGCACCGGTCCCGGCTACCCCGCCCGGCTCCTCGCCGACCCGGCCGTACGGACCCGCTTCGGAGCCGGCCGGCCGGTGGACGCCACATCCGGTGGCAGCGCGTTCTGAGGCGCCTCGGCGAGCCGGTCAGTGGACGGGGCGGCCGGAATCGGATCGTTCCGGCCGACCCCGGCCGCCCGCGGAACGCGTGACGTGTGCGTCGGGGCCGGCGGGAGCGGTGCCCGCCGGCCCCGGCTGCCGTGACCGGTCAACTGATCGTGCAGGTAGTCCCGTTGAGGGTGAACGCCGTCGGGGCAGGGTTGGCCGTGAGCTTGGTGCCGGTGAAACCGAGCGTGACCGAGCCGTTGACCGGGATCGCCGAGGTGTACGAAGCGGCGGCGACCGTCACCGCGGAGCCGTTCTGGGCCGGGGTGCCGCCCCACATGTTGCTGATGGTCTGTCCGGCCGGGAAGGCGAAGCCCAGGGTCCAGCCGCTGAGGGCGGTGGTGCCGGTGTTGCGGAGGGTGATCTCGCCCTGGAAACCGCCGGGCCATTCGCCGACGACGCGGTAGCCCACGGAGCAGCCGGCTCCGGGACCGCCGCCGCCCTTCCCGGTCCTCACGGTGACCGTCGCCGACCGCGGCGAGCGGTTGCCGGCCGCGTCCTTGGCGTAGACGGCGAAGGTGTACGACGTGTCCGCGGTCAGGGCCGGGACGGTGACCGTCGTGGTCGTGGAGGAGGCGACCGTGGTCTCCGTGGTGCCGTCGACTCGGACCGCCTCGTAGCCGGTGACACCGACGTCGTCGGTGGCGGCGGGCCAGGTCAGCGTGACGGAGGTGGGTGAGACGCCCGAGGCGGTGGGAGTGCCCGGTGCGGTCGGGGCCCGGGTGTCGGGGGCGGCGCCGCCGAAGACGGTCGCCTCGCGCGCGGTCTGGGCGATGCCGTTGGCGCCGTGGAAGATCCGCTGCCCCCAGGAGCTGAGCCGTGCCGGGTCGAAGTCGATGGCGAGGTCGAGGGCCGGGTCGGTGTTGCCGCTCCAGGACCAGGCCAGGTAACCGAGGCTGAGCCGCTCGGCGGCGGCCATCATGGTGTCCTCGTCGGGGTCGCCCCACTGGTCGGCAGGCCCGCCGAACTCCCCTATGACGAGCGGCAGTCCGGCGCTGACGAAGGCGTCGAGGTAGTCGGTGATCTCCATCGCGGTGTCGAAGACGCTGTACATGTGGATGGAGAACAGGAGGTTGCCGGTGGTGTCGGCGTCGTAGACCGTCCGGGCGTTGGCCCGCATGACGCCCTGCGAGTCCTGGCCCCAGTTGGGCGCGTCCACCATGATCGTGTGCCGGAGGCCGGCCGCGCGCAGCTTCTTGACCGCGGCGATGGTGGGCGCGGTCCAGCCGGCCGGATCGGTGTTGCCCCAGGGCTCGTTGCCGATGTTGACGATGACGTAGTCCTCTTCGCCGGCCAGGACGTCCTTGAGGCTGATCCAGTAGTCGGCGGCGTGGTCGAGCGTGCCGGCGGCGGTGTCCTCGCCGTAGCCGGTGGTGTCGTGCACCTCCAGTACGCAGATCAGCCGGTTGGCCTTGCAGTCGTGGACGACGGCCGCCACGTCCTCCGCGCTGTTGCGGGACCAGCGGTAGCCGTCGGAGAGGACCACGCGCACGGTGTTGGCGCCGAGCGCCTTGATGTCGGCCAGCGACCGGGTCCGGTCCGGGTACCAGGTGTGGGCGTGGTTGACGCCGCGCATCACGAAGTCGTTGCCGTTGCCTTCGAGGAGGCGGCCGTCGCTGATGTGCAGTCCCGAAGCGGCGGCGGCCGGCCGCGCGGCGGCGCGGGCCGGGGCCGGGGACAGGGCGAGCAGGCCCAGCACGGTGACCAGAGCGGCCAGCAGGGCGGCGACGGGGTTCTTCAGGGGCGTACTTCTCGTGGTTCTCACTGCGACTCCAGGGAGTGAGGCGAGGAAGCCGGTCCGAATGAGCGTGGGAGCGCTCCCATACAGCCAGCTATGCCAGGTGCACGTCAAGGTGCGGGACGGGATGCGTTGGAGGAACCACCCCGGCGGACCCGGGACCGACGCCCCGAGGCGGCTCGATTCACCGCGCGTAGGGCCCGGCCGTCTCCGGTCGGGCCCTACGCGCGAGTGGGCGGGGTCAGGTCACCATCGGTACCGTCGGCGGCCCCGCTCACGCCGGCCTGAGCGCCGCCTCGGCAGCGGCGGCGAAGTCGTCGACGTCCTCTTCCGTGGTGTCGTAGGAGCACATCAGCCGTACCTCTCCGCGGCTTTCGTCATGGAGGTAGAGCGTGTACCGGTCCGCGAGACGGGCGCGGGCCGTACGCGGCAGCGTCGCGAACACCGAGTTGGCCTCGACGGGACGGCTGACCGCCACTCCCTCCATGCGGGAGAGGAGGACGCTCAGCCGTGCGGCCATGGCGTTCGCGCGCCGCGCGTTGCGCTGCCACAGGTCCCCGTCGAGGAGCGCCTCGAACTGGACGGAGAGGAAGCGCATCTTGGAGGCGAGCTGCGCGGAGCGCTTGCGCAGATACGGCAGACCCGAGACCCGGGACGGGTCCAGAACCACCACGCATTCCCCGAACAGCAGGCCGTTCTTCGTGCCGCCGAAGGACAGGATGTCGACCCCCGCGTCCGTCGTGCAGGCGGACAGCGGGACTCCCAGGGACACTGCGGCGTTCGCGAGGCGCGCGCCGTCCATGTGGACGGCCAGGCCGTGCGCGTGCGCACGGGCGGTGAGGTCACGGATCTCCACGGGCGTGTAGCAGGTACCCAGTTCCGTGGCCTGGGTCAAGGACAGGGCCCGGGGCGGAGCGGAGTGCACGTCGTTCGCCTCCGCCGCCGCGCTGTCGATCAGTCCGGGGCTCAGTTTGCCGTCCACGGAGGGCACTCCGAGCAGCTTCAGCCCCGCCATGTGCTCCGGACCGCCTCCCTCGTCCTCGTTCAGATGGGCCTGCCCGGCGCAGATCACCGCTCCCCAGCGGCTGGTGACGGCCTGCAGCGCGATGATGTTGGCCCCGGTTCCGTTGAAGACGGCGAACACCTGGGCGTCGGGCCCGAAATGACGGCGGAAGGTGTCCTCCAGGTGAGCCGTGTAGCGGTCCAGACCGTAGGCCGGCTGGTGGCCGCCGTTGGCCACCTGGAGCGCGGAGAGGATCTCCGGGTGGGCGCCTGAGCAGTTGTCGCTGGTGAAATCCCGCCGCCCGGGATCGTGGCGCCGGACGGCGGCACCGACGGACAGCGCGGACGGCACCCCACGCGCCACCGGGGTCGCTGGAGGCCGGGCCGGCGGCGGTGTCCTCTCCCTTCAACCCCCGGTGACATAGGACCAGTACGGATCGACGATCACTCCCAGCTGCCGGGCCGTATGGAGGACGCGGTCCGGTTCCTCTCCCCGGGCGAGGCCGTACTCGAGCACCCGGAGGGTTCCCTCGGCGACCTCGGGCGGCGGCCGGTCGCCCCAGGACTCCATGTAGGCGAGCACGGGGCGGGGGACGTCCGGCAGCCGGCTCGAGGCGGAGACGAGGCGGGAGAAGAGGGTGCACCAGGTGGAGAGGTCCGTGTGGAGGTAGAGGGCGGCTTCGGCGGGCCCGGCCTGGGTGCCCAGCCAGGTGAGGTCGCGCACGACCCGGAAGAGACCCTGGTCGACCGGTACCGGCGGGATGTCGCCGCCGGTGAGGCCGACGGACGAGGTGGCGTCGCGCAGCAGTCCGCGAGCGGTGGCGATGGTGTGCAGGACGAAGGAGAACAGGGTGGCCGGGATCTCGTGGCGGTGCCGGGACACCAGCAGCGCGTACGTGGACAGTTCGGCTTCCTGGCACTGGTACTCGGCGAGCACGATCCGCTTGAAGTGGTCGGTGTCGATCTCCCCGGTCCGGGCGAGTTCGACGAGCCGGTTGCCGCTGACGAACCGTTCGACGTCCGGTTTCATCGCTTCGATGAGTTCTTCGGCCTTCATGTGGTCTCCCGTGACCGGTTGGAGGGGTGAGGGGCGGGGAGCCGCCGGGCGGGGAGCCGCCGGGACGGTGGCGGGTGATCCGGTGACCATCCGGCCCCGCTGGAAGACGTACCGGCTGCGGCCGGTGGCGGTGATGTCGTGGAAGGGGTCGCCTTCGAGGGCGACGAGGTCGGCTGTGGCGCCGGGGGTGATGGTGCCCAGGTCGGGGTGGCCGAGCAGGTCCGCGGCGACGCAGGTGGCCGCCCGCAGGGCACGCAGGGCGGTGTATCCGTGGGCGAGCATGGTGGGGAACTCGCGCCAGTTCTCGGCATGGGGGAACATCCCGGCGTCGGTACCGAAGGCCGTCTTCACGTGCG
Source organism: Streptomyces sp. NPDC017095 (assembly GCF_044332325.1). Taxonomy (NCBI): domain Bacteria; kingdom Bacillati; phylum Actinomycetota; class Actinomycetes; order Kitasatosporales; family Streptomycetaceae; genus Streptomyces; species Streptomyces sp. NPDC017095. The sequence continues at coordinate 8,704 of NZ_JBIROU010000015.1, forward strand.
TCCGGGCGGGACGCAGCAGCCCTTCGCGCAGGGCCTCGGCGTGTTCCCGGTAGTTCGCGCGGAGGGTCGCCGTGGAGCTGTCCCAGAAGCCGTCGTCGTCGAGCCGGTCGAGGAAGTACGTCTGGGCGTACTGGGTCGGTACCAGGAACACGCCGGCCTCCTCCATGACCTGGTAGGTCGGCGGGGTGGCGAAGCAGCCGTGCTCCACACTGCGCACCCCGGCCTCGACGGCGCGCAGGATGGCACGGTCGGTGAACAGGTGCGCCGCGCAGGGAAGTCCCAGATCGTCGGCGGTGGAGACGATGGCGTGCATCTCCGTGCTCGAGTACGCGGTGCTGGTGGGGCTGTCCACGGGTGAGGAGAACCCGCCGCTGCCCGCGAACTTGATCCAGTCGGCGCCGGCGCGGGACTGCGCGCGCACCGCGCGGCGCAGCCCCTCGACGCCTTCGGCCAGGGTGCCGATCCGGTGTCCGTACCGCAGGGCGAGGTCGGGCTCTTTGTCCCCGTGGCCTCCTTGGGGGGACAGGATGTTGGGGGCCGCGAGGATGCGGGGTCCCTCGACGAGGCCGTCCTCGACCGCCTGGCGCAAGGACACGTTCAGCGGCAGGTGGGCACTGCCCAGGTCCCGGACGGTGGTGAATCCGCTGTGCAGCAGGGCGCGCAGGACGGGCACCGCGGTGAGGGTCTGGTAGGCGGCGGGTGCCGTCTCGGCGGCTTCGTCCAGGAGGTGGACGTGGCAGTCGATGAACCCGGGCAGCAGGGTGCAGCCGGGCATCTCGACGATGTCCGTCTCCGGGCCGGCCGGGAGGTCGTGTCCGATCTCGGCGATCCGGCCGTCGTGTACGAGGACGGACAGGCCGTCCACCGGTGTGTCCGCGACCGCGTCCCACACGCGGTCGGGTCGCAGCAGCAGATCTCTGCCAGGGGGTGCGTGCACGGATACCTCCGGAGGGGTGGTGCGGGGGCGGGCGGACGGGGAGGGGCCATTGCGGGCGGGGGCGTCCCCAGGGCCTGAGGTGTCCTTGGTCAGGAGATGACGAGCGGTGTGTACCGGGGGTCGTCCCACAGGTCGCCGGGTCCGGGGTTGCCCGGTTCGGGCCGGGCACCGAGCTGGCGCAGGACTCCCCACGCGGCGTTCAGGCCGGAGGCGAGCGCGTGGTCGAGCCAGCCGGGAGACCACGAGGTGTCGTCACCGGCCAGGAAGAGGGCGTTCGGCGGTTCTCCCGGTACGGCCGCCGTGCCGCTGAAGTCCTTCATGAAGTGGGCGAACAGGTCGCGTTGGTAGGGATGGTCGCCCGGACACGAGAAGCGGCTCAGACCGCGGAAGTTCCGTTCGTTCTCCCACGACACGGTCACCGTCGCCGCCGTGTCGGTGCGGGCGCGCAGTTCGTCCGCCACCTCGGGGTGGATGGCGGCGACATCGCGGAGGAAGAGGGCGAGGCGTTCCTCCGGGGCGGAGGGTGCGACCTTCATGGCGTCCTGCGCCCAGGTGAAGCTGAGGTCCACCACCCCGCGCCGCCCCCCGGGTCCGCGCGGGGGGCCGTAGTCCATGGTGTAGACGGCCCTCGGCAGCCGGTCGGTGAGGGTGACGCCGTCCATGGACGTTCCCTCCCAGAAGGGGCGGTCCACCACGAGCGCGGTCTTGGAGGACTGCCAGTAGTGCAGCCTGCGGACGGCCCGCCACAGGCGCGGGCCGAGCGCGGGGAGGTGAGCGGCGGTGGAACGCACCTCCACACCGGTCTCCAGCAACCGTAGCTGCGGGGTGAACACGGCGGCCGCGTACCGTTCGCTGCGCCCGTCCTCGCTGTGCACCACGACCCCGCGGGCGGCGTCCGGTTCGACGTCGATGGCGCGCACCGCGGGCCGTAACACACCCTCGTTGACGGTCTCCAGGCTGCACGTGCGCCCGTCGGGGCCGGTGGTGCGGCAGGTCCAGAAGCCCTCCGCCAGCCGGCTGATGCCGTCCGGTGCGTACAGCAGACCGCTTCCCTCGGTGCACAGCAGCAGGCGCAGGATCTCGGCCATGCTGAGCTCGAAGAAGGAGTCCCAGACCGCGGGTCCTATCCCGGCGGTGCCCAGCAGCCGTGCCTGGTCGTGGCTCAGGCCCGCGCCTTCCGGGTCGCGCAGGAAGCGGTAGAAGGAGCACATCTCCCACCGGGACAGCACCGTGCGCCAGCGGCGGCGTACCGCGGTGAGGTCACGGGCGGCGACGTCTCGCTGGATCTGGAGGAAACCGATGCGGGCAAGCGCCTGCTGCCAGCGGGTGTGCGCCTCGCGGAACTCCTCGTGGAGGCCGTACAGGTCTTCCAGGCTCCCGGCCGGGTACTGCCGGCCGTCGACGTCCAGCACGGTCGACGGCGTGGGAGCCGCGTAGTTGTCCCGGAAGGGCTCCAGCCGGACTCCGAACGTGTGGGCGTACTGGCGCAGCAGCCGTGCGGATTCGGGGAACCGCAGGCAGCCCAGTTCCACGACGGCACTGTCCGTCTCGTCGAGCCGCCGGCTGTACATGCGGCCGCCCAGACGCCGGCCCCCCGGCCCGTCCTGGCTCCGTTCGGCCTCGTACACGACGGGCCGGCAGCCCGCTCGCAGCAGTTCGTAGGCGGCCGCCAGTCCACTGCCGCCCGCTCCGATCACGGCGACGCGCGCGCCCGCGGTCCTCTCGGGCAGCCGCCCCATGCGCCGGCCGCCGCCGACGTGCGCGGCGTAGTCGAAGGGGAAGTCGACCTGCAAGTCGCTGGCGGGCGGGGGTGTGCTGGGGCTCATCGCTCACTCCGTCGGGGAAAGGTGGGAAGGTTCCAGGTGTGCACGGGGCTTGCTCCTTCGGCGAGTTGTGCGTAGCGCACCGTCAACTCCCCCAGGAGAGGGTCGGGCCGGTCTGCACCGGCGACGCGTGTGTTCCCGTCCCCGGTCCGCTCGGCTCTACGGGGCGTCCGGGTCCCGGTGCCGCTTTCCGGTCCGGGCGGGACCGCGTCTCGTTCCGGTGCCGTCGCGGTGCGGCCGGTCGTCTCCCGGCCCGCGTGCCGCGCGTGCTCCTCCCGCCGGCGCAGCGCTTGCAGGGTCCGCTGCTGCCACCACGCTCCGGTACGGCCCGACCCTGTCCGGCGGTCCAGCAGGTGCAGCACGGTGTCCGCCTCGGCGGCGTCCACTCCGGCCGTGACCAGTCCTTCCCGAGCCTGTGGCAGCAGCTCCGCCACGAGGGCGCCCGCGTCGTGGCTGCGGGGCGCGGAGCCGGGTGAGGGCCACCACAGGGTGGCCCGCAGGCCGTCCCGCGCGGCCCGGTAGAAGTTCTCCCTGGCGCAGGCAAACGGCAGCTCACGCGCCACGTCGCGGCCCTCGGCCGCCAAGGACAGGGTGAGACCGACCAGGAACGCCGTGTTCGCCGCCATGTCCAGCGGGGTCGGCCCGGAGGGGAGCGCCCGGAGTTCGATCCGCAAGTGCCCGAGCGGGTCGTACACCGGCCGGTTCCACGGCCACACGGTGCTCACGTGCAGGCGCAGTTCCTCCAGCGAGGGGCAGCCGTTCGGCGAGACGTCGTCGTCCCCGGCCGAGGAGACCGCCGGGAGCAGGACGTCGTAGCCGCGGACGGTCTCCTCGAACGCGGCGAGCGGACCGCCGCGCAGCCAGGCGTGCCCGAAACCGACCCGCGGTCGTGAAGTCCCGCGGCCGTCCGCGGCACGCTCCCCGAAGCCCTGTTCGTACACCGCGATACGGGACTCCTGCCCGCCGCGCCGGCCCAGCGGGAAGGGTGAGTTGCCCGCGGCGGCCAGCGCCGGTCCGGTAGCGAGCTGGGCGGCGTTGTAGGTGGGGCGGAAGAGGTCCGGGGCCACGGTCAGGTGCACCTGCCAGGAACAGGCCGCGCCCTGGACCGCCACGGACCCGGCCCGCAGCAGTCCCTGCTCGCCCTCCCCCACGCGCAGCGGGAACGGCGCGGGACGCCGCCGGGCCCAGGCGCGTTCCAGCGCGTGGTAGCGCGGCAGGTCGGTCAGCGCCCGTGCCGTCAGGTCGGCCGGGGTCAGCGTGGGCAGCGTCCCGATCGGCACCGCCCGGGCGCCGTGGCGCGGCAGCGACCAGGCGGTGATCCGCGCCAGTGCCCCGGACGCCTGGGCGGCCAGCTCCGTGAACGGACGGCCCCGCAGCGGAACCGGCTCCAGGTTGGCCTCGAGGTTGAAGCGGGCCACTTCCAGGGCGAGACCGTCGTCGCCCAGTCCCTCGCGGACGGCCGCGTTCACCGGGACGGGACGGCCGTCCGGCCCGGCCAGCGACAGCTCCAGTTCCGCGCCCAGCGTGCTCGGCACCTGCCCGAACCCGGGCCGGGCCACCACCTTCCCCAGCTCGGCGAGGCAGTCCGCCAGGCGGACGCGGAACCGCGCGTACTCCTCTTCCGTGAACGCCACCCGTCCGACCTCACGGCCCATATCCGCTTCCTCCCGTACGTGACCTCACCCGACCGCGCCCATCCCCACGGTGCTCACCCGGCTGTGGCGACCGCCCGCCACCAGGACCGCAGCGCCGGCTCCATGCGCACCGCACTGCGCGTGATCCACTCGTCCGGCTCGTCGCGCGCCCTGCCGTACTCGATGACCTCCAGCACGCCGTCCGCCACCTCCGGAGGGTTCTCGCGGTAGGCGCCGATGTACTCGATCGCGGCCTCGGGAACCTGCTCGGCCTCGCTCAGCACGTCGGCCAGTACGGCGCAGGTGTTGCACCACAGGGTGAAGTCGGTGCGTGCCACGAGCGCGGCCTCCGCCGCTCCGGCGTGCAGAGCGACCCACGAGATGAACTCGGTGAAGCGTCGCACCGGTTCCAGGCGCGGAGCACGGCGCATCTCGTCGGGCGAGAGGCCCAGCGCGGGCGCGAGACCGCTCACCATCCGGTGCCGGGCCCGCATCAGCTCGTGTGCGACGAAGGAGAAGAACCCGCCGGGCACCTCGTGCGGGTACCGGGACAGCAACAGGCCGTACGCCGTGAACTCGGCTTCCTGGGACTGGAATTCGGCGAGGGCGAAGCTGCGCAGGTGCTTCTCCCCGATCATTCCCTCACGGGCGAGGGAGAGGAACTCGTTGGCACTGAGATGCTCGGGCAGGTTGATTCCCACGGTGTCGATGAACTCGGTGGCAGGCATGGAGAGGACTCCTTGGATCGGGAAACGGCTCTTCGTGGCGGGCGTGGGTCGCACCGCGGGGGCCCGGTCCCGTAGGTCCCGTGCCGCTCACGTGTGGCTCCATGGCCGGGACTGGTGCTCCCGTCGGACCCTGTACCGGCTCCCCGGGCGTGCGCGGCGCACACGCGCACGGCGCCGATGAAGCGTGAACGTGTTGAACGCGCGGACCGCAGCGGTCCCCGCGCGGCCCTCTCACCCGGTCGGCATCCCGCACCGTGCGGTCACCGGTCCGGCAGCCCAGGGTGGCCCCATGGACGATCCGCTCTTCGACCGCGTCGCCGGCCTCGCCCTGCGCGCCGCCGCGACCGAGCGGGCCTACCGCCGCGCGCGCACCGGTCCGTCCGAGACCGGGCAGCCGTGCGGGACGGAGACGGCGTCCGGCGCGGAGGGCGGAGCGGGGGCCGGCTCCGGCGGGTCCGCGTGACCCGCCTCGGACCCTCGCCCGCGGACGACGCGGCGTCGGACGCGGTCCGGTGGCGTCGGCTCCCGGCGGCGTCCGGTCCCGGCGGCTGGCGCGTCCGCGGCCCCGCCGGTGCCCTCGTCCGGTGACGGCGGGAAGGCGCCTGTCACGGCGGAGCCTTGTCGGGCGGGAGTCAGGGGCCGGGCGTCGTACGGGCGAGCGCCGCGAGCCGCTGCAGCAAATCCGCTGCCTCGGGCACCCGCCGGTACGGCATGAGCCGCGCCCGTATCTCCCGCAGCATGAGCGAGGAGCGATGGGAACGCAGGAAACGGTGTTCCTCGGTGAAGAGCCGGCCCGTGTCGCACGCCTCGTCCACCCGGCCCTGCTCCAGCAGCACCAGGGTCAGCCGGGCCTGGCTGAGCGCCCTGGTGCGGTGCTGGTGGAGGGGACGCCGTCCGGCCGCGTACCGCAGGGCGTCCAGCGCGGGCTCCGCGTCTCCGAGGAGGTGCAGGGCGCGTCCCTTGCGGTAGGCGAAGCCGGCCCTGGGGTACCGGAGGAAGGGGTCGTCGCACACGGTGGAGGAGCCCAGCTCCCGTTCGGCATCGTCGAGGTCCCGGTAGGCGCCGCGGCGTTCGCCCGCCAGGGCCCGCACGTAGGCCCGTTGGGCGAGAACGAACGCCTGTAGGTCACCGGACTGCCCCATGGTCGTGGTGACCGCGGCGTCGGCGAGGCCGGCCGCGTACCGCAGCGCTGTCAGGCGGACCGCCTGGACGCTCATCGCCCTCAGCGTGATGGCGCGCGTCCGGCTGTCCCCGGCCCCGGCGGCGACGTCGAGGGCGATCAGGTAGTACCGCTGGGCGAGTCCCTGATGGCCGGCGTCCGCCGACATGTCCCCCAGGACGTGGACGAGTTGTGCCGCCTCCGACAGCAGTGCCCGGCGCACGGCCGAAGGCGCCGGCTGCGCCAGCAGACGGCCGATGTCGTCGCCGAGGTAGGAGGCCAGGGCCGAGCGGGCGTGACCGCCTCCGTAGCGCGGCCAGCCGACGGCGAACTGGGACGTCACGAACCGGACCCGCTGCACGTCGGCGCCGCCGATCCCCGTCCGCAGCCGGGCGGGGCCCGGGACTTCGAGCGTGTCCCGGACGTCCGGGTCCGGGACACCGCGCTGGCGGAAGACCAGGTGCAGGAGCCGCACACGGCGTACCGGATCGGCGTCCGTCCTGGCCAGGGCCAGGAGGCGCAGCAGGGGGTCGGTGCGGTTCTCGTCCGGTCCGTCGTCGGCCGCCTGGGCACGGGCGTCGGCCAGGCCGGTCTCCGCCGCGCCGACCAGCCGCCCGATGCTGCGGGTCAGTACCTCGGCCACGAGCTGGGGCACGGGAGCACGGGGACGGGAGCCCGAGAGCCAGTGAGCGACGGTGGTGCGGTCGTAGCGCAGTGCCAGGCCCTCGTCGGCTGCCAGGCGGTTGACGTTCCTGGCCAGTTCCGCGGCGCTCATGCCCGCCTCGCTCAGCAGGTCCCGTAGCGAGGTGTTCTGGCCATGGCGGCGTGGCACGACGGCCCCTCCTTCACCCGCTGAGGCACCACCCGGCCCGGACGCGGCATGAAAGAAATCGACTGTCTCTCTTTTCTACCAGTCCTTCTCCGATCGGAAATCGCCGTTTCCAGCCATGGGCGGCCTGCACGGCCCTGCACGGCCGCGGTGCGCCGGCCGGTCCGTCCGGTGCGCCGGCCGGTCCGGTCACAAGAGCCGCCTTCGCGGCGGGCGTCTTCGCCGCTGCCGAGGGTCACTTGACGGAGCCGCCGGTGATGCCCGCGGCGATGTACTTCTGCGCGAGGACGAGCAGGACCGCCGCGGGGATCGCGGAGAGCACGGCCGCCGCCATCACCGAGCCCCAGTCGCCCACGTGCGCGCCGATGTACTGGTAGATGCCCAGCGTGATCGGCTTGACGTCGTCGGTGGTGTTGAGGGTGAGGGCGAACATGAAGTCGCTCCAGGAGAACAGGAACGCGAACAGGCCCGAGGTGATCAGGGAGTTGCGGCTCATCGGCAGCACCACCCGCACGAAGGTGCGCAGCCGCCCGGCCCCGTCCATCTGCGCGGCCTCGATCACCTCGCCGGGTATGGACACCATGAACGCCCGCATCAGCACGATCGAGAACGGGATGCCCAGCGAGGCGTCCGCCAGCATCAGACCGAAGTAGGAGTTGACCAGGCCCAGATCGACGTACGAGGTGTACAGCGCGTTGGCGATGACGATGCCCGGCACCATCTGGGTGAGAAGGGTGCCGAAGACGATGGCGCGGGTGCCGCGCAGCCGGAACCGGGCCAGTCCGTAGGCCGCCGGCGCGGCGATCGCCAGGCAGACGACGACCGCGCCGAGCGAGACCACGAGCGAGGTCAGCAGGTGTCCGCCCTGGTCACCGAGCGCCTTGGAGAAGCCGGAGAGGTCCAGCCGGTGCGGGACCGGATCGACCTCCAGCAGCCCGGCCTCGGGCTGGAGCGCGGTGTTGAGCATCCAGTACAGCGGGAACAGCATCACGCACAGGACGAGCACACCGGCGACCGTGGAGCCCAGGCGGCGCCTGCCGGTGCGTGGCTTGGCGGTGTGGGTGGCCATGGGCCGGTCACTTCCCCTCGGTGCGGTTGGCCCGCAGATAGAACACCGCGAACACCGCGGAGATCAGGATCAGTACGTTGCCGACGACGGCGCCCGCTCCGAAGTCCAGGCGGACGAAGGAGTTCTGGTAGGTGAGCGTGCCCAGGGTCTGGGTGGCGTCGGCGGGGCCGCCGTCGGTGAGGGCCAGGATCAGGTCCAGGAGCTTGACCGTCGACATGAAGCCCAGGACGAGGACGACGGTGATGACGGGGCGGAGCATCGGCAGGGTGACGGAGCGGAACGTCCGCCAGGCGGAGGCGCCGTCCAGGGCGGCCGCCTCGTACAGCTCGCGGGGCAGCTCCTGGAGACCGCCGTACAGGATGACCATGTTGAACGGGATCCCGATCCAGACATTGACCAGGATGACCGACAGCAGGGCCATGTGCGGACTGGTCAACCATGGAGTGTGACCGTCCAGACCGAGGGTGTCCAGGAAGGAGTTCAGTACACCCGTGTCCTGGTCGAGGATGCGCCGCCACACGATGCCGGACACCACCATGGGCACCAGCCAGGGCAGCAGGATCAACGACCGCAGGACGCCGTTGAGCGGGAACCTGCGGCTGAAGAAGACGGCGAGGGCGAGGCCGGCGCAGAACTGGCCGAGCAGCGAGCCCGCGGTGAAGACGAACGTGTGCCACAGCGCCTTGCCGAACAGGGCGTCCCGGAAGACCGCCGACCAGTTGTCGAAGCCGTTCAGGGGCGCCTCGCCGGTGAAGAACGTCCTCGGTGTGTAGTGCTGGAAGCTCATCACGACGTTGCGGACGAGCGGGTAGCCGAAGAACAGCAGCATGAAGAGGACGGCGGGGGCGACGAAGCCCCACCGGGCCGCCCGGTTACCGCGCCGGGGCCGGGCGGGGGCCGGCGTGCCGGCTTCGGACACCGTGCCGGGCGCGGTGACGGTGGACGTGGTCATCTGCGCGTACCTCAGTTCCCGCTCGTGGCCCGCTGCTGGGCGCGCTGGAGGGCGGCCTTGCTGGACTGGCCGGTCAGGGCGGCCTGGAAGGCGCTCTGCAACGCGAGCGACACGTTCGGCCAGCCGGCGCCCAGTTCGGCCGTGCGGGACCGGGCCGCGGCCACCTGCCCGGCCAGCGCGTCGAGTTCCGGCACCTGCGCGCGCCAGACGGCGGCGGCCTTGGCGTTGGCCGGGACCGTCCAGCTGTTGCGGGCGTACGTCAGCTGCTCCCGCTCGCCGGCCAGGCAGGCGACGATCTTCCCCGCCATCCGCTCGCGCCGCTCGTCGCCGGTGTTCGGCACGGTGAGCACGGTGCCGCCCAGCGGGGCCACGGACTTCGCGCCCGGCCTCGGCACGGGGATCCGCGCGATGCCCCAGTGCAGCGACTTCTTGGTGTTCAGGGTCTCGACCTGCCAGGGGCCGTTGATCATCATGGCGGCGTTGCCGGCCATGAACTGGTCGTTGACGTCGGCCTGCGTCCAGCCCACCGTGGCCTTCGACAGCGAGCCGTCCCGCAGCAGGCTCTTCCAGTAGTCCAGCGCCTCGACGACCTTCGGCCCGTCGAGCCGGGTCTCGTCCCCGCCGTTGGACCACATGAACGGCGTGAACTGGAAGACGCCGTCCTCGGCGCCGCCCGCGCTGAGCGCCAGGCCGTACCGGTTGCCGCGCGTCAGCTTCCTCGCGGTCTCGCGCAGCTCGGCCCAGGTGGCGGGGACCTTCAGACCCGCCCGGCCGAGGACGTCCTTGTTGTAGAACAGCGCGAGGGTGTTCACGGACCGGGCGGCGCCGTAGTACGTCCCCCGGTACGAGCCGAAGTCGACGATGCCCCGCGGGATGTCGCGGGTGCCGAGCCCCAGCTTCCTGAGGTCGGTCAGCCCGCCGGCACCTGCGAACGTCGGCATCTCCGAGGCGTCGAACTGCACGACGTCGGGCAGCGACTTCGAGGACGCCATGCGCAGCGCCTTGGTCATCACCTGCGCCGCCGGGACGCTGAGCTGTTCGACGGTGACGCCCAGCCGCCTGCCGCAGCGGGCCATCGCCTGTGCGTCCCAGCGGTGATACGTCTCGTCGGTCGAGGAGTTCAGCACGGTGTAGACGGAGCCGTCCTGCTGCCGGCCACAGCCGGTCAGTCCCGCCCCGGCGACCAGGGCGGAGACGACGGCGAGGGGTATCACGGCCCTGCGGGAGCGTCTGTTGAAGCGCTTCGACATAGTTGGCCCTTGCTGTCGTACCGTCCGGCAGCACTGCCGGACGCCTTTGTTCATGCAGATGACTAATACGCCATGCACGGCTCCGGCGCCAGACCCGAGCACCTGTTCGTTCCTTTCCGCAGACAGTGCACGGCCGTCGAGAAATCCGTAATCCGTGCTGCTCACGCCCGGGTTTGTCCGTACGCGGACCTGTCCGGGGGCGGCATGTCGCATGTACGATCAAACCGCCGGGCGACGCCTCCGCGCCCCACCCGAACCGCTCCCGCTCCCCCGAGGAAGAACATGAAGTTCACCAACGGCTTCTGGCGCGTCCGCGACGGCGTGCAGATCGCGTACGCCACCGAGGCCCGCGACATCCGAGCATCATCGAAGCGCTTCACCGCCTATGCCGCCGTGAAGAACGTGGCGCGCAGAGGGGACACGCTCAACGCGCCGCTCCTCACGGTCGACTGCTTCTCCCCCGCCGAGGGCGTCATCGGCGTCCGGGTCACCCACCACGCCGGCAAGCACCGTGCGGGCCCGGACTTCGCGCTCGGCGCGGAGGCGGACGGCGCGGGCGCCGTCCGCCGCGAGGGCACCGTCACGGAGCTGACCAGCGGAGCGCTGACCCTCCGCCTGGACGAGGCGGCCTGGACCCTGGCCTTCCGTGACGCGGACGGCCGCGAGCTGACCCGGGCCGGCGCCAAGGGCACCGCCTTCGCCACCACCGACGACGGCGCCCACCACGTCCTGGCCCAGCTCGCCCTCGGGGTGGGCGAGCAGGTCTACGGCCTCGGCGAGCGCTTCACCCCGTTCGTCAAGAACGGCCAGGTCGTCGACATCTGGCAGGCCGACGGCGGCACCAGCAGCGAACAGGCCTACAAGAACATCCCCTTCTACCTCTCCTCACGCGGCTACGGCGTCTTCGTCAACCACCCCGGCAAGGTCTGCTTCGAGGTCGGCTCCGAGTCCGTCGGCCAGGTGCAGTTCAGCGTCGAGGACCAGAGCATCGAGTACTACGTGATCGCCGGCCCCACCCCGAAGGAGGTCCTGGCCCGCTACACCGCGCTGACCGGCCGCCCGGCCCTGCCGCCCGCCTGGTCGTTCGGCCTGTGGCTGACCACCTCCTTCACCACCGACTACGACGAGGCGACGGTGACGTCCTTCGTGGACGGCATGGCGGAGCGCGGCATCCCGCTGTCGGTCTTCCACTTCGACTGCTTCTGGATGCGCGAGTACCAGTGGTGCGACTTCGAGTGGGACCCCGCCGTCTTCCCCGATCCGGACGGCATGCTGGCCCGGCTCAAGGACAAGGGCCTGCGCGTCAGCGCGTGGATCAACCCCTACATCGCCCAGAAGTCCCCGCTCTTCGAGGAGGCGGCCGACCTCGGCCATCTCGTGCGCCGTCCGGACGGCGACGTCTGGCAGTGGGACCTGTGGCAGGCCGGCATGGGCCTGGTCGACTTCACCAGCCCCGACGCCCGCGCCTGGTTCCAGGGCAAGCTGAAGACGCTGCTCGACCAGGGCGTGGACTGCTTCAAGACCGACTTCGGCGAGCGCGTCCCCACCGACGTCGTCTGGCACGACGGCTCCGACCCGGAGCGGATGCACAACTACTACACCCACCTGTACAACCGGACCGTCTTCGACCTTCTGGTGCAGGAGCGCGGCCCCGGCGAGGCCGTCCTGTTCGCCCGCTCCGCGACCGCGGGCGGCCAGCAGTACCCCGTGCACTGGGGCGGCGACTGCTGGGCGTCCTTCGAGGCCATGGCCGAGTCGCTGCGCGGCGGGCTGTCCCTGTCGCTGAGCGGCTTCGGCTTCTGGAGCCACGACATCGGCGGCTTCGAGGGCACGCCCGACCCGGCGGTCTTCAAGCGCTGGCTCGCCTTCGGCCTGCTCTCCTCGCACAGCCGGCTGCACGGCTCCACGTCGTACCGGGTGCCGTGGCACTTCGGCGAGGAGGCCGTGACGGTCGCCCGGCGGTTCACCCTGCTCAAGCACCGCCTCATGCCCTACCTCTACGGTGCAGCGGCCGAGGCCCACCACACCGGCGTACCGGTGATGCGCCCGATGCTCATGGAGTTCCCGCACGACCCGGCGTGCCGTCCGCTGGACCGTCAGTACATGCTCGGCCCCGACCTGCTGGTCGCGCCGGTGTTCACGGAGGACGGCGAGGTCGAGGTCTACCTCCCGGAGGGCACCTGGACCCACCTCCTGACCGGCGAGCGGGTCACCGGCCCGATGTGGCGCACCGAGCGGCACGCCTTCGACAGCCTGCCCCTGTACGTGCGGGAGGGCGCGGTGCTGCCGCTGGCCTCGGACGACAGCCGGCCGGACGGCGACTGGCTGGACACCCCGGTCCTGCTCGTCCACCCCACGGCCGCCGCGGACTACTCCGCCGAGATCACGGTGCCCGACCTGGCGGGCACCCCGGCGGCCACGTTCACCGTCCGGCGCGACGGCGCACGGCTGCGGGTCACCGCGCACGGCACCGATCGCCCGTTCACCGTCCGCGTCGCCGGCGGCGCGAGCGCAACCGGCACGGGCGAGGTGACCGTGGCCCTGGACTGAGCGGCGGGGGCGCCGACGCGGCGCGTGCGGAGCCGCCGAGCCACTAGGCTTGCCGGGCGCGTCGACACCATGACACGGGGGATTTCGCCATGACCACCGTCGCGAAGTACCGGCCGGCAGGCATCAGGACCGAGAGGCTGGTGCTGCGGCTGTTCCGGCCCGGTGACGCCGAGGACCGGTACGCCTACCAGTGCCTGCCGGAGGTCGCCCGGTACCTCTACCGCCCGCCGCTCACCCGCGAGGGCTGCGCCGAGTCCCTGGCGGCCCGGGCCGGCGGGACCGACTGGGCGGCCGACGGCGATGTGCTGCTGCTGGCGGTGTGCCGGGCGGACGAGCCCGGGGTCGTCGGCGAGGTGGTCCTCACCCTCACGCACGCGCACGCGCGGCAGGCCGAGATCGGCTGGGTGTTCCACCCCGCGTACGCCGGCCGGGGTTACGCCACCGAGGCGGCGGGCGCCGTACTCGCCCTGGCGTTCGGCGAGTTGCAGGCCCACCGGGTCTCCGCCCGGCTCGATGTCCTCAACACCGCGTCGGCGCGGCTGTGCGAACGTCTCGGCATGCGCCGCGAGGCGCACTTCGTCGACAACGACCTCGACGGGGACCGCTGGGGCAGCGAGTACGTCTACGCGATGCTCGCCCGCGAGTGGCGGGACGGAACCCGGGCTTCCCGCGCGCGTCCCTGAAGCGGACGTCCGCCGCGCCGGACCCGTGTGGGGCAGACGGCCGATCTTGGGCATCCGTAGACAGAGATCTTCGGTGCCGTTGTCAGGAGGAAGCCGGTATGACCGTACCCATGCGCCCGGTCCGACGTGTGCGGCGTGGCCGGCGCTTCGATCTGCGCGCCACCGCGATGTTCTTCCTGCTGCTCGCGATCATCCTGTGCCTGCTGTCGTTCCTGGCGCGGATGGCGGCGGGCGTCGTGGAGCGCCGCCCGCTGTGGGCCGGGGTGCTGGCGGTGCTCGGCCTGGCCGCCGTACTGGTGTACCGCTCCCGGAGGCGGCGCATATCCGCCGGCATCTGGGCCCGCCAGGCCGCCCGGACGCTGGAGGAAGCGGCCGAGAAGGCGTCCGACAGTCTCGCCGCCCCGGCGCCGGGCCCCGCCCCCGTCCCGCAAGCCGCCGCGCCGGCCGGTCCGTTCGCGGACCCGGCACCGGCGGGCCCCGGCTGGGGTGCGGACGGCGTGCTCCCGGGACCGGCGCGGACCGCGACCGTGCCGCTGGACCCGGGCGGCGAAGAGCGGACCGCTGTGCTCGATCCCGTGGTCGACTACGCGGCGCTGGACCCGGACGGCTTCGAGCAGGCCATAGCGGAGCTGTGTGCCCGGGACGGCTGCCGGGACGTGGAAGTGGTGGGAGGCGCGGGCGACTTGGGCGCGGACGTCGTGGCGGTCGCCCCGGACGGGCGGCGCGTGGTCGTGCAGTGCAAGCAGTACGGCGACACCAACAAGGTCGGCTCGCAGGACATGCAGCGCTTCGGCGGGACCTGCTTCGCCATCCACGAGGCCGAGGTGGCGGCGGTCGTCACCACGAGCGGCTTCACGGAACCCGCCCTGGAGTACGCGCGCCAGTGCGGGATCGTCTGCGTCGACGGCGACGACCTCCAGGCGTGGTGCGGCGGTTCGGGCCCCGCTCCCTGGCACCGTGTGGACCCCGGGGCCTGAGCCGGTCGACAGCCGCCGGCCGGCCTGGGATAGCGTCCCTGCTGTTTTCCGGCGAGCGAGAGGGATGTCGTGCGGGTTCGGGTGCGTGGGCAGGCCGCCCATCGGTGGATCGTTTTCGGGCTGACCGCGTTCGGGGGGCTGTTCCTCGTCCTCGGGCTGGTCTTCGCCGGGGTGTCGGTCTCGTACCTGACGGACGCCGAGCGCGCCCGGGGCACGGTGGTGGACCTGGAGTGGCGGACCGACCACGGTCACAGCGCGGGGAGGCGGCGGGGCGACGACGATCCCGTGGCGTACGCGGTGGTCGCGTTCACCTCCGCGGACGGCACGCGGAGGACGTTCGAGGACTCGGGCGGTTCGAACCCGCCCGCGTACGAGAAGGGCGAACAGGTGGAGGTCCTCTACCGCGCGGATTCCCCCGAGGACGCGCGGATCAACGGGTTCTTCTCCCTGTGGCTGCTGCCGCTGATCTTCGGCGGAGCGGGACTGCTGATCATGACCGCCGGTGCGGTCGTCGCGGTGGTGGCGCGACGGCGGCGCCCGCGGGTCCGGTGAGCCGGATCGCCGGGTGCGTTGCCGCCCGGCGATCCGGTCCGTCCCGGCGGCGCCGGGGAGGGTGCGGCGCCCGGGCACCCTCCCGGCCGGCGGGCCGCCCGGTGCCGGTCCCGGGCGCCTCCCCGCCCCGCTTCTCTCCGGCTCAAGCCGGCTCCGGCTGCGGTTCCGGCCGCCGCGCCGGCACGGCCTTCGGTTCCCACTGCGTGGTGATCCGTACGTAGCCGTAGATCACCGAACCCATCGCCAGCAGGAGGAGCGGCCCGAACAGCCACGGCCGGGCGGCCATCTCCATGGGCAGATAGCGGTACGACACCAACAGCGCGGCGAAGACTGCCGTGCCGTAGGCGACGAGCTGGATTCCGGACCGGTCCCAGCCGCGTGCGATCGAGCGCAGCGCGGTCTCGATGGTGAGCGTGAACACCACACCGGCCACGAGGTCGGCGCCGTAGTGGTAGCCGAATCCCAAGGTGGCGGCGAGCGTGGCGATCAGCCAGAACGTGCCCGCGTAGCGCAGGAACCTGGGCCCCTTGCGGGAGTGGATGAAAATGGCGGTGGCCCAGGCCGTGTGCAGACTGGGCATGCAGTTGCGGGGGGTGATCCCGTCGTACGGCACCGGGTGCGGGGCGATGAGCGGCGTCGGCGTGTGCGGCCACAGGTTGGCCACCGCCCATTGCAGGCCGCCGGTGCCCGAGGCGCCCGGGCCGTAGGCGAAGACCGGCCCGACCACGGGGAAGAGCATGTAGATGCCCGGCCCGAGGAGACCGATCACCAGGAAGGTGCGGACCAGGTGATGGCGCGGGAAACGGCGGTCGGCCGCGACGTTGCGCAGTTGGTAGAGCGCCACGAAGACCGCGGCCATGGCGAGCTGGGCGTAGACGTAGTCGAGGAGGTGGATGCCGACCGGGCCGGTGGCGTGGACGATCCGGCCCATCACCCAGGACGGGTTGCCCAGCGCGTGGTCGGCGGTGGCCACGTACGGATCGAGCACCAGGGGACGGCTCTTGGACGTGATCAGCAGCCAGATGTCGCCGGTCTTGCGGCCGGCCACCAGCAGCAGCCCCAGCGCCACGCCCTTCAGCAGCAGGAGGCGTTCCTGGCCGGTGCGGCGCGTGACGGCGAGGACCGCGTAGCCCAGCAGCACCCACAGCGCGCCGTTGCCGAAGGGGTGCCCCTCGGTGATCCTGATACCGAACACCCAGCGCACCAGCAGGATCACGGCGTCGATGCCGATCGCGACGGCGGCCGCCGTGAGCCGTTGCCGCCAGGTGAGCACCACCATCATCAGCGCCAGACCGCCGTACAACAGAAAGCCGGACTTCGGTGGATATATCACCTCCCGCACCTGGTTGGTGAGCGGCCCCGGCAGGTCGTAGTGGCGCGCGGTCATCTCCAGCGCGACGAGGAACCCCAGGGCCGCCACGGTCGCCGCGGTCCAGAACATCGGCCGTGGCTGACGCCACGCGGCAAAGCCGGTTCTCCACTCTATTCGGGGAAGCACCCCTGATTTTTTAGGTATCAATTGTTCGGCCGATTTGCTCGTTATTGACGGTTTCGGTGAATCTTGCGCCGGTTGGCGCGGTTTTGCGGCATATGACGGGCGATGGGGCGCTCGTCACAAGTTCGATCATGCTAGCTGAATGGTGCGGCTTGGGGTCCGCCCCTTTCGGCCCCTGTCGACGGGCCGCGCGTACGGCGCAGGGCGGCGGAAAGGACGGCGGAAAAGGGAGGGGATCAACCCACCTTGCCGGCGACGAGGTTGAGGGTGGTGGCCAGGATGCCGGTGCCGAAGAGATAGGACAGCAATGTGTGCCGCAGCACCATCGCGCGGATCAGCGGGCTGGAGACACCGGTGTCGGAGACCTGATAGGTCATGCCCAGGTTGTAACTGAAGTACAGAAAGTCCCGGTACGCGGGTGGCCGGTCCGCGTTGAAGTCGATGCCGCCGGCGGCCTCGCCGTAGTACAGGTGGGCATAGCGGGCGGCGTACATCAGGTGCAGGGCCGCCCAGGCCAGGAAGACGCCCGCGAGCGCGGCCAGGGCCACGGCGTGGCCGGTCCCGGAGTCGTGCACGAGGAGCAGCAGCACGATGCCGACCAGCCCGCACAGGGCCGCGGCCACCACCACCAGTTCCTCCAGGACGGGCCGCAGGTCCTCGCGCCGGGCGTTGTGCCGGGTGGCGGCGGCGTCCATCGGCCACAGCACGGCCCAGCCCGCGACGACGAAGGCCGCTCCCGTCGCGGCGATCCCGGCGAGGATGCCCAGCGGCGCGCGCGTAGTCGTGCCGACGGCCGCGCCGACCGCCGCACCGACGGCCACCGCGCCGGTCAGCCTGGGGACCGCGGACAGCGGCAGCCACGTGCTCATACGGCACAACGGTAGAGGCCGCGTCGCCGCGCGCCCGGCAAGCCGCCGCCGGGGACACGGCGGTTTCACTGCCCGGCGAGCCGGCGATGTCCTCGTGGGATGGCCGTGACACCCCGTGCCCCGGGCGCCACCGCAGCGCGGAGCCGTCGTCGCCGCGGCCTGCCGCCGGCTCACCGGGAAGCGGTGTCCGGACGACCGGGTGTGGTCACACGCCACTGAGGGCCCCGTCTCCGGGGCCCTCGTCCCGTCCGGAGGGCGTCCGGGGTCGCGTGGCCTCCGGACGACGTGCGGCGGGTGGTGCGTGTGGTGCCTGGTGCGGCTGGCCGAAAGGGCGCGGTCGGCTTCTCCGCCGAGCCGTGCCCCGTCAGTCCCGCGCCGGCAGGACCTGGACGGTGTCTCCGACCGGGCGCTCGCCGGCGGCGTCGGACGGGTGGTTGACCAGCGTGCCGTCGACGGCCATCGCGGTGGAGCCGCCGCCGTCGAGGTTCAGCGCGTCCACCGCGCCGAGCGACTGCATGAACCGGGCGGCCTCGTAGAGGGTGAACCCCTCGCTGCCGTTCTTCAGCCGGCCGTCCACCGTCGCGAGGATCAGCCGGCCGCGCTGGTCGACGCCCGCCATGGTGCGCGGCTGACGGACGTTGGCCCACGCGTAGCCGAAGGAGGTGTACTCGGGGTCGACCACGCCCTCGGCGGCGGCGTCGATGTCGATACGGCCGTCCTTCACCAGCGTGGGCGCCGCGCTGACGAGGGAGTCGTCGCCGTCGAGCCGGACCCGCCGGCCGTCGGTCGTGCGGACGACCTCGCCGACCGTGACGCGGCTGTACGGCCTGGCGTGCGCCGTCAGCCAGTCGGCCGCCCGGCCGATGCCCTGGAGCACGCGCCCGTCCTCGGGGACGCGGCCGCCGCGCGCGCCGACGGAGACGACACGGCCGGACGCGTCCAGCACGGCCTGCACGCCGGGACCGGTCGGCAGCCCGGCCCGGAAGGCGGGCGTGAACTCGACCAGGTCGTCGGCGAGCCGGCAGGTCACGTCCTGCCAGGGCAGCTCGCTGGGCGTGCTGCCGGGACGACCGCAGTCCCGGACCGTGCCGGGCACCCGGTTGATGCCCTGGACCTGGTAAGCAGCCTTGCCGGCGCGGGCGGTGACGGTGCTCGTCAGGTCCGCGACCCGGACCCGGCGCCCGCCGTCCTCCATGAGCAGCGCGGAGCGCGAGCCGGCCGCCATCGACTCCAGCTCGCCCTCGTAGGCGCCGATCCCGGACATGGTGCCCGGCACGCCGTCGCCCGTCGCCAGCACGAAGAAGCCGCCGTTGACCGCGACCAGCGAGTCCAGTTTGCGGGCCACCGCCGAAGTGGCCTCGCGCTGTGCCACGTTGCCGTCGTGCGTGGCCTGCACCGTTCCGTCGAAGGTGTCCGGGTCGATCACCGCCACATGGACGTTCTCCAGATCGGCCGGCTCCTGGATGTCGTACCCGGTCCAGGACAGGGTCGTGCGGAACCCGGCCGCGGTGACCGCCGACGCGGCCGTGCGCGCCTCCTGCTGGGTGGTGAAACGGCCGACACGGACCCGGTAACCCATCACTCCGTGCGGGGTGTCGGCGTACCGGGGCCACTGCACGCTCTCCACGCGGGGCCGCAGACCGGCGTCGGCCAGCTCGCGCGCCGTGCCGGCGGCCCAGGCACGGGTGGAGACCTCGGCCCAGGTCACGGGCGCGTCGGGGTCGTTGGTGGACCACCGGGAACTGGTCGGCGCCTGTACGGTGACCGTCCACGCGTGGTCGGCGCCGGGATGGCGCAGGACACCGGCGCGGACCGTGACGCCGGGGGCGAGGATCCGTGTCGTCCACTGCTCGGCCGGCTCGCTGCGCCGGGAGTCCGCCTCCGCGGCGCCGGCCAGGAAGGCCGGGGCCGCCAGGGCGGCCACGACGGCCGTCGCGAGTCTCGCACGGGCCCGTGCGGGGCGCCGCGCCGCGCCCCGGGTGCGGAGATGACGCATCACATGCACCTCACGAAGGATTCGGGAGCGGCCGGCCGGCACTCTGCCAACCGTCCGGACCGCACCTTGGCAACGGTGGCCCACTGCACCAGCCGGAGGTGACGGCCGTCGCCTCGCGAACCAACGTACTGACGACAGACGTGTGAACTGGAGTACAGAACCGGCACGTCGGTGAGCCGGCCCGCCGGTCGCCCGGCGTCTTCCGCGCCGCCGGAGACGCCGACGTTCACCTGCCGCCGGAACGTGACACGGCGTGCCCGGCCGCCCGCGATCGGTCCCCACCCGCGAGGGCGGCCCCGGAAGGCGAGGGCGCACCCGGAAAGCGGGGGCGGAGTGCCCGCAGGCGGTGCTCCGGCGCCGTCGGGCCGCGTAGTGTGCGCTGTCATGACGCGCGCCTGGCTCCTGCCCCTGCTGTTCCTGGGCTGCGGCTCACTCGTCGCCCTCGCGCCGGCCGCCGGCGGGTCCGCCTGGCCGGCCGTCGCGCTGCCGCCGGTGTTCGCGGTGGTCGCGGTCCTGCACTCGCCGCTGGCGTTCCCCCGGCCGGTCGGCGCGGCGGAGGCCCGGCGCCGTAGCGCGGCCGACGGCCGGCCGGTGGTCTACTGGCGGCCGGGGTGCGCGTACTGCCTGCGCCTGCGGTTCCGGCTGGGCCGCGACGCCCGCCGGCTGCACTGGGTCGACATCTGGCGTGACCCGGCCGGCGCCGCGGTGGTGCGCGCGGTCAACGACGGCGACGAGACCGTGCCGACCGTGGTGGTGGCGGGCCGGCCGTACGTCAACCCCGATCCGCGCTGGGTGCGCGCCCTGCTGTGAGCCTCCGCGTGCGCCCGCTCACAGGCTCAGGGTGACCGCGTCACAGACTCAGGGTGACCGCGTCACAGGCTCAGGGTGATCGCGGCGGCGACGCCGCCCAGCCCCAGGGCGACGGCCGCCTCGGGCCAGCCGCCGGCACCCCAGGGGAAGAACCGGTCGAGGGCCAGCCGACCGGGGCCGAGCGCGGCCACGGCCAGGGCGACGACGGCGATGCTCACGTTGTACTCGACGCCGCCTTTGGTCTCCCACAGGCCGTGGGCCCCGGTCACCGTGACCATCGCGTTGATCATGACTCCGATCAGCGCGGCGGCGGCGAGCGGGGTGAGCAGTCCGACGGCCAGGCCGAGGCCGCCGAGGAGTTCGGAGAGGCAGCCGATCACGGCGAACAGCTTTCCCGGGTGATAGCCGAGGGCGGCGAACCCCTTGCCGGTGGCCGTCAGTCCCGGCCCGCCGAACAGGCCGAACAGCTTCTGGGCGCCGTGCCCGGCCATGAGCAGTCCGAAGGTCAGTCTGAGGAGCAGCAGTCCCCAGTCGCCGGCGGTCAGCCCGTCTGTGAGGCCCCGCCGTGCCGCCGGCCGTGCGGCGGGCGGACGCGGGTCCGTGGTGCGCTTGGTCATCTGAGTACTCCGGTACGGACGCCATCCGGATGCTCCGGTACGGACGCCGGACCGGGTGGCCGGTGCCGGACCGGCACCGGTCCACCGGCCGGCGGGTTCGGGACCCATGCCTGGGCCGCGGTGCGCGTGCCGCCCCTGCCCATGCTTCCGCAACCGCGGTGCCCGCGCACGCCCACCGCGCGGAACCGGCGCCTCCGGCCGGCCGGTGGCTCAGGCCGTGCCGCCCGGGGGCGCCAGGGTGCCCACCGCGACCGAGGTGCCCTCGGGCCGTACCCACACCTTGACGGCTTCCCGGGGGCGGCCCGCCGCCCAGGCCCGGGTCAGGTCGGGGGCCGTCTCGATGCGCGAGGGGTGGGTGCGCAGCAGACGGGCCGCGTGATCGCGTACGGCGATCCGCGCCAGCCGCTCCGGCAGGCCGGTCACCGGCCCGGTGAGCCCGTACAGGTCGCCGACCAGGCCGGGGTACCAGTCGGCGCGGCTCAGGTCGGCCGCGGTCAGGTGGGTCACGCCGTCCCGGCTGGTCCGGCTCACCCCGAGCCCCGCGGCGTAGGCGCGGTCGCGCAGGAACGCCATCCGCGCCGGGTGGCCGGCGCGCCCGAGGAAGCCCGCCGGCACCAGGGCGACGGTGAGCCGGAGGTCGGCCACCAGCGTCCGCCGCCGGTAGAGCTGCACGGTGACCCGGACGAAACTGCCGGCGGGCAGGTCGTCGCTGTCGGCGAGCCGGGCCGCGACGCGCAGCGGGGCGGGACCGGGCAGCGGCTCGTACAGGTCCAGGGCGTCCAGCCGGTAGGGGTAGGCGAGGACGGCGCGCGGCAGGTTCTCGTCCCAGGTCCACAGGGCGTGGTGGGGGATCACGTGGAGCGCCGCGTCGAGCAGTCCGGAGTGGTGGGGTGCCGGGGGCACGGAGCCGCGCCTGGGGTCGAGCACGCCGTCGGCGCCCCGGGCACCGGTGCGCATGCCGCGCAGGTAGTGGAAGGCGGCCCCGTGGAACAGGGCGGGCGTCGTTCCGTCGTAGGGCAGGCGGTCGACGGGACGGGCTCCGGTGAGCGGGGGCAGCGGTGCGGGCCGGTCCGGGCCGGACGGCAGTGCGGTGCCGGTCGCCACGAGGGTGGGCTCGGCGGTGTCGTCGCCGGTGGGGAGGGTCAGGAGGTCGATCCGGGTGCCGTGCCGCTCGCGGCGGGTTTCGGTGACGTACCGCACCGGGGTGTCGGCCACGATCCACCGGCGGACGGTCAGGTCGCGGATGCGTCCGGGCCGCCGGCCGGTGACGCGTTCCGCGGTCTCGGCGACGATGCGGACCACGTGCATCAGCGGCACGCTCGGGGTGGTCAGGGCCGGGCGGTGGTCCGCGAGCCAGGTGTCGCGGGCCGGGTCGAGGACCCCGCCCGTGAGGTGGGCGCCGAGGGCGCCGCCCGGGCGTGGCGGGCGGGGGCTGATCCGCAGGGCCAGGCCGTCCACCCGCAGGACGAGGGTGTCGTCCGCCCACAGCACGCCCCGGGCCTCCAGATAGCGGCCCCGCAGGTCCTCCCCCTCGGCGGTGATCTCCACCTCGGCGGTGATCAGGCGGCTGCCCGGCGAGATCCGGCCCGGGGACGTCCAGGTCAGCGGGGTGCCCGCGGCGGCGGGTGCGCAGCGCGCGGCCCGCAGCCCGGCGGCCAGGTCCCGCTCGACGGCGTAGGCCCGCAGCAACTGGTACATGGCCTCGATGCCGAGGGGCCCCGGGGGCACCGGGTCCTGCGCGGGGCGGGCCGGGCGGAACCAGACGCCGGCCCGGATCTCGGCCTCCCCGCGGATCCGGCCGGGCCCGGTGTCGTCCGGCGGCCGGTAGCCGGTGAGGCGGTCGAGCAGCAGGCCGGGGACGGGCAGCCGCAGCGGCCCGGTGAAGAACCGTTGCGGCCGGGAGGCGAGGTCCACCGTGCGGGTGCGCGGTGCGTCCCGGTGGCGGCGCTCCGCCCGCGACGGTGACAGTCCGGCCGGCCCGTCGGCGGCGGCCGGCGGGAGGCAGCCGAAGGTGCCGGAGAGCGTCAGGAACGGTTCTTCCTCGTCGTCGGCCCGGCACTCGATGTCGTAGCGGAGCAGGAACGTGGTGCCGTCGTCCGCCCAGTCGGTGAGCGTGGCCTTGGCGCGGACGCGGCGCGGCGCCGGGCCCCCGGTGCGCAGCAGGGCCGCCCGCCCGTCGAGGTTGCGCAGCAGCAGGTCCTGCGCGCGGCCGGGGAAGCAGCCGGTGTACCGGGCCAGCCAGCCGCACGGCTGGAGGGCGATCTCCGTCAGCGCCGCCATGGACGGGGACGGGGCGCCGTCGTGCGCGCCGGGGCCGCCCGTGACGTCGTACTCCATCTCGACCCAGCTCCCCTTGCGCGGCTGTGCCTTCGTGGCACCGAGCGCGCGGACGCGGGGCAGGACCGGGAACGGCGGTGCGGGCGCCCGCGCCGGCCGCGCCGGTGGGTCCGGGCGGCCGCAGTCGGGTCCGCCGGTGACCCGGTGCCGTCCCGGGGACCGGACGAGCCTGCCCTGCCGGTCCGGGGCCGGCCCGTCGGCCACGGCGGCGCGCGGGTCGGGGGCGGCGGGTTGCAGCGCGGGGACGGGGTGCCCGCGGTCGCCGAGGAGGCGGTCCCGCACCAGATCGAGGGTCAGTCCCGCCGCGTGGCAGACCCGCACGCCGTCCACCGAGCACAGCACGTCCGCCCGGATCCTCGGCACGGGTCCGGCGCGCACACCGGTGACGAAGACCTCGTAGACGAGTTCCCGGTGGCGTGGGGTGGCCTGGGCGCGGAAGGACACGGACTGCCGCTCGCAGCACGCCGGTTGGAAGCGCCAGCCGTCCCGGTCGGTGGTCACGCCGAGGGCGCTTAGGTGGAAGGCGGCGGCCTGGAGACAGCCCTCCAGCAGCAGGGCCGGGGACAGGTACGGGTCGCCGGGGTCGTCACCCGTGAAGTACCACCGGCCGGGTACGAGGCGCAGCGTGGCCCGGAGGTATCCGCGGCCCAGCGGTCCGCCCCGGGGGTCGAAGTCCGTCACCTCCTGGAAGAGCAGCCCGTGCCTGGTGCTCAGGCGCGGGCCGCGGACGTGGGCGGCGGCGCGCTCCCAGCCCGCGCCGAAGCACTCGGCGAGGCGGCCGTCCGCGTAGGCGCGGACCTGGGCGGGGCTGAAGGAGGACGCCCGGCAGGCGGTGGGCGGGAGCGCGAAGGGTCCGGCCGGGCGGGCCGGGCCGGGCCGCGGTGTCCACAACGTGCCCCGGGCCGTGGCGCGCTCCCGCTCGGTGAACAGGCCGGCCTGTCCGTGGCGGACGCTGAGCCGGAGCTCGCCGTCGACGCGGACATCGGAGCGGAAGGAGAGCAGCGGGACACCCGCGTACTCGGTGCTGTCCTCCAGCCGGGTCTCGCAGCGCAGCGCCTGCCCGGATTCGGGCAGGGGTCCGTGGAAGGTGAGGTCACCGCCGAGCAGGCGGTACGACCGGTCGGCCGGCGTCCGCGGCTGCGCGCCGGTACGGCCGGCCGGCGGCAGCCGCTCGCCCTGGGCGGCCGCCAGCAGGGCACCGGCGCACAGGCGTCCGGCCGGGTCGAGGTACCAGCGGTCACGGGCGGGGTCCGGCGTGCCGCGCGGGGCGGCGGGCGGCGCGCCGCCCGCCCGGCCGGCGCTCCGTGCCACCCGGTCGGCCGGGATCGGCGGCAGGGCTCGTACTGACATCAGATCGGTTTCTCTCTCAGCCTGGGCGTGCCACCAGCCGCACACCGGACAACTCGGCCACGGTCGCGCCCCGGTCGTCGGACAGCCGTACGTCGCACTCCGCCTGCTGGTCCGCCGCCGCGCCCGGGGTGACGACGGCCAGCAGGTTCCGGCCGAGGGCGCCGGGGCGGTACAGGCGCAGCTCGGCGACGCCCATGGGCAGGGTGGCCCGGCCGAGCGCGTGCCGGGCCCACAGGACCGCGAGCTGGAGCGCGCCGTCCAGGGCCGCCGGGTCGGTGGCCCAGGGCCGGCGGGTGTCCCAGCCGAGCGCTTCGAGTCCGTCCAGGACGGCCGTGGCACCGGCGGGGTCGAGGGACCGGACGGCGCGCAGGGCGCGGTAGCGGGGGCCGTGGAAGAGCAGTGCGCCGTCGTAGACGCCGGCCGGTGCCACGGCGGCACCGGCCGGGGCGGGGGGCGGGGCGGCGGGGGCGGGGGCCGGGAGGCGGTCCGAGGCCACGGCCCGGTAGTGCGGGGTTCCGTTCGCCGCCTCCAGCGTCAGCCGCAGTCCGTCCGCGTGCGGGCCGCCGCACACCCGCAGGACGTACGGGTCGCGTCCGGCCGGGTCGAGTACGACGCCCTTCAGCACGGACAGCCCGCGCAGCAGCAGTCCGGCGGACGGGCGGGGCCGCCCGGCGGCGGTCCGGTCCGTGGCCGCAGGCTCGCTGCCGGCCCGCTCGGCGGCGGCGGCCCTGGCAAGGTATTCCACGGCGCAGGCCAGCGGCAGCACCGGGACGCCCCGGACGACGTGGTCCTCGGTGTAGGGGAACCCGCCGCGCGGCACCACCACGTCCGCGAGGCGGCGCGTGCGGCCGGAGTCCGGCGTCCGGGGCGCCGGGGGTGCCGCGGCGCCGGCGTCCGGGACCAGGAGGAGCCGGTCCGCGTCGTCCGCCGGGCCGTCCAGGGCGCAGGCCAGCTCGGCGGTGAACGCGTCGGTCCCGGCGGCCGGGTCGATGAGCGTGACGCCCGCCTCCGCGAAGTGCCTAGAGAGCGACGGGGTGACCATGCCGCCCCGCCACGGGCCCCAGCCGAGTGCCCTGGCCCGCAGTCCGGGCCGGTGCGCGCGGGCGGCGGAGACCAGGTGGTGGAGCGTCTCGTTCGCCATGGTGTAGTCGCACTGGCCGGGGTTCCCGGTATGGGCGACGACGGAGGAGAACACGCACAGCAGGCGGAGCGGATCGTCGGCGAGGGCGTCCAGCAGGACCCGCAGCGTCTCCACCTTGGTGTCGTACACGGCGGCGAACTCCTCGTCCGTCTTGGCCGCGATCGGGCGGTCCGCCAGCACGCCGGCGCCGTGCACGACCCCGGTCACCGGGCCCCATTCGGCCCGGGCCCGGTCGAGCGCGGCGCGCACGGCGGCGTCGTCCCGGCCGTCCACGGTCTCGTAGCGGACCTGGGCGCCCGCCTCCGCCAGCCGGCGCAGCGTGGCGCGCACTTCGCGGGCCGCGAGCACCTGCCGGGAGCGGGCATGCACCGCCGCGAGGGCCGGCGGGTGGCCGGGAGCGGGTCCGTCGTGTGCCAGCAGGGCGCGTTTGACCGCCGCCTCGTCGGCCGCGTCGCGCAGCCAGCCGGGCTCGTCCGCCGGCGGGGTGCGGCCGAGCAGCAGCAGACGGGGGCGCCGGGCCCGCGCCAGTCCGGTCAGGCACGCGGCGGTGATGCCCCGCGCCCCGCCGGTCACCACGACGTGCTCGGGCCGGTGGGCGCCCGGGCCGGCCGGGTGCCGGGTGCCGCGCGTGACGGCCGGAAGAGCGGCCGGGCACCGGGCGAGCCGCACCCGGCTGCCGTCGGCGCGCAGCCCGACGTCCGTCTGGGTGCCGCCGTGCAGCAGTTCGGCGGCGATCGTCCGGGCGATCTCGGCCGCCGGGCGGCCGGCGCGTTCCACGTCGATCGCCTTGACCGTCGCGTACGGCCACTCACGGGCGGCGGTACGGGCGAGGCCGGCGATGCCGCCCAGGTCGGCCCGGTCGCCGCTGGCGCCGCGCAGCCCGAAGTCGCCCCCGGTGTCCTGCACGGTCACGAAGACGCCGCCGTGCGCCGCCGGCCGGGTCGCGACGGTCCGGGCGGTGCGGAACGCGGCGCGGGCCGCCGTCCGGGCCGACGGCGCGGGCCACAGGCCTTCCAGGCTGACCACCGCCCTGGCGTCCGGCGGCAGTTCGCCGGACACCGGGTCGGCCGTCAGTCCACGGCGTCTGAGTTCCGCGGCGAGTTCACGGGCGACGCCTTTGCCGTCGTCCGTGATGAGCACCGGGCCGTCGGTCAGGCCGGGCAGCGCCAGCCCCGGCTCGGGAGCGGGGACGGCGCGCACCACGAGCCGTGCCAGACCGCTGGAGGCCGACGGCACGCAGCCGTCGACCGGGCCCTGTAACGACGGCAGTTGCCCGGCTCCGGTGGCCTGGTCCAGTGTCTCCCTGACCTCGCCGAGCGTGCGCAGCTTCAGCACCTCGCCCGGGTCGAGCGGTGACAGGGAGGGGATCGCCGTGCGGATCGCGGCGAGGATCTGGACCCGTTTGATCGAGTCGATGCCCAGGTCCGTCTCCATGTCCATGTCGTCGGCGAGGACGTCCACGGGATAGCCGGTCAGTTCCGCGACGGTGTTGAGCAGGACGGCGCGGGTGTCGACCGGTGCGGCCGGGGCGGCGGGCGCGCCGGCCGGGTTGGGCGGCTGGGCCGGGGCGGGGATCGGCGGGGTGTCCGCGGTTCCGGGGTACGGCGCCGTGAACGGGGGCGCGGGGGCCATGACTTGAGGCGCGGGCGCCATGACCTGGGGTGCGTGCGCCGTGACCGGGGAGGCGGGGATCTGGGCGGCGGGGGTCATGACCTGGGCCGGGGCGGGAGCGGGAGCCCGGGGCGGCGGGGCCGGGGCGGCCGGGGGTGGACCGGCGGCGGGCGCGGGCTCGGGGTGCCACGGCTGGGACGCGTGGGCCGGGACCGGTCCCCAGGCGTGCGGGGCGTGGACGGGCGGCTGCCACCCCTGGGCGTACGCCCACTGCTGCCACGCGGCGGGCCCGGACGACTGCCAGGTGGCGGGCCCTGACGACTGCCAGGCGGCGGCCCCGGGCGGCTGCCACCCGGCCGCTGCGGGCGGCTGCCATCCGGCGGGGGCGGGCGGCTGGCCCGCCGTGACACCGGGCGGCGTCCACGGGCCGGGGGCGGGAGGCGGGGAGGGCCAGGCGGCCGTGCCGGGCTGCGCCTGCTGGACGGCGTACTGGACGGCCGCTGCCGCCTCCAGCGCCTGGAGGCAGCCGGCGACCGCCTGCTGGAGCGCGGCGGCCGACTCCGTCAGCCGCCGCTGGGCCTCCCTCATCTGGTCGAGCCACGCCATGGGCGGCGCCGGGGTCTGGGCCGCCGGGGCAGGGGTGTTCTGCCCCGGCGGATTGGCCCCCATGATCTGCACGGTCATGCCCTTCTTCTTCCTATCCGGTCGCTGTTCACGGTCGTCGTGGGAGTCGGGGGGTGGCGGGACGTCGCGCCACAGCGGGCCGAAATCGACCGGCACGCCGTGGACGGCGAGGGCTCCCAGTGCCGTCTGGAGGGTGCTGAAGCCGTCCTCGCCGCGCCGGTCGGCACAGACGGCGAGGTGCGGGCGGTCGCCGAGGATCCGGCCGACCAGACCGGTCAGCGCGTCGCCTGCCCCGATCTCCACGAAGGTGCGCACCCCGCGGGCGTACAGGGCGTCGATCTGGTCGGCGAAGCGCACCGGCGCCACCAGGTGTCCGGCCAGCCGGTCCGCGACGGCCTCGGGGTCCGCCGGGTAGACGTCGGCGCGCGCGTGGCCGTACACGTCGAGGCGCGGCGCGGCCAGGCGGGCCCGCGCCAGGAGCGTGCGGAAGCGCGGTACGGCGGGCGCCAGCAGCGGGGTGTGCGGGGCCCCGGGTGCCGTCAGCCGGCGCACGGGGACCCCGGCGGCGCGGAACGCGGTCTCCGCCCGGCCGAGGCCGTCGAGCGCGCCGGCGAGGACGGCCTCGTCGGGCGTGTCGCTGTGGGCGATCCACACCTCGGGCACCCGGTGCCGTTCCAGCAGGGCCCGGGCCCGGGCGGAGCCGCAGCGCACGGCCGTCATGCCACCGGACGCGGCGGTGTCGCGGAGCAGTTCGCCGCGGGCGCGGGCGAGGGACAGCAGCTCGCGCGCGGACAGGACGCCTGCGGTGTGCAGGGCGACGAGTTCGCCGAAGCCGTGTCCGGCCGCGCAGTCGGGCCGTACGCCCGCTTCGGTGAACACCGCGAGCTGGGCGAGGCACTGGGCGGCGAGGGCGGGCTGGGCCCATTCCGGGGCGGTGAGCCGGTCGTGCCGCGCCGCCCGGTCCCGCGCGCCGAACCCGGGCGGCGGGAAGACCACGCGGTGCAGGGGCTCCTCTCCCTCGGGGTGCCAGTCGGCCAGGGAGTCCCAGGTGTCCATCGCGGCGGGGCAGTTGAGCGCCAGGCCGGTGCCCATGCCCGGGTACGGGCTGTCCTGGCCGGTGAAGAGGAACGCCAGCGGGGCGGCCGACGCGGGGGCGCAGGCGTAGCGGGTGCCGTCGGGCAGGTGGAACGGCTCCTGGGGGGCGCGGCACACGCGGTCGGCGGCGGCCAGCAGCCGGCGGCGCAGCTCGTCGCCGTCCGGGGCGGTCACCATGAGACGGTAGGGGTCGTCCGGCCGGAACGTCCGCTGGGACCGGTGCGCGACGGCGTCCGGGGGGCCGGCGTCGGCTGCCGCGGCCCGCAGCCGGTCGGCGACCTCTCCGGCACTGCGGCCAGAGCACAGGACCAGTTCCTCCGCTGCGGTGCGCACCCGTGGCGCCGGGTGGCGGGGGCCGCCTTCGGGCGCGTACTCCTCGACGGTGGCGTGGAAGTCGCTGCCGCCAAAGCCGAAACTGGAGACGGCGGCGCGGCGGGGCGTGCCCGGGGCGCGCACCCAGGGCCGTACCTCGGTGTTGAGGTAGAAGGGGCCGCCGGTCAGGGGCAGGCGCGGGTTGGGGCGGTCGACCTTGATGGTGGGCGGATACGTCCGGTGCCGCAGCGCCAGGACGGCCTTCAGCAGGCCTACGGCTCCGGCGGCCGCCTTGGTGTGCCCGATCTGTGACTTGACGGACCCGAGGGCGCACCATCCGGGGTCCGTGCGGCCACTCTCCTCGAAGACCTGGGTGAGGCCGCCGAGTTCCGCCACGTCGCCGGCGAGGGTCCCGGTGCCGTGGGCCTCGACCAGTTCCACGGTGTCCGGTCCGTAGCCGGCCTGCTCGTAGGCCTGGCGCAGGGCGCGGGCCTGTCCGGAGGAGACCGGTGCGTAGACGGCCGCTCCCCTGCCGTCCGACGAGGAGCCGATCCCGCGGAGCACGGCGTGGATGCGGTCGCCGTCCGCCTCGGCCCGCGCCAGCCGTTTCAGCGCGAACAGCACCAGGCCCTCGCCGAGCAGGGTGCCGTCCGCGGAGGCGGCGAACGGCCGGCAGTCCCCGGTGCGGGACAGCGCGGGCGTCTTGCTGAAACAGACGTACATCGGCGGGTCGTTGAAGGTGTCGACGCCGCCGGTGATCACCATGTCGCAGCGGCCGAGGGCGAGTTCGCCGGCGGCGGCCGACAGTGCCGCGAGGGACGACGCGCAGGCCGCGTCCACGGTGTAGTTGGGGCCGTGCAGGTCGAAGCGGTTGGCGATGCGGCCGGCGACGACATTGCTCAGCAGGCCGGGGAAGGTGGCTTCCTGCCAGGGCGTGAACCGGCTGGAGATCAGGTCGGCGGCGCGCACGGCGGTGTCCTCGTCGATGCCCGCCTCGCGCATGCCGCGCAGCCAGGAGGGCCGGCCGAGGCGCAGGCTCATCTGGTACAGCAGGGGCAGGGCCGTCGTGCCGAGCACCACGCCGGTCCGGTCGCCGGCCAGCCGCGCGGGGTCGCCGTCGGTGATGTCCTCCAGCAGCCGGCGGGCCAGCACCAGGGACAGCAGCTGGGTGGTGTCGGTGGCCTCGATCTGCCGGGGCGGGATGCCGAACGCCAGCGGGTCGAAGTCGACCGGGTCGAGGAAGGCGCCGCGCCGGGCGTAGGTCTTGTCCTGTGCGGTGGGGTCGGGGTCGTAGTAGTCGTCGAGGTGCCAGTGTGTGGGCGGGACGTCCCGCAGCAGGTCACGGCCGGAGACGACGTTGCGCCAGAACGTGTCGGGGCCGGTCGACCCGGGCAGCAGAGCGGACAGTCCGATGATCGCGATGTCGAGGGGTTCAGGCGTCGTGCCTGAGGAGGGCATGAAGGGAGCCTTGCGTGAGGTGCGGACGAGGTCGGCTCAGGCCAGTGGCCTGGGTGTGAAGGAGAAGGCGCGGTGGGGCAAGGGCACGCCGAGGCTGCGCAGTTGGTGCGCCCGGGTCAGAACGGTGGCGCCCTCCAGGAGGTTACGGGCGATCTGCGCGACGGTCCGCCGGGCCGGGTCGGCGAGCCAACTGCCCGCCGTCCACTGGTTGAAGGCGCCGAGCGCGGGGCCGCACCACAGCTGGTAGTCGAGGACGCGTCCGGGATCTCCGGTGACGGCCCAGACCGAGGAGCGGCCGAGGTACCAGCGGAAGACCAGGGCCATCCGGTGCTTGGGATCGGTGGCCGCGCGCCGGAGTTGCGCGGGGTCGCGGTCGTTCCAGAACCGTTCCGCCTCGGTCCAGACCTCGGTCACGCTGGCCCGCAGGATGTCCCGTTCGAGCGCGGTCCGCTCGGCGGCGGGGACGGCCTCCAGGCTGTCGTGGCCACGGTACAGGTCGTACAGCTTCCGCGCGCGGACACCGAACAGGGTGCCCCGGCGCAACACCTGTACCTTGACGCCGAGTTCGAACATGTCGGCGGCGGGTGCCATGATCACGTCCGTGAGGTCCGCCGCGGCGAGCATGCGCTTGGCCTCGGCGGAGATCCCGGCCTCCGCCGCGGTCTGGTTGACCGAGCCGGTGACGACGTAGGCGGCTCCCAGGGCGAAGGCGGCGGCGACCGACTGCGGGGTGCCCAGTCCGCCCGCCGCGCCCACCCGGATCGCCTCCGGGTAGCGGTGCCGCCGCTGGATCCGGTCGCGCAGAGCGAGGATGCGCGGCAGCAGGGTGACCAGCGGCCGGTTGTCGGTGTGGCCGCCGCTGTCGCCTTCGACGGTGATGTCCTGGGCCACGGGCACGCGGGCCGCGAGGTCCGCCTCCTCGCGGCTGAGCCTGCCCCGCTCGACCAGCGCGTTAAGCAGGGCGGGCGGCGCGGGCGACATGAACGCGGCGGCGGTCTCGGGGCGGGAGACCTTGGCGAAGAGGTGGGTACGGCGGACGACGCGTCCGGCCGGGTCGGTGCGCAGTCCGGCGGCGGAGCAGCGCACGACGGCGGGCGTCAGTTCGAGGAAGGCGGAGGCGCTGATCCGGCGGACGTCCCGGGCGAGCAGCAGGTCCGCCGTGCGCTCCTCCCACTCCGGTTCGCGCGGCGTGTGGATGAGGTTGACGCCCCACGCCCGGTCGGGGGTCAGGGCGCCGGCCAGGGCGGTGACCGCGGCCTCGACGCGCGGCAGGGGCAGGCCGGCCGCGCCGAAGAAGCCGAGCATGCCGGCCCGGGCCAGCTCCGTCACCATCCCGGTGGTGGAGATGCCGTGGGCCATCTCCCCGGCGACGTACGGATAGCGCAGTCCGTGGGCGGCGGTGAAACCCTGGTCGCCGAGCCACTCCGGGTACGTTCCCGGCAGTTCGCCGATGACGTCGAGGCCCGCCGCGCGGCCCCGGGCCACGTCCGCCGAGGGCAGCATGCCGCGCCGTCCGTCGCCGGGCCCGCGGAGCAGGGTGACGGGGGTCCGGGGTGTCCCGGTCAAGTCCGCCAGGAATCCGGGGTCGAAGGGATCGCCGGTCACCGTTTCCCCGCCGCTGCGGCGGTCTCGGGTGCAGGCCGGGCCATCCGCTGACACGGTACTCATGGGAGAACGCCCACCACCCCAGGCTGGTCGTCGGAAGAGATCGGAAGGCATCGGGAGAGATGCGGAGAACAAGGGTTTCAGAGAACGAGGGTTACGGGAAACAAGAGGTACGGAGAACAGTAGGAGAAACGGCGTGGAAAGAGGCAACTCTGAGAGGATAAAGCCTCGTCACAGCCATGATCGGGTTTCGTCCGCCCCGACACCCGACCGGATGACCGGTGACCCACACACTGGCCGATTCCTCAGTTTTTACGATTATCCAACTGCCGTCCGTCACAAGCAGATCTCTCACCTCTGTCAGTGATCTTCACCGTTATGGGCCTGTCTTCCCGCGCGGAAGGCGTACCTTTTGACAAGTGATCGCAGTCCTTTTCCCCGGGCAAGGAGCCCAGCGTCCCGGTATGGGCGCGGAATTGCTCGGGCGGTATTCGGATCTCGTGGCCGAGGCCCGGGACATCCTGGGCTACGCGGTCGACCGTCTCTGTCTCGACGATCCCGACGGACTGCTCGGCAGCACCCGCTGGACGCAGCCCGCCCTCTATGTGGTGAGCGCGCTCGCGTACCGCGCCTGGTGCGAAGGGCACGAGGGGCCACCGGACTTCGCCGCCGGCCACAGTCTCGGCGAGTACAACGCGCTGGAGGCGGCGGGCGCCTTCGACTTCGCCACCGGGCTGCGGCTGGTGGCCCGGCGGGCGGAGCTGATGTCCCGGGCGCCCGCAGGCGGCATGGCCGTGGTGGTGGGACTGGCGGCGGACCGGGTGGCCGGAGTCCTCGGGGACGCCGGGCTGGACGACGTGGACATCGCGAATCACAACACGCCCACCCAGTACGTCATTTCCGGCCCCGCGCGGAGCCTGGCCCGCGCCGAGACCTGGTTCGGCCGCGCCGGCGCCCGGCTGTACTCCAGGCTCAACGTCAGCGGGCCGTTCCACTCCCGGTATATGCGGCAGGCGGAACGCGAGTTGGCCGCGCACGTCCGGG
This sequence comes from Streptomyces sp. NPDC017095, assembly GCF_044332325.1. Classification (NCBI taxonomy): domain Bacteria; kingdom Bacillati; phylum Actinomycetota; class Actinomycetes; order Kitasatosporales; family Streptomycetaceae; genus Streptomyces; species Streptomyces sp. NPDC017095. The sequence continues at coordinate 42,211 of NZ_JBIROU010000015.1, forward strand.
CGGCCGCACTGTCCGCGCCCCGGTTTCCGGTCGTTTCGAACGTCACGGCGCTGCCGCACGGCCCCGATCCGTCCGCGTGCCTCCTGCGGCAGCTCTCGGCGCCGGTGCGGTGGACGCAGTCCGTGCGGTACCTGCTGGCGGCGGGCGTGACGGTCTTCCGTCAGGTGGGACCCGGCAACGCCCTCGACGCGATGGTCCGCGACATCCGGTCCGCCGGCTCCGCGGACCCTGCGGACACCGTCGCACCGCTGGTCGCCCACGTGGAGCGGGATCTGCTGCGGCGACTGCGGGAGGTCGCCCGCGTCCCCGGCCCGGCGCCCGCGCCGGACACGGACCTCGGCGCCTACGGCATCGACCTGGCCACCCTGGTCGGCCTCTCCGCCGAACTGTGCGCGGCACTGGGCCTCGACGTGCCGCCCGCGGTGCTCTACCGGCACCGCACGGTACGGGGGCTCGCCGGACACCTCGCCGGCGCGTACCCGGAACGGCTGGCCGAACGGTACGACGAGGCACGCCGGCGCCCGGAGAACCATCCCCTCCGCCACACACCGGGCCCGGCCCCGGCCCCCACTCCCTCTGGCGCCGGGCCCGCCGCACTTGCCGCGCAGCGGCCTGGTACGGCCGCGCCGGTGTGGGGTGCCGACTCCGTGCCGGTGCGGCCGGGCGACTCGGTGCCGGTGCGGGCAGCCGGCTCCGTTCCGGTTCGGCCGGGTGACTCGGTGCCGGGCCGGGCTGCCGGTTCCGTCCCGGTTCGGGGCGCCGACTCCGTGCCGGTCTGGCCGGGCGACTCGGTGCCGGTCCAGGCTGCCGACTCCGTGCCGGTGCGGGCAGCCGGTTCCGTTCCGATCCGCCCAGGCGACTCCGAGCCGGTCCAGGCTGCCGACTCCGCCCCGGTTCGCCCGGCCAACGTCGTCCCGGCGGCGCCCGCGACTTCCCCGCCGGTCCCGCCCGCCGCTGCCCTCCCGGTCCGGGCCGCCGGCACAGACCCGGCTCCGCCGACCGACACCGTCACTGGTCTGCCAACTGGCACCGCCATGGGCCTGCCGGCCGACACCGTCACGGGTCTGCCGGTCGGCTCCGCCCTGCATTCGCCCACTGTCCCGGCCCCCGTCCGCCCGGCCAGCGGCGCCCCGGCCGCGCCCGCCACTGCCCCGCCGGGCCTGCCCGCCACTGCCCTCCCGGTCCCGGCCTCTGGCACAAACCCGGCTCCGCCGACCGACAGCGCCACGGCTCCGCCGACTGGCACCGTCACGGGCCTGCCGGTCGGCTCCGTCCTGCACCCACCCGCTGTTCCGGCCCCCGTCCGCCCAGCCAGCTGCGCCCCGGCCGCACCCGCGACTCCCCCGCCGGGCCTGCCCTCACTCTCAACCCCGGCCTCGCCGGCCGTCTCGGGAGCGGGCCTGCCCGCCACTCCAGTCCCCGGCCTGCCTGCCGACGCTGTACCGGCTTCGGCCTCACCACCGGCTTCGCCGGCCACTCCCCCGCCGGTCCCATCGGCTGCTGCCGTCCCCGGCCCGTCCTCCGCGGCGGTCCCGGTTCCGACCAGCTCCGTTGTCCCGGTCGTGCCCGTCACTCCCCCGCCGGTTGCGCCGACCACTGCCTTCCCTGCCCCGCCCGCCCCGGTCCCGCCGGTGGACACCGTCACGGACCTGCCGACCGGCTCCGCCCATCACCCGCCCACTGCCCCGGCACCCGTCCGCTCAGCCAGCACTGCCCAGGCCGCGCCCGCCGCTGCCCAGCCAGCCCCGCCCTCTGACACAGACCCGGCTCCGCCGACCGACACCGTCATGGGCCTGCCGACCGGCTCCGCCCATCACCCGCCCACTGCCCCGGCCCCCGTCCGGCCAGCCAGCGGCGCCCCGGCCGGGCCCGCGGCTCCTCCGCCCTCCCCCGTAGACCCGGTCTCGCCGGCCGGCTCGGGACCGGGGTTGCCCGGCAGTCCAGCTCCGGGTCCGCCGGTCGGCGCCGTCACCGGGGCGGCTGCGGAGTGCGGCGGTGCGTCGCGGTGGTGTGCCGGGCGGCGGGATCCCGCTGAGCCGATCGCCGTCGTCGGGATGAGCGGGCTGCTGCCCGGTGCGGACGACCTGGACGGGTTCTGGCGGAACCTGATGGCCGGGCAGGACGTCATCCGGCGTGTACCGGAAGACCGCTGGGACTGGCGGGCCCCGTACGGGCGTCCCGGCGACGTCGATGCCCGGCACGTGCCCTGGGGCGCGTTCCTGCGTGCTCCCGCCTCCTTCGACTGCGCGTTCTTCGGGATCCCGCCCCGGGAGGCGGAGCTGATGGACCCGCAGCAGCGGCTGCTCCTCCAGACCGCCTGGCGGGCCATGGAGGACGCCGGGCACCAGCTGGAGGGGCCGGCCGCCCGCCGTACCGGCGTCTTCGTCGGGGTGAGCGCGATGGACTACTTCGAGGTGCTCACCACCGCCGGCCTCCCCATGGAGCCGTACCTGGTGACGGGACTCGCCCACGCGCTGCTCGCCAACCGGATCTCCTACTGGCTGGGCCTGAACGGACCGAGCGAGGCCGTCGACACCGCCTGCTCCTCCTCCCTGGCGGCGCTGCACCGGGCGATGTCCAGCATCCGGCAGGGCGACTGCGACCAGGCTCTGGTCGGCGGCGTCAACGTGCTCGCGGGACCGGGGACGTACATCTCGCTGACGAAGGCCGGCATGCTCGCGCCGGACGGCCGGTGCAAGAGCTTCGACGAGCGGGCCGACGGCTATGTGCGCGGCGAAGGCGTGGTCGCCCTGCTCGTCAGGCCCCTGTCCGACGCGCGCCGGGACGGCGACCACGTCCACGCCGTACTGCGCGGCAGCGCCGTCAACCACAGCGGGCGTACGGTCACCCTCACCGCGCCGGACCCCGACGCCCAGGCCGAGGTCGTCGCCACCGCCTGGCGCGCCTCGGGGCTCGACCCGTCGACCGCGGGCCTGATCGAGGCGCACGGCACCGGCACGGCGCTGGGCGACCCGATCGAGATCGAGGGGCTGCGCAGGGCGTTCGAGGGCCTGTACGCCGACTGGGGCCTACCGCGGCCCCGGCGCCGGCACCTGGCGGTCGGCGCGGTGAAGAGTCACATCGGTCACCTGGAGGCCGCCGCCGGGATGGCCGGGCTCGTGACGGTCCTGCTGGCCATGCGCCACGGCACGCTGCCCGGTCTGGCCCGGTTCCGGGCGCCGAACCCGCTCCTGCGCCTCGGCGACGGCCCGCTGCGCCTGCTGACCCGTGCCGAACCGTGGGAACGGCCCCGGGACGCGCAGGGCCGCGAACTGCCCCGTCGGGCCGGCATCAGCTCGTTCGGTTTCGGCGGCGCCAACGCGCATGTGGTCGTAGAGGAGTACGTCGAAGACGGGCCGGCTCCGCTCACCCCGAAGACCCCGTACGCCGCGTCCGCCGCGTCGTCGGACACCCCGCGGACCTGCGCGGACCCGCCGACCTCGAAGACCGCGTCCGTCACCGGGGACCGGCTCGTGCCGCTGTCGGCGCGGAGCGCGGACCGGCTGCGGGCCAGGGCCGAGCAGTTGACGGAATGGCTGGCCTGCCACCCGGCCGAGGAGTACGCCTTCGACGATCTCGTGGCCACCCTGCGCACGGGCCGCCGGCCCATGGAGCACCGGCTCGCCGTGGTGGCGCCCGACGCCACCGGACTGCGCGCGCGCCTCGAACACTTCCTGCGCGACGGACACGCGGACGGCGTGTGGACCACGGACGCCACCGCCGCGCCCGCGGGCCCGTCCCACGACCGTGCCGACGAGGACCGCGTCCGCGCGCTGGCGGAGCGCGCGGACCTGGCCGGACTGGCCCGCCTCTGGACCGCCGGCGCGGAACTGGACTGGAGCTTGCTGGGCACGCAACGGCCGCACCGGCGACTGCCCCTGCCCACCTACCCGTTCACGCATCGCGTCCTGTGGCCCGTAGCCGCGCCGGCCGCCGCCGCCCCGGCCGACGCGGCGCCGCCCGGCTCTCCCGGCCCCCTGGCCGACGCGGCGCCGCCCGGCGCCCCGGCCGGGCACCGGCGTGAGCGGATCGCCGAGCACCTGGTCCAGGTCCTGACCGAGACGCTCGGCCGGCGGCCCGCCGGACTCGACCAGGACACCGGCTTCGACCGGCTCGGCCTGGACTCCCTCGCCACCCAGCAGGTCCGCGCCCGGCTGGAGCGGACCTACGGCGAGTTGCCGGCCACGCTCGTCTTCACCCACAAGAACATCCGGAGCCTCTCCGCCTACCTCGCCGGCCGCCACCCCACAGCAGGCCCCACCACACTCCCCACCGAACCCACGCCCACCACCGGCCCGCCCGCGCCCGTCCCCCACTCCTCCGCTTCCTATACCCACCCCACCGCCCCCGGCAGCGGCTCCTCCGCGTCCGTCCGCGACGACGACATCGCGATCGTCGGGATGAGCGGCCGCTACCCGCACGCCAGGTCCGTCGCCGAGTTCTGGCGCAACCTCGCCGAAGGCCGGGACTGCGTGGACGAGATGCCGCTGGACCGGCCCGGCTTCCGGCGGTACGCGCAGGCGGCCCGGCGGCGCTACGGCGACGCCTGGCACCGCTGGGGCGGCTGGCTGGACGACGTCGACGCCTTCGACGCCCCGTTCTTCCGCCTCTCTCCGGTGCAGGCCCGCTATCTCGACCCGCAGCAGCGGCTGTTCCTCGAAGTCGCCTGGGAGTGCGTGGAGGACGCCGGGTACACACCGGACACCCTGGCGGACCCGGCGGCGGGCGACCAACGCGGGGCGGTGGGGGTCTTCGCGGGCGTGACGTACAACTCCTACCAGCTCTTCGGGTCGGCGGCGCTGGAGCGCGGTGAATGGCTGGCGGTGGAGACCCAGACGTTCTCGGTCGCCAACCGCGTCTCGTATCTGATGAACCTCGGCGGCCCCAGTCTCACTGTGGACACCGCCTGCTCCTCCTCCCTGTACGCGGTGCACCTGGCCTGCGAGAGCATCCGGCGCGGGGAGTGCCGGGCCGCGATCGCCGGCGGGGTCAACCTCAGCCTGCACCCGGTGAAGTACATGACACTCGCCGAAACGGGTTTCCTGTCCTCCGACGGCAGGTGCCGGGCGTTCGGCGAGGGCGGGGACGGCTATGTGCCCGCCGAGGCGGTCGGTGCCGTCCTGCTCAAACCGCTCGGGCAGGCGCTGCGCGACGGCGACACGGTCCACGCGGTGGTCAAGGGCTCCGCGGTCAACAGCGACGGCCGGACGTTCGGTTACACCGTGCCCAACCCGGTGGCCCAGGCCGAGGTGATCCGGGCGGCCCTGCGGTCGGCGGACGTCGAGGCCGCGACCATCGGCTGTCTGGAGGCGCACGGCACGGGCACCGCGCTCGGCGATCCGGTCGAGGTGCGCGGGCTGTGCGACGCGTTCGCCGACGTCACCGCCCGGCAGTCGTGCGCCGTCGGGTCGGTGAAGTCCCTCATCGGGCACGCCGAGGCGGCCGCGGGAATCGCCCAGCTCACCAAGGCGGTACTCCAGTTGAAGCACCGCCGGCTGGTCCCCACCCTGCTGCACTCGGCGCGGACCAACCCGGACATCGCCTTCGAGGAGACGCCGTTCCGGGTGCAACTCGAAGCCGCGCCCTGGGAGCCTCCGCCGGGCGGCCGTCCCCGCCGGGCCGGCATCAGCTCCTTCGGGGCCGGCGGCGTGAACGTCCACCTGATCGTGGAGGAGGCACCCGAGGTGTCCCGTGCCGCGCCGGCCGAGCGGCGGCACGTCCTGGTGCTGTCCGCTGCCGGGGCCGCCAACCTGCGCGAGTACGCCGTACGGCTGCGCCGCTTCCTGGCCGACGCCGTGGCGGAGCCGGAGCCGGAGCCGGGGGCGACAACGGGCAGTGGTGCCCGGACGCTGCTGCCGGACACCGCCTTCACGCTGCAGACCGGACGCGCGCACCTGGCACACCGCCTCGCCCTCAGCGCCTCCCGTCCCGCCGAGGCCGTCGCGCTGCTCGACGCCCATCTGGCCGGGGCGGGCGGGCCGCGGGTCCACACCGGTGTCGTCGCGCACCCGGCGTCCGGCGACCGGCACCGGCCGCCCGCCGGGCGCGACCCGGACGACCTGGCCCGGGCCTGGGCCGCCGGCACGGACTGGGACTGGACGGCCCTCCACGACGGACGGGACCGGCCGCGCCGGATCTCCCTGCCGACGTATCCCTTCAGCCGGCACCGCTACTGGCTGCACGATCCGACCGGCACGTCCGGCGCGGGGACGTCCACGGAGAACGCGGGGCGGGCCGGCGCGTCCGGTGCCGGGTCACGCGCGGAGAAGGCAGCACCCGCAGTCACCGCGCCCGGCCCCGAGACACCCGTATACGACGGCGAGACACCCGCGTCCGGCCCCGAGACACCCGCGTCCGACGGCGAGGCACCTGCGTCTGACGGCGAGGCGTCCGCGGAGAGCGCCGTACCGGCGACTCCGCCGGCCCGCGACGGCGTACCCGTGCCGGACGCGGAGTCTGCGGACCGGGCGGGCGGAGGGCTGCTCGGTGTCCTGCGGGCCGCGCCGCCGAGCGAACGGCTCGCCCTGCTGACCGGGTGGCTGCGCGCGGAGCTGGGCCACCTGCTCCAGTACGACCCCGAAGAGCCGCCCGACCCGGACACCGGCTTCTTCGACCTCGGCTTGGACTCGGTCCTCGCCGTCCGGCTCGGCACCCGGATCGAGCAGGAGCTGGGGGTCGAGCTGTACGCCACCGTGGCCTTCGACCATCCGTCGGTCGGCGCGCTGGCCTCGTACCTGCTCCCGCTGCCGGACCTCGGCACGCCCGGCACCGCCACCGTGCCCGCGCCCGGTGACGGCCAACGGCCGCCGCGCCACCGGACGGTGCATTTCACGGCCGACTGGGAGCCGGACCCATCGGTACCGGCGGTGCCGGCGGTGCCGGACGACAGCGTCGGTCCGTGGGCGTCGGGCGCGGTCGTCCTGGACGCCGACGACGCCGTGGCCCGGCTGCTCCGGGACCGGCTGCGCGCGCACGGCTGTCCCGCGCCCGTCGTGCTGGTCAGGCCGGGCACGGAGTACGCCCGTGTGCACGCCGGGGAGTACCGGCTCCGGCCCGGTGACACCGGCGACTGGGACCGGCTGGTGGACAGCCTCGACGCCGACGCGGACGCCGGCGGCACGGAACGGCCCGGCGTGTTCGTCCACCTGTGGACGGCCGCCGGGGCCGGCCAGGACGTGCGGCGCCGCCTCGATCTCGGGGTCCGTTCCCTGTTCCGGCTGGCCCGCCGGCTGCTGCCGGCGGCGCGGGACAGGACGGTCCGGGTACTCCAGGTGGACGCCCATCCCGCGGGCCGGCCGGATCCACTGGCCGAGGCCCTGTCCGGCTTCGCCCGGTCCCTGCGCCACGAGAACCCCCGCCTGCTGGTCCAGGCGGTCGCGGTCGACGCCGCCCGCGGGGATGCGCGGCCGGACCCGCAGGAGGTGGTCCGGGTCTGTACGGCCGAACTGCGCGGCCCCGGGCTGGAGGCGGAGGTCCGCTACCAGGGCGGCCGGCGCCTGGTGCGCCGGGTGCGCGAACTGCCGCCCCGGGCACGGGCGGCGGCGCCGGGCCCCGTGGTGCCCGGCGGGGTGTACGTCGTGACCGGCGGCGCGGGCGGGCTCGGTCTGCTCTTCGCCGAGCACCTCGCCCGCCGGGCCCCGGGCGCCCGGCTGGTCCTCGGCGGGCGCGCGGAACCGGGTCCGGAACGGGCCGCGGCCGTCCGGCGGATCGCCGGTCTGGGCGCGGACGTGGAGTACGTACGGGCGGACGTCGCCGAGGAGGCCGGCGCCCGCCGGCTGATCGAGCGCGCCCGCGACCGGCACGGCCGTATCGACGGCCTGATCCATTCGGCGGGCTGCGTACGGGACGCCCTGCTGGCGGACAAGACGGGCCGGGACCTGGACGAGGTGCTGGCCGGCAAGGTGCTCGGCGCCTTCCACCTCGACGCGCTCACCCGCGACGACGACCTGGACTTCTTCCTGGCCTTCTCCTCGCTGACCGCCCTGATCGGCAACCCCGGGCAGACCGACTACGCGTACGCCAACCGCTTCCTGTGCGCGTTCGCCCGCCACCGGGAGAGGCTGCGGCTGGCCGGTGAACGCAGGGGCCGCAGCATCGCCCTGGTCTGGCCGTCCTGGCGGCACGGCGGCATGCGGGCCGATGCCCGGACGGAGGAGGTGCTGCTGAGCCGGGTGGGTCTGACCCTGCTGGAGACGCCCGTGGGCGTCGACGCCTTCGAGCGGGCCCTGTCGGGCGGCGAGAGCGAGTTCGGCGTCGCGCACGCCGACCCGAGGCTGCTGCGCCGGGTGCTGGACGTCCTGCCGCCGCGTGCCGACGGGGCCGTCGAGGACGTACACCGCGAACTGCGCACGGTACTGGAGGAACTCGGCCTGTGAGCGGCACCGCCGACGCGCTGCGTCCGGACGCGCACCCGCGCGTGCCGGACCGGGATGATCTGCTCAGCCGGTCGCTGGAGGCGATCCGTTCGCTGCGCGGTGAGCTGGCACGGGAACGCGCCCGGGCCGCCGAGCCGATCGCCGTCACGGGACTGGCCTGCCGTTTTCCCGGTGGCGCGGACTCCCCGGAACGCTTCTGGGAGGTGCTGGCCGAGGGCCGGGACGCGGTGGGACCGGCGCCCGCCGACCGGTGGCCGACAGGACCCGGCTCGGCGGGGTCCGGCTCGGCGGGGTCCGGCTCGGCGGGTTCCGGCTCGGCGGGTTCCGGCTCGGCGGGCGCCGGCCGGGCAGGCGCCCGTCGGCCAGGCGCCGGCTGGGCGGCGTTGCAGGGCGGGTTCCTCGCCGAGGACATCGACGCGTTCGACGCCTCCTTCTTCGGCGTGTCCGCGGGTGAGGCCGCCGCGATGGATCCGCAGCACAAGCTGCTGCTGGAGACCGTGTGGGAAGCTCTGGAGCGGGCGGGGCTGCTCACCGGCCGTCCCGGTGCCGGCCGGGTCGGTGTATTCGTGGGCGTCTCCGGTTCGGACCACGCGCGGCTGCCGGTGCGCGCGGAGCGGGTCGGCGCGTTCACCGCGGTCGGGGCCGCGCCCAGCATGGCCGCGGGCCGGGTGGCGCACGCCCTCGGGCTGGACGGCCCGGCGCTCGCCGTGGACACCGCCTGCTCCTCCTCCCTGGTGGCGGTGCACCTGGCCGTGGAGAGCCTGCGGCGCGGCGAGTGCGACGCGGCGGTCGCCGGCGGGGTCAACGTGCTGCTGTCCCCTGATGTCTTCCTGGTGCTGGACGAGATGGGCGCGCTGTCCCCGGACGGGCGCTGCAAGGTCTTCGACGCGTCGGCCGACGGGTACGCGCGGGCGGAGGGGTGCGGCGCGGTCGCGCTGACGCGGCTGTCGGACGCGGTCGCGGCCCGGCTCCCGGTGCACGCGGTCATCCGGGCGTCCGCCGTCAACCACGACGGCGGCTCGGGCGGCCTCACCGTGCCCAACGGCCGTGCCCAGCGCGCGCTGCTGCGCGCCGCACTGGCCGGCGCGGGTGTGCCGGGCGAGGCCGTCGGCTATCTGGAGACGCACGGCACCGGCACCCCGCTGGGCGATCCGATCGAGGTCGGCGCGGCGGTGGACGTGCTGTGCGCGCGCCGGTCCGCGGACCGGCCGCTGCGGCTCGGCGCGCTGAAGAGCAACCTCGGTCATCTGGAGGCGGCGGCCGGCATCGCCGGTCTGATCAAGACCGTCCTGGTGCTGCGGTACGGCCTGATCCCGCCCAACCTGCATCTGCGGGAGCCCAATCCACGGCTGGGTGTGGAGCGACTGCCCGTGGTCCTGCCCCGCCGCACCGAGCCGTGGCCGGCCGACGGCACGCCGAGGATCGCGGGCGTCAGCGCGTTCGGCTTCAGCGGGACCAACGCGCACGTGATCGTCGAGGGCGCCGACACGGCCGCGGCGGCCGTATCCGCCCCGGTTCCGCCGCCGGTGCGCACCGGCGCCATGCCGGCCGCGGAGACCGTGTCCGGTCCGGTTCCCCCGCCGGTGCGCGCCAGCGCCATGCCGGCCGCGGCGGTCGCACCCGATCCGGTCCCACCGCGGGTTCGCACCGGCGCCATGCCGGCCGCGGCCCGGGTCGTGCCGCTGTCTGCCGCCTCCCCGGCCGCGCTGGCCGCGCTGGCCCGCCGTACGGCCGGCTGGGTGCGTGACCACCCGGACGCCCGGCTCGCGGACATCGCCCACACCCTCGGCGCCCACCGCCGCCACTTCCGCCACCGGGCGGCCCTGGTCACCGACCGGGAGGGCCCGGACCTCGCAGCGCTCCTGACCGAGGTGGCCGACCGACCGCACCGCGCCGACCTGCCCCACCGAACCGTCCGAACGGACCGGAGCGACCCCGCCGACCTGGCCAACCGAGCGGACGGGCCCGAGCGGGCGGACCGCGCCGACCGGGCCGAGCAGACCGACCGGACCCGCCCAGCGGACCGGACCCACGAGACCGACCAACCAGACCTGGCCCACCCGGCCGACCCCGCTCACCACGCCGGCCCGTACGGGTCACCGGTGCGGGGCGGCAACTCATCGCCGTACGCGCCGCACATCGGGCTCTTCCTGGATGCCACGCCCCGGCAGGCGCTGGCGGCGGCCCGGGCGCTGCGCCGGGCCCATGGCGGCTTCACGGCGCTGTCGGACTCCTGCGCCGGCCGGCTGGGGCTGCCCGCCGGTACCGTCCCCGCCCGCCTGCCGGACTCCGTGGACGCCCTCACCCCGCTCGCCGCCGACGCGGTGGCCCTGGTGTTCCAGACCGCGCTGGGCCGGCTGCTCGCGGACTGGGGCGTCCCGGTCGCCGCGGTGGGCGGTTCCGGCTGCGGTGACCTGGCGGCGGCCGTCGTCGCCGGGACCCTGGACCTCGCCGCGGCCGGCGCGCTGCTGACCGCCCGGCACGGCGGGCCGGTGCCCCGCGAGGTGTCCGCCCGGCCGCCCGCCGTACGACTGCTGCGCGGCGACGGCGCCGAGCCGGTGCCGCCGGACCTCCTGGCCGACCCGGGGTTCTGGTGCGGCCCGGCCGCAGGGCCCGCGCGGGCGGCGTCGGCCACCGCCGCGCCGCTGGCCGAGCGGGGGTACGGCCTCTTCGTCTCCGTGGGCGGGCCGACTCCCGTACCGGTGCCGGGGCGCTCGTGGTGGCGGGTCGCGGGCGACGAGCACGGTGACGGCGTGTGGGGCGAGTTGCTGGCGGGGCTGGCGGCGGCCTATCGGGCCGGTGTCGTGGACCCCGACTGGACCCGCGTCCACGACGACCGGGCGGCCGTGTGCCTGCCGCTGCCGGCCTACCCGTTCCAGCGGCGGCGGCACGCACCCCCGGTGCCGCGCGCCGAGGCGCACCGCACGGACGGCCCGGCCGGCGCGGCGGCGCGCCCGCTGGGCGGCGCGACCGCCTTGCGCGTGCTGTCCTCGCCCCTGGAGCACGCCCAGTTCCGGACCACCCTCAGCCGTGAGGTGCTGCCGCAGGCCGCGGACACGGGCGGTGTCCTGCACGTGGGCTACTACCAGGAGATGGTCGCCGCGGCCGTGGCGGAACTCGACGGCACGGCCGGCCACGAACTGCGCGACGCCGAGTTCGTCCACCCGCTGTATCTGGGCGCGCGGGCCCGGACCGTTCAGCTGACGGTCTCTCCGGAGACGGCCGGGGGCGGACGCCTCTGCACCGTGCACAGCCAGGCCGAGGGCGAGACGGCGTGGACGCTGCACCTGACCGGCCGCCTCGGCGCCCGCCGGCCCGCCCCGGACCCGGCCGCCCGCTCGTGCGGGCCCGAGGACCGCGCGGAGATCCTGGCCCGGCTGCCCGGCCGGGTCGACGGCGCCCGGCTGTACGCCGCCCTGCGGGCCCGCGGCCTGGCGCTCGGCCCGTCGGTGGAGTGGATCGAGGAGGCGTGGTACGGCGACGGTGAGGTCGTCGCCCGGCTACGGGCCCCGGAGAGGGCCGGGACGGGCGGCGAGGAGGACGGTGTGCTGCCGGTGCCGGCCGGGGTGTTCGACGCGTGCGCGCAGTTGTACGTGCCGGCCGCCGGGTCCGGGCTCGCCGACGACGAGGTGTTCCTCACCCGCCGCATCGGCCGGTTCGCGCTGTCCGGCCGCCCGGGGCGGGGGCCGCTGTGGGTGCGCTTCGTCCTCGGCGGCGAGCCCTCCGACGCGGCCCTGACCGCCGACTACCGCCTGTGGGACGACGCCGGACACCTGGTGGCCGCGTGCGACGGAGCCACCGTACGACGGGTCGGCGCGGGCCTCACCGGCCCGTGGCGGCCCGCGCCCGAGGAGCGGTCCGGCCCACGCCGGTCCACCACCGCGGAGCAACCCCGCCCATACCAGTCCGCCGCCGAGGAGCCCGGCCCAAACCAGTCTGCCGCCGCCGAGGAAGCCGGCCCCTGGCGGTCCGCCGCCGAGGAGGCCAGTGCGCGACGCGCGGACGTCGTCGAGCGTTATCGCGCGGCGCCCGACGGGCTGCGGTCCCGCGTCCTCGGTGACTACCTCCGCGCCGTACTGGACCTCTCCGACGACCCGGGCCCGGCCGGCGCACCGCCGGACCGCCCGCTCGCGGACCTCGGCGTGGACTCCCTGCGCGCGCTGGAACTGCGGGGCCGGCTCCGTGGCGACCTGGGCGTGGAGCCGCCGCTCGACGCCCTGCTGCACGGTACGGCCGCCGGGCTGGCCGCCGCCCTCGGCGGGCTGCTGCTCGCGGACGCCCCGGCCGGACCGGGCCGGCCGGTGTCCCGGGAGCCGGCCCGGTGGCTGCGGCACGCCCGGCTGACGGACACCGCGCGGCTACGGCTGTTCTGCCTGCCGTACGGCGGACGCGGCGCCTCCCTCTTCCGGACCTGGCCCGACGCGCTGCCGGACGACCTCGACGTGTGCCCGGTGCAGTTGCCGGGCCGGGAGGACCGCGCGGACGAGAGGTGCCTGGAGGACCCCGACGCCCTGCTCGACGCGTTGGAGCCGGTGGTGCGCGCCCACGCCGACCGGCCGTTCGCGTTCTACGGGCACAGCGTCGGGGCGCTGCTGGCCTACCGTCTCGCCCACCGGCTGGCCCCCACCCACGGCGACCGGCTGCGGCATCTGTTCGTCGCCGCCTTCAGCTGTCCGGCGGCCGGCGCCGATCCGCTGCTCGGCCGGGTCACGGACGCCTGCCGGGACCTCGGTCTGCCGGACCTGCCCACCGCCGGGGAGGTGCTGCGCGTACGGCGTGCCCGGCCCGCCGCGTTCCACGGCGCGCTGGCCGGCCGGCTCGGCAAGGACACCGCCGAGCGGCTGTTCGGCGCGGCGGAGCCGGCGCTCTTCGCGGATCTGCGTCTCGTCCGCGGCTACCGGCACGATCCGGCCGAGCCCCGGCTGCGGGTCCCGGTCACCGCGCTGCACGGCGCCGGCGATCCGGTGGTGGCGGAAGCGGACATGCGGGCCTGGGGGCGCGTGACGGACGGGCGCTTCCGCCTGGACGTGCTGCCCGGCGACCACTACTTCTGCCATCCCGACCAGTCCCTCGACCGGGTACTGCGGCTCATCACCGAACACCTCCGCTGATCCCTCCGGCCCTCTCCGTCTTTTCCGCCCTCTCCGCCCCTCTCCTCCCCCTGGACGACGCCATGCCCCTGCCGCGTATCCGACCGTCCTCGCCCGCCGCGTCCGCGTGCAGGCCGCGGCGCGACCGGCCCGGAGCCGTCCTCGTCGTGGAGTCCGTGGCGGTCTTCATGGTCATGCTCGACAACCTCGCGATGAACAACGCGCTGCCGGACATCGGCAGTGACCTGACGGTGGGGGTCGGTGGCCTGGAGTGGGTGGTGGCCTCGTACACGCTGGTGCTGGCGGCCTTCCTGCTGCCGGGCAGCATCGTCGGCGAGCGGCTGGGGCGGCGCCGGGTGTTCCTCGCGGGTCTGGCGGCGTTCACCGTCGGATCGGCGCTGGGCGCCACGGCGGACAGCTGGGCGGTGCTCGTCGCGGGGCGGGTCGTGCAGGGCGCGGGGGGCGCGGTGCTGCTGCCGTCCAGTGCGGCGCTGCTGCGGCAGGTGTTCCCGCAGGACGGTGCCCGGGCGAAGGCGCTCGGGCTGCGCGGGGCCGCGTCCGGGCTGGGGCTCGCCCTCGGTCCGGTGATCGGCGGTCCGCTCGTGGAGCGGTTCGGCTGGCACAGCGTGCTGCTCATCAACGTGCCGATCGGTGCGGGCCTGCTGGTGTTCGGCGCGCTGTCGCTGCCGCACGCGCCGGCGTCCCGGACCCGTTCCTGGGACCTGCCGGGACAGGCGCTGGCGGCCGTGGGCGTCGGCGGGCTGATCTTCGCGCTGATCCAGGGTCCCTCCGAGGGCTGGGCCGACCCGGCCGTCCTGACCGGTTCAGCCGCCGCCGTGCTGGCGCTGCCGGCGCTGACGGCCGTGGAACGGCGCTCGTCCGACCCGATGCTCGACCTGTCCTTCTTCCGGGACCGGCCCTGCGCGGTGGCGGCGCTGGCCTGTTTCTCCACGAGTCTGGCCCTGTTCGGAGCGATCTTCTTCCTGTCGCTGTACCTCCAGTACGTGCTCGGCTGGTCGGCGGCCGGCGCGGGTCTCGTCTTCCTGCTGGCCTCCGCGTTCATCGTGGTCACGGGGCCGGTCGCGGGCCGGCTGTCGGCGCGCTGGAACGCCTTCCGGCCGCTGATGATCGGTGTCGCGCTGTGCCCGCTCGCGCTGGCGGGGCTCGGCCTGTACGGGGAGGGCGCGCGCTATGCCGAGTACTGCTGGGTGCTGCCGGTCATCGGGGTGTGCGTGAGCCTCACCTTCGTGCCGGTCAACGTCATCGTCGTGGAGCGGGTGCGCGGTCCCCGGGCCGGTATGGCCACGGCGATCGCCGAGATGCTGCGCGAACTGGGCGGCGTGACCGGTGTGGCGGCGCTCGGCGCGGTGCTCAACTCCCGCATGCGGGACTCCCTGCTGCGTCAGGCGGAGGCGGTCCTGCCGGCGGACCGGGCGGCCGCGCTGACCGACCGGACCCTCGCGCGCGGCCCGGCGGCGGCCCTCACCGGTTCCGGTGGCGGTGAGGTGCGCCGCTGGTTCCGGGCCGCGTTCATCGACGGACTGCACGGAGCCTTGTACACGGGGGCCGTGGGCACCGCCGTGGTGGCGGTGTGCGCCTGTCTGATGCTCCGCACGGCGACGGCAGAGCCGGCGGACGAACCGAACGGCCTGGTGCAGTCGGCGGGATAGCACGGGTACCGGTGTGTGCACGGGGCGTCGCGGTCAGGCAAGGCGCGTGCCCGGGGCGTTGTGGCCGGGCGCGGCCGGTGCGCGGACCGCAGGATGGAGTCCGGGAGTATTCGGGGCCGTGCGGCGGCCTGCCGTACGGCGCCGGTCCGCCGGTGTCCGCGGGAGGCAGGCGTGGAGTACGGCTCGGACGTGGTCCTGCGCGACTTGTGGCACCGGCTGCCGGGCGCGGCCCGCTCGGCGTTGCTGCGCCGTGGCGCCGAGGCCGACCGGTGGGTGCTCGACGCGCTGCCGGGCCGGTGGGAGGCGTTGCGCCCGCTGGTCTTCGGCGAAGCGGAGTACCACCGGTTCGCGGGACTGGCGGCGGGCGTGCTGCGGTGCGCCCTGCAAGCCTGCGCGCGCCGGGCCGGTACCGCCGGCGAGCTGTACGAGGCGCTGCGTGACCGCCGTGACCTGCGGCTGATGGACCCGGCGCAGCGGCTGTCCGCCGATGTGCTGCTGCGCATGGCCCGGCCCGACGCGCTCGTGGCCGGCGGCCGGCCCTGGTTCGTCGAGCTGAACGTCGGCCCGAACCTCTACGGCGTCCCGGGCCTGGAGGAGCGCGGCGCGGTGTTCGCCGGTGGCTGGCCGGACGGCACCCTGGCCGAACCGCCCTCGACCCTGCGGGCGCGGGCCGCCGCGCTGGCCGGGACCGTACCGGTGTCCGGGGACGGGCACCGCCGGGTGCTC
The DNA here is from genome assembly GCF_044332325.1 of Streptomyces sp. NPDC017095. Lineage (NCBI taxonomy): Bacteria > Bacillati > Actinomycetota > Actinomycetes > Kitasatosporales > Streptomycetaceae > Streptomyces > Streptomyces sp. NPDC017095. Next base: position 58,072 of record NZ_JBIROU010000015.1, read on the forward strand.
GTCCCCACCTGGCGGGCGGACTCGGGCATCGCCGCGAAGCTGGGCGGTGCCCGCGCGCTGCGCCGCTATCTGCGGCCGGCCGCGGAAGCCGCCGGGACCGCGGGGCTGGCGGTGTCGGTAGCGGACCTGTCCGAGGTGCGCGGCGGCGCCGCGGGGCTGTGGGCGGGTGAGGACCGCGTCGACGTGGTCTTCAACCAGTTCGTCGGTGCGGTGGTGGCCGACGGTCCGGCGCTGGGCGTGCTGCGCGACGCGGTCCTGGCCGGCGGCGTGCGGCTGTTCGTCCCCGAGGCGTCGTGCCTGCTCAGTGCCAAGCAGGTGCTGGCCTGGATGCACGAGGACCTGGACCTGTACGAGCCCGCGGACCGCGCGCTGATCGCGGGGCATGTGCCGTGGACGGCGTGGCTGGGTCCCGGGCAGAGTCCCGGGCACCGCCGGCGCGTCCTGGACCGGGCCGTGCGGGAACGGGCCGGTCTGATCGTCAAGCCGTCGTGCGGTCACGGAGGCGCGGGCTTCGTCGCCGGGCACGAGATGACCGCGCGGGACTGGCTCGGCCTGCTGACGCGGCGGTCACGGGAGGAGACCCTCGTCGTCCAGCGCCGGCTCGTGCCGGACAGCACCTGGATGCACTTCCGGGGCCCCGGCGGGAACCGTGCCGTGGCCCGGGTGCCCTTCGTCCTCTCCCCGTTCCTGCCGGGCGGCCGGATCGCGGGCGCCTACGTCCGGCACGCGAGTCCCGACGCGGACCGCCCGGCCGCGCCCGTGAACACCGCGACGGGGGCGGTCTCCAACACGGTGCTGCTGCTGCGTGATCCGGGACGGCGGGTCCCCGGGAGGCGGTGACTGAGGCAACGCGCAACCCCCAGGGTGGCGGGGCCGGTTGGCCGCGGCTGAGGCAACGCACAGCCCGGGACGGCGGAGCCGGGGGGCCGGCGTGAGGAATGCCCGGCGCGGCCGGCCGGCCGGCCGTCGCGGGGAACGTCCGACGGGGCCGTCACCGGCCCGTCGACCGTCGGCCCGTCGACCTGTCGACCCGTCGATCCATCGACCCGCAGGACCGTCGGCCGGTGGCGGCCTTGCCACCGGACCCGCCGTACCGGCATAGTGAGTTTGAAATTCCAACTCACGCTAACTCACGGGGAAGGGCGCCGACATGCCCGAGCGAGACAACGCGAAGCGAGCCCGGCAGCCGAGGCTGCCCGCCAAGCTGGCCGGCCATCCGTCCGTACAGGCCGTCCTCGCCCGCCGGGCAAGCGGTACGGCGGACCAGTCCTCGCCGGTGATCGACGCGGAGTGGCTGCGCCGGCTGTGCCTGGACGCGGGCGCCGACGACGCGGCCGCGGTGAGCCTCGACCACCCCGATCTCGCCGGGGAACGCGAGCACGTCCTCGCCGCGCTGCCGGGCGCCCGCACCCTCGTCTCGCTCGTCGTCCGGATGAACCGCGACAACTACCGCACGCCGGCCCGCAGTGTGGCGAACCAGGAGTTCCACCAGACCGACGAACAGGTCAACCACGCCGCCCGTACGGTCACCCGGGCGCTGCAGGACGCCGGCCACCGCGCGCTCAACCCGTCGGCCGGTTTCCCGCAGGAGATGGAGCGGTTCCCGGGCCGCATCTGGGTGGTGGCGCACAAGACGGTCGCCGTGGCGGCGGGCCTCGGCGTGATGGGTCTGCACCGCAACGTCATTCACCCGAAGTTCGGCAACTTCGTGCTGCTGGCCACCGTCCTGGTGGACGCGGAGGTGAGCGCGTACGGCCGGCCGCTGGACTACAACCCGTGCGTCGACTGCAAGTTGTGCGTCGCCGCCTGTCCCATCGGCGCCGTCAAGAAGGACGGTGGCTTCGACTTCCTCGCCTGCGCGACGCACAACTACCGGGAGTTCATGAGCGGGTTCACCGACTGGGTGCAGACGGTGGCCGACAGCGAGGACGCCGCCGACTTCCGCTCCCGCGTCACCGACTCCGAGAACGCGTCGATGTGGCAGAGCCTGGCCTTCAAGCCGAGCTACAAGTCCGGTTACTGCGTGGCCGTCTGCCCCGGCGGGGAGGATGTGCTCGGCCCGTACCTCGACGACCGCAAGGAGTTCATGGACAGGGTGCTGCGCCCGCTCCAGGACAAGGTCGAGACGCTCTACGTCCTGCCGGGTTCCGAAGCGCAGCGGTACGCGGAGCGCCGCTTCCCGCACAAGCCCGCCAAGGAGGTCACCGGCGGCTGGCGGCCGCAGCCGCGGGAGGACTCGGCCTGACGGCGCGGACCCGGCGGCCCGGGGTCACCGGCCGGCCGGAACCGGTGACCTGGCGACCGGCCCGGCCGCCGTCACGGGTGACCGTCGGGGCGTATGGCCGCGCCGACCCGCGCGGCCGTCTCGCGCAGCCAGATGTGGGCCGCGTCGTGGGTGTGCACCGGGTGCCACCACAGGGCCTCGCGCAGCGGCACCGTCTCGTACGGCGGCTCCACCACGCGGACGGCGGCGATCGGTGCCAGCAGGCGGGCGAGGCGCTCCTGCACCAGGGCGATCCGCCGCGTGCCGGCGACCAGCAGCGGCAGCAGCTGGAAACTGTCGACGGACACCTCGACCCGCGGTTCGATGCCGAGCATGCCGAGCTGGCGCACCGCCGGCGCGTCATAGGTGCGCTGGTAGGTCACCCAGGGCAGCCGGGCCAGGTCCCGCCGGGTGAGCCGGTCGCCGACGGCCGGGTGATCGTCCGCGACGAGGAACACCCAGCGGTCGTCGTAGAGGTCGGTGGCCGGGAAGTCGCTGATCACGCCGTGCGGCATGAGCAGGCCGTCGGTGGCGCTCAGCAGCGTCGCGGTGTCGTCCACCACGGTGGGCGGGGTGTGGGTGAACCGCAGCCGGATGCCGGGCGCCTCCTCGTGCACCGCGCGGGCCAGCACGGTGCCGAAGACGGCGACCGCGTAGTCGGACGCCACCAGCTTGAACTCGCGGTTCTCCTTGGCCGGGTCGAAGTCGGCCTGGCTGGCGAAGAGGCGTTCCAGTACGTCGTAGGCGGTGGCGGTGCGGTCCAGCAGGACCTGGCCGAGCGCGGTCAGCTCGTAGTGGCCGCCGACCCGGGCGAGCAGGTCGTCGTCGAAGTGCCGGCGCAGCCGGGAGAGGGCCGCGCTCATCGCGGGCTGGCTGAGGCCGACGCGCTGCCCGGCGCGGGTGACGTTGCGTTCCTCCAGCAGGGCGCGCAGGGCGACGACGAGGTTGAGGTCCAGACTGGCCAGGTTCACGGAAGGTCCTCTTGCGGTACGGCGCCGACACGGCCGGCACCCCCGGCGGATAGACACCGTGGATGCCGGCCGCCCGCGGAATCTCCCGACTCGATCGCGGGCCGGGGGCCCAGACTAGTCACCGCACGCCGAGGAACACACCTCGGGGAACCCGTCACAAGGAGCTTCTCGGGCGGCCGTCGGTGGGCCGGGGGTCAGCGGCGCCGCAGGGAAGGGTCGAGCAGCGCGGGCGGGGTGTCGAACTTCTCGTGTGCGGCGAGGTCGGTGCCGGGGGCGACGATGGTGTCGATCGCGTCGAGCACGTCGGCCGGGAGCCGGGTGTCGGCGGCGGCGAGCTGGTCGCGCAGATGACCGAGGGTGCGGGGGCCGATGAGGGCCGCGGTCACGGCCGGGTGCGCGGTGACGAAGCCGAGGGCGAGCTGGATCATCGTCAGACCGGCCCCCTCGGCGACCTCGGCCAGCCGCTCGACGGCGTCGAGCCGGGCCCGGTTGGCCGGGACGCTCAGGTCGAAGCGCTCCGGCAGGATCGTCGCACGGTGGCCGGCGACCTCCTGCCCCCTGCGCACCGCGCCCGACAGCCAGCCCGAGGCCAGGGGGCTCCAGGCCAGCACACCGAGTCCGTACTCCTCGGTGACGGGCAGGACGTCGGCCTCGATGCCCCGCTGGAGGATCGAGTAACTGGGCTGCTCGGTGACGTAGCGGCCCAAGTGATGGGCGCGGGCCGCCCATTGGGCCTGGACGATGCGGTAGGCGGGGAAGGTCGAGGAGCCGAAGTACCGGATCTTTCCGGCGCGTTGCAGGTCGGTGAGGGCAGACAGCGTCTCCTCGTCGGCGGTGGCCGGGTCCCAGCGGTGGATCTGGTAGAGATCGACGTGGTCGACACCGAGGCGGCGCAGGCTGTCGTCCAGCGCGGTGACCAGCCAGCGCCGCGAACCGCCCCGCCGGTTGGGGTCGTCGCCCATGGGCAGGGTCGCCTTCGTGGCCAGCACGATGTCGTCGCGGCGGCCGGCGATGGCCTTGCCGACCATCTCCTCCGACTCGCCGTCGCCGTACATGTCGGCGGTGTCGATGAGGTTGATCCCCGCCTCCAGGGCGGCGTCGACGATGGCGGTGGCCTCGTCCTGGGTGGTGCGCCCGATGGCGCCGAAGTTCATCGCGCCGAGCGCGAGGGTGCTGACCTGTACACCGGTACGGCCCAAGGTGCGGTACTGCATGCCTGTGACTCCTTCTGCGAGCGGAGCGGAGGAAGCGGCTCCACTGGGGGCGCGCTTGGCTGCCGGGGTCCGCTCTGCCATGATGAGCAAGCGGAACCTCGTTCCGGAACGACGATACGGAACAGTGTTCCGTTTCCGCAAGAGGTGCCGGACATGGTGTTGGCGAAGGGAGCGCGTGGTGAAGGACAGCGGCGAGGGCACCGGGCGCGCGGCCCCGGCCCAGCGCAGGGACGCCCGCCGCAACAAGGAGACGCTGCTGGAGGCGGCCGCCGCGGTCTTCGTCGCCTCGGGCGTGGAAGCGCCGGTACGGGACATCGCGGCCAAGGCGGGCGTCGGCGTGGGCACGATCTACCGCCACTTCCCGACGCGGGCGGACCTCGTCATCGCGGTCTACCGGCACCAGGTCGAGGCCTGTGCGGAAGCCGGTCCCGCCTTGCTGGCACAGAGCGCGACGCCGTACGCCGCGCTGCGGCAGTGGATCGGCCGCTTCGTCGACTTCCTGGTCACCAAGCACGGGCTGGCGGCCGTACTGCGGTCCGACAACGCCGGCTTCGAAGCGCTGCACGCCTGCTTCCTGGACCGGCTGGTGCCCGTCTGCACCGAGCTGCTCCGGGCCGCGGCCGCGGCCGGTGAGATCCGCTCCGACGTCGAGGCGTACGCGCTGATGCGCGGCGTCGGGAACCTGTGCGCCGGCGCGGAGAGCGACCCGCACTACGACGCGCGCCGCCTGGTCGACCTCCTCGTCGCGGGACTGAGCCGCTTCGACTGACCACCACCCGGCCGCACCGGCCGCACCGCCCGGCCCCCCGGATGGCGCGGCCGGCGGACCAGAGCGGCCAGGCAGGCTCCCCGACTCCGAGGCGTCGTAAGCGAGTTGCCAATCCTCGCGGCGCGTTCCTAGCCCTTGCGGCGGTAGACGACCAGATACGACACGTTGCCCACATCGTGGGTGAAGACACCGACCCCGCGGAAGTCGGCCACGGGCGCCTGCTGTCCTTCGGGGAGCGCCTTCGGGGTGCCCGTGGCCAGCGCGAGCTGGACGGGGGCCGTGCTCCCGGTCAGACTCCCGTCCTTCGTCAGCGAGGTGCCGTAGGCGATGCCGTCGTCCGTGACGGAGCGGAAGCTGAGGGGCTTAGTGTCGTCGGTCTCCTCGAAGCAGTAGCCCTTCTTCGCCCCGAGGTCGAAGGAGAGGTGCTCGGAGACCAGATAGCGGCCGTTCGGGGAGAGCGCGGAGCCGGGAGCCTCCGCGGACGCGACGAACGGCTTGGCGCACAGCACGGACGCCTGGACTCGGCCGGTCCGGCCGTCGAGCACGGCCCACACGTTCTGGTCGCCTTCGTTCTTCTGCTCCCAGCGGGCGACGAGGTGCCCGCCGGCGGCCGGCCATACCGCTCCGGTCGCGGGGTCGGCCCCGGCCGGCGCGATCCGGTCGTCGTCCCAGGAGCCGGGGATGCCGAACGCGCCCGCGCCCTCGTTCAGCACCACCGGGTCCCGGTCCGTCAGGGCGGCGATGTCGTTGCCGTAGGAACACGAGGAACAGCCGGGCGCCTTGAGGGAATCGGTGTCATAGGTGGTGGTGCGGCCCGTCACCACGTCGAGGGCGACCCTGCGCTTGTCCGTCACGGGTATCAGCAGCCTCTCCCCCGCTTCGGTGACATTGCCCGTGCCGTAGTCGGTCGCCGGAACCTCGGCATGGCGGGCGGGCGCCACCGCGTCGCCCGAGCCGTCGGCGGCGTAGACGTCCACGGCGTACACCTGCTTCGCCTTGGCCAGGGCGTCGCCGCCCTTCTTGCCCCGGGACCAGGTCACCAGGTACTCGGCGTCGCCGGCCGGGACGACGAACAGGCCCGGCGTGGCGCCCTCGGACAGGTCCGCGAACGGCTTGCCCGTCCAGCGGACGCGGCCGGTCACCGCGTCCCGGACGGTCACCCGGTACGCGGACCCCGCGCCGGTCATCGTGGCGATCGCGCCGGCCTTCGGCAGCACGGCGTACGTGCCGAGCTGCTTGCCCGAGAGCTGCCAGCCCCGTGCGGTGTCGTAAGCGGCGGGCACGTCCAGCCTGAGCGAGGGCGCCGGTGCCGAGGTGTGCGTGGGAGGCTTGTCGCCGTGACCGGTGGGCTTCGTCCCTGCCGGCCCGTCACCGCAGGCCGCGAGCGATCCCAGGGCCACGACGGCGACGGACGCCCTGACGAGTACCGATCTCATGCACTGTCCCTTCCGTTCCGGCGGAGGACAGCCCACGACCCGAACCGCCTCCCCCGATGGCGTGATCATGACCGAACACTACCGTCCGGGCCGCCATGCCCGCCTGCCCCGGCGAACGGTGCCGTCCGTCGTCAGTGCTCTGTGACGGTCTCCGTCTCCGCCTCGTACAGCCGGGCCGGGTCGAAGCCCATCTCCGCGTAGTGGCCCGCGAGTTCGAGGGAGAGGACGCCGTGCAGCCGGGTCCAGAAGGCCAGGGCGCGGCGCCGGGCCCGCGGCGGGGCCGGGTGTGCGCGGGCCCAGGCCCGGCGGCCGTCGCGATGCGCCTCCGGCGGTGCCGGAGGCCCGGCGGCGACTGGTCCGGCGGTGCAGGCGCCGAGGACGACGGCCATGATCTCGGAGGTGATCCGGGTGGTGTCCTCGGGCGCGTGGCGGCCGGGCAGCGGGGTGCCGTAGACGAGGAAGTAGCGCTGCGGGTCGGCCAGGGCCCAGGCGCGCAGGGCGTGCGCCAGGCCGCGCAGGCCGGCACCGGCCTCGGCGCGGGCGCGGAGGGTCTCGGCCAAGCCGCGGTAGGCGTCCCTGACCAGCTCGGCGATCAGGTCGTCCCGGCCGGCGAAGTACCGGTACAGCGCCGGTCCGCTCAGGCCCATCCGCTTGGCGATCGCGTTGAGGGAGAGGGCGGAGGCGCCGGCGGTGGCGATCTGCTCCCAGGCGTGTTTCTTGATCTCCTCCCGCACCTGGGCGCGGTACCGCTCCCGGGGCGTTCCCGTATCGGACCCGCCGGCCACCGTCTGCACGTTCCCGTTTCCCGTTCCTGAGTGATCGTCAGTTCGCTGGGCTTCGTTAGGGCATATCACGGGAGCTATCGGTCCTCGCGGCGCCACTTCGGTGCGCAGCGGGGAGCCCACACCGGCGGACCGTCCGCCCGGCGTGCGACGGCTCAGCGGCCGGCGGTGGTGCGGGTCTCGTGCGGGGCCGGCCGGCGGCGCGGCTCGCTGTCGTCGCGGAGGTCCTCCAGGAAGCCGCCCAGGGTGTCGGCGACCTCGTCCAGACTGCGGGCGCTGAAGAGCACCGGCTGGTAGCCGCGGATGTCGTAGGCGGTGGCGAGCATGGTGTCGATGTCCAGCGGGACGACGCGGGCCGCGGACAGCCGGCTCAGCTCGCCGTAGGAGGACAGCAGGGCCGCGCCGTACGCCTTGGGTGTCCCGCCTTCGTCCAGGACGCCGTACTCCAGCGTGAACCAGTACACGTCACTGATCATCTGCAGGAGGTCCGCGCGGTCGACCCGTCGCGCCGCCTCGCCGATCAGACGGTAGATCCGGGCGAAGCCGGGCGAGGAGAGGTGGATGCCGTGGCCGAAGACGTCGTGGATGACGTCGGGTTCCGGGGTGAACAGCGGTACGGCCGGGTGACGGACGAACTGCACGGCGTGGAAGTAGCCGCCGGCCATCGAGCCCAGGAACCGCTTGTTCCCGACCACTCCCCCGGCGAGCGTGAAGTCGAAGCCGGTCAGCCGCCGCAACCGGGCGCCGACCTCGGCGTGCTGCGGGATGTGGTCCGCGGGGATCGGGGCGTGTTCCCTGGCCTCGTGGACGGCGCGGCACGCGTGCTCGTCCTGGGCCTTCCACAGGGCCTGGTGGACGGTGCGCCAGGTCCTCTCCTCGCTCGGGCTGTAGTCGACCGGCGGAGAGGGGTTGCCGACCCGGTGGCCGCGGGCGCGCGCGGCGATCGCCTGACGCCGGAACAGGTAGTCCGGATCGCTGAGTCCGGGGTGCCGGCCGGCCTCGCCCAGCCTGCCGCCGGCCGTGACGGGGGTTCGCGCCTGTGTACCGCTCATGAACCGATCGTTCCTTCCCGGTCCTGGTCGGTCAGGTGGTACGCGGCCCGGGCGGACGCCGTGGTGCCGGCCGACGCCGCCCCGGCGGCCGGCACGACGGCCGGGCCGGCGGCGGTGGCGCCGGAACCAGCGGTCCGGGGTGTCCGCCTCCGCGGTCGCCCCGAGCACCACCTGCGGGGTCCCGGATCACCGTGGCCGCTTCGCGGCGCCGGGTCCGGGTCCGACTGTTCGGCTTGCTGACTTGCTGTTCGGCTTGCTGACTTGTGCGGAGCGCGCCGGAAGTGCCACACGCCCTCCGACGCCAGTCTCCCCTCGGCAGCGACGTTCGGCCACCGGCGCCGCGAAGCGGTACGCGGCGCTGATGGGGCGGTCACGTTCGGTACCTGTGGGCCCGGGGGGCGGGGGCGCGGGGGCGCCGCGCGCAAGGGCGCCGGGGGGGCCGGGGCGTCGAGGGGCCGGGAGCCGGAGCGGTTCCCGTCGACCGGCGGAGCGCGGCGCGGCGCAGCCCGGGAGCGTGGGGTTAACGGGTGCGAGGCACCCAGGGAGGGAGCGGGAGACGGGGAACCCAGCCCCGGCCCGCGGTCTTCCGGCCGCCGCGCGGGGTTGCCCCTGACGCGCGGGTCAGGGTTTAGCGTGGCGCCTCCCCCGCTCCCCTGAGGAGGTCGCTCATGACATCGGTCGCGCATCAGGTCGGCCGTGAAGTACGGCTCGCCGCCGTCCCCGTGGGACTGCCGGTGCCCGCGGACCTCACCGTCGCCGAGGCCCCGGTGGGCCGGCCGGGCCCGGACCACGTCCTCGTGCGCAACCGGCACTTCCTGGTCTCCGCCGGCCTGCGCACCCTGCTCGGCGGAGCCGCGCGGGGCACTCCGGTGCCCGGCCTGCGCCCGGGCGACACGCTCATGGGACCGGCGGTCGGCGAGGTGGTCCGCGCGCCGCACGGCAGCGGGCTGCACCCCGGCGATCTGGTGACGCATCCGCTCGGCTGGCGCGAGTACGCCGTCGTACCCGTGGCGTGGTGCGGCCGGGTCGACCCGGCGCTGCCCGACCCGGTCGCCCAGCTCTCCTTCGGCTCCGCCGCCTACGGCGCGCTGACCCGGCTCACCGGAGTGCGCGAGGGAGATGTCGTCCTGGTCACCGGCGCCGCCGGCGGCGTGGGCTCGCTGGCCGGGCAGATCGCCCGGCTGCTGGGTGCCGCCCGGGTCATCGGAACCACCGGTACCGCCCGGAAGACCGGGCGTCTCGTCGCCGAGCTGGGCTACGACGCGGTCCTGACGGCGGGTTCCTGGCGTGCGACAGGGGACGCCGGGGACTCCCGGGCCGCGTATCGCGCGTTCGCCGGGCAGCTCGCCGAGGCCGCGCCGGACGGCATCGACGTGCTCCTCGACACCGTGGGCGGCGCGCAGCTCACCGCCGCGGTGGACGCCGCCCGGCCCGGCGCCCGGTTCGCGCTGGTCGGGGCGTTGTCCGGGCAGCTCGCGGCCGAGGGGGCCGGCGCCGCCGCACCGGTGGAGATCGACGCGTACCGGCTGGTCCTGATGGGAGCGTCGCTGGCGGGCTACATCGGCACCGCCCATCCCGGGGTGGAGGCCGAGTGGACGGAGCGGTTCGCCGCATGGCTGCGGTCCGGCCGGATCCGGTTCCCGCTGACGCGGGTCGCGGGCATCGGGCGGGCTCCGCAGGCGTTGCGGGAAGTGATCGAGGGGCAGTATGTCGGGGCGGTCGTCGTGGACGTGGCCGGCGATGGGTGACGGCCGCTGCCACGGACGGCGGGAGGCGGACAGCGTGCGGATCGGTGATGCGGCGGCGGCCGTGGGGGCGACGCCCCGGGCGTTGCGTTTCTACGAGCAGCGCGGACTTCTGCCCCCGCCGGCCCGCACGGGATCGGGGCAGCGGGACTACGGGCCCGGGGAACTCGCCGTGCTGCGTGTCATCCGGGCGCTGCTCGCGCTCGGGCTCACGGTCGAGGACCTGCGAGCCGTCGCCGACCGGCTCCCGCTCCTCGCCGTGGCCCCGCCGGGCGGCGCCGGGGCCGCTGCGCCTGCCCGCGAAGGGTCCGCAGCGCCGGACGGGGAAGCGGAGGGCGTCGGCGCGGCGGTGGTGGAGCGGCGGATCGCCGCCTTGGACGCGGACATCGAGCGGCTGACGCGGCTGCGGGACGCCCTGAAGGCCGGCCTGACGGCCCCGCCCTGCGGACCGGTCCCGTAGCCCGGGACGGCGCCGTGACTCAGTCGTCCGGTGTGGCGGGTGGCACCACGGTCCGGTGGTCGTCCGGTGTGGCCGGTTGCACCGCGGCCCGGTGATCATCCGGTGTGGCCGGTGGCACCACGGCCCGATGGACGTCCGGTGTGGCCGGTGGCACCACGGTCCGGTGGTCGTCCGGTGTGGCCGGTGGCACCACGGTCCGGTGGTCGTCCGGTGTGGCCGGTGGCACCGCGGCCCGATGGCCGTCCGGCGAGGCCGATGACGCCACCGCCCGGTGGTCGTCCGGCGAGGCCGGTGGCACCGCGGCCCGCTGCTGGAGGCGCCGGGTCACCGCCCACAGCAGCAGGGCGGCGCCGCTGAAGGCCGCGCCCAGCACGGACACGCCGGACCAGCCCGCCGCCGCGTACACCAGGGAGGAGCCGGTGGCGCCGAGGGCGCTGCCGGCCGAGTAGAAGATCATGTAGCCGCCGATGATCCTGCTTCCCGCGTCCGGGCGGACCGCGTGGATGAGGGTCTGGTTGGTGACGTGCACGGCCTGCACGGCGAAGTCCAGCAGGACCGCGCCCACGGCGAGCGCCCACAGCGACTGCCGGGTGAACGCCAGCGGCAGCCACGACAGCGCGAGCAGGACCAGCGCGATGCCGGTGGTGCGCTGCGCGAGACCGCGGTCGTTCCAGCGGCCGGCGATGCCCGCGGCCAGCGCGCCGGCCGCTCCGGCGAGCCCGAACGCGCCGATCGCGGTGTGCGACAGCGACCACGGCGGGCTGCTGAGCGGCTGGACGACACTGCTCCACAGCGTGCTGAAGGCCGCGAAGACGAAGAACGCCAGCCCGCCGCGGACCCGGAGCAGCGGCTGACGGGCGAACAGCAGGACGGTCGACGCCAGCAGCCGCCGGTACGGCAGCGGGGCGGTCGGTGGCCGCCCGGCCGGCAGGGACCGGCGCAGGAGCACGGTGAGCGTGGCGGTCAGCGCGGCCGAGAAGAGGTACACGGCCCGCCATCCGGCCAGGTCGGCCAGGACGCCCGCCACCGTGCGGGCCAGCAGGATGCCGGTGATCACTCCGCTGGTGACCGATCCGACGACCCGCCCCCGGAAGGCCGGGGCGGTGAGGGAGGCCGCCGCGGCGACCATCGTCTGGGCCACGACGGCCAGCGCGCCGACCGCGACGAGCGCGGCGAGCAGCGCGGCGGTCGCGGGTGCCAGCCCGACCGCCAGCAGCGCGACGGCGAGCAGACCGAGCTGGAGCGTGATCAGCCGCCGCCGGTCCACCAGGTCGCCGAGCGGCACGAGCAGGAACAGGCCCGCCGCGTAGCCGAGCTGGGTGACGGTGACGATGGCGCCGAGCAGGCCGGAGCCGAGCGAGAAGCGCTCGCCGAGCGTGACCAGCAGGGGCTGGGCGAAGTAGACGGTGGCCACCGCGCTGCCGCAGGCGACGGCGAAGAGCAGGACCAGTCGGGCGGGCGGCGGCCCGGTCGGTGCGGGCGCGGCGGTCCCGGCCGTCCGGCCGCCGGCCGTGGAGCGGTGGCTCGGCATACGGCACCTTCCCTTCGATGGTTGCAAGTTGCTACCGGTGGACTCTAGGGCGCACTGGTAGCATGTTGCAACCGAACGTTTCGCGCGGATGCCCGCCGCAGAAGTCCCCTACGGATGTCCCGCACCGCTGTCCCACACGTCCCGCAGGTCCCGCACCGCTGTTCCGCGTGTCTCGCGCAGGAGGAGAGCCCGATGGTCGCCCGCACCCGGTTCGACGCCGACCCCTGCCCCGTCGCCCGCTCGATCGACGCCATCGGCGACTGGTGGTCCCTGCTGATCGTGCGCGACGCCTTCGACGGCAGCCGCCGGTTCGGGCAGTTCCAGCGCAGCCTGGGGATCGCCAAGAACATCCTCACCGCGCGGCTGCGCACGCTGGAGCAGGCCGGTGTGATCGAGACCGTGCCCGCCGCCGACGACAGCCCCTACCGGGAGTACGTCCTCACCGAGAAGGGACGCGCCCTCTTCCCCGTCGTCGTCGCGCTGCGCCAGTGGGGCGAGGCCCACTGCTTCGCTCCCGGGGAAGCGCACTCGCGGCTCCTGGACCGCCGCGACGGGCGCCCGCTGAGCCCGCTGGAGATCCGCTCCGGTGACGGGCGTCCGGTCGGCCCGGACGAGACGGTGGTCGAAAAAATCACCCTCGCCGACGACACGGACTGAACCGGAGCGGCCGTGCCACCGCCGCGGGCCACGGCGGTCACGACCTGTCTCGGACCTGCCCGGGGCAGGCCGTTGCCGACGCCGGCCCTACGCGACGGTGCGGCTGGCCCCGGCCGCCCGAGGTTCCGGGCCGCCCGGGCCGCCCTCGGACAACCGGCGGGCGACACAGGCCGTAATGGCCGGGACGACCCCGGTCATCTCCGGGCGCCAGCCCGGTACGGAGTTCACCTCGCAGAGGGTGTAGCCGTCCGGGGAGGTGAACAGCAGGTCCACCCCGGCGATGTCCAGGCCGAGGACGCGCGCCGCGCGCACCGCCAGTTCCTCCGCCCGCGGATGGCGGCCCGTGCGCACGGTGGCGGAGCCGCCCCGGGCGACGTTGGCGGTGAGGGCGCCGTCGTGGGAGGTGTGCAGGACCGTGCCCACCGGTGCGCCGTCGACCACGAGCACGCGCAGGGTACGGCCGTGGGAGGCGGCCACGTGCTCCTGGAAGAGGAACGGCGTCTCCTGGCTGAGGCTGCCGGCCAGCTCGCGCAGCAGACGCGGGTCCGGGGCGAGGAAGACCTGTCCGCCCTTGGCGCCGCCGACCGACTTCACCACGCACGGCGTGTCCAGGTCCGGGCTGCGGACGACGCCTTCCAAGGGAGCCGTGGCGTAGGAGAGGGTGTCGGGCACCGGCAGTCCGGCCAGGGCGAGTTCCTGGAGCTGCCAGACCTTGTTGCGGGAGGTGAGCTGGGCGTCGAGCGGGTTGACGAGGGTGCTGCCCATGCGCGCGAGGTGCCGTAACAGGGTCACCTCGCGGTCGTCGCGCATGGGGCCCGCCACCTGCCGTACGCACACCACCCTGGGCGCGGGCACCTCCATGCCGCCCAGGGTGCGCAGAATCAACCGGCCGCCGTGCACGCCGAACAGCAGCTCGTCGGTGTGCCAGACCGCGAAGCGGGAGCCGTGGGCGCCGGCGAGCGCCGCCGCCAGTTCGCGTGTGGACCGGCGCAGTGCGGTCGGCCGGTGCCGTACCAGCAGCCACACGTCGGCGGCCGCCGGCCCGGCCTGGCGCCGCGCACCGGGTACGGCATGGTGCTGATCGACCACTCCGGCTCCTCCGCCTCGCCGCCCACCACCGGCGGGCCGTCGACGGGTCAGTCTCGCAGTTCCGCGGTCACGGTGTCAGGCGTGTGGAGCCGGCCGACCTCCGAGCCGGGGCCGGTCCGGCGAACAGGGGACCGGCGTGCCGCTCGGGAGCGGGGCCGGCGTGCCGCTCGGGAGCGGGGCCGGCGTGCCGTTCGGGAGCGGGAGCCCTTGGTGCCGGCCGTGGGCGGCCTCAGCGTTTCAGGCCGTAGAAGCGCATCGGCGAGTTCGGCCGGAAGCCGATCCGCGGGTACACCGGTGCTCCGGCCGCCGTCGCGTGGAGTGTGGCGCGGGTCAGGCCGGTCGCCCGGGCGCCCTCGTACAGGGCCTTGCGCGTCACCGCCTCGCCGTAGCCCCTGCGCTGCCCTTCCGGCGCCGTGGCGACGAGGGCGACGAAGAGCCTGCCGTCCGCCTCCACCGTCGCGGCGCAGGTCACCGGGACACCGTCGCGCAGGCCGAGGTAGGCGTGCACGCCGTCCTTCCACAGCCGGGACCCGAGGAGTCCGTCGCGGCCGTCTGCCAGCGGGAATCCGTAGGCGCGCGCGTTCAGGTCCGCGTACGCCCGGAGGTGTTCGTCGGTGGTGACGCGTACGAACGTCAGCTCGGGGTGGGCCGGCTCGGGCAGCGGCAGGAAGTCACCGGCCATGCCGGTGCCCGGGAAGGCGTAGGCGAGCCCCGCCTTCTCCGCCGCCGTCTCCATTTGTGCGCGTGCCTCGGCGCCGAGGAGGTCTTCGAAGAGCCAGAGGAACCCGGGGTGGCGTTTCGCGCGCATGAGGTCCGCCGCCTGGCACAGGCGTTCCTTCAGGAGCGCGGGGTCCGCGTCCACGTCGGTCAGGGTGACGCAGTTCCAGAACGCGAACCGGCAGTCGGCCCAGCGGACGGCGATGCCCGGCAGGTCCCGCACATCGGCGTCCGGATCGCGGTCGAGCACCATGGCCCGCCAGACCAGGGCGAGTTGCTCCATCGATTCGACCGACTCCGTACGATCCGTCATCTGCTCCCCCTGGGGGCGGCGAGGTCTGGTGGGCCCAACCAGTCATACGGCACCGGCCCGGGTGATGTCCCGGACCGGCACACTGTGCGGGCGCCGTTTCCGCGGCCTGCGCCCGGCCCGTTCCGACGGGCGGTCAGGCCGCAAGGACACGTGCCGCTCCGGTGCCGGCGGCCGTGCCGCTCAGTGCCCCGCAGCCGCCGACGGCACGGGACGCTCTTCGGTGGCGAGGCAGACGGCGAGCGCCGCGATGTCGTCCTGGAGGCGGTCGCCGCTGTAGGCCAGCAGGTCGTGGTGGAGCTGTTCGAGGAGCCGCCGGGGCGGCAGGCGGCTCCACGCGCCGAGGCGCTCCAGGAGGGGGTAGAAGGCGCCGTCCGGGGCGCGGGTCTCCGTGATGCCGTCCGTGTACAGCAGCAGTTGGTCGCCTGGGAGGAAGGAGTACTGGTCCATGTGGTACGGCTCCCCGTCCAGCATCCCCAGGTTGAGCGGCGGGGCCGGCCGTCCGCTGTCCAGTTCGCGCACCTCGCCCGAGCGGATGAGGACGGGCGGCGGGTGGCCGCAGTTGACCACGCGGAGCAGCGGGCGCCCGGCGGAGATCTCGACGAAGACGGCGGTGACGAACCGTTCGCCCACCTCGCTCCCGCCCAGCAGGGCGGCCCTGCGGTTCATGCTCGTCTCCACCCGGTCGGCCAGCGCGGGCAGCGCGGGTTCGTCGTGCGCGGCCTCGCGGAACGCGCCGAGCAGCGCCGCGGCGGTCTCCACCGCGAGCAGGCCCTTGCCCCTGACGTCACCGATGACCAGCCGGACGCCGTACCGGGTGGGGACGGCCTCGTACAGATCGCCGCCGATGCGGGCCTCCGCCGCGGCCGACAGGTACAGGCTGTGCAGGAGGAGATCACCGATCCGGTGCGGCACGGGCCGCAGCAGGACCCGCTGGGCGATGTCGGCGACGAAGCGCACGTCGGCCAGCGTGCGCTCGCGGTGGACGCGGTGCGCGGCCAGGACGGTGCCGAGGGCGCCCACCAGGGTGGTGCAGACGTAGTCGGCGACGTAGTGGCGGTCCCACAGATAGCCGACGGCCCGGCCCGCGCAGCACGGGGTGCCGGCCAGGACGCCCTCCAGGGCGACGGCGAACACCGTGGCGCCGGCGACGACGGCGGGCCCGTGGGCGAACGCGGTCACCAGCGGCAGGACCACCAGTACGAAGCTCACCGGCCACTGGACGGGCGTCAGCGGCTCCAGCAGCAGGACGGCGGCGACGTACAGGACCGGCAGCCACCGCAGCCACGCGGGAGGCGCCGGCAGCCGTGTCCGCGCGCCGGCGCCGTCCTCCGGCTCCCGACCGGTATGTCCAGCCCTCCTCGGCCTACGTGGTCCTCGCACACGGACTCCTGTCACGGGAACTCGACAAGGTCCCCAGCCTGGTCCGCCGGGCCCCGGCACTCCGGTCATTGCTCCACTCCACGGCATGTTCCGTGACGGAGGGTGACGGGTGGGGTGACGACGCGGGACCGCATTCGCCGGGAGCCGTGCGCAGTCCTCGCCGGGCGCCGTCCGGAGCCGTCAAACGAGCGCGGGGCGGGGCCGTCCGCGGGCGTGGGACGGGCCACTGTCCGACCGGGCGCCGGGTGCCGGACGCCGACCGTGGCCGGCGCAGACGGCGAGGCCACCGGACGTGAGCAGTGACCGACGCGGACGGCGCAGCCGCCGGACGTGAGCCGTGCCCGGCGCCCGGGCAGGCCGTGCCCGGTTTCCCGCGGGTGGGCCGGGCGCGGGGTGAGCCCGGTCGCCGCGGGTGGGCTCGCAGCGGTCGCCGGGCACGGAGTTCCAGTGCTAGAAAAGGGAGATGAGCGGACGTTTCCGCCGCCCATGGGCGAGATCGGCGCCGCCGTCCGGCACCCGGTGGCCCTCCGGTCCGTCCCGCGGCCGGGGGCCGTGGCCGCGCCGCCGGCGCCGTCTGCCGTCGTCCCTGAGCGTCCGCACGCTCGCCGCGCAGGTCTTCGTGCTCCAGGCGCTGATCATGCTGTTGCTGGTGGCGGTGGGGGCGACCGCCCTGGCGGTGCAAGGGCTGTACGACGCCGAGCGCGACGCCGCGGACCGGTCGCTGGCCGTGGCCGAGTCCTTCGCGCACGCTCCCGGGACCACGTCGGCGCTGCGCTCGCCGGATCCGACGGCCCGGCTGCAAGACCAGGCGGAGCAGGTGCGCAAGGGTTCCGGCGTCGACTTCGTCACCGTTCTGGACCGGCACGGCGTCCGGCTCACCGACTCCGACCCCACCCTGATCGGCACCAGGGCCCAGGGGGTGGGCCGGGCCGCCATGGGAGAGACGTTCACCGAGACCTACCACGGCCGGCCGGCCGACGCCGTGCGCGCGGTGGTCCCCGTGCTGGACGCGAGCAGACGCGTGGTCGGCATGGTCAGCGCCGGGATCGAGTACGCCAATGTGGGTGACGTGCTGAGACGGCAGCTGCCCCTGCTGCTCGGCGCCGCGGCGGGCACCCTCGTCCTGGCGACGGGCGGCGCGGCCCTGGTCAGCCGCCGGCTGCTGCGGCAGACCCACGGGCTGGGCCCGGCCGAGATGACCCGGATGTACGAACACCACGACGCCGTGCTGCACGCGGTGCGCGAGGGCGTGCTGATCGTCGGCGGCGACGGACGCGTCCTGCTCGCCAACGACGAGGCGCGACGGCTGCTGGACCTGCCGGCGGACGCCGACCGGCGGCAGGTGCGGGAGCTGGCGCTGGGACCGGACCTGACCCGGTTGCTGGCGGCGGGCGAGAGCGCGTCCGACGAGGTCGTCCGGGCCGGGGACCGGCTGCTGGCGGTGAACATCCGGCCCACCGCCCCCTACGGCGGCGAGCAGGGGTTCGTGGTCACCCTCCGGGACAGCACGGAGCTGCGGGCGCTGTCCGGGCAGGCCGAGGTGGCGCGGGGCCGGCTGTCGTTCCTGTACGAGGCGGGCGTGCGGATCGGCACCACGCTCGACGTGCGGCGCACCGCCGAGGAGCTGTCCGAGGTGGCGGTGCCCCGCATGGCCGACTTCGTCACCGTCGAACTGCTCGACGCCGTGCTGCGCGGCGAGGAGCCCACGGGCGCGGTGCACGAGATGCGGCGCACCGCGCTGCGCGCCTCGCGCCCGGGGCATCCCTTGCAGCCGGTGGGCGAGGTGATCCGGTTCGTGATGGCCGACACCCCGATGGCGGCGGCCCTGCGCCGCGGCAAGGCCGTCCTCGTGCCGGACCTGCGCACCGCCCGGGACTGGCGGGCCCAGGACCCCGGCGGGGGCCGGCGGACCCTGGACTACGGCATCCACTCGCTGATCACGGTGCCGCTACGGGCGCGCGGGGTGGTCCTCGGCATGGCGGACTTCTGGCGGGGCGCGGGCTCCCCCCGGTTCGACGAGGAGGACGTCGCGGTGGCCGAGGAACTGGTGGCCCGGGCCGCCGTGGCGATCGACAACGCCCGCCGGTTCTCCCGCGAGCACGCCATGGCGGTGACGCTGCAACGCAGTCTGCTGCCCGTGGGCCTGCCGGAACAGGACGTCCTGGAGATCGCCTCGCGCTATCTGCCGGCGCGCTCCGGGGTGGGCGGGGACTGGTTCGACGTCATCCCGCTGCCCGGGTTCCGGGTGGCCCTGGTCGTCGGCGACATCGTCGGGCACGGGATGCAGGCCGCGGTGACCATGGGGCGGCTGCGCACGGCGGTGCTGAACTTCTCGTCCCTGGACCTCGCCCCCGACGAGCTGCTGGGGCACCTGGACGAGATGGTGACCTGGCTGGACACGCAGACCGCGACCGCCGAGGACGACGACCACGTCCCGCTCACCGGCGCCACCTGCCTGTACGCCGTGTACGACCCGGTCGGCGGGCGCTGCACCCTGTCCCGCGCCGGGCATCTCGCGCCCGCCGTGGCGGACCCCGAGGGCCGGGTGACCTTCCCGGAGCTGCCGTTGTCGCCGCCGCTGGGCGTGGGCGGGCACCCGTTCGAGTCGGGTGAGCTGGTGCTGCCCGAGGGCAGCCGTCTCGTCCTGTTCACCGACGGCCTGATCGAGAGCCGCGGCCGGGACGTCGACGAGGGTCTGACGCTGCTCTCCTCGACCGTCGCCCAGGCGGACCGGTCACCGGAGGAAACCTGCCGGGCCCTCGTGGAACGGATGCTGCCGGAGCATCCCAGTGACGACGTGGCCCTGCTGGTGGCCCGGACCCGGCTGCTGAAACCGTCGTGCGTGGCGACCTGGGACGTGCCGTTCGACGTGACGGCGGTGCCCCGTGTACGGGGCGAGGTGAGCCGGCGGCTCGCCGACTGGCAGCTGGAGGAGACGGCGTTCGCCACGGAGCTGATCCTGAGCGAACTCCTCACCAACGCGCTGCGCTACGGCGCCCCGCCCGTGCGGGTCCGGCTGCTGCTGGGCCGCACGCTGGTGTGCGAGGTGTCGGACGGCAGCAACACCTCGCCCCGGCTGCGCCACGCGGCCAGCACGGACGAGGGAGGCCGCGGCCTGTTCCTCGTCTCCCGGTTCGCGGACCTGTGGGGGACCCGTTACGCACCGCGGGGCAAGGTCATCTGGGCCGAACAGACCCTGGACCGCACCCCGGAACCGGACCCTTCCGTCCTCTTCGACCTCGACGTCATGGGTCTGTGAGGCGGCCTCGACGTCATGGGGCGGTGCCGTCGCCGCGGTGCCTCCCGTCGCCGCTCAGGGCGGCGGTGTCCGGGCGGCCGTCCGGTAGGCGGCCGTGCCGGTTCCCAGCGGAGGGCCGGGGTGCGCGAGCCGGGTGAGGTCGGACATGAGCGAGTCGAGCCAGGCCACGGTCGCGTAGTAGCGCCGCGGAGCGCCGGGCGGCTCGGCGGTGAAACCGGTCCGGGCCGGGTCGATCAGCGGTACGGCCGCGGGGGTGTCCTCTCCCGGATCCAGCGCCGCCGAGACCAGCAGCATCCGTCCCGCCACCCGCTCCCCCAGCATGCCGGCCGACTCGGCGGCGGCCGGTCCCAGCGCGGTGGGCGGCGGTTCGAGCAGCCGGGCCGAGCCCCACAGGGTGTGGTGCCCGGCGATCAGCGTCGCCTGCCAGTCCACCACCGGCGACGCGGCTCCCCGCCGCCGGCCGCCGAGCGGCGGCGGCTCGCTCTGCAACTGCGCGTACGCGGACTCCGCGAGGACGACGGCGCGTTGCAGTGACCGGTGCCCGGTCCTCCCCGCCTCGGTGGCCGCCGCGCCGCCCGCCACCGAGGCACTGGTCGCGACCACGATCTCCGCCGCCCGGCGCAGCAGTTCGCCGCCCGCGCGCCGCATCTCGTCATGGGCGCCCCGGGGCCAGGCCAGCACACCGAAGACGGCGCCGATCGCGCTGCCGACCAGCACGTCGAGCATCCTGACCTCCGCCAGCCGCCACGTCGGCAGCGCCAGCTGCGCGAAGACCAGCGCCGCGAGCACGGTGAACAGTCCCTGCGCCCAGCCCACGCCCCGGACCGGTCCCACGGTGAAGGCGAACAGCATCCACACCGGCAGCAGGACGGCGTAGACGGCGGTGTCGGCGCCCACCAGGATCAGCACTCCGGCGCTGAGGAGGGCCCCGGCCAGCGTGCCCGCGAGCGCCAGGCGGACGGTGCTCCAGGTCTCGCCCAGCGTGGTACGGGTGAGGGTGAGCGTCGCCAGCATGGCCCAGAAGCCGTGCGGCAGGGTGTCCACGCCGGCCACGAACCGGACCGCTGTCAGGGCCAGGGCCATCCGCGTCGCGTTCTGGAAGAACACCGACCGGCGCCCGGCGTGTCCGCGCAGCCGGTGCCACCACAGCGAGGGCGCCGGGCTCGTGGCGTACCAGAAGCGGCCCACCGGCGACGACAGCGCGGCCACCTCCGCCGCCGCGTGCCGCCCGCGCACCGCCAGCCCCGCCGCGGCGCCCATCGCCAGCGCCGCGTCGGCGATCTCCAGCACGGCGGCGTGACTCCGCAGAACGGCAGGCGAGAACCCGGCCACGAAGGCGCCCCCGCCGGACACCGACCCGATCCCGCCGGGCACGGACACATACGCGCCGGACCGGGTCCCATCGAACGCGGACCCACCGGGCACGGACACATGCGCGCCGGGCCCGGGCCCGGCCCCACCCCGCGCGGGCCCCGCGCCGTCCGCCCCCCGCGTGTCCCCGCCGGACGCCGACCCGCTGCCGCCGGGCAGCGCCGGGGGGCCGGCGCGGGGTCCTGCGGACAGTGCGGAGAGGTGGGCCCGGGCGGCGGTGAGGGCGTGTTGCTGGGGTGTGGGCGGTGTCCCGGTGCGCAGGCAGGCGGCGGTCGCCCCGGCCAGTTCCGCCACCGCCCGCAGGACCGCGGTCACACCGGGGGCCGGTCCGGCGGGCAGCCCGACCAGCCTGCCGAGCAGGGTGCGGATGGCCAGCCCGGTGTGGGCGAGGGCGCGCTCGCGCACGCCGGGTCCCGCCGGACGTTCCGCTTCCGGCACGTTGAGCGGGCGCAGCGCCTGGCCCGCCCGCCGGGCCGCCCGCGCCTGCGGTTCCGGCAGGGCGCGCGCGGACGCGGCGAGGAGCGCCGCGCACCGCGCGGCGGCCTCGGCCGCCCGGGCGGACCGCTCCCGGTAGGACATCGGCCGGGGCTCGCGCAGGAGCAGCGCCTCGGCCACCGCGAACAGCACCGTCCCCAGGGTCGTACCGGTCAGGCGCTCGCCGAGGGAGCCGGGGTCGTACGGCGGGAACGACGGGAGGATGTAGAGGAGTTGGAGGCCCGGTGCCGCTCCCGCCGGCCGCGGGCCGCCGACGGCGGCGAAGGCCAGCGCGAAGCCGACCACCAGCATGCCGACCACCGCGGTCCAGGTCCGCACCGACAGGAAGGTGCCCGCGGCCACCAGTACCCAGCACACCGGCAGCAGCCGTGCCACCACGGCCGCGCGCTGTCTTCCGGTGCCCGGGATCCTGGCGAGCCCGCCCAGCGCGACCACGGCGAACAGGGCGTAGGTCCCGGCCACGGGGCGGCCGAGGCCGTAGCGGAAGGCGTAGAAGCCGGCGGCCGCGACCAGGGTCACCCGCAGCGCGCGGCGGCCCGAGGCGGCGTAGGCCGCCGGCAGCCGAGCACCCGGAACACCCCGCACCCCTTCAGCATCACGCACCCGGGGGCTTCCGGCACCTTCCGGCAGCAGCACGCACCCGAAGGCTTCCGGCACCCTCCGGCCGGCATCCGGCGGGCGGGCGGGGCGGCGGGACACCCACGGCGGGCGCCAGGCCGGCCGGCACCGCGCGGTGGAGGAGAAACGACAAAGGCAAGGAGGTCACGCGCTCCTTGCCACTTTCAACTTATAGCGCACCGGGGGGCTTGCGGCAAGGCCCCGGTCGTACCGCAGAATCGTCGGCCTCGGCCAGGAACCGAGGGAAACAGGGGTTTTGCGGAGTGCGTGTGCTGTTGTCTGTGAAGAGGTCGCCCGGAGATGGCGTACCGTCGTCGGGGCTCGTCGCGCGGGCGCGCGGGCGCGCCGCTCGGGTGCGGGCGGGCGCGGCGCCGCACCGCGCGGCCCCGGTCCGCCCCGGGTCCCGCGCACACCGGTGGGGTGCCGGCGCCCGGCGACGGACGTCGTCGGCCGCGTGGCCGCTGTCCGGTACGGCCGCTTGACCAGGGCCGCCCTTCCTTCCGGGCGTCCCGGCCCGGCGTCCACAGCGCACACCGCGCAGCCACCAGCGGTCTCATCACTTCGGAGCGATCACGTGTCATCACCCCTGGCCACCAGCGCCTTCCACCTCCCCGAGCGGCTGGCCGCGAAGGCCGACCCGACGCTGATCGCGGACGACGAGAGGCACTTCGCGGCCATCGCGGAGTGCCTCGAGGAGACGATCGCGGAGTTGTCGGGCCGGCTCGCCGTCGAGCGCAAGGCGCCCGGCGGCACCGGCCGGCAGGCGATGGACCGGGACGCGGAGATCCACCGGCTGACCGCCCGGCTGCGCGCGCTGCGCCGGTTCGGGCTGGACCTGTGCCTCGGCCGCATGGTCGCCGCGGACGGCTCCGGGCCCGTGTACGTCGGCCGGCTCGGCCTCACGGACAGCGCGGGCCGGCGGCTGCTGGTCGACTGGCGCTCCCCCGCGGCCGAGCCGTTCTTCGGAGCGACCCACGCGAACCCGATGGGGCTGGCGAGCCGTCGCAGGTACCGCTGGACGGACGGCCGGATCACCGACTACTGGGACGAGGTGTTCACCCCGGAGGGGCTGGTCGGGCACGCCGCGCTGGACGACCAGTCCGCCTTCATCGCCGGCCTCGGCGGCAACCGCTCGGCACGGATGCGGGACGTGCTCGGCACCATCCAGGCCGACCAGGACGCCATCATCCGGGCGGGCTCGCGCGGCGCCCTCGTCGTGGACGGCGGCCCGGGCACCGGGAAGACCGTCGTCGCCCTGCACCGCACCGCCTATCTCCTGCACGCCGATCCCCGGCTCGGCCACCGCCGGGGCCGGGTGCTGTTCGTCGGTCCGCACCGGCCGTACCTGTCCTACGTCGCGGACGTCCTGCCCAGTCTCGGGGAGGAGGGCGTGCAGACCTGCACGCTGCGGGACCTCGTCACGGAGGGGGCCGCGGCGGTGGCCGAGGCCGACCCGGAGGTGGCCCGGCTGAAGTCGTCCGCGCGGATGGTGGAAGCGATCGAGCCGGCCGTCCGGTTCTACGAGGAGCCGCCCACCGAGGGCATGAGCATCACCACGCCCTGGTCCGGCGTCCGGCTGAGCGCCGAGGACTGGGCGGTGGCCTTCGAGGCGGCGGAACCCGGCGTTCCGCACAACGAGGCCCGCGACCACGTCCTGGAGGAACTGCTCACCATCCTGGTCGACAAGCACGACGGTGACGCGCCGCCCGAGCTGCTGCGCAGGTGGCTGCGGGGCAACAGGGAGCTGATCGACACCTTCGACCGGGCGTGGCCGCTGCTGGAAGCGGCCGACCTCGTCGGGGACCTGTGGTCGGTGCCCGCCTATCTGCGGATGTGCGCGCCCTGGCTCGGCCGGGACGAGGTCCGGCTGTTGCAGCGCGCGGACGCCCAGGCGTGGACGGTGTCCGATCTGCCGCTCCTGGACGCGGCCCGGCAGCGGCTCGGCGACCCGCGGACGGCGCTGCTGCGGCGCCGGCAGCAGGCCGTCCTCGCCGCGCAGCGTGACCGCATGGCGCGGGTCGTCGACACCCTGGTCGAGGCGGTGGCCGTCTCCGGTGCCGACGGTGACGACGGCGAGGGCCTGGTGGCGATGCTGCGCGGCGAGGACGCGAAGGTGAGCCTGGTGGACGAGGCCGAACTGCCGACCGCGGACCCGGATCTGCTCGCCGGGCCGTTCGCGCACGTCGTGGTGGACGAGGCGCAGGAACTGACGGACGCGGAGTGGCAGATGCTGCTGCTGCGCTGCCCGTCGCGGAGTTTCACCATCGTCGGGGACCGCGCGCAGGCCCGGCACGGGTTCGCGGAGTCGTGGCGGGAACGGCTCGAACGGGTCGGGTTCGACCGGATCGGCATGGCGTCGCTGACCGTCAACTACCGCACCCCGCAGGAGATCATGGCGGAGGCCGAGCCGGTCATCCGGGCCGTGCTCCCGGACGCCAACGTGCCGACCTCCATCCGGCACGGTGACGACCCCGTCCGCCACGGCTCCGTCTCGGAGCTGCGCCCGCTCCTCGACGGCTGGCTCGCCGCGCACGCCGAGGGCATCGCCTGCGTCATCGGCGCTCCCGAGGTCCCGGACACCTCCCGCGTCCGGTCGCTGCCGCCGGAGCTGACGAAGGGACTCGAGTTCGACCTGGTCGTCCTCGTGGACCCGGAGCGGTTCGGTGACGGCGTCCAGGGAGCGGTGGACCGCTATGTCGCGATGACCCGGGCGACCCGGCAGCTCGTCGTCCTCACCAGCTCCTGACGCCGGCCGGACGGGCGGCCGGGACATGGGACGATCCGGGGAGGAACGAGGAGGAGCCGATGCGGTTGCGTGATGTCACACCGGACGACGTCGACGCCTACGTCCGGATGCGGTGCGACCCGGACATGATGGCCGGGCTCGGCGGGCCGCTGCCGCCCGAGGGGATGGCGGACAGGGTCGCGCGGGACGCCGAGCAGGCGGCGGCCGGCCTCGCCTGGTACAAGATGATCGTCCCGGACCCGGGCAGCCCCGGGGTGGTGGCGGGCACGGTGGCCCTCTGGTCCCATGACGCCGGCGACGGGCCGTTCTCCGAGATCGGGTGGATGGTCCTGCCCGAATTCCAGGGGCGCGGTCTGGGCAAGCGCGCCGTCCGCGCGGTCCTGGAACAGGCCCGGGACGCGGACCGCTGGGGGCTTGTGCACGCCTTCCCGGCGACGGACAACGCGGCGTCGAACGGCATCTGCCGGTCCGTGGGCTTCCGGTTCCGCGAGCGGCTCGACGTGACGTTCGCGGGCCGGACGATCCGGTCCGACCACTGGACCATCGACCCGCGCACGGAACTGACGGCGGCACGGCGGGAGCCGGCGGCGTGACGACGGCACGGACGGCGCGCATGCCGACCGGCGGCGGGCGGCGACGGTCTCCGCTGTGGACTCCTGTGCCCATGTGACGACGCCCGGCGACGCGCCCTGCGACGCCCCGACGCCGGACCCGGCACCGGCACCGGCACCGGCACCGGGTCCGGCGTCGGGTCCGGTCCGGGCCTGGGAGGCGGCAGCCGGGCCGGACTGCCCCGACGACCCGTCCACGACCCCGACCCCTACCGCGGCGGCCACCAGGCCGGCCGCGCAGGGGCGTCGGGTGTGCCCCGGCCTCTGATGAAGGCCGGTACCGGAGCCGGCGGGCGTGAGCGACGGGCCCGGCTTCAGGACAGGCTGATGTCGGTGTGCGCGTGGGCCACCCGCAGCAGCGCGTCCGTGAGCACGCCGGCCTCGTCGTCGGTCAGGTGCCGGGCGAAGTGCTCCCAGATGCCGCGCAGATAGACCGGCGCGGTCTCGCGCAGCGCGGCCAGACCCTCGTCGGTCAGCACGGCCCAGGTCACCCGCTTGTCCATGGGATCGGGCCGCTTGCTCACCAGGCCCAGCCGCGCCATCTCGTCGACCAGCCGGCTGACCCGGGTGCGGCTGAGGACCACCCGCTCGGCGACCTCTTGCATGCGCAGGCCGCGCTCGCCCCCGGCGCGCAGTTCCAGCAGCACGTCGTACCAGGTCAGGGGGATGCGACCATCGCGCTGCACGTCGCTTTCGATCGCGCGCACGGCGGCGTTGTGGGCCAGCAGCAGCGCTCGCCACGCCTCGACTCGGTGCTCACCTTCATTCACACCACGAGTGTAACGGGACTTGCGTGCGTGCGCACGCACCGAATAGGATGTGTGCGGACGCACGGATTTGCCGCTTCGAACGGAAGGCACGCACATGGTCCAGGTGATCACGCGCGACGAGCTGAAGAAGAAGATCGACGAGGGCCTGGTGACGGTCGTCGAGGCCCTGCCCCCCGAGTACTACAACGACAAGCACCTGCCGGGCGCGCTCAACCTGCCGCACGACCAGGTGGACCAGCTCGCCCCGAGCCTGCTCCCCGACAAGGAGGCGGAGGTCGTCGTCTACTGCGCCAACGGCCCCTGCGCCAACTCGGGCATCGCGGCCGAGCGGCTGGCCGAGCTGGGCTACGTCAACGTCAGGGAGTACAACGACGGCAAGGACGACTGGGTCGGGGCCGGTCTGCCGACCGAGTCCGGCGCCTGAGCGGAGGACGGACCCCGTGACCACTTCCCCGACCCGTACCGTCGACGGCGTGGAGCTGCCCGCCGCCGGCACCTGGAAGATCGACCCCGGCCACGCCGAAGTCGGCTTCGTGGGACGGCACTTCATGCTGACCAAGGTCCGCGGCCGGTTCACCGGCGTGGACGCCACCGTCGTCATCGGCGAGCGGCCCGAGGACAGCAAGGTCAGCGCCGTCATCGACATGGCCAGCGTGGACAGCGGCGACCAGACGCGCGACGACCACCTGCGCTCCGCGGACTTCTTCGACGCGGAGAAGCACCCGAAGGCCACCTTCGTCTCCACCTCGGTGACCTGGGACGGCAAGCGCGGCACGCTCGCCGGCGAGCTGACCATCAAGGACATCACCCGCCCGGTGACCCTGGAGGTGGACTACCTCGGCTACGCGCGCGACCCGTGGGGCAACGACCGTACGGTCTTCTCCGCCCACGGCAAGGTCAACCGCGAGGACTGGGGCCTGACCTGGAACATGGTCCTGGACTCCGGCGGCATCCTCGTGTCCAAGGAGATCGAGCTGTCGCTGGACCTCGAGGCGATCAAGGAGGCCTGACCTCCACGATGAGGGGCCCCGGTGCGCCGGCCTGCGCACCGGGGCCCGTCCCTCATGCCGTCACGCGCCCCACAGCGCGCCCGTGCACCACCGCGCGCCCTACCACACGTCCGCACGCCCCACCACACTTTCACGCCTCCCGCCCGCACACCCGCATGCCCGCCCACCGACGCTTTTGTTCGGCCACGCGCCCACTCGGCCGCCACAGCGGCGCGAGCGGCGTGCCCCGCGCACACCCGCCTCCCAACTCCTCATGTTGGAAGGCGTGTTGTCGTTGCGAACCCGGGGACGCCCGACGCGGATGAGTCCCGCGACGGGGGTCGAATTACAGCCATCCCACGCTGTGCGGCAGGGCCAGTTGGCAGGGGTGGGCGCCGTAGGACACCGGAGCGCCGGTCCGTGCGGCGGCCGGCCGTGCGGGACGCGCTCCGGGAGCCGGCCGGCGCGCGCGCCGGGGCGCCCGGCCCCTGCGGCCGGCCGCGCGCGGCGCCGCCGCTGCCCTGGTGCGTCTCGCCTGGCGGACAGGGGAATGCGGCGCTCCGCGCACGGGGACCCGCGCGTGTTTTTCCGCTAAGTTTCGGCGGCTGCGGGCACCCCTGCGGAGGGCCGCGCGGAGCCCGCACCGCATTGCCAGAACATGGCGTGGTTATGACGGTGAGCCGCTTGTCCCGCCGCCGCAGCGTGTGGCACAGTCTCACCACTCGGACAGAAGTCCGTATACGGGGGTATACATGTCTGGAACTCGTTTCCGAGATCGCGTCGAAGCCGGCGACGGGCATTTCCGCCTCCTTCCGTAGGCACACTTCTCCCACCGTCCTCAAGTGACGGTTTTCCGCGTGCCCCGGGCCGCGGTCCACAGCAAGAAATCCTCTGCACACGAGCCGTGCCGTCCCGCGCACCGTGACGGGCCCGCTCGTGCCCAACTCGTACGCCGTACGGCTGGAGGAGCCATGACCTTGCACGCCGGCACCACTTTGCACACCGCGCACGACCAGCGTCTGCTGGACCTGACCCAGCATGAGATCCAGGCCCTGCGAACCGAGTTCAACCTCGCCGACGCCCACACCCACCAGCGCCAGTCCGCCGCCCAGCACGAGATCGTCGGCCGGCTGCCCCAGCTGTGGTACGAGGCGGAGGAGGGTCTCCAGGCCACCTACGAGGAGCGCTTCGTCGAGGCGTTCTTCCGTCTCCACCGGCAGCCGACCGCCCTGGCCAGGCGCAAGACGCTGCTGTCGTACGCCGCCTCCATATCCACCATGGTCGTGGCGATGTACCTCAAGCAGCAGCGGTCCGCCGTCACCCTGGTCGAGCCGTGCTTCGACAACCTGCACGACGTCCTGTCGAACATGGGCGTGCCGCTGTACCCCGTCGAGGAGTCGGCGCTGCACGACCCCGACCGGATCTACGCCGAACTCAAGCGCCGGGTCCGCACCGACGCGCTCTTCCTGGTCGACCCCAACAACCCCACCGGGTTCACCCTGATGCAGCACGGCCGCAAAGGCCTGGAAGAGGTCGTCCGGTTCTGCAAGGACCACGACAAGCTGCTGATCATCGACTTCTGCTTCGCCTCGTTCACCCTCTACGACCCCGAGCTGGCCCGGTTCGACGTGTACGAGCTGCTGGAGGAGTCCGGGGTGCGCTATCTGGCCATCGAGGACACCGGCAAGACCTGGCCCGTGCAGGACGCCAAGGCCGCCATGCTCACGGCCAGTGACGACATCAAGGAGGACATCTACAACCTCCACACCAGCGTGCTGCTCAACGTCTCGCCGTTCGTCCTGAACATGCTGACCCAGTACGTGGAGAACGCCCGGGCGGACGGCCTGGCCTCGGTCCGCGAGGTGCTGGAGACCAACCGGGCCGCCGTGCGGGAGGCGCTGCGGGGGACGGTCCTGGAGTACCAGGAGCCGGTCGCCAGGACCAGCGTGGCCTGGGCGCGGATCGCCCACCCCGAGCTGACCGCGACCGAACTCCAGCGGGACCTGCGGACGGAGGGCGTGTATGTGCTGCCGGGGCGGTACTTCTACTGGAGCCAGCCCGGCCGCGGCGAGCCGTACGTGCGCCTGGCCCTGGCCCGTGAGCCGGAGATGTTCGCCGGCGCGATGACGCGGCTGCGGAAGGTGCTGGACCGCTATGCCCGCTGACACCTCCCTGGCGGGAACCGACGTGCCGGGCCGCCAGGTGTTCATCGACGCGGCGCTGTTCCTCGGCATGCACAGCGCGGACGACGGCCTGCGCGTGGTCTGCAAGGCGTTCTTCGTGGAACGGCTCGCCGGGCGCGTGGTCATGAACCTGGAGCAGGTGGGCCACTGCGACGACGTGATCTGGAGCCACTCGCGGGAACTCCAGGACCTGTACTACCCGTTCATGGACCAGCTCCACACGGTCATGGACATCAGCCGCGTGGCCTACGACGCGGCGGACGTCCGCCTGGCCCTGTCCGGCTCGGCCGTCCCGCGCCGGCTGCCGTTCACCGACCGGCTGCTGCTGGCGATGGTCGTCAACCGCAGGGGGCTGCTGCACACCACCGGCCCCCGGTCGGCCGCCTTCGCGGGGCTGCCCGTGCACGCCGAGACCGCCTGGCCCGCCGGCGTGCCGGAGCCCTCCTTCCCCGAACCGCTGGAGCGGCTGTACCGCGCGTCGCTCGCCCTGCGCCTGCCCGCCGACCGGCTGGGCACACCGGCGGCGGGCCGGGCCGGGCGCGGGGCCGTACCCGAGGGAGTCTGAGATGTTCCAGGGAGTGATCGCGGCCCTGGTGACGCCGCTCTCGGAGACCGACGGGGTCTCCGAGAGCGGGGTCGCCCGGCTGCTGGACACCGTCCGCCCCCATGTCGACGCCCTGCTGCCCAACCTCAGCACCGGCGAGGGGCGCCGGCTCAGCGACCGGCAGTGGGAGGACATGCTCACGGCCACCGTCAAGCACTCCGGCGGTCTGCCCGTCCTCGCCGGCGTCCTGCGGCCCACCACCGGCCGGGTGCTGGAGCGGGCCCGGGTCGCGGCGGACCTCGGCGCCCAGGCGCTGGTCGCCACCACGCCGTACGGCACGGGGGTCACCCAGGACGAGATCCTCCGGCACTTCACCGAGCTGAGCGAGCGCGGCGGCCTGCCGGTTGTCGTCTACCACGGCACCGAAGTCGCCGGGAACGCGGCCGAGTTCGACACGCTGCTGCGGATCTGCGAGCTGCCCTCGG
The DNA here is from genome assembly GCF_044332325.1 of Streptomyces sp. NPDC017095. Taxonomy (NCBI): domain Bacteria; kingdom Bacillati; phylum Actinomycetota; class Actinomycetes; order Kitasatosporales; family Streptomycetaceae; genus Streptomyces; species Streptomyces sp. NPDC017095. The sequence continues at coordinate 88,522 of NZ_JBIROU010000015.1, forward strand.
TGGTGGCCGTCAAGGACTCCTCGGGCAGCGCGGCCTTCACCCGGCGGCTGGTCGGGGCCCGGCCCGGGGCCCGTGTCCTCGCCGGGCTCGAACACCTGTTGCTGGAGTCCGGGCCCGTCGACGGGTACGTGGTGGCGCTCGCCAACATTGAACCGGAGCTCTGCGCCGACCTGTTCGCCGGACGGCTCGAGGACCCGGCCGCCCGCCTCGCCGAGGCCTGCGCCCGTTACGGCCTGGCGGAGGACGACTGGTACCGCCGGCTCAAGACCGCGCTGTACCGCCGCGGTGTGCTGGAGACGGACAAGGCCGTGCGGATGGCGGAGGTGGAGGGGTGAACACCACGGCGCACAGCGCACCGGCGGCCCCCGCGGCCGCACCGGGTTCCGGTGCCGGGTCGGTCCACCGCGAGCTGTTCCGGCTCAACCGGGCGCGGCTGGACTCCCGGCTGCTGGCCCGGGTCGAGGAGATCGAACGCGACTGGATCGTCCCGCTCGTCGAGTCCCTGGACTCCGACGGCGTCCCGGTGACCGGCCGGGCCGACTGGCAGCGTCTGCTGGCCGGGCTGCTGGCCGAGGAGCGCGCGGGCAACCCGGCCGGCGCGTACCTGGCCGAGCGGGCGAGCCGGGAGGAATTCACGCTGGTCGTCCGGGAGTTCGCGCTCGACGGGCTGACCGAGGCGCAGAACTTCTTCCCCGCCGTGCCCCGGCTGCCGATCAGGGCGCAGATGGCCGTGATGCGGGTGCTCATCGACGAGTTCGGCTGCGGCAACCTCCAGCAGGCGCACTCCCAGCTCTACCGGCTGCTCCTCGCCGAACTCGGACTCCCGCAGGAGCCCGAGGACTTCGTGGACACCACCGGAGACGAGACGTTCCAGTTCCTCAACGTCTTCTACTGGCTCACCCAGCGCGCCGGGCACGTCGAGTACTTCCTCGGCGCGCTGGCCTATCTGGAGGCCTCCATACCGGACGCCTTCACCTACCAGGCGCGGGCCTGTGAGCGGCTCGGCATCCGGCACGGCCGCTACTACACCGAGCACCTGCACATCGACACCTTCCACATGCAGGAGATGCAGTTGGCCATCAAGGAGTACGAGGCGGCGTGCGGCCTCGATCCGGCCCGGCTGTGGACCGGTGCCCGGCTGCTGTCGCGGCTGATCGGCGGCGCCTTCGACGCGGCCGTGGCCCGCGCGCGGGAGTCGGCCGGCGGGGTGGCGGCATGACGGGCGGCGCCGGCGAGCCGTCGCTGACGGAGCTGCCCGGCGACCGGCTGCGGGTCCGTGTGGCCGGCCGGGAGTTCGTGACCGACGCCGCCTGTCCGCACCGCAAGGGCAGGCTGGTGCACGGCTATGTCAACGCCCGTACGCTGCGCATCAGTTGTCCGCTGCATCACAGCGCCTTCGACCTGGCCACCGGCTGCCCGGCCGGCGGCCCCGCCGAGGACCCGCTGACCGTGCACCGGGCCGGTGTCTGGCCCGGCTACTACCGCACCGAGCAGGTGTGGCTGCCCGCGTCGGAGCAACTGCTCGACTGGGGCGAGGAGTTCCACGAGCTGATGCTCGGCGACGAGCTGCGCATGACGGCTTACCAGGCCGCCGTCGCCGAGGCGGTGCGGCCTGGGGACACCGTCCTCGACCTGGGCACCGGCACCGGCATCCTGGCCCGCTGGGCGCTGGAGGCCGGGGCGGCCCGGGTGTACGGCATCGACCTCAACGAACGGGTGCTGGCCATCGCCGCGGAACGGCTGGCCGGGGCCGGGTTCGCCGACCGCTTCGTGCCGCTCGCGGGTCTCTCCTTCGACGTGGAGCTGCCCGAGCGGGTCGACGTCGTCGTCTCCGAGATCATCGGCAACCTCGCCGACAACGAGAACCTGTCCGTGATCCTCGACGACGCCCGGGACCGCTTCCTGCGCCCCGGCGGCGCCATGCTGCCCCGCCTGGTGGACAGCTTCCTGGTGCCGGTGGCCGCCGAGGACGCGCACGCGCAGCTCACCGGCTCGGCGCCCGAGGACGCGGGCGGCCCGCGGCGGTTCGCCGCCCTGCTGGCCGCCCGCGGCGCCCGGGACGCGTTCTCGCTGTACTACGACGTGATCCTGCCGGTCTCCGGTCACCTGGCCGCACCGGGCCTGGTGCGGCGCTACACACCGGGCACCGCGCCGGCCGGACCGGGCCGCACCCCGGACTCGTACGACGTGCCGCTGGTGTTCACCGTGCAGCGGGACGGCGTGTTCACCGGGTTCAAGGGCTACTTCACCGCACTGCTGTCCGAGACGGTGGCGCTCGACATCTCCGGTGACGACATCGAGGGGCGCACCACGTCCGACAGCTGGAAGCACTGCTACCTGCCCGTCGAACGGCCGGTGCGGGTGCGGCGCGGTGACCGGATCGCGATGACCTTCAGCCGGCGCGGCGGCCGGGCCGGCAGCCCCTTCGGCCAGACCTACGCCTGGGAGGGGCGGGTCCTCTCCGGTGCGCGGGTGCTGGACCGGTTCGCCCACAGCACCGGTCCCGCCACCGGCCCGGCCGTATAACCACATCACACGGGGGAGTCCACAGCGAACATGAGCAGCACAGTGTCACCGGCCGAGCGGCACGGCGACGGGCGTCCCGTGCGGACGTACGACGTCGTCGCGCTCCATGTGCCCATCGCGTACAACGAGTTCGGCGACCACGACCGCAACGGCGCGCTGTACGCGCTCGCCTCCGACGCCCCGGAGCTGCGGGAGCTGGCGGCCTCCTGGCCGCAGCCGTTCCCCAGCTACCTGGACCAGCCGGAGCTGGTGCCCGGCCCGCACCCGCTCGCCCGCCCGCTGGTCCTGCGGGTGCGGCGCGGCGAGCGGCTGCGGGTCCGGCTGGCCAACGAGCTGCCCCGCCCCGCCGGCATCACCCTCCAGGGCGTGCGGTACGACGTACGCGCCATGGACGGTCTCGCCGCCGGCGCCAACCCGGACAGCAGCGTGCCGCCGGGCGGCACCCGCGTCTACGAGTGGGTCTGCGAGCACGAGGGGGTGTTCCACTTCGGGGATCTGTCGGACGCCCGGGGCGAGGGCACGCAGAGCCACGGCATGGTCGGCGCGGTGGTGGTCGAGCCACCGGGGGCGACCTGGACCGACCCGGAGACCGGAGCGCCGCTGGCCGGCGGGCTGTACGCGGACGTCCATCTGCCCGACCGCAGCTTCCGCGAGTTCGTGGTCTTCATGATGGAGTACCCCAGCAACGACAACCCGGCGGTGCCGCCGCCGATGCCGGGCCACGGCCACGGCGGGGGCGGCGGGGACCACGGCGGACACGGCGCGGCCGGCGCGCTCCGCCGGTCCTCGGCCGCCGGCTCGCCCGCCGTGGAGCCGGACGGCCGGGACACGGTGGACGACCTCACCCCGGTCAACAACGCGATGCTGCCGGTCAACCACCGTATCGAGCCCATGGAATGGCGGATGTACCGCTACCAGCAGCTCCTCGCGGAGGGCCGGATCGACCCGGTGCGCGACGCGGTCATCGGCGAGGAGGTGCACCACAGCTCCTGGCTGTTCGGCGATCCCGCCACCCCGGTCCTGCGCGGCTACTGCGGTGACCCCACCGTCATCCGGCTGGTCCACGGCGGCATGCGGGACACCCATGTCTTCCACACGCACCTGCACCAGTGGCGGCTGCGGCCGGAGGACGAGAACGCGCCGGTCGTCGACTCCGTCAGCATCGGCCCGCAGGAGGCCATGACCCTGGAGCTGATCGGCGGCCTGGGCTCCCGGCAGGGCGCGGTCGGCGACTCGATCTGGCACTGCCACATGTACGTCCACTTCCACATGGGCATGTGGGGGCTGTTCCGGATCTTCGACACCCTCCAGGACGGCACCGGCAGCTATCCCGACGGGCGGACCGTCCAGCCCCTCGTCCCGCTGCCGCGCCGCCCGGCCCCGCCGGCGCCGACGCCCGAGCGGCCCGGTTTCCCCGGCTTCCTCGCCCAGTCGGCCACCTTCCCGCAGAAGAACCCGCGGCCGCCGCGGACCCCGCTGCAGCCGCCCGGCATGGGCCGCGAGCCCACCGCGCTGGAGGCCGCCGCGTTCGTGGCCGACCCGCAGCCCGGCGAGGCCTTCACCAGGATCGGCCCGCCGGACGCCCCGGTCCGCCGCTACCACCTGGTGGTCACCAACGGCACCCTGTACTACCACGGCGACCCCGCCGACGAGCACGCCACGACCTGGCACGACCACAACGCCCACTTCTACGTCCTGGCCGAGGAGATCGACGAGGCCGGCGGTCTGGAGGAGTTCAAGCGGCAGCTCGCCCAGGGCGAGCGGACCCTGGAGCCGCTGGTCATCCGCGCCCACAAGGGCGAAGTGCTGGAACTCACCCTGACCAACTGCCTGCCGGCCGGCCCGCAGGCGGAGTCGGCGTTCGACCCGATGCTGCCGTTCCAGCCGGAATGCGGACTCCACACCCACCTGGTCAAGTACGACCCGCTGATCTCCGACGGCTCCGCCGTGGGCTGGAACTACCTGTCCGCCACCACCACCGCCGACCAGGGTCCCGAGGCCCACGGCCAGTACGGCTCCTGGACCTACCGCTGGTACGTGGACGAGGAGTTCGGCACCGTCCTCTTCCACGACCACCTGCTCGCCAACTACCGCCAGCGGCACGGCCTGTTCGGTGCCCTCATGGCCGAACCGGAGGGCGCCGTCTGGGTCTCGCCGCACGACCACGGCACGGAGCTGCGGCGCGGCTCCCAGGCCGTGATCAGGAAGGCCGACGGCACGGCGCACCGCGAATCGGTGCTGGTGATCGGTGACTTCGTGCCGCTGGTCAGGCACGGCCACGGCGACCACGGCGGCCCGGTCAACCCGCCGCCGGTCGCCGGTGCCCCGGACGACCAGGGCGCGATGGGCGTGAACTACCGCAGCGAGCCGCTGTCCGAGCGCGGCGGGGACCCGGCCCACTGGTTCTCCAGCGCCGTCCACGGCGACCCCGGCACCCCGTTGCTGCGCGGCTACCCCGGCGAGGACGTGCGCCTGCACGTCGTGCAGGGCTCCCAGGACCTCCAGCACAGCTTCACCGTCTCCGGCGCCCGCTGGCGCCAGTGGCCGGGCCGCGCCGACACCGCATGGCGCAACCAGCAGACGCTGGGCATCTCGAACGTCGCCGAGCTGGCCCTCGCCCCGACCCTGGGCGCCGGCGACCACCTGTGGTCCTTCAGCGCGGGCAACGACCTGTGGCTGGGCTGCTGGGGCCTGCTGCGCCTGCACGACCGCCCGCAGCACGACCTGCCGCCGCTGCCCGGCCGGACCCCGGGTGTCCCCCGGCCGCCCGCCCGCCACCAGGTGCGCCGGTACACCGTGCGCGCCCGGGCCGAGGTCATCGCGTACAGCCCGCTGCGCGTCGACCCGTACGGTCTCGTCTTCACCGCCGACAGGGACGGCGGCCCGCAGGAAGGGCCGCTGGTGCTGCGCTGCCGGGCCGGCGAGTGGGTGGAGGTCACCCTGATCAACGAGCTGGACGGGCCGCCGCCGGCCAGCCCGCTGGACCCGCTTCTGATGGGCGAGGCGGATGCCGGGGCCCGGACCGTCTCCGGGCGGGTCTCGCTGCACCCCACGCTGCTCGACTTCGACGTCCGCACCGACGACGGCGCCCACGTGGGCCGCAACCCGGATTCCACGGTCAAGCCCGGGGCCTCCCGGACGTACCGCTGGTACGCCGCCGAGCCCGGCGTGGTGCTGCTGCGCTCCCACGCGGACGCCGTCTCGCACCCGCGGCGCGGTCTGGCCGGGGTGCTGGTGGTGGAGGAGGCCGACGCCACGCCGTACGACCCGGACACCGGACGCGAGCGGTGGACCGGCGAGCGGGCCGTGGTCCGCCGTCCGGACGCCGAACCGGTACGGGAACTGGTCCTGCTGTCCCAGGACGGCCTGCGGCTGTACCACGACGGCGATCTCACCCAGCCGGTCACCGACCTGTTCTCGGACAGCCCCGACGACGCCGGCCAGAAGGCGTACAACTACCGCACCGCGGCCCTGCACCCGCTGGACCCGGTCCTGTCCGACCCCGCGCCGCCGACCCCGCTGCTCGTCTGCCGGCCCGGCGACCAGGTGGCCGTCCATCTGGCCGTCGCCTCGCACCGGATGCGCAACCAGTGCTTCACCGTGCACGGACAGGTGTGGGACGCCTCCGAGACCGGTCTCGGCTGGTATGTGTCCACCATCGGCGCGCTGGGCTCCGGCAGTACCCGGACGGTGCGTTTCCGCGCCCAGCATCCTGGAGATCACGTGTACCGCACCGGTAATCTCCACTGGGGCCTCAGCGAGGGTTGGTGGGGGCTGATCCGCATCGAGGAGACACCATGACCCACACGACCACCGGCACGGTCCGCAGCACCGATCCCCGGCTGCCCGCCGCGCCCGACACCATCGCCGTCTACACCGACCTGAACTGCTCCTTCGCCCACGTCGCCGTGCACCGGCTGCACGAGACCCGGCGGCGCCTGGGCCTGGACGGGCGCATCTGGTTCGACTTGAGGGCCTTCCCGCTGGAGCTGTTCAACCGGGAGGTCAACGCGCGGCCCGGGGTGGACTCGGAGATCTCCGTCCTCGGCGCGCTGGAGCCCGAGGCCGGCTGGCGGCTGTGGCAGGGCCCGGACTGGACCTACCCGGTGACCACGCTGCCCGCGCTGGAGGCGGTGCACGCGGCCAAGTCCCAGGGCCTGGCCGCGAGCGAGCGGCTCGACCGGGCCCTGCGCCGCGCCTTCTGGGCCGAGAGCCGGTGCATCTCCCAGCGACATGTCATCCTCGACATCGCCGAGGAGACCGGTGTGGTGGACGTGGCGGCGCTGGCCGAGGCCCTCGACGGCGGCACCGCCCGCCCGGCGATCATGGCCCAGTACGAGTCGGCCCGCGACGGCCGGGTCGACTGCAGTCCGCACCTGTTCCTGTACGACGGCACGGACAGCGCCAACCCGGGCATCAAGGCCCGCTGGGTCAACGGCGGTTTCGGCGTCGGCTACCCGGTGATCGACGAGGACCGCCCGGAGGTCTACGAGCAGCTCCTCAGGCGGGCGGCGGCATTGCTGTAGCCCGCCCGGACGTCTCCGGACGCCGTCGGCCGCCGGGAGGCCGGTCGGCGGCGGAAGGCGGTCGGCGGTCGGCGGTCGGCGGCGCGAGGTGACCGGGGCTCGGACCGCGCAGGCCGGTATACCGTTCGGCCAGGCGGGGCGGCGGTGAAGCGGGCGGCGGTGCGGTGACCCGGTCCGGCGCCCGCGAAAGGGACCGGAGCCGACGCGCAGAGCCCGGCGTGATCCGCGGCGGAACCCTACGGGGCGGACGAGGTCGACAGCCGGTAGGTGCCGGACAGCTCTCTCACCTCCACCGAGCAGACCGCCTCCGCACCGGCCGCCCGCAGGTGCGCGCCGAGCAGGGCCAGCACGCTCTCCGCCAGCCGCGCCCGCTGTTCCTCGGGCCGGCCGGGCAGGAGGCCCACCTCCACGTGCACGAAGCCGGACTCCTCGCACGACATGTCCCCGACATAGGTGTCCACCGGGCGGACCAGTGTCTTGCAGACGCCCGCCGAACCGGACTCCTCGAGGACCAGCGGATGCAACTCCTTCACAAGGACGCTCGCGTCGAAGACTCCGGCCAGACGGGAGGAGTAGTCGAGGGTGAGGTGCGGCATGCGGGACCTTTCACACGACTCTGGTTTCTCTAGGCAACTATTTTCCCTCATGGCCTCCCGGACCCGGCGCACACCCCCGGACCCCGTTCCACCGTGGACGTATCGTCGTGCCGGTCGGTGTGGGTCTCGCACATGGTTGGGCGGCCACCTTGGCGGCACAGGTCAAGGAGACCGAGGAGCGGCAGTAGCGGCGTCCACCAGCTCGTCGAGGTCTACGACTGGCCCGCCGCCATGGCCGCGGAACTCGTCCGCCACCACCGTGTGCTTCCCGTGCTGGACGGCCTTGACGAGATGGATCCCACCCCACCGGACGGCATGCCCTCAGCGGGCGCCGCACGCGCCCTGGCAGCACTGCGCGCACTCAACGCCTACCAGGAAGGCCGCAGTCCCGGACCCCTCATCCTGACCTGCCGCACCATCCACCACGACGCCCTTGCCTCGCGGACGCGAACGCCGGACGCCGCGCGCAACGACATCGACCCTGTTCCCGCCTCACGCGCGGGCGCTGACCTGGTACTCCACCAACTCTGGCCACTGGCCGGACACCGCCGCGTCCGCGTCGCAGACGCGCTGCTTACCGCTTTCGCCGTTCCTCTGCCACCGCTCTTGCTCACCCTGCTCCTCTTCGCTGTCCTCCCCAAGGAGACTGGTGCTGTGCCGCCGGGATGATGCGTCTGCCGGGAACCGCCTACCAGTTCCGCCACCGCGAACTTCGGCAGTGGCTCGGCGATCACCCGAATCCTGCCGCCGACAGGGCCGACCAGACAGACATGCCCACACAATGACGACGGCGGCCGCCCTGACCGCGGGTACGGTGACCCTGGCCGCCGGGTACGCCGGGACGGCTCGTCTGCTGGGCGTCGAGGAACTCCGGTGACTGCCCGGCCTGCGCTGAGACCACCCACCCGGTCACACACCGACCCAGCCGGCCGCCGGGCCCGCGTGCCTCACCCGGGCTGGGAGAGGTCTATCGCGCGGTCGATCCGGTCGGGGCCGAGTACGCGCAGGATGCCCTCGAGCAGGTAGTAGTCGGCGTAGGGCAGCGAGATCTCGATGCCGTCCTCCGCCGGGCGGTTGCGGGTGCAGCGGGCCACGACCGCCTCGGCGCGCGCGGAGTTGCGGGTCAGGCAGGTCTCCGCCAGCGCGGTGAGCATGCGCAGCGCCACGTCGCGGTAGCCGGGCCGGCCGGTCGCCGCGTGCAGGTCCAGCAGTCCGCACGCCATGACGGCCCCGGCGGACGCGTCCTTGACGTCGTACGGCTGCTGCGGCGCGCGGTAGTCCCAGACCGGGACGTGGTCCGGGGTCAGCGCGCCGATGGCGAAGTCGGCGAGTCTGCGCGCGGTGTCCCGGAAGCGGGTGTCGCCGGTCCTGCGGTACATGGTGGTGAACCCGTAGATGCCCCACGCCTGTCCGCGCGACCAGCAGGAGGCGGGGCTGTAGCCCTGCACCGTACCGGGGCCGAGGGGTGCGCCGGTGTCCGGGTCGAAGTCGTACACGTGCGGCGTCGATCCGTCGGCGCGGGGGAAGACGCGCTGGGCGGTCCGGGCGTGCGCCACGGCGATGTCCAGGTACCTGTCGTCGCCGGTCTGCCGGCTCGCGAACACCAGCAGGTCGAGGTTCATCATCGTGTCCATGATGACCCGGCCCGCGTTGGCGGTGTCCGTGAGCGCGCCCCAGGCCCGGATGAATTCGCCGCGCGGGTTGTACCGCCGGCTCAGGGAGTCCGCCGCGCGTAGCGCACCCGTGCGCCACTCCTCGTCGCCGGTCAGGCGCCAGGCGGTGACCCAGGACGGGGAGAACAGGAAACCGAGGTCGTGTGTGCTGGTGTCGTCCTGCCGGGGCGCCAGTTTCCGGGCCCACTCGACCGCCCGGGCGCGGAAATAGTCGTCCCCGCTGTGCAGCCACGCCATCCACAGCGTGCCGGGCCAGAAGCCGCCCACCCAGTCGCCGGTGTGCGAGTACGTCCATTTCTCGGACCTGGTGCCGACCGGGAAGCCGGTGACACGGGGCGCGACGTCGCGGACCTTCGCGACGGCGTAGTCCGCCGCCGCGGCGAGCGTCCGCAGGGTCGCCGCCGGGTCCTGCCGTCCGGGCGCCCCGGGAGGGACCGCGGCCGGCCGGGCGGCGGCTGCCACGGAAGGTGCCGCGCTCGCGGCCGGGACCGCGGCCGCGCCCGTGACCGTCGCACCGGCCGCCGTGGCCAGCAGCGCACGCCGGGAAACACTCATGTTCGCCCTCCGACTCCGAGGTCCGCGGGAGAAGTCGACCGAGCTTCGCACACCGTTCCCGGGCAAGTACACCCACGTGTGAGAAGTTCATGTGGGTGAACCGACGGCTCGTGGCGGGCGGTACGGCGGCGGACGGCGTCCGGCGGCTCCTCCCGGGCGCTGCCAACTTGCGGGCGTGGAACTCTTCTCGCGTTCGTGGGCGGCGCTGCGCGCGGCGGTCGCCGGTCTCGCCGACGAGGACTTCGCGCGGCCCTCCGGCTGTACCGGCTGGCTCGTCCGGGACCTGGTGTGCCATCTGGTCATCGACGCCCAGGACGTGCTGATCACCCTGGCGACGCCCGCCAACGGGGAGCCGACGCACGACGCGGTGACCTACTGGAACGTCACGGACACACCACCGGCCGGCGACGACCCGCTGGACGCGCTGACCGTGCGGCTGGCCGCCGCGTACGAGGACCCGGGACTGCTGAAGTTCCACCTGGACGACGTCGGTTCCGCCGCGGGACGCGCGGCCGGGCCGGCCGGTCCCGGGCAGTGTGTGCGCACCCAGGACATGGTCCTCACCGTCGCCGACTACCTCAGCGCGTACGTCCTGGAGTGGACCCTGCACCACCTGGACCTGATCGCACACCTGCCGCACACACCGGGGCCGCCCGCCGAGAGCCTCACCCGGGCGCGCGCCCTGCTGGAGGAGATCGCCGGGGCCGCCTTCCCCGCCTCCTGGTCCGACCAGGACGCGCTGCGCATCGGCACGGGCCGCCGCACCCCGACCGCCGCGGAGTCCGACCAACTCGGCGCACCTACCGGCAGGTTGCCGCTCGTGCTCGGGTGAGGTCCGCTGCCGCGCGGGCCTGTGGCCGGGGCCCCGGCGCGGTTCAACGGCCGGTCCCGGCCCGGCCGGTCGTGCCGCAGACCGGGTAGAAGGGGCCCAGCCCGGCGTGGGGAAGGCGAACCGGAGGGTGGTAGCCGGTGGCTCCGGCGTCCGTGGCGTACGCACCTGTGCCGGCCGCCAGTCCCGTGCGCGCGTCGCCGAGACGGACCTGGAACTCGTAGGAACCGTCGCCGGCGTAGGTGTACGCCACCAGGTCCGGGTACCGGTCGTGGTTGTAGTCGGCCACGGCGATGTCCCGCGTGGCGCCCAGGTCGAGCCGGGCGGTGCGCCGGGCCCGGCCGGTGTTCGAGAAGGGCCCGAACCGCAACTCGGCGACGCGGGGCGGCACCGGGTCGTCGCCGCCCTGTTCCGCGCCCGCGACCACGGCCAGGTCGCTCCAGCCGTCGCGGTCGAAGTCCGCCACGGCGGCGCGCACATACCGCTGCCGGCTTCCGGTGCGGTCGGCCAGTCCCCGCGCCGCAACGGTCCTCCCGTGGCGGGAGCCGGTGCCGAAGGTGACGGTCAACCGGGCGCCACGCCCGGAGGGATCGGTGATCCGGTCCGGGCGGCCGTCGTTGTCCACGTCGGCGATCAGGTCACCGGAGTCCGTGCGGCACGCGGCCACGGCGGGCGGCGCGGCCGGGCGCGGCGGAGGCGCGCCCAAGGAGTCCTCGCAGCCGGCGAAGAGCAGCAGCCCGGCCAGGACCAGGGCAGTCCGGGCGAGGTGTCCCGGCCGCGGACGACCGCCGTGCGCACATGCTGCCATAGTGAGGGAGGGTAGTCATCGGGCGTGCGGGGCGCGGGAGTCGGGACCGGGTGCCGGGCCTTCCCGGTGGCCGGAGGCCGCCGCGCCTGGGGCAGGCAGCAGTGAAACGGGTTAACCCACCCGTATCATCCAGGTGACGCACCGTCCGGAGCGCGGAGGTAAGAATGCCGGAAAGCACTGGGTCCGTCACCGAACTGGCTTCTCAGTATGTCAGCCAAGTGACCAAGGATCTTGAACAGAATCTCAGGGAACAGGACCGCATCACCGACGAAATCGCCGCTCTGCAAGAGCAGTTGGCCACTCTCCAGCACGACCATGCCACGCTGCTGAACATGCAGCAGGCGCTCGGCATCGCCGCATCGGCCGGCGGCGCGGTCGTACCCGCCCCACGGACCAGGAGTGGTGGCGCGCGACGGTCCGACGCCAAGACCGCGAAGACCGCGAAGAAGCCGCGGACCGCCAAGACCGCTGCCGGACAGACGAGCGCCGCCAAGCCGACGACCGAGAAGACGGCTGCCAGGAAGACGGCGACCGGCAAGACGGCCGCCAAGAAGCCGGCGGCCGGCAAGCCGGAGGCCGCCAAGCCGGCGGCCGGCAAGGCGGTTGCCGACCAGCCGGCGGCCGTCAAGGCGGCGCCCGCGAAGGCGGCACCCGCGAAGGCGACTTCGCAGCCGGCCCAGCCCACGCTGGTCGAACTCGTCCGCCGGTACCTGGCCGAGCAGAACGAACCCCGTTCCGCCGCGGAGGTCGCCGAGGCGCTGGGCCGGGCCCACCCGGACCGCGGCGTCCAGACCAAGGTCGTACGCACCACTCTGGAACACCTCGTGGCCCGCAACGGCGCGCACCGCAGCAAGCAGGGCACGTCCGTCTTCTACACGGTTCCCGAGGAGCCGGCGCCGCAGTCGGCGGAGGCCACCGGCACCGCCGAGTGATCCCTGTCGGGACTTCTCGGACGGCCGGGGCTTCCCAGACGACCGGGGCTTCTCAGCCGGCCGGCCGGCCGGGGTCGAAGCTGGCGAAGTAGGCGGCGACCATGTCCTCCTCGGCGTGGCCCTGCGCGGCGGCGCGCTCCAGACGCTCCGCGCTCGCGGCGGCCACGTCGAGCCGTACCCCGTGTTCCTCGCCCGCCCGGACGATGAGCCGGGCGTCCTTGGCGGCCGTGGCCACCGCGAACTGGGCGGGGGTCAGCGGGCCGTCGAGGAGGAGCTTCGCCTTGGCCCGCAGGTATCCCATGTCCAGCGGGCCGCCGGCGATGGCGTCGAAGAAGTCGTGCGGGTCCACGTCGAGTGCCTTGGCGAGCGCCAGCACCTCGCCGGTCGCGGCGGTGGCCGCGATGACCCAGCTGTTGGCGACGAGTTTCAGCCGGGTCGCGCTGCCGGCCGCGCCGTCCTCGCCGGTCCACACGGTACGGGCCCCGACGGCGTCGAAGACCGGTGTCACGGCGGCGCGGTGCCCGGCCGGGCCCGCCGCGAGCACGAGGAGCTGACCGGCCTCGGCGGGCTGGCGGGTGCCCAGCACCGGCGCGTCGAAGAAGACCAGGCCCTGGTCGCGGGCGAAGGCGGCGAGGTCGCCGATGGCCTCGACACCGGCGGTGGTGGACTGCACCCAGGCGACCCCGGACCGCAGCGCGGGCGCGGCCTCGCGCATGACCTCCAGGGCGGCGGGACCGTCGTAGAGCATGGTCAGGACGACGTCGGCGCCTTCCACGGCCTCGGCGGGCGTGCCGGCGACGTGCGCCCCGTCGGCGGCGAGCGGTTCGGCCTTGGCGCGGGTGCGGTTCCAGGCGCGGACGGTGTGTCCGGCGCGCACGAGGTTGCGGGCCATCGCGGCACCCATGATGCCGGTGCCCAGGACACTCACGGTGAGTTGGTCGGTCATGACTTCAACTTCCTTGCTGTGAACGGTAGTTGACGGTCGGAGTGGATCCGTGTCCCGGGTGGGGACACGGTTCCGGCCGCCGGACCGATCTTCCACCAGCCGGCCGCCCGGCACGCCGAACCGCTCCCCGGGCGCGCCGCCCCGCCGACACACCACCGAAGCGCGGCGGGCGGCGCCTACTCGGCCGGTCCGGGCCGGCCGGGCTCTCCCGCCCACGGCGGCACACCGGCCGGCCCCTGCGCAGACCCATGCCCATCCCCATGCCCCTGACCTTGCACATGCTTCTGCCCCGGAGCGGTCGTCCATGGTGCCGGCGCGCCGGAGGCCGGGTGGCCCGTCCACGGCGGAGGTGTCGGGGCGCCCGAAGGCGGCTGCCCGGTCCACGGCGGTGGTAGCGGGGCACCGGAGGCCGGATGGCCCGTCCAGTGCCCGGGGACCGGCGCCCCGGCGTACGGGTACGGCACGACGGGCACCGGTGGCGCGGCGGGAGGCGGGGGCGGGGCGGTGCGCTCCAGCCGGCGGCGGCGCAGCCACCAGGCCACGGCCGCCGTGTACAGGACGATGCCCAGCACGTCGAGCACGACCGTCTGCCAGTCGGCGTCGGCCGCGGTCTCGTCGGTGGCGAGCCCGTCCACGACGGCCGCCGAGACACCGAAGGCGAACAGGTTGTTGACCGCGTGCAGCGCGATGGACGCCTCCAGTCCGCCCGTCCGCCAGGTCAGCCAGCCCGCGCACGCGCCGAACACCATCAGGTCGGCGAAGCCCCAGGGGGTGCCCCAGCCGTGGGCGGCGGCGAACAGGACGGTCTGGGGCAGCAGCGCGGCCCAGGGCGAGCGCAGGAACGCCCCCGCGCTCTGCGTCAGCCAGCCGCGGAAGGCGTACTCCTCGGCGGCCGACTGCAACGGCACCAGGACCAGCAGCATGGCGAGGGCCCGGCCGAAGGCCGCCCATCCCACCCACTGATCCGGCGCCTCGCCGGTGTCCCCGGGCAGCAGGAACATGCCGCCCATCGACAGGGCGAGGACCGGCACGGCGGTCAGGACGCACAGGAGCAGCCAGCGCCATCTCAGCCGCCCGGTGACGGAGGAGAGCGTGCCGGCCGGGCGCTTGCCGATCCAGCGCACGGTCAGCAGCAGGACGGGGATGGCCGCCGCGAGCGTGAGCAGGTCCACGGCGGTGTCCGGGACGGGGCCGAACTCGGGCCAGCCGTCGGCGTCTTCGGGATAGCCGAGGCCCGCGCCCGCCGCCGCGGCGGCACCCATGACGACCATCACGGCGACCACATAGGTCACGGCCGCGACCAGGGTCCCGAGCAGGGGTCGCCACCATCGGTGGTGTGGTGAGAGGCGGGCCAGGCGGTGGTACGGGAGCGGCTGCCCGGCGGGCCGCGGCGGTGACTGCGGGTGTGTCATACCGTCAGCCTGCCAAGGAGAACCGGGCGTGCCATCGGCCGCCGGCATGACCGGGTTCTCTATCTCTGGTTGGTGTTCGCCGTCCCCGGCGGGTGTCTACGCTCGTCGGCGACATGGAGACGATACGCAACTGGCTTCTGCCCCTGCTGCTGGCGGCCGGGCAGGGTGTCCTGCTGTGGCCCGGGGTGGGCCCCGACGACCCGCCCGGGCCGCCGGCGCTGCTCGCCGTGCTGTGCGCGCTGGCCGTCGAGACAGTCGCGCTGGGCCGGCGCCGTACCGCACCGGTGCGGGCGCTGGCGGGCACCCTGGCCGCCCTGGTCGTCGGCGGGCTGGCGTGGCCCGACGGCTATCCGGGCTGCGGCACCCTGATCGCCCTGTACTCCGTCGCCGTGCGCTGTCCGGTGCCGGTGACGGTGCGGGCGGTGGCCGCCGTGGTGGGCGTGGAGTGGGCGGGGGCGGCCGTGCAGGAGGGCGCGCGGCCGGCGCTGCTGTCCGACATGGCGCTCTCGCTGGGCGGGTACGTGCTGTGCGCGGGTCTCGGCGAGGGCCGGCGCCAGTGGCTCGCCGGCCGGCTGACGGCGGCCCGGCGGCTGGCCGGGGCCGAGCAGGCCCGCCGGCTGGCGGGCGACCGGGAGCGCCGGCGGCTGGCCCGCGAGCTGCACGACGTGAGCGCCCATCACCTCACCTCGGTCGTGGTGACCGTCGACGCGGCGCGCAGGCTCCGGGACGGCAGGCCCCACCTGGCCGCCGAGGCGCTGTCGTTCGCGGAGCGCACCGGCACCGAGACCCTGACGGCGCTGCAACGGCTGGTGGGCCTGTTGCGGGACACCGACCACCGGGAACACCGGCCGATGAGCGGACGGATCGAGGAACTCCTCGCGGGATTCGGCCGGCTGGGCCGTCCGGTGACCGCGCGGATCCCGGACGACCTGGCCGGACCGGCGGCCGAGGCGGTCCACGGCATCGTCCGCGAGGCGCTCACCAACGCCCTGCGGTACGCGCCCGGCGCCGCCGCCCGGGTCGTGGTCCGGCGGGCGGACGGCCTGCTGGAACTGACCGTGGAGAACGCGCCGCCGCGCACCGCGCCGCAGGGCACCGGCGGGCTCGGCGCGGGACGCGGGGTGACCGGGATGCGGGAGCGGGCGGCCTCGGCCGGCGGCGAACTGACCGCGGGGCCCACGCCGGAGGGCGGCTGGCTGGTGCGCGCGACGCTGCCCGACGAAGCCGCGCCGCGGCGGCCGGACCCACCCGGCTGGCGGCGTGACGTCCTGCGGGAGCAGCGGCTCGCCGACCCGGCCCTGGCACTGGCGGCGATGATCCTGCCCGTGGCCTGCACGCTGGCGCTGAGCGAGGACTGGCCGGCCGCCGCGCGGCGGGCCGCGCTGCCGGGCCTGCTGGTCGTGTGCGGGCTGCTGGTGCTGCACGCGCTGCCGCTGCTGTGGCGCAGGCGTGCGCCGTGGGCCGTCTTCCTCACGGTGCTGGCGACGGCCTGGCTGAGCCCGGCGGCGGTCGTCGCGGTGCCGCTGCCGTCGCAGGTCGCGCAGTTCCTCGCGTGCGGGACGCTCGTGGAGGTGCTCGCCGTGTACGCGGTCGCCGCGTACGGCCGGGGCCCCTCGCGCACCTGGCCCGCGCCGGCCGCCGGGTCGTTCGGCGCGGCCTGTGCCGTGGCGGCGGTGTCGTGCGCCGACGGGGTGGCGGCGGGCGAGCCGGTGGGCGCGGCCGACCTGGTCCTGCTGCCGTTCGCGCTGACCGTCCTGCTGGCCCCGCTGTTCGCCGCCGTGTGGGGCGCCGGTCTGCTCGTACGGCGGCGCCGGCTGCGGGCCCTGGCGTTCGACGACTTCGCGTTCGCCAGCTCCCTGTGGCAGGCGGACCGGGCCGCGGAGGCGGAGCGGCGGCGGCTGGCGGCCACGCTGAGCGACGCCGTGCTGACCCACACCCGGGAGCTGGTCGGCGCGGCCCGGCGCGGCGACCTGGAGGAGGTGGCGGGCACGGCCCGGGCGGCGCTGGCCGCGATGCGGGAGATGCTGCGCGGCCTGGGCGACGCCGCGGACGAGGGGCCCGGTGGTCCGCTCGCGCCGTCGCCGTCCGCCGCCGACCTCGGCGCCCTGTGCGGCGCGCTGCGTGCCGCCGGCCGTGACGTACGGCTGCGGGGGCTGCCGGAGGCGGCCCGCGAACTGCCGCCGTCCGTGCAGGTGTCGGTGTACCGGATCGTGGAGGCCGCGCTCGGCGCCGGCGATCCGGGCCCGGCCCGGGTGACGCTGCGGCGGCGCCGCGGCACCCTGCGGATCACGGTGACCGGTGTCCGGCTCGCCGTCGCGGGCCCGGTCGCGGAGCGGCTGCGGGTGCAGGTCGCCGCGGGTGAGGGACGGATCGTGTGCGAACCGGCCGGTACGCTACGGGTGTCGTTGCCGGCCGGAGCCGTTCCGGCCCCCGTCCAGGAGGTGTCCCCGTCGACATACGCGTGATCGTCGTCGACGACCAGGCCGTGGTCCGTGCCGGATTCGCCGCCATCGTGGACGCGGAACCCGGTCTGACGGTGGTGGCCGAGGCCGGTGACGGGGCGACGGCGGTGTCGCTCGCCACGGCCGGGGACGCCGACGTCGTCCTGATGGACATCCGGATGCCGGGTATGGACGGGCTCACCGCCACCCGGCTGATCACCGCGCCGGCCGGTGCGCCACGGGTGCTCGTGCTCACCACGTTCGACCTGGACGAGTACGTGTACGAGGCGCTGCGTGCCGGGGCGTCCGGGTTCCTGCTGAAGGACGCCCAGCCCGAGGAACTGCTGTCCGCGATCCGGGTGGTCGCGGCCGGCGACGGCATCCTGGCGCCCGCCGTGACCCGTCGGCTGATCGACACCTTCGCCCGCGGCGGCCCCGCCCTGCCCCCGGCCGACGGGCCGCTGGGGCGGCTGACCCAGCGGGAGCGGGAAGTCCTGCTGAAGATCGCCTCCGGTCTGACCAACGCGGAGATCGGCGCCGAACTCGGCGTCACCACCGGCACGGTCAAGAGCCATGTGAACGCCCTGCTGTCCAAGCTGGGACTGCGCGACCGGGTCCAGGCCACGATCCTCGCCTACGAGAGTGGTCTGATCAGCCCGCGCGGCA
Source organism: Streptomyces sp. NPDC017095 (assembly GCF_044332325.1). Lineage (NCBI taxonomy): Bacteria > Bacillati > Actinomycetota > Actinomycetes > Kitasatosporales > Streptomycetaceae > Streptomyces > Streptomyces sp. NPDC017095. Next base: position 106,432 of record NZ_JBIROU010000015.1, read on the forward strand.
CCCTGCGGGGCTGACCGCCCGGGGGCCGGGCCCGGGTGAGATCGATGTCCGCCGGCCGCCGGTGCCGCCCGCGCCGCTCCGGTGGGATGGAGCCATGACATCGACATCGACATCGACATCGACCACACGACTCGACGGCAAGACGGCACTGGTCACCGGCGGCAGCCGGGGCATCGGCGCGGCGACGGCACGGCGGCTGGCCCGGGAGGGCGCGGACGTGGCCGTCACCTATGTGCACGGCAAGGACGCGGCGCAGGCCGTCGTACGGGACATCGAGGCGCTGGGGCGGCGGGCCGTGGCCCTGCGCGCCGACGCGGCGGACGCGGCCGAGGCGGCGGACGCCGTGCGGCAGGCGGCCGGGGCGCTGGACGGGCTGGACATCCTGGTGGGCAACGCGGGCGTCGGGGTGATGGGGCCGCTGGCGGACCTGTCGCTCGCCGACGTCGACCGCCTGCTCGCGGTGAACGTGCGCGGCGTGTTCCTGGCCGCCCAGTCCGCCGCCGGACTCCTGCGGCCCGGCGGACGGATCATCACCGTGGGAAGCTGCGTCGCCGCACGCGTGCCGGGGCCCGGGGCCACGCTGTACGCGATGAGCAAGTCGGCCGTGGTCGGGCTGACCAAGGCGCTGGCCCGGGAGCTGGCCGGGCGCGGCATCACCGCGAACGTCGTGCACCCGGGCCCGACCGACACCGACATGAACCCCGCGGACGGCCCGTACGCCTCCGGCCAGGCCGCCATGACCGCCCTGGGCCGCTACGGCACGGCCGACGAGGTGGCGTCCATGGTGGCGTTCCTCGCCGGACCGGACGCGGCCTATGTGACGGGCGCGGAGTTCTCGGTGGACGGCGGACACGCGGCGTGAGGCGGCGGGGAGGGCGTGCGCGTCAGGTCTCGTCCAGGCGGCGTACGTCCTCCTCGTCCCACTTCCTGGTGTCGCGGGGCTGGGTGTAGGGCTCGGCCTGCGGCGGATGGCCGCCGGCGATGGCCCGCTGCCGTACGGTCTCCGCGTCGAACTCCAGGCCCAGCAGGATCGCCAGATTGGTGATCCACAGCCAGACCAGGAAGACGATGACGCCGGCCATGGTGCCGTAGGTCTTGTTGTACGAGCCGAAGTTGGCGACGTAGAACGCGAACCCGGCGGAGGCGGCCATCCAGATCAGCAGGGCGAGGAGGCTGCCGGGTGTGATCCAGCGGAAGCCCTTGACCTTGGCGTTCGGGGTCGCCCAGTACAGCAGCGCGATCATGAGGGTGACGAGGACGACGAGCACCGGCCACTTCGCGATCGACCAGACCGTCAGCGCGGTGTCGCCGATGCCGATCGCCTGTCCGGCCCGCCGGGCCAGGCTGCCGGTGAACACCACGATGAGCGAGCCGGCGACGGCGAGCACCATCAGCGCCACCGTGACGCCGATCCGCACCGGGAGGATCTTCCACACCGGCCGGCCCTCGGGCATGTCGTAGACGGCGTTGGCGGCGCGGATGAAGGCCGCCACATAGCCGGACGCCGACCACACGGCCAGCACGATGCCGACCAGGGCCACGACCGAGCCGATGCCGGCGCCGTCGCGGAGTTGCTGCACGGCCCGGGTGATGATGTCGCGGGCGGGGCCCGGGGCCAGGTTCCGCAGGTTGGCCAGCACCCGGTCGGTGGCCGACCGGCCGGCGACGGCCAGCAGGGAGACCAGCACCAGCAGCGCCGGGAACAGGGACAGGACGCTGTAGTACGTGAGCGCCGCGGCCCGGTCGGTCAGCTCGTCGTCCCGGAACTCGCGCAGGGCGCCCCGGAAGACCGCGCGCCAGGCCCGCCGGGGCAGCCGGACCGGCGTGTCCGGGGCCCGTCGCTCGACCTCCGGACCGGGTCCGGCTTCCTCCGGTGCCGGGATGCGCGGCTCCGGTGACTCGTCGGCGGCCTGCCGGTGGTGCCGTCGTGAAAGGTGCAGCTTCGCCATACCCGCCGGGTAACCCGGCCCGGCGTCCTCACGCCCCCGCGGCCTGGACCGGTCACGCGTCCTCACGCCCCTGCGGCCTGGACCGGTCGCGCCTCCTCACGCCCCTACGGACGGGACCGGTCGCGCGGCGGGTGACCGGCCGCCGAGGTGCACCGGGCGGGGCCCGGTCAGCCCCTGCCGCCGCTGAGGTTGCCCCACCGGGGCCCTATCCGCTTCCACTCCTCGTCCCATTCGGCCATGCGGCGCCGGATGAGCCGGTCGCGGACCAGCCACACCCCGCCCCAGACCAGCGCGCCGGCGGTCGGGGCGACGAGGGCGCCGGTGAGGGCCGCCTGGAGGTCGGCCGCCGCGCCGACGACGGGAGCGGGCACGATCCGGCCCGCCGGGTTCGTCCACACGGTCACCCGGCTTCCGGCGGGGACGCCCGGGACGACCTTGGCCCGGTCCGTGCGCACCGCTCCGTCCGGGCCGGTCCACCGCACGGTCGCCCACACCCGCCCGTCGTCGTAGCCGCTGCCCGCGGACGGTCTGCGCGCGGCGCCGTCGGTGACCACGGCGGAGACGGAGTGCGTCCGGACCAGCCGTGCCGCGAACGCCGACTCGGAGGTCCGGGCCGCCGCCAGGCCCGCGACGACCCCGGCGAGGAGGGCCAGCAGCCAGCCGGCGAGCACGATCCACGCCTCCACGACATCGCTGTGCCGCCTGAGCGGATTGCGCCGCCAGCGCCACCACCACACCCGGGTGACCGTCGTGGCAGGTGTCCGCGTCATCGCCACCGCCTCCTTCCGCACGCCGGCGGCCCGCGACCGGGACCGCCCGGCACGGTGGCCCGGACCCGGTCCCGGAACAGCGTCACCACACCATCGTGCACCTCTCCTCGCCGGTCGTCCGCGCGGGCCGGGGAAAGACCTCGGGAAGACCCGGGGAAGGAGGCCGGGAAGCCTCCGGCAAGGGCTCGGGAAGAGGTCGGAGAGAAGTCGGGAAGGGGTGTCAGGAAGGGGCCAGCGGCAGGTCGTCGGTGTAGGCGTTCACCGGCGGTGCGACGGGCCTGGCGTCCCTGACGTCGAGCGCCGCCTCGGCGGTCCGCGTGCCCAGGGTGCCCCGCGGGTGCCAGGTGCCGGTCACCGCGAGCCAGGTGTCGGCGGGCGGCGCCTGCCCGCCGTACACGCGCACCCGGACCGTCTGGGAGTCCGCCGCGCAGCAGGAGAAGACGATGCGGGTCAGGTACCAGCCGCCGCCCTGCCCGGCCGGGGTGACGAAGCCGGTCAGCCGTACGGCGCGGCCCCGCACCGCCCCGCTGCGGTCCTGCTGGACCCGCCGGGTGAAGTCGGTGAGGGTGAGCGGCAGGGGCGAGGTCGCGGGCAGGGCGGGGAAGCCCCGCTGCACGGTGACCGGCTTGTCGTTCGCCCGGGCCGCGGTGTACGCGCCGAGCGCGGGCGGCGCGTGGAAGAGCAGGCTGAGCGCGGGCAGGAACAGCAGCCAGGCGGCGCGCGGGGTGCCGGCGTGGTCGTGCCCGTGCCCGTGGGCCTCGGCGGGGTCGTGCCCGTGCGTGTGGGCGGGGCCGGGCGCGTGAGTGGCGGCGGGGCCGGGCTCGTGAGTGTCGGTGTTGTCTGTGCGGGGCGCGGGGCGCCGGTCGGCGCGGGTGGCCGCCGACGCCAGCGCGAGCAGCAGCAGGACCGCCCCGGACGCGATCAGCGGCGGGCGCAGTCCGGCCTTGACGTAGCGCAGGTAGAGGTCGGTGAAGAGGGCCGCGTGCAGCAGGCCGGCCCCGGTCAGGGCCAGCAGGAGGGTCTGGACGTGCCGTCTCACAGCAGCGCCCCCGCGGTCAGGACACTGGCGGCGACCGCGACGACCGTGGTCGCCGTGCAGAACCGCCAGGCGAAGGCCCGGCCGAAGGTGCCGGCCTGGAGCGCGATCAGCTTGAGGTCGACCATCGGACCGACCACCAGGAAGGCGAGCCGGGCGGTCGGCGAGAAGCCGGTGAGGGAGGCCGCGACGAACGCGTCCGCCTCCGAGCAGACGGCCAGCAGCACGGCGAGGCCCGCCAGGAAGACCACCGACAGCCACGGTGAGCCGGAGAAGGCGTCCAGGACGGAGCCCGGCACGCCGACGTTGAAGGTGGCGGCGGCCATGGCACCGAACACGAGGAAGCCGCCGGCGTGCAGGAAGTCGTGCTGGAAGCCGAGCCGAAACTCCCGCCAGCGGCCGTGGCCGGGCCGGTGGCCGGTGTGCCTCTGGCGCAGCAGGGGGCGCAGCCACTCCTCCTTGCCGCGCCAGAGCCACAGCCAGCCCATCACGGCCGCCGTGGCGAGGGAGGCCAGCAGCCGGGCGGCGACCATCGCGGGGCTGCCGGGGAAGGCGACGGCGGTGGCCACGAGGACCACCGGGTTGATCGCCGGCGCGGAGAGCAGGAAGGCGAAGGCGGCGGCCGGCGGCACGCCCCGGCGGATCAGGCTGCTCGCGACGGGGACGGAGGCGCACTCGCAGCCCGGCAGGACCGCGCCGGCCGCACCGGCGACCGGGACGGCGAGGGCGGGCCGCTTCGGCAGCACCCGGGTGAACAGGTCGGCCGGCACGAAGGCGTTGATGGCGCCGGACAGGGCGGTGCCCAGAAGCAGGAAGGGCAGCGCCTGCACGGTGATGGCCAGGCAGACGGTCCGCCAGGCCTGGACGGCCGGCGGTCGCGGCCACGGGACGCCGGCCGGCAGGAGCACGACGGCGGCACCGGCGCCGAGCGCGAGGGCGGTGCCGAGCAGCCACGGCCCGGGGCGGCGCGCCGAGCGCGGGCGCCCGGGAGGCACCGCGACCGCGCTCGGCGCCGTACCGACCAGTTCATCCGTTTTTTCCATCGTCGCTCCGGATGTCGGTGTCCCGGCGACGATAGGCGAGGAGGCCGGCCGGACCGCGCGTACACGCCGCCGCCTGGGACGGCCGGACGGCACGATGCGCCCCGTCGGCGGCCCCACTCCCCCTCGTCGGCCCCACTCCCCCATCGACGGCTCCGCTCCCCTTCGGTGGCGCTCCCCTTCGGTGGCTCTTCTCACAATCGGGGCGAAGACGGGCGGAACGTGACGGCCGCCATGTCAGCGCGGGCGCATCTTGTCTACGTTCGTTCCTCATGTCCTCCCGCCTCTCCCGCACCGCTCGGGCCAAGACCGCCGCGCTCGCGGCCTCGGCCGCCGCCCTGTTCTCCGCCGGCCTCCTGCACCCGTCGCCCGCGGTGGCCGCGCCGCCCGCGAAGGCCTCGGCGCACGCCACGGCGGCCGTCCTCGACCTGGACGGCACCGGCGGCACCGCCGTGGTGAGCGGCGGGGACCGGGCGTACGACACCGCCAGCATCGTCAAGGTCGACATCCTCGCCGCGCTGCTGCTCCGCGCGCAGGACGCGGGACGGGAGCTGACCCCCGCCGAGCGCGGCCTCGCCGAGCCGATGATCCGGCGCAGCGACAACGCGGCCGCCAACGCCCTGTGGCGGCGGATCGGCCGCGCCCCGGGGCTGGCGGCGGCCAACGAGCGGCTGGGGCTGACCGCGACCACGGGCGGCCCCGGCGGCAAGTGGGGGCTGACCCGGACGACGGCGGGCGACCAGGTGCGGCTGCTGCGGGAGGTGTTCGGTCCCGGGGACACCGCGCGCCGGGGCTCCGGCGGGCTCGACGGGCGGTCCCGCGCCTATGTCCGCACGCTGATGGGCCAGGTCGTACCGGAGCAGGCGTGGGGTGTCCCGGCGGCCGGCGATCCGGACTCCCCGCGGGCGCTGAAGAACGGCTGGCTCCAGCGGAGCACCACGGGTCTGTGGGACGTCAACAGCGTCGGCGAGGTCACCGTGCGGGAACACCGGTACCTCGTCGCGGTGCTGTCCGACGGGAACGTCTCCATGAGCGACGGTGTGTCCCTGGTGGAACGGACGGCACGCGCGGCGATGGCGGCACAGCCTGCGGCCGCGTGACGGTCTCCGCTGCGTGAAGGTGTCTGCGGCGTCCAGGTGCCGGTCGGCGGGCCGGTGCCGGGGGGCGTCCCGTGCCGGCCGGCCGTGAGGAAGCCGGGGCGGGGGCTTTTCGGCCGCCGTGGAAGGGGCACGCGGTCGGGGTACGTCGTCCGACCGGAAGGAGCGCTACCACGATGGCCGAGTACGAACGTTCCCGCACGATGCCCGCGCAGCCCGAGCACGTCTTCGACCAGGCGGCCAATGTCGCGCAGCTCGACGCGTGGCTCCCGGACGCCCTGCACGTGGCGGTCCAGGACCCGCCCGCCGTGACCGTGCACGAGGACCACTCCGGTCAGGACCTGCCCGCCCTGCTGCGGTCCGAGCCGGACCAGATGCGCCTGGAGTGGGGCACCCGCGAGCAGGGCAGCTACACCGGCTGGCTCCAGGTGGCGGGCATCGGCAGCGGCGCCAGCGAGGTGACCGTGCACCTGTCCTTCTTCGAAGCCGGCCACGACCCGGGCGAGCAGGCGGTGTACGACGCGCTGGACGGCAGTCTGCGGCGGTTGGAGGAACAGGTGCGCATGCGGACGGAGAACGCGGCCGGCTGACGCCCCGGCGCGCTGCTGCTCAGGAAGCGGTTCACGACCGCGCCGCCGGTACGGTTCCCGCGGCCGCGCCCTGGTGTCCGAGCGGCCGGTGTCACCGTGACCGGTGGGGCTGCCGGTCCGGCACCGGCCCGCTTTCGGCCGCATTTCCAGCTCCGCGGCCCGGCCGGGCCCGCCGTCGCCGATGATGGGCGGGACGTGGCCGGCACGGGGCGGGAGGCGGACGTGGGCTGGACGACGGAGGAGTTCGGGGACTCCCATGAGGGCATCGTGGGAGCCGTCCTGGACGACGGCAGTGAGCCGAAGCCCGCGTACTTCGACATCGGCAGCGGCGCGACGATGTACCGGACCAGCGAGTGGTGGGCGTACGACGGCGGGGCGAGCAGACCGAGGGCCGCCGCCGTGCGGGCCGCGTGCAGTTGCGGCTGGCGCGGGCCCAGCAGTCCGGTGCCGTGGGGCGAGCTGGACGAGGAGGGTCTGGAGGACATGGACGTCTCCGGGCCGCGCCGGGACTGGAGCGAGCACATCCGCGCGGTGGAGCGGCGGACCGTGCCGCTGCCGGACGACCTGGCCCAGTTGCTCACCGCTCTGGAGGACAGGCTGGCCGCGCTGGCCGAGGACGCGCCGGCCGCCGCGCTGCGGGCCGTCGCCGCGCTGGACCGGCTGACCGGGCAGGCCGGCCGGGAGGCGGCCCGCGCGTTCGACGAGGACGGCGACGGACGCTGGGAGGACCTGGGGCGCGCGCTGGGCATCGGCGCGGACCGCGCCCACTCGCTCGTCACCCGCTACCTGCTGCTGCGCTGACCCCGGCCCGTCCCGGGGCCGCACCCCGGCGTCCGGGTCGGACCCTCCGCGTCCGTCAGATGGCTCAGGCCGCCAGGGTGGGGCCCGGGGTGAGGCGGTCGCGGAGCTGGGCGTGGTGGAGGCCGGTGACGGGGGCCAGCAGGTCGGGATGGCGGAGCAGGGCGGCGGCGCGGCGGTCGACGTCGTCGGGGTCCAGCAGCCGGCGGAAGGCGGCCGACGCGTCCGCGGCGTGCTCGGCACCGGCCAGCGCGGCGACGGCGAGGCCGGCCAGTGCGGGATCGGTGAGCAGCGCGGCGGCCCAGCTGGCCACGACCTCGTCCACCCAGGTGCGCCACGCCCACTCCTCGGCCGGCTGCTCGCCGGAGCCGTCGGCGCCGGCGATCCAGTCCAGGCGGGCCGCGCCGCCCGGGCCCGCCAGGGTGACCAGGCCCGCGTCGATCTCGGTGGGATACCGCAGCCGGGCGGCCACCGTGACCGCCTGCCGGGCCTGCGCCTCGCACAGCGCGGCGGCGAGCGCGCCGCCGCAGGGCGGGTAGGCGACCGTCAGCCAGCGCGCCGTCGCGGCTATCAGGGGAGACAGATCAGTGGGCACGGCCGGACCGTCCGAGGGGCGAGGGGGTGAGGGCTCCTCGCCACGGTAGCCCGGCGCCCGGCGCACCCGGGAGGGAGTGCGAACCAGCTCATATGTGACCTGACCCACGCCCGCCGCACGAGGACGCTCCCGTGGCCTGGGACTCCCGGGCCGGGCGGGCGGGCCGTCCGGTGCGCCGGCCCGGGACGTCCGTCACGAGGTGTGGTCGGGGATGACGCAGTTGTGCGGCTGCGGCCGGCCGTCGGCGGGCCAGCCGAGGCCGACGAACTTCAGCTTGCCCCCGCCCTTCCGGCCCGGATCGAGTTCGACCACCGCGACCGGTTTGTCGTACGGGTTGCCGCCGCCGGTCAGGCAGATCAGACCGCTGGTGCCGCGCACCCGGTGCTGGGACTGGAGCTGCGCCCACTCCCTGCCGACGTCCTCCGGGCCGGGCGTGTTCTCGGCGGCGCCGCTCTGTGCCTGGTGCAGTGCCGTGCCGATGGTCACCAGGCCGTCGTACACGAGCATCGTCCGGGAGTCCTCCAGGTCCGGTGGGGCGCCGAAGTCCGTCGCGGGGGTGGTCTCGATCAGCTTCTCCAGGCCGGCCAGGGCCGCCTGGGGCTCGGTGAGGTACTGGGGCAGGTCCCGCTCGGCGGGCTCGCGGCCGTGGGTCCTGGCCCAGTCCTTCTTCCACGCGGCCAGCTCGGTGCTCCAGGCCTCGGGATGGGCGGGGGCGGCGTACTGCACGGTCACCTTGGGCCGGCCGGCCGTGCCGCGCAGCCGCTCCCAGTCCCGCGCACTCATGTTCTGCCGCAGCGAGGCGGCGTCGGAGCCGCTGATGATCGTGTAGTGCCGGTTCGCGCAGCCCACCTCGGCCAGTTTCAGTGCGAAGAGCCGCAGGTGCAGCGTGCGGCCGGCGAAGTAGACGGTGTCGGCCTGCGAGCCGCAGATGTTGTTGGCTATCGAGGTGAACTGGTTGCCGGTGGAGCCCGCCTCGTCGATCTCCGGGGACGTGAAGGACATCGCGGCGGGGCCGGCCGGGCCCTTCTCCTCGATCCCGTCGAACGCCTTCGCCAGCGACTCGTTGTAGCTGTCGGGGCGCGTGTCGTGGACCAGCACCGTCCTGCTGTTCTCCCGGTTCCAGTCACCGTTGAAGCCGGCCAGGGCCCGGGCCACGTCGTCGTTGGTGGGGATGATCCGGGCCAGGCCGGGGAAGTCCGGCTTGGCCACCGCCGCGAGGCCCTCCTTGTTGGCTATCCCGTTTCCGGTGATCCGGGAGGCGAGCACCGGGACGTGGTGGGCGGTCAGCCGTCGGACGGCCGCCTCGGTGGCACCGAGGCTCAGGTTGAACCCGGTGACGGCGCGCAGCCGGTCCGCGGAGGAGTCGGCCATGCGCAGCAGGGTGTCCACGACCGTCGACTGGTGTCTGTAGTCCCGTCCGGGGTCGGCCAGCACCAGCCGGATCTTCGGCGGCTCGCCCGTGCCCGCGTTGGCCGCCAGCTGTCCCAGGTACGCGCCCTGGAGGTCGCTGCGGATCTGCCGGCGCAGGGCCGGCTTGTCGGAGTGCAGCGGCAGCATCATGGCCACCGTGACATGGGGCTCCTTGTCGATCCGGTCGTTCTCCCGGGCGATGGCCTTGGCCACGGCGCTGATCTCCTCGGTGCCGAAGTCGTAGCCCGAGCCGTTGACGCCGACGCACTCGCCGCCGATCCGCTCGACACCCTCGGCGCAGGTGTCCGGCCGGTGCAGGAAGGACCAGCCGAACACGCCGCCCGCCACGACCACCACCGTGGCCAGCAGCGTGTAGAGGATCTTCTTCCACCTGGGCATCGCGGTTATCTCCTTCGCCCGAGCTGATCGGTGCACGCGCAGCGCAGCAGCGGCTGGTCGTTCTCCGCGAGGCCGCTCCATTCGGTGGCCGTCCTGCCGAGCTGCCCGGCCCCTTCGAACTCCATGATCGAGAGCAGGTCCAGCAGCTTGGCCAGTGTGCGGGCCGTCTCCGGTCCGGTCGGCCTGGTCCGCTCCTCGCACAGCCACACCGCGTGCAGCAGCTGGTCGACGGTGCGGCGCAGCGCCGGTCCGTCCACCGCGACCAGGCCCTGGGCGCGCCGCCGGCGGGTGTCCGCGCCGCCCGGATACGGCGCCTGCGCGATCTCCAGCAGCTCGGCGCACCACTCCCCTGGCCGGCCCGGCAGCGTGGCGGCCAGATGGCGGACGACGTCGTCGACCCCGCCGGAGACCAGGTGGTGGTTCATCCGGTGCGTCATGACCGACCGGAACGCGCCGCCCGGCGCCGCGTCCTGCGCCACGCGTCCGGTGTAGTGGTCGCGCAGCAGGTGGTGGTCGGCGTACCAGGCGGCGCCGTCGGGCTCCAGCCCGTACAACCGGTGCACCAGTAGCTGACGCAGACCGAAGTCCCCGATGAAGTGCCGTTCGCAGCCGGGCCATCCGGTGTCGGCGAGGAACTGGGCGACATGATGGGCCGTCAGCCGGTGGACGCGGCGGCGCTGGTGGTGACGGAGCAGGACGTCCGCGCACTCCGTGTCGTGGGCCACCGACAGATGGGTGAGCAGGTCGAGCCACTGGTCGTGGTGTTCGGCGGGCAGCCGTACCGGCAGTTGCGCCAGGACCAGTTCCTCCAGCAGGACGTCCGCCACGGGCCGCTCGGTGGTGGTGCCGTCGGCCGGGAGCGGCAGCGTGGCGGCGAGGATGTCCCGGTCGTTGGCGTCCTCCGGCATGTGGTAGGTCGCGGCGGCGGCGGCCAGCCGGATCACCGTGTGCGGCCGTCCGCCGCTCAGCCGGGCCACGGCGGCGTCGATACGGCGGCGGTTGGTGCCGCCCAGTTCTCCGGCGCGCCGCTGTCTGCGGACCGTCTCCTCGCGGAGCTGGTCGCCGGTCAGCAGCGGCATCCGCAGCAGGAGCACCCCGTCGGCCAGTGGTGCCCGGCCCTCGCCCGAGGCGGTGCGCCGGGTCCAGGCGGGCGGTGCGCCGTCGGCCGGCCGGAACTCCGCCGGGGACGGCACCTCCCGGGCGGGCAGTCCCTCGTACAGGAAGGCGCCGCCGTCCGCCCGGCGCGCGGTGCCCACGATCACCACGCGGTCGCGCTGGCCGCCGCGGCGGTCGGTGAGCACGGCGCGCAGCAGCTGTTCTCCGAGTGGTGTCTCGGCGTGGTCCAGCAGCATCGCCGGGCGGCCGACCCGGCGCAGCCAGCCCACCGCTCCCCCGTAGGCCGCTTCCAGGTCCTCGCGCAGGGCCCGGAAGAGAAAGCGCTCCGCCACCTCGCGTCCCTCGCCGCCGGCCCGGAAGTCGGCGGCGAGGTCGCGCAGTCCGTGCTCGGGCTGGCCGGCCGCGCCGGGGTACGCGCCGTAGAGCCGGGCCATCTCCGTCCGGCCTCGGGGTGCCAGGCTGGAGATGAGGGCGTCCACCAGTGCGCCGCTGACCGCGGCCGAGTAGGGGCCGAGCGCCTGCGCGGACAGGGTGTTCAGCAGGTTCCGGATGGCGCCGAGGAGCGCGCCGCGCCAGAAGTCGCCTGCCGCGACGCCGCGGAAGCGCTGGCGCTGGGGCAACTCCGCGTACCGTTCGACCTCCGCCGCGACCGCGTCGGGCGTTCCCTCCGCCACTCCGGTCGCGATCACCGCGAGGCCCGCGAAGAGCCGCGGGAAGGTGAACGAACCGCCTGTTCCCTGCCAGGTGCACAGCCGCCGGGCGGCCTCGACCAGCACCTCGGTGGCGGCCGAGCGGGCGCCCGGCTCCGGCTCGGCCCGTTCCGCATGGACCGGTGAGCCGCAGTCCAGGTAGATCACCGGCACCTTGGTGGCGAACCGGTCCCGGGCGGCGCGAAGCAGCCGGCCTTTGCCCATGCCCGGGCCGCCGGTGAGCAGTACGACGGGCAGGTCCGGACCGTACAGGGGTTCACGAGTGGCCCCCGACGGCGACCGCCCGAGCATACGGGCGAAGAAACCGTCCTCGCCGAGGAGTCTTTCGAACCCCAGGTCATCACACACGGATCCCTCTGGCTGCTCTCCCCGCCCGGGAGCGGGTGATCGATGTGGCGGAGGAGATCAGTGGAACATAGAGCCTTCTGTTCGGACAACGGTGGTTACGCGAAAGAATGCGGACTGATGCCGTATCAGAACGCTTATGGCCAAAGGCAGTTCCTCGCTGTCCCCGTCCGGGGTCTCACCTGCGCCGGGCCGGACGCCGGCGTTCCGGCAGGGCGGCCCGGCGCGGGGCCGGACGGGCCGATGATCGGCTGTGGCGGCTCCCGGTCACGGGCCGGGTGCGGGGGTGGGGGTGGGGGTGGGGCTTTCCGTGTCCGGTTCCGGCGGGCGGACCGCTGCCGCGGGGGGCCGTTCCCGGCGGGCGCCGTAGGCGACGAAGTACGCGGGCAGCCGGCGCAGCCAGGGCGAGCCCGCGACCAGGCCCGCGACGCGCCGGGCCCGTCGTGCGCCGCCCAGCGGCGGCCGGCCGCTCAGCACCGGGGCGACGACACGGGCGTGGGCCGTCCGCTGGAGTGCCTGGGTGACGACCGTGGTGGGACGGCGGCGGCGCTGCACGGCCCGTACGTCACGCAGGCGCACCCTGCCACGGCGCAGGGGTCCGGCCAGGTGGCGCGCGGTCGCCACGGCGTCCTGCACGGCGAGGTTGATGCCGATGCCGAAGACCGGGGACATGGCGTGCGCCGCGTCGCCGATGCACAGCAGACCGGGCCGGTGCCAGCGGCGCAGCCGGTCCAGCCGCACGTCGAGGAGTTTGACGTCGTCCCACGACCGCAGGGTGTGTGTGTGGTCGGCGATCCAGGGGACGGCGGCGGCGTATCCGGCCAGGAAGCGGTCCAGGCCGGCGGCACGGCGCTCGGGGTCGGTGCCCTTGGCGATGAGCGCGGCGCACTGCCAGTAGTCACCGCGGTCGATCATCGCGGTCAGCAGGCCGTCGCCGGCGGCGCCGACGAGCCCGGACGGATCACCCTCCCGCCGGGGCAGCCGGAACCACCAGGCGTCCATCGGGCAGGCGAAGCGGCGCAGCCGCAGCTCCGGCCGGGAGCGGGCGAGCGAGCCGCGGCCGTCGCAGGCGACGGTGAGCACGGCGCGCAGGTCTCCGGTGCGGCCGTCGGCGGTGCGGTAGCGCACTCCGGTGATCCGTCCGGACTCGGTCAGGAAGGAGGTCGCCTCGGTGTTCATCCGCAGGTCGAAGCAGGGTTCGCGGCGGGCCTCCGCGGCGAGCAGGTCCAGCAGATCCCACTGGGGCACCATCGCCACGTAGTCGTAGGGGCCGCGCAGGACCGAGAGGTCGGCGACGGTGACCGGCGCGCGGCCGGCGCCGACCGGCAACTGGACGGTGCGGACCCGGCGCTGCGGAAGCCGGGCGAAGCGCTCGGCCAGGCCCAGTTCGTCCAGCAGCGCCAGGGTGGACGGGTGGACCGTGTCGCCGCGGAAGTCACGCAGGAAGTCGGCGTGCTTTTCCAGCACCGTCACCGCAACCCCGGCGCGTGCCAGCAGCAGGCCGAGCACCATGCCCGCGGGTCCGCCGCCCACGACACAGCAGGTGGTCTTCTCCATGGCCGTTCCGCCCTTCCCGGGAGCAGTGACGCACCGTACGATGTAATTCATCGGACGATGAATAATTTACTCCGCCTGGTCCGGGCCCACAAGGTCACGTGTCGCGTCCGGCCGGGAGGGCACTCGTCCGGCGCCCGGCACACGGGACGGTGCACACCGGTGGACTTCTGGGAGGTCTCATGACGACGGACGCCGCACGCTACGACGAGCGGGGCGAGACGCCACTGGGCGGGTACGCCGTCCTCGCCTCCGTGTTCGCGGCGAGCGTCGGCACCTTCGCGCTGGTGGCCCGGCGCCGGGGGGTACGGCTGCCGCAGGAGGTGCCGCCCTGGGACGTGGCGCTGCTGGGCGTGGCGACCTACAAGACGTCGCGGCTGCTGACCAGGGACAAGATCACCAGTTTCGTCCGGGCGCCGTTCACCCGGCGCGGGGACGACGGCGAGGCCGCCGAGGTGCTGGACGAGCCGCGCGGCACCGGGCTGCGGCGGGCCGTCGGCGACCTGGTGTCCTGTCCGTTCTGCACCGCGGCCTGGACGGCCGGTGCCCTGGTGTGCTCCTACGCGGCGGCGCCCCGGCTCACCCGGCTGGTGTGCGGCGGCCTCGGCGCGGTGACCGTGTCGGACTGGCTCCAGTACGCCTGGACGGCGACGCAGGCGAAGGCCGAGGGCTGATCCGGCGACGGCCCCGGTCCGGCCGCCGGGGTTATTCCTCGTCCGCCGTGGTGGACAGTTCGACGTCCAGTACGCCCTCGTCCACGAACAGTTCCGAGGCCAGCGCGGAGGGGTCCGCGGTGCCCTCCAGGTGCAGCAGCACCCGTGCCGCCTCGTCGGTGCGGCCGGGCAGCCGTTCCACCTTGACCTGCACGATCCGGAAGCCGCGCCCGGTGCAGATCTGCATCAGGCGCGGCAGCAGCGCGGTCCCGGTCCGGTAGGTCAGGCGCGCCTCGAACGTGGTGGCGGCCGTGCCGGAGACCAGCCGGGACGACAGCCGCGGGTATCCCCGGACCACCAGGAAGTGCAGCGCCGTCACCACCAGCGCGAGCACGGGCAGCCCGCCGCCGCAGGCCATGCCGACGGCGCAGGTCAGCCATATGGTGGCGGCCGTGGTCAGACCGCGCACGGCATCCCGTCGTACGAAGATCAGCCCGCCGCCGATGAAGCCGATGCCGGAGACGATCTGCGCCGCGACCCGGGAGGGGTCGAAGGACACGTGGTCCAGGCCGAGCACCGCGCTGAACCCGTGCTGGGAGACCTCCATCATCAGGGCGCTCGCGATGCCGACCAGGCTGTGGGTGCGCATGCCCGCGCTCTTCTGCTGGGCCGCGCGCTCCCAGCCGATCAGGCTCGACAGCAGCAGCGCGAGCCCGAGTTCGGCCAGCTGCCGTGGTCCCTGCCCGTTGTGGAGGTCCCACAACGGGGCCGTCAGCATCGTGCCTGCCATGCGCACCTCGCACTCGCACGTCGCTCCGCCGGTGTCCCGCTGCCGACACGTACCCCGCCACCGGGGACCGACGCAACCCGGACGGCGGTCCCGGCGCCGGTGATCCGGGGCCGGCCGGGGTACCCGGCCGGCGGCGCCACGTCCGCCGGGCGGGCGCGCCGGGGGCGCATCGCGCGGAAGGGACCGGTCTCATGCGGCACGACGAGATGATCGGGAAGGTGCAGGCGCTGGCCCAGTTGCCCGACCGGGGAACGGCCGAGCGGGCCGCGCACGCGGTCGTCAGCACGCTGGCGGAACGGCTGCCGTCCGGGCTCGCCCGGCATGTGGCCGCGCAGCTCCCGCCGGACCTGGCGGCGGCCATGCGGGAGGCGGCCGACGCCTCGGCCGGGCGGGACTCCGGCTCCGCGGGCGAACGGTTCGGGCTGACCGCCTTCGCCGGGCGGGTCGCCGCCCGGGCCGGCACCGACGAGGACAAGGCGCTGCGGGACGCCGCCGCCGTGCTGGAGGTGCTGGACGCCGCTCTCGCGCCGGAGCTGACCGAGCGGATGGCCGGGGCGCTGCCCGCGGACATCCGGGAGCTGCTGCCGGTGGAGCGCGCGGTCCAGGACACCGGGCTGTCCGGCTGACGGCCGTCCGCCGGCCGGGACCGGCGACGGGAGACAGCGGCCTGAGGGTCGTAGCCGGGAGACGGGCGGGTGTCCGTGGGCGGTCGCGGTCCGGTTCGGTTCGTGTGCGTGCGCCCGCTGAGGGCAGGCGTAGCGTGGACGCCCCCTCCACCCCGAAAAGGTGCTCGATGGCCTTCTTCGCCCTCTCCCGGAACCAGCCCCTCACCCTGCTCTCGGCCACCGACCTGGCGTCGGAGTACGACCGGTTGCAGGAGGAGAACCGGCAACTGCGCCGCGCCGTGACCTCGCACGCCGTGATCGACCAGGCCATCGGCGCCGTCGTCGTCCTCGGGCAGCTCGCTCCGGAAGAGGCCTGGCGGGCGCTGCGGGACGTCTCCCAGCGCACCAACGTCAAGCTGCGCACGGTCGCCGAGCACGTGCTGGCCTACGTCCAGGGCGGCAGCCTGCCCGAGTCCGAGCGGCGCGAACTCGGCCGGGCGGTCGCCCGCTACCGCCGGTGCGACGAGCGGCCCACGGGCCTCACCGAGGGCCTGCCCGCGTCCGCCGGTGACACGGGCACCACGGAGCCGTAGCGGACCCGGCCGTCGCGGCATCCATCCGTCGACCCACCGGCCGTCACCCCCTCGGTCCCGGCCGGTGGAGCGACGCCTCCCCCGCCGTCGCCGCCGCGCTCCCCGACGGCGCACGGGCCGCCGTCTCCCCCGGGCCGCCTCGGCGCTCCGCCGCCACCCGGGTGTTCTCCGCGCGCCGCCGGCCCGGGACGCGCTTACCGTGTCGTACAGGTGACCGGCCGTCAGCCGGGCCGGCGGGGCGAGCGGACGGGAGCGGTGGTGGGCGATGCGCGCCGGCGGACGGCCGGACGGGCCGGGCGGCGCCGGGCCCGGGGCGCGGTGCTGGGCAGCCGGCCCGCGTACTCCGTGCGGCTGCCCGCCCCGCCTCGCCCGGGGTCCGCCCCGGCGGCGGACGGCCGGACGGTGCCCTGGCTGTGGGTGGCCGCCTCCTACGCCTGGCGGCTGATCCTCGTCGGTGCGGTCGTCTACGGCGTGTTCAGCGTCCTCGGCAGCTTCCAGCTCGTGGCCGTCGCGCTGTTCCTCGCCCTGGTCGTGACGTCCGTGCTGCGCCCGCCGACCGATCTGCTCAGCCGGTTCCTGCCGAGGCCGCTGGGCGTGGCCGTGGCGCTGGTGGGCAGTGTGGTGCTGGTGCTCGGGCTGTTCGCGCTGGTGGGCAGCTCGGTGGCGGGCGAGTCGGGCCGGCTGACGGACGAGTTCCGCGGCGGGGTCGACCGTATCGAGGGCTGGCTGCGCCGGCCGCCGTTCCGGCTCGGTCCCGGCGCGTTGTCCACGCTGCAACGGCAGGTGACGCAGTACGTCACCGCGCACCGGTCGGCGCTGCTCAGCAGCGCGGTGGACGAGCTGGGCCGGGTGGTGGAGCTGATCACGGGCGGGGCGCTGGCGCTGTTCGCCTCGGTGTTCTTCCTGCATTCCGGCGAGCGCCTGTGGGGCTGGGCGCGGGACCGGCTGGTGCCGGGCGGGGCCCGCCCGGCGTGGGACCGGGCGGGGCGGGCGGCCTGGCGGACGTTCTCCGGGTACACCCGCGGCATCATCATCATCGCGGCCACCAACGCGGTGCTCGTGGGCGTGGCCCTGTTCGTGCTGCGGGTGCCGCTCGCGCTGCCGCTGACCCTGCTGGAGTTCTTCGCCGCGTTCGTGCCGCTGGTGGGCTCGCCGGTGGCGCTGGGCGTGGCCACCGTCGTCGCGCTGGCCGGACGGGGTCCGCTGACGGCGCTGGCCGTGCTGGTGCTGATCGTGGTGATCGGCCAGCTGGAGGGACATGTGCTGCATCCGCTGGTGATGAGCTGGGCGGTGCGGCTGCACCCGCTGGTCGTGGCCGTGTCGGTGATCGCGGGCAGCATCGTCGCCGGGGTGATCGGCGCGGTCGTGGCGGTGCCGCTGGTCTCGGTCGTCTGGGCGGTCCTGACCGCGCTCCGCGCCGTGCCCCCTTGACCCACGCCCCGGCCCACGCTGAACCGGTCCCGCCGCTCCGGCAGGCGTCATGCGGCTCAGCGCAGCGCGGCGGTGACGAGTCCGTGGATCTCCTGCGCCCGGACGCTCCCGCCGTGCACCAGGCGGTCGAAGACGAGACCGTCCACGCAGGTCAGCAGGGTCACCGTGCGGTCCTCGGGGTCCGTCACCCCGTGTGCGGCGAGGAAGTCCCGCACGGTCCGCCGGCCCTGGTTCTCGTGCGGCACGAGGATCTCGCGCAGTTCGGGATGGTGCGCGCTCTCGACGGCGCAGGCGTAACGGGCGAGCGACCGGCGCCGGCCGTCCCCGGTGAGCCGTGCCTCGACGAGCGCGGCGATGCCCGCCGTCAGGTCACCCACCGTGCGCGGCACGGGTGTGCGGGCGCCGGTCTCCTCCAGCTCCGCCTGGTCGAGCGCGACCAGCCGGCGGACCAGGGCGGTGAGCAGGGCCTGCCGGGTGCGGAAGTAGGCGGACGTGGTGCCGGGCGGCAGGCCGGCCGCCCGGTCCACGGCACGGTGCGTCAGCCCGCGCATGCCGGTGTCGGCGAGCACGGTGATCGCCGTGTCGGCGAGCAGGGTTCGTCGGTCTGAGGCCACCTCCCCTTTCTACACCGGTTTCCGAACCCGCTTCTACATCTGTAGAAAGCCACGCTAGAGTGCTTCTACAGATGTAGAAGGATCAGGTACGGAGGGGTCGGCATGGGCGGTACGGCGGTGGTGGTCGGCGGCGGCATCGGCGGACTGGCGGCGGCCCTCGGGCTGCGGCGCGTCGGCTGGGACGTCCGAGTGGTGGAGCGGGCCACCGTCCTCGCCGACGCGGGCGCGGGCATCTCCCTGCACGCCAACGGGCTGCGCGCGCTGGACGTGGTGGGCGTCGGCGCGGCGGTCCGGGCGGCGGCCCGGCCGCAGTACACCGGCGGCACGCGTACGCCCACCGGCCGGTGGCTGGCCCGCATGGACGGCACCGTGCTGGAACGCGAGCTCGGCGCGCCCATCGTCGGCATCCCGCGCGCCGCCCTGCACCGGCTGCTGCGCGCGGCGCTGCCCGCCGAGTGCCTGCTCACCGGCGTCACCGCGCGGACGCTCGACCTGTCGGCTCCCGGCCGGGTGCGGGTGCCCGCCGGGAACGACTTCCTGGACGCGGACCTGGTCGTCGCGGCGGACGGGGTGCACAGCAGGCTGCGCGGACTGCTCTTCCCGGACCATCCCGGCCCGGTCTACGCCGGCTCGACGGTGCTGCGCGCCGTCACCGAGGGCCCGGTGGACCTCGCGACCGACTTCGAGCTGACCTGGGGCCAGGGCGCGGAGTTCGGGCACATCGCCTTCGCCGACGGCCGCGCCGAGTGGCACGCGGTGCTCACCGCGCCGGCCGGGGTGCGCCACACCGACCCGCTCGGCATGCTGCGCGACCGCTTCCGCGACTGGCACCACCCGGTCCCGGCGCTGCTGGCCGCGACCCGGCCCGAGGCCGTGCTGCACCACGACATAGACGAACTCGTCACCCCGCTGCCCTCCTTCACGGCGGGACGGGTGGCGCTCCTGGGCGACGCGGCGCACGCCATGAGCCCGCATCTCGGCCAGGGCGCCTGCCAGGCCCTGGAGGACGCGGCGACGCTGGCCGCCGCGCTCGCCGCGGAGCCCTCGGTCGGCGCGGCGCTGGCCCGGTACGACGCCGAGCGCCGCCCCCGGGCCCAGTCGGTCGCCCGCGCCGCCCGGCAGGCGGGCCGGCTGGGCCAGCGGCTGTCCCACCCCGTGGCCGTCGCCCTGCGCAACACCGGCCTGCGGCTCGCCCCGTCCCGGACGTCGATCCGCGCCATCCTGCGGCACGCCGACTGGACACCGCCGAGCCTGGGCTGAGCCGGGCGGCGGGACGCGGCACGACACACCCGGGAGCACCCGGAACACCCACGGGCACGGGCATGACCCGTGCCCAAGGTGGCACCCGGGGAGGTGTGCGTGGACTACGAGTGACCTGGCAGGCCGTACGGCGTGATCTGTCCGCCGCGGTGGACGCGGCGCGGCGGGCCCTGGCCGGACCCGGGCGGGAACGGGACCTGGCCGTCCAGGCCGGGAAGGCGGCGCTGGCCGCGTGGCTGGCCTGGGCGGTGGCGGGCTGGTGGCTGAAGGCGCCGGTGGCGTTCGTCGCGCCGTGGGTGGCGGTGGTGCTGGTCGAGTCGACCGTGTACCGGTCGATCACCCGCGGCCTCCAGCAGCTCGGGGCGATCGCGGCCGGCACGGTCGCCGCCACCGCCGTCGGGCTGCTGCTGCACAGCACGGTGGGCGCGATGGCGGTGGTGCTGCCCCTCGCGATGCTGCTGGGCCAGTGGCGGCGCCTGGGCAGCCAGGGCATCTACGCGGCCACCGGCGCCCTGTTCGTGCTGACGAACGGCTCGGTCAGCGTCGCCACCTCGGCGGCCCGGCTCACCGAGGCCCTGTTCGGCGCGGTGGTCGGGATCACGGTCAACGCGCTGGTCCGGCCACCGCTGTATCTGCGCGACACCCAGGCGGTGCTGCGGGACGCGACCGAGGAGGCGCACGACATCCTCCGGGACGTGGCGGACGGGCTGGCCGCGGGACGCTGGGACCCGGAGGAGGCCGACGGCTGGCACCAGCGCGCGCTGCGGCTGCACCGGCAGGTGGAGCATGCCCGGTCGACGGCCGAGTGGAGCCGGGAGAGCCTGCGGGTCAATCTGCGCCGCCGCCGCGGCGGTGTGCCGGCGTCGCCGGGCAAGGGGTACGACGACGCGGTGGTGGTGCTGGACTACGCGGCCGTGCACACCGCGGAGGTGACCCGCACGGTGCTGGAGGCCACCGCCGGGGACCGCCCTGCGGCCCGGCCGCGCCCCGGGGCCGCCCGGCGGTACGCGGAGTTCCTGTGCCGGACCGCCCGCGCGCTGCGGCTCTACAGCCACAGCCGGTTCGGCGACGCGTGCGAGGAGGAGCTGCGCGAGTCCGTGGCCGGCCTGCGCGGCGCGCTCGCGGACCTGCGCCGGGACCTGGCCCGCTCCGCGACGGACGATCCCGACGAGGTCGCCACCTACGGCGCGCTGCTCGCCCAGGCCCAGCGGCTGGCCGGCCAGCTGCTCGCCTCGGGCACCTGACCGCGGTCCCGGTACGCCCTCCCGGGGAGGGCCGAGCGGGCCCCGGTTACGGCAACCGCTCCAGGAAGGCGGCCAGTTCGGCGTTGAAGCCGGCCGGGTTCTCCATGTTCGGGTAGTGGGCGGCGCCCGGGACGGTGACGGTACGACCGCCCGGGACGAGGTCCGTGAGACGGGTAGCCAGGGCCTGGTGGTCCGGGGATTCCAGGGCGCCGTTGATCGCGATCAGGGGCACCTTGATGTCCGGCACACGCTCCCAGGTGCGGGTGACGGGAACGCGGTGGTCGGGTTCGCCGGGCGTGTGCTTGCCGAGTGTGTCCAGGCCCATCCGCCGTATCCGGCGCAGCAGTCCGGGATCGGTGTCGGCCGGCTCGCGGTGCGGGCCGACCGCCCACAGCGCGAACGCGTCGGCCCAGCCCTCCAGGTCGCCGGCGGCCAGGCACCCGTTCTGCGCGGCGAGGGTCTCCAGCACCCAGGGATGCGCGAAGGCGGCCTCGCTGGTGCCGGACCCGCTGACGACGACGGCACGGACCAGCTCGGGGTACTCCAGTGCGCAGTCCACCGCGATGCCTCCGCCCATCGACAGTCCGACCAGGACGGCCGGGGCGGCGTCGAGCCCCCGGAGCAGCGCGGCGAGATCGTCGACCTGCCGGAACGGGCCGGTCGCGTTGTCGGAGGCGCCGTGCCCGCGGGTGTCCCAGGCGATGACCCGGTGGCTCGGCGCGAAGGCCCGGATCTGCTCCTGCCACATGCGGTGGTCGACGAAGCCGCCGTGCAGGAGGACGAGAGGGGTGCCGGAGCCGGCCTCGCGGTAGGCGAGACGGCCGTCGGCGGTCGGCAGGAAGTGGACGGGCAGGGATGTCAGCTCCACAGTCATGACAACCAAGGTGTCATTCTTCTCGCGGGTTGGCAACCAAAGTGTCATCCTGGTCGTATGAACGACGACCGCATCCCCTCTTCCGCCGCGCAGGACCGGTTGGCGGAACGCCTCACGGAAGTGTTCGACCTGGTCGGCCCGCTCTACCGGCGGGTGCACCGCAAGGTGGAGGAGGCGGCACCGGTCGAAGGCCTGTCGGTCGGCGTCCGCGCGGTACTCGATCTGCTGCGCGCCCGGGGGCCCATGACGGTGCCGCAGATGGGCCGGGCCCAGGCGCTCAGCCGGCAGTTCGTGCAGCGCATGGTGAACGACGCGGCACGCCAGGAACTGGTGGAGAGCGTGCCGAACCCCGCGCACCGCCGTTCGCCGCTGATCCGGCTGACCGGGCCGGGCCGGGCGGCGATCGGTGCCGTCCGGGCCCGCGAGCACGCACTGCTGCGCCGGGTGGACGGCGAGCTGACCACGGCGGACGTGGACGCCTGCCTGCGGGTGCTCGGCGCGATGCACGCCCTGTTCGACGACGTGGACGTGGACTGAGCCCGGGCGCGGCGCTCAGCCGGTGGCGAACTCCCGCAGCGCGTCCTGGGAACCGTTGAACCGGTCGTGGTCGCCGACCGTCGGTCCCGTGGAGGTGTACTGCCACATGGTGTACGACGACCAGCCGGCCGGCAGCGAGCCCACCGTGGAGGCGTAGCGCGCGACCCACAGCGGGTTGACCGCGCCGAAGCCGGAGTAGCCGCCGGTGCACTCCGACCACCAACTGGTGGCCGTGTAGAGGACCGCGGCGCGGCCGGTGCGGGCTTTGTAGCGGTCGAGGAAGTCGCGGATCCAACTCACCATGCCGGAGGCGGACTTGCCGTAGCAGGCGTCGCCGTACGGGTTCCACTCGATGTCGAGGACGCCCGGGAGGGTCTTGCCGTCCTTCGACCAGCTGCCGCCGTGGTCCACGAAGTAGTCGGCCTGGGTCGCGCCGCCGGCCGTGTCCGGGGTGGCGAAGTGATAGGCGCCGCGCACCATGCCGACGCCGTAGGAGCCGTCGTACTGCTGGGCGAAGTAGGGGTTCGTGTAGTACGTCCCCTCCGTGGCCTTGGTGTACGCCCACCGGACGCCGCTGTCCCACAGCGACTGCCAGGCGACGTCGCCCTGGTGGCTGGAGACGTCCACGCCCTCGGTCTGGGAGGCGCGGGAGTCCGGGGGCGGGGTGCCGGTGACGCCGTCGTGGGCGGGGACGCCGATGCCCATGTAGGCGCTGCCGCGCGCGAGCGGGTCGGCCGGCCCGGGCAGGGCCGGGGTGCTGGAGAGGAACAGGGCCAGGCCGGTGAGGGCGCCGGTGAGGCACAGGCGGGACCGGCCGCGGAAGCGGTGTATGGGGGTTCGCACGAGTCCATCTGACCCGGGGCCGGCTCCGCGCGCACGCCGGGTTCCGCCCAACGAAGCCGTTCGCGGCCGGTGTCTAGCCCATGCGGGTGGCCGTCGTCACCGCGGTGCCGGGCCGGAAGGAGACCGGTCCCGCCCGGCACCGCGCGCGGCGGTGGGCGCACACCGGGCGCGGGGCGGTGGCGGGGTCAGGCGGGGCGCAGGGTCATGAGGACGGCCCGCAGCCGGCTGTCGTCCGGGCCCGCCCAGCCGGTGGCCACATGGCCGAGCGCGCCCCGCGGCGGCAGCGGCGGGTTCTCCTCGACCGGTGCGAGGACCCGGTGGACGTGCAGGACCGTGCCGTGCGGCGCGGCCAGCCGGGTGCCGTCCTCGTCGTCCACCGGCTCGGGCGTGGACCCGGCCCGGCCGAGAGGGGCACCGGTGTAGGAGCGCGTCACCTCGTGGTCCGGTGTGTCGCTGATGCTCTGGGCCATCGCCGGGGCCCGGCCCTCGATCAGCGCGAGCAGTTCGCCGACCAGCACCGGGTCGTGGCAGCCGTCGTAGGCCCAGCGGGTGCCGAGCACGCCGTGCTCCATGGTGCCGAGGAGGGCGTGTCCGGCGCCGTCCAGGGGCGCCCCGCGGTAGGTGAGCGGCACCAGGTACGCCGTCCGGCTCGGGCTCGTGGTGTCGGTGGCCACGATGAACTCGATGCCGACCTCGCCCTCGGGGTCGTCCAGCCGGAAGCCGCCGGACCGCTCCAGCACCGGGGCCGGGCCGCCGCGGTACCAGGGGCGGGTGGGCAGCCAGCCGGCGAGCAGTTCGGTCTTGGCCGGTCGGAGTGTGGTGTGGTGGATGACGGCCATGACGGTCGCTGCCTCCCCTGGTGCGGATGCTGGTCCGGTCAGCCTGCCACACCCTCGCCGCCGGTCAGCGCCGGGGTCAACGCGGCCCAGGGATTGGGTGGTTCGCCCGTCACCGGCCCGCACACCGCCGCGCCCCGCTCGTGCGCGGTGCGGACCGCGAGCGGCACCAGGACCTCGGGCACGCCGTAGACGAGGTGGCACAGCCGGCCGGGCGGCTGCCGGACGGTCCAGGCGGGCCGGGTGAACGCGGAGACGTAGGTGCTCCAGTGCCCCTCGAAGGTGACGGTCAGGTCGGCGAGCCGGACGTAGCCCGGAGCCGGGTGGACGCCCGGGTTGAGGACGACGGTCCCGGTGCCGGACCGCCGCAGGTCCCGCACCAGCCGGCGGCAGGCCGGCACGCCGTCCGGGCCGGCGGTCACCCGGTCCAGGAAGCAGCCGTCGGCCCCGTACCAGTCCCGGTGCCGGCGTGCCTCCTCGGTGATCCGGGCCGGGTCGCGGACGCCGTAGTCGGTGTCGACGTAGCCGAGCAGACGGGCCCCGGCCGCGCGCAGGGCCCGGGCGGCCGCCAGGAACGCCGGGTCGGGAGCGGCGCCGGGCCCGCTCGCCGGATTGAGGATCACCGCCCAGGTGCGGTCCGCCGAGGCGATGAGCCGGTGCCAGGCGGCGGGATCGTCGACGGGATGTACGTACAGCGGCACCAGCAGGCTCACGGCACCCGCTCCAGGGTGGCCGCCCACAGCGCGGCGAGGGAGTCGTCGAGACTGTGCACCGGCCGCCAGCCGAGGGCGTCCGCCGCGGCGGAGATGTCGGAGCACTGCCAGGACACCGCGGCCGACCGGGCCGAGCCTGCCGCGCCCCCGGCGCCCTCTTCCAGTCTGCCCCGGAAACCCGCGAGCCGGGCCAGACCGTGCGCCACCCGCCGTACCGGCAGGGCCTGACCGCCGCCGATGTTGAGCACCGGCGGCAGCGGGGCGGGCGCCGTGACGGCGGACTCGACGGCCCGGGCCACATCGCGTACGTCGACGAAGTCGCGGTGGGCGGACAGGTCCCCCAGCCGCAGCACCGCGTCCGGGTCCCGGGCGGCCGGGCCCAGCAGGGCGGCCAGCCGGCCGGGCAGGCTGGCCGGTGGCGCGCCCGGCCCGACCGGGTTGCCGACCCGCAGCACCACCGCGTCCAGCGCGGCGGAGGTCACCGCGAGCGTGCCCGCCAGCTTGGTCGCGCCGTACGGCGTGACCGGGCAGGCGGGCGAGGACTCGGCGACCGGCTCGCCCGGCGTGCCCGGCCCGTACTCGGCGGCCGAACCGAGGTGCACCAGCCGGGCCGTGGGCGCCGCCGCGCGCAGGGCCGCGCAGAGCACCGCGGGCCCGCGGGCGTTGGTCTCGGCCAGCGTCACGGCGTCGCCGCCGGTGGCGCCCGCGCAGTTCACCACGGCGTCCGGAGCCGCCGCCGCCAGGGTCTCGGCGAGCCGCTCCGGCCGGTCGCGGGCGAGGTCGGCGCCGAACTCCGCGGCGCCGTCGCGGCCGGCGGCGAGCAGGTGCGCGCCCGGCAGGGCGCGCAGCCGCTCCGCCACATGGCGGCCCAGATATCCGGTGCCGCCCAGGACGAGAATGCGCATGTGCTCCTCAGGCTCCCTTGAGCAGCAGGGACTTGCGGCTGGTGAACTCGGCGTTGGCCCGGTCGTAGTCGTCCGGGCGGCCGATGTCCAGCCAGTAGCCGTCGAACGCGTAGGCGTGCGGCGGGTTCCCGGTCTTCAGCAGGTCGAGGACGAGTTCGTCGAAGCCCAGCGGCAGGCCCGGGGTGTACCCGTCCAGGGTGGCACGGCTGAGGCCGTAGACGCCCATGGAGACGCGGTAGTCCATGCTGGGTTTCTCGGTGAAGGCGACGACCCTGCTCGCGTCGGTGGTGAGCACGCCGAAGTCGATGTGCACCTTCCGGGCGTAGGTGGCGATGGTGAGCGGCGCCCCCGAGTCCCGGTGGCGGCACAGCACGTCGGCGTAGTCGAGGTCGGTGAGGATGTCCCCGTTCATCACCAGGAACGTCTCCGGCAGCCGGTCCTTGAGGCCCAGCAGCGGGCCCATGGTGCCGAGGGGGCTCTCCTCGGTGGCGTAGTCGACGGTCATGCCCCACTGGGAGCCGTCGCCGACATAGGCGCGGATGATCTCGCCGAGATGGCCGATCGCGAGGGTGCAGCGGGTGAAGCCCGCGGCCGACAGCTGACGCAGCACGATCTCCAGGATCGCGTGCTGGTCGCCGATCGGGACGAGCGGCTTGGGCAGTGCGGTGGTGTACGGCCGCAGCCTTACGCCCTTGCCTCCCGCCAGGATCACTGCGTGCATGGGGCTCCTCCTTCGTTGAGTCGTGCCGTATGGGCCCGGGGTGTGGCGGGCCGGGTCAGATGTTGTAGATGCCGGTCTTGTAGCGGGCCAGGTTGGCCGGGTCGCGGAAGAACTCCACGGTCTGGACGAGGCCCTGCTCCAGGCTGTGGGCGGGGCTCCAGCCGGTGGCCGCGGTGAGCCGGCCGGCGTCGGCGACGAGCCGCATGACCTCGGAGTCGGCGGGCCGGATGCGGGCCGGGTCGGCGCGCACGTCGAGGGCGGTGTCCATGACCTTGCCGATCAGCGCGACCAGGTCGCCGACCGAGATCTCGCCGCCGGTGCCGGCGTTGAAGGTGCGGCCGACGACGTTCTCGGCGGGCGCGGTGCCGACGGCGAGGAACGCCCGCGCGGTGTCCTTGGCGAAGGTGAAGTCCCGGGTGGGCCGCAGATCGCCGAGGGTGATGGTCCGCTCCCCCGCCGCGACCTGGCCGATGACGGTGGGGATGACCGCGCGCATGGACTGGCGCGGACCGAAGGTGTTGAACGGCCGCAGGGTGACGACGGGCGTGTTGAAGCTGGCGTGGTAGCTCTCGGCGAGCCGGTCCCCGCCGGCCTTCGAAGCGGCGTACGGGGACTGGGTGTTGATGGGGTGGTCCTCGGTGATGGGCACGGTCTGCGCGGTGCCGTAGGTCTCGCTGGTGGAGGTGTGCACCAGCCGGGGCGTGCCGAGGGCGCGCACCGCCTCCAGCACGTTGAGGGTGCCGGTGACGTTGGTCTCCACGTAACTGTGCGGCGCCTGGTAGGAGTACGGGATCGCGATGAGGGCGGCCAGGTGGTAGGCGGTGTCGGCGCCGTCGAGCAGGGCGCGCACGGAGCCGGGGTCGCGGACGTCGCCGAGGACGATCTCCACCTCGTCCAGGACGTCCGGGGCGAGGGTCTCCAGCCAGCCGTAGGAGGAGAAGGAGTTGTACTGGGCCATGGCTCTGACCCGGTGTCCGGAGGCGACCAGTGCCTCGGTGAGGTGGGAGCCGATGAAGCCCTCGGCTCCGGTGACGGCGGCGAGCGGTGCTGCGGTCAACTCAGGTGTCCTTCCGGTGGGTCTGCTGGGGCGGGGACGAGCGGTCAGGCGTGCCGGGCGGGCCGGCCGAGCAGCAGCAGCGCGTACGCCACCAGGCCGAGGACGGCGGCGCCGCAGCACAGCGGCAGGGCGGCGGGGCCGGCCGGCAGGCCGAGCCGGGGCAGCGCGCCGGCCACCGCGGCGGCGGCCAGACAGATGACCGCCGGCGGCCAGGCGGCGCCGAACGCCTGGAGGAGCAGCGCGGTCCACAGGGTGGCGGCCAGGAGCAGCAGGGTGGCCGGCGCGGCGCCGGTGAGGTAGGCGGCGGGCAGCAGCGGCAGCAGGTAGACGCCGAGGCAGCCGGCGAGGACGGCGGCGGAGCGCAGCAGGAAGCCTGCGGGTGTGGCGGTGGCGCGCAGCGCGGCCACGGACAGTCCCCGGTAGCGGTACAGCAGCCATTCGGCGGGGCCCATGCTGACCGTCAGCACGATCACCGCGTACGGCTCGTGCCGCCCTTCCAGCAGCACCAGCGTCCCGGCGGCCAGCCCGAACAGCCCGTACGGCAGGGACCACAGCGGGCGGGGGCTGCTGCCGGCGGGGGCGGCCGGCGCGGCGAGGGCGCCGCGCAGGACGTGGCCGGTGCCGGCGAGGGTGGCCAGCAGGGCGAGCAGCGGCAGCGCGGCGCGCACCGCCGGGCCGGGCTCCCACCAGGGCAGTACGGCGGCGCCCGCGATCAGCGGGGTGAGCGCGGCCAGCAGCAGCCGCTCGCGGGCCAGGACGAGCAGGACGCCGGCCGCGGCCAGGTACAGCGACTGGGCCGCCGCCGCGGCCAGGACCGGGCCGCCGCCGGCGAGCGGGGCGGCGGCGGCCGTGGCGAGGGCCGCGCCGGCCGGGGCGCCGGCCAGCAGGGTGCGGGCGGCCTCGCGGCGGCCGGTGACCATCCGCAGGTGGGCGCGGTGGCCGAGGGCCTGGCCCCAGGCCCAGGAGACCAGTCCGGCGACGATCGGCGCGGCGGCGTGCCGGCCCGGGTGCCACAGGGGCGCGGTCAGCGGATAGGCGAGGCCGGGCAGGGCGAACAGCACGCCGCGCAGCAGGCAGCGGACGGTGTCCGGGCGCCAGGGGTCGGCCGCCGGCGCGGGTTCCGGGTAGGTGCGGGGCACCTGTTCGTAGAGCGCGGTGGCGAGGGAGAAGAGGTTCGGGTGGCCGTACCGCTGCTTGATCTGCTCGGCGGTCAGGCCCTCGGCCTCCAGCAGGGCCGCCACCTCGTAGGGGTGGACGGCGGGGCCGACGCGGTCGGCGAGGGCGGCGGCGAGCCGGCTCACCGCCTCCGGGTCGGGTCCGTGGCCGGGCAGCCGCAGGGTGAGGGTGTGGTCGTCGCCCCGTGCGGGTGTGCCGGCGAGCCGCAGGGCGAGGGTGTCCTGTTCGGCGCCGCCCGGTTCGAGCGCCATGGGCCCGCTCATCCGGCCAGGCTCCCCGCGGCGACGCGCAGGTCCCGCCCCGGCGCGGCCGGGGCGGTGAACTGCCGCTCGGGGGCGGGAAGTTCGAGGTAGACGGAGCGGAAGGTGTCGATGGTCTGGCGCAGCGTGAACTGTTCGATCACGCGGAGCCGGGCGGCCTCCCCCATCGTCCGGCGCCGTTCGGCGTCGGCGAGCAGTTCGAGGGCGGCCGCCGCCATCCGGGCCGGGTCGCGGGGCGGCACCACGAGGCCGGTGTCGCCGACGGCCTCGCGGACGCCGCCGACGTCGGTGGAGACGGTGGCCCGGCCGCAGGACATGGCCTCGATGAGGGTGAACGGGAAGCCCTCGCTGATGCTGGAGAGCATCACGATGTTCCCGGCCGCGTAGGCGTCCTTGATGTCGTCGACCCGGCCCTCGAAGGTGACGGCGTCCGCGTGCCCCAGGGTGGCGGCCAGCGCCTCGCAGCGTTCCCGGTACGCCTCTCCGCCGCGGGGTGTCCCGCCGAAGAGCCGCAGCCGGGCGCCGGGTATCTCGTCGCGGACCAGGGCGAAGGCGCGGATCAGGGTCTCCAGGTCCTTGATGGGGTCGACGCGGCCGGCCCAGCTGAGCGTGGGGACGGCGGGTTCGGGGCCGGCGGGCGGGAAGGCCTCCGGGTCCACGCCGTTGTAGACGGTGCGGATGGACCGCGGGTCGGCGCCGCCCTCTTCCTCCCACAGCCGGTTGTAGCGGTTGCCGGGTGTGATCAGGGCGGCCCGGCGGTAGCTCTCCTCGGCCAGCAGCCGGAAGAAGCCGAGGACGACGGCCTTCACCGGCCAGCGGTAGGGGGCGGTGCGGTAGCCGAGGTAGCGCTCGCGCAGGTAGACACCGTGTTCGGTGAGCAGCAGCGGCACCTCGTACCGCTCCAGGCCGGCCAGGCCGGGCAGCACGGCGACGCCGCCGCTGACCGCGTGGGCCACGCCGTGCCGGGGCGGGGGCGCGGCGAGCGGGCGGAGGGCGTGCTCCAGCAGGGCGGTGGCGGTGACCGCGTCGTGCAGGGTGGGCCGGGCCTCCCGGACGGCCAGTCCCGGGCGGTTCCACACCGCGGCCAGGACCGCGACGGCCCGGTCGCCGCGCAGGAACGGGCTGAGCGTGCCCTCGGCGGCGGCCCGCGCCAGGCTGTACAGGGCGGCCGGGAACCGGTCCTCGGCGTGCGGGTCGAGCAGGGCGGTCAGGAGGCGTTCGTAGGCGTCGGCGAGCCGGGCCAGGGCCCGGCCCCGGGGCGGGCGGCCCTCGGGCGGCGTTCCCCACATGGGCACCGACAGCACGCTGCGGACGTGGGCGGGCAGGTCCCACACGACGGGCTCGCGTCCGGTGCCGGTGACGGCGATGACGTCGAAGTCCAGGTCGGGCATGCCCTGGACGAGTTGGTCGCACCAGACACTGACGCCGCCGTGACTGTGCGGGTAGGTGCCTTCGGTGAGCAGGGTGACGTGCGCCGCGCCGGGGCGGCGCGCGCCGTGCTGAACGTGCATCGATGGCGCTCCACGGCCGAGGTGTGGGGTGGACGTGCGAGTCCCGGGGCGTCGGTGGACGGCCGGGACCGGGGCCCGTCCCGGTGGGGAGCGCCGGACGGGCCCGCGGACCGGTGCGCCGTTCAGCTGTCCGGGTGGGACGCGACCTGTTCGCGCACGCCTGCCGGGACCCTGGTGCGCGGGGCCGGGGCGGTGGCGGCGGAGGTGCCGTCCGGGCGCGCGGCGGGCGCCGCGGGGGTGGACGGCAGGGTGTAACCGAGCGCGGTGCCGGACGAGTTCGTCCAGCCGGAGACCGCGCCCGCGTAGGCGGTGCCGAAGGCGGCGCCGTTCACGGTGGTGCCGGTGGGGAGGGTGGCCGGGACGGCGGTGCCGCCGGGCGCCTGCACGGTGACGGCGGTGCCGATGCGGTAGGCGGTGACGCGGCCGGCCTGGACGGCGCTCTTCCAGGCGGCGCGGCGCTGGAGTTCGCCGCCGATGGCCTTCATCCGCAGGTTGACCACCGGGGTGTTGTCCGCGAACAGCGCGTCGTAGCCGTCGAGTACGCCGTTCAGGACGGCGTAGGCGATGCGGTCCTCGGCGAGGTTGGACTGGTGGATGAAGTGCGGCTTGGGGTCGTTGGACAGCACGTGTCCGAGGGCGATCCGGGTCTCCAGCGGGACGATGTACCCGGTGTAGCCGGTGGTGGTGTCCAGCGGGGCCGGCAGGCAGGTGGTGGTGGCCGGGTTGTCCTCGCAGATGCCGCTGCCGCCCTGGGCGCGGCTGGTGTAGAGCCAGTTGTACTCGTCGACCTGCTCGGCGGCCCGGCCCGCGTTGTAGAAGACGTTCATCGGGTAGCGGGAGACGGTGGTGGCCGGTCCGACCTGGCGCTGTTCGGGGTCGCGGGAGTTGTCGGAGGCGAGCCACTTGACGCCCTCGACGGTGAGCGCGAAAGCCAGGTTGGGGTTGTCCTGGGGCTGCTGCGGCAGGATCCGCAGTCCGGAGTGCTCGCCGGTGACGAGTTCGTCGTTCTCCAGCGGGAGTCCGGCGGTCTGGCCCCAGACGCGGTTGGTGGCGATCTCGGAGTCGATCGTGGTGAGGCCGACCCACTTGGTGCTGCCGTCGAAGTCGGTGGCGCAGGTCCACGGCACGACGGTGACGTTCTGCTCGCAGCCGAGGAAGGCGTGCGTGTAGGTGTGGTTGACCCAGCGGAACGTGCCGCGATCGGCGATCAGCTTGTCGGCGAGCTGGTCGACGCCGTCGTTGTCCTCGCGCTGGTCGACGCTGCCGGCGCCGTTGTAGACCATGTCGAGGGTGATGTGGTGGCTGTTCTGCCAGGCGGCGGCGTAGTCGACGTCGGCCGGCTCCATGCGGATCGGGTGGGGGGTGCCCGCCCCGTTCGCGCAGTCGACGTCGCCGGGCGTGCAGTTGAGCTGGGTGTCCCAGCGGTCGTCGGCGGCGAAGACGTCGTCCACGTGCACCGCGAAGTAGTTGCGGGCGGCGCCCAGGTGCACGCCGCCGGTCATCCACTCCACGATCCCGCGGGCGAGCAGCCGGAACTGCTGCTGGTACTGGTTGTAGACGAAGGTGACGACCAGTTCCCGCCGGCCGTCGTGCCGGTACTCGCCGACCAGGGAGCCCTGTCGGGTGGTGCCGGGCACGGGCGCCTGGACGTACGGGGTGAAGTCGGCGCCGGCGGCGGGCGCGGAGAGGTAGGCGTAACTCTCGCCGACGTCCGGGGCGTTGTCCTCGAAGGGCACCGTGCCGTCGAGGTAGCCGAAGGGGCCGCCCTTCCCGGCGGCGGTGACCTGGGCGCGGATGCCGTCGACGCTGCCCGAGTAGCCGCCGAGGGTGGGAACCTGGAGGCCGACCTGGGGCCGGGCGTAGGTGTAGGCGTCGACCTGCGGGACGGCGTAGGTCTGTTCGTAGGAGGCGAGCGCGCTCATCTCGGCGCTGCCGGCCGGGAACGGGTTGTCGTTGGGCAGGACGACGGCCTGGAACTTGGCGCGCGGCCGGCCGTCGACCGTGTCGGCGAGGAATCCCGCGTCGATGACGGGCCGGACGGTGCGGGTGAGGTCGACCTTCGTGTAGGGCGTTCCGGCGGCGTCGAGTTCGGCGGCGATGGCGTCGGTGGCCGGACCACCGTCAGTCACCACCAGGACTCTGAGGTCGACGCGTGGCGCGGTGGTGCCGGCCTGGGCCGGACCGGCCGGCAGGCCGAGCGCGGCGATGAGCGCGCCCACCGTCAGCGCGGTGGTGCGTATGGTCCGCTTCATGCGGTGTTGTTCCCTCCCCGGGCAGGGGCGAGCACGGCTCCCATGGAGCGGACGCACCCCCTCGCGTGACCCCGGCGCCCCCTCAGAAGCCGGTCGTCGACGCATCCGTCGCGTCACATGGTGATGTCTCTGTGGAGTTTTTGTGGTCGAGTTACGAAACCTGACGGAAAAGTGCGGCTACTGATCGACTTGTGGAGACAACCTGTCGGACTGTTTTCCCGTCGCCGCCGCGTGAGGGTCCGGTGCGGGGCGGGGTCCGGCTGGCTGGTCCGGCGGTTCCGTGACACGCCGGCGGGCCGTGGCGGCCCGCCGGCGAGGTGTCGCGGCCCCTGCGGTGCGGGCCCGCGCCCGCAGGCCGTTTCCGGTCATCGGGGCCACCGGGAGCGAGGCGTCTGTCAGGCGCAGAGCACCCGGGTCTCGGGCGTGTAGACGGGTCCGCCGTTGACGTTGGTGCTGTCGCTGAACTCGGCGTAGAAGTACGAGTAGAAGCCGATGTTGCCGTTGCAGCCGGAGTCGGCGGCGACCTGGAGGGTCAGCGTGACGGTGCGGCTCTGGCCGGGCGGGATGGTGGCGCCGTAGTTGCCGCCGAGGTTGCTCGGGCCGGTCCCGGAACAGGGCGTGCTGCCGCTCGCCGTGGCCAGGCTGCACCCGCTGAAGCTGTACTTCAGGTCCGGGCGCTGGGTGGTCAGCCAGGTCGGGTCGATGGTCTGGTACACGAACCAGATGTCGTAGGTCTTGTTGTTGGTGATCGTCATCGACAGGTTCACGGTGCCGCCGGGCTTGGCGGTGGCGGCGTTGGCGGCGAAGGTGAGGGTGGCGGGCGCGGGGTCGGCGCTCGCGCTCGGGGCCAGGCCGAAGAGGGCGAGGAGGAGGGCGAGGACGGCGGTGAGACCGAGGCGTCTCGGCAGAGGTGATCGCATGGCCCGGGAGGCTAGGTACGCGCCGGGTGCGGCGTCTGCACCCGTGCACGGGGCCGTATCCGGATCGGCTTGAAGTGATCGCCGTGTGAAGAACCCGCGGGGATGTCGTGACGAAGGGTCACGCGTCGTATACGCGCACGCCGGGCGCGGTGGACGGCGGAGGGCCGCCGGGTGCGGCAGAACCGTGGCGCACGGGACGGTATTGGCGTGGACACGACGTACGTGCCACGGCGGAACGCGGAACGCCGCTTGTGTGGCAGGGCTGTTCCCGGCCAAAAAACGCTTTCCGGCCCGGGCCGGCCGTCCGGGGCCGCGGCACCGCCCCGCCGGGGCACCGGTGTGCGCGGACCGGGACGGAGCCGGCGCCCCGGCGGGGCGGGGCGCCGGCCGGAGAGCGTCAGCCCCTGTGGGTCCGTTCGAAGGCGGCGAAGGCGGCCTCCTGGCGCCACTCCAGACGGGCCTTGGCACTCTGCGCGAGCAGGTGCCGGCACGTGGCACCGCGCACCGGCAGACCGGGGTGTTCGGCGCGGCACGCCCGGACCGGGCGGTAGCCGCCGGCGGCGGGCCTGTCCTGCCACAGGCTCGCGCCGGGCAGGAAGCCGTACTCCAGGGAGGCGCGGGCCAAGTCCTTCAGCTCGGGATAGCCCAGGCCGTAGGTGGCGGCGGCGTACTGGTACTCGTGGCTGATGCCGGTCCGGGACACTCCGGGGTCGTCGGTGGCGAGGACGACCGGGACGCCGTAGCGGCGGTAGGTGGCGAAGGGGTGGTCCGCACCCTTGACGCCGAGGATCTGGGCGTTGCTGGTGAAGGGCACCTCCACGGCCACCCCGCGGTCCGCCATCGTGCGGGCGGTGCGCCGCCAGTCGTCCTCGTGGACGAGGTCGACGCCGTGTCCGATCCGCTCGGTGCGGGCCACGTTCACGGCCTGGCGGATGTGGAACCTGAGGTCCTCCGGCTTGACCAGTCCGGGCCACAGCTCGCCCGCGTGCAGGGTGACATGGGCCTTCGGGTACCGGGTGCGCAGATAGCCGACCATGCGCATCTGCAGGGCGTAGTCGCGCAGGGAGCGCTCGCCGTCCTCGGGCTGGACGAGGTTGACGGCGACGAACCGCGGGTCCGCCTCGGCCAGCCGCATGCCGAGGGCGAGCTGGGTGAAGACCCGCTCCGGCGCGCCGCCCCGGGACGCCTGCGAGATCCAGCGGACGGTGAGGGCGCAGGCGGGCCGGGCCCGCGGGGTGTCGCAGTGTTCGGCGGCGCGGAACTCGGCGTCGCCCTCGTCGGCTTCCGCGCGGGCCTCGGCGACCAGCTTGTCCAGTCCGCCGCCGGCGGTGAGCCGGCGGTGCAGGACGGCCAGGTCGTCGTCCCAGCCGGCCTCGGCGGCCAGCTTCCTCGCGCCCTCGGAGGCGGGTGTGACCATCGTCTCCAGGTAGAACTGGTTGGCGCGCACGGCCGTGTCGGCGACGTCGGCGAGCAGCTTGCCCCGGTGCCGCCAGGTCACCTCGCCGAACTTGCCGAAGGCGTCGAAGAAGTGGTCGTGTCCGTTCCCGCCGGACGGGAAGTCCTGCATGGACCAGGCCCGGATCACCGCGTCCCGGAAGGCCCGGTCGGTGCGGGCGTCGGCGGCGGGGCGGGTGCCGGGTCCGCAGGGCGGGACGACGGCGGTCAGCGTCGCGGTGTCGATGCACAGCCCGTCCTCGGCGGCCAGCTCGATCAGGTACTCCGTGGAGACCGCCCCGGAGAGGTGGTTGTGCAGGTCGCCGCCCTTGGGCAGGTCCCGGAAGAAGTCGCGCAGGGCGGCGGGCCGGTTCCGCAGGCCGCGGAGGTGGGCGTCCGTGCGCGCCTCCGCCGCCGTGACCTCGCGGGGCGGGGGCGCCGCGGGACGGCCGTCCAGGCGGGCCGGCCGCGCGGCGGCGGGCGGGGCGGGGAGCACGGACACGACGCTGAGGACACTGAGGACACTGAGGGCGCCGAGCGCGGCCGGAACGACCCGGCGGCTCACGGCACTTCGACGTTGCACAGTCACAGGGGCATGATCGGGGAAGGACCACGGCGACACGCTCCGATCCGGCGGATACCGCCCGGGAAGCACCCGACCGGGTGACGCACCGGTCCGGGCCGGGCGGGCATGCGCGGCCGTCACGGGGGTATTCGCGCTGCGAATTCGCACATCGGCGATCACCCACGGAGGCAGACCCCATGCTCATGGCCCACCCCGCCGTACTGCAGGACCTCATCGCCCAGTACGAGGCCCTCACCCTGCTCGGGGCCGAGGAGAGCACTCCCGAGGCCCGGCAGCGGCTCGCGGACATCTCCTACACGCTCTGCGTGGCCACCGGCACCCGGGATGTCGACATGGCCCTGATCGCCGCCCGCCACCGACTCTCGGGGGCTCGTCCGGAGGACGACTCCCTGCTCCAGGCGGCCGTGCCGCACCAGGCCGTACCGGCGGAGCAGGCCTCCGCCGTGTGAGCCCGGCCCGCCCGCCGTCCCGCCGTCCGCGCCGCCTCCGCCCGGGAACCCGCCGCCGCGACCGCGCGAACCCACCGCCTCCGCCCCGCAACTCGCCGTCTCCCGCTTCTGGCCGACGGGACGGACCGGACGGTATACAAGGCGGACGAACGCGCGAGGGCCGCCGCGAGGTGCCGCCACCGCGCGCGGTGGCGGTCTTCCGGGAGGACGCATGGGCTACGGCACGCGGACGGCGGGCGGGACGAGGGTCCGGCGCCGGCGCGCGGTGCTCGGCACGGTGCTGGGCGGCTGCGCGCTCGTCGCCGCCGCCACCCCGCCGGCCGCGGCGCACCCCGCCGGGCCCGGCGGCACCGGCTACGCCGCGCTCGGCGACTCCTACACCTCCGGGCCCGGCATCCCGGCGCAGGTGGACCCCGGCTGCGCCCGCTCGGACCACAACTACCCCTCGCTCGTGGCGGCCCGGCTGAAGCCGGCCGCGTTCACGGACGTGAGCTGCGGCGGCGCCACCACCGCCGAGATGTGGCGGGCCCAGGGCGCCAACCCGCCCCAGCTCGACGCGCTCGGCCGGCGCACCGGCCTGGTGACGGTGCAGATCGGCGGCAACGACGTCGGGTTCGGTCCCATCATCGCCACCTGCGCCCGGCTCGCCGCCCAGGACCCCGCGGGCAACCCCTGTCAACGCTCCTACACGGCCGGCGGCCGGGACCGGCTGGCCCTCGCCGTCGTCCAGACCGCGCCGAAGATCGACCGGGTGCTGCGCGCCGTCCGCGCCCGCGCGCCGCACGCCCGGGTCCTCGTCGTCGGCTACCCCGATCTGCTGCCCGAGGACGGCAGCGGCTGCTTCCCCCAGGTCCCCTTCGCCCAGCAGGACTTCGCCTATCTGCGGGACACCGAGAAGCGGCTGAACCTGATGCTGCGGCTGGTCGCGGCCGTGAACCGGGCCGAGTACGTCGACACCTACCGGCCCACGGCCGGCCACGACATGTGCCGGTCCCCCGAGGTCCGCTGGATCGAGCCGCTGCGGCCCGACTCGCCCGCGGCGCCCGCGCACCCCAACGCCCTGGGCGAGGCGGCCATGGCCCGGGCCGTCCTCGACCGGCTGCCCCACGGGCGCTGAACCCGCGGGCGGTCCTCCGCGCGGAGGACCGCCCGCGCGCTGCGCGTCAGCCGCCGAGCGCGCCCAGCACCACCGCCTGGGCCTCCTCCTGCACCCGGGCGAGGTGGTCGGCGCCGAGGAAGGACTCGGCGTACACCTTGTAGACGTCCTCGGTGCCCGAGGGCCGGGCGGCGAACCAGGCGTTCTCGGTGGTGACCTTGATGCCGCCGATCGCCGCGCCGTTGCCGGGCGCCTCGGTGAGGACGGCCGTGACCGCCTCCCCGGCCAGCGTGTCCGCGGTGACCTGGGCCGGGGACAACTTGCCGAGCAGCGCCTTCTGTTCGCGGGTGGCGGGCGCGTCGATGCGGGCGTAGGCGGGCGCGCCGAAGCGGTCGGTCAGTTCGGCGTAGTGCTGCGAGGGCGTCTTGCCGGTGACGGCGGTGATCTCCGAGGCGAGCAGGGCCAGGATGATGCCGTCCTTGTCGGTGGTCCACACCGAGCCGTCCCGGCGCAGGAAGGAGGCGCCGGCCGACTCCTCGCCGCCGAACCCGAGGTCGCCGCCGACCAGTCCGTCCACGAACCACTTGAACCCGACCGGCACTTCGACCAGCCGGCGGCCGAGGTCGGCGGCGACCCGGTCGATCATGGTGGAGGAGACCAGGGTCTTGCCGATGCCGGCGGCGGCCGGCCACTGCTCGCGGTGCCGGTAGAGGTAGGAGATGGCGACCGCGAGGTAGTGGTTGGGGTTCATCAGGCCGGCGTCCGGGGTGACGATGCCGTGCCGGTCGGCGTCGGCGTCGTTGCCGGTGGCGATGTCGAAGCGGTCGCGCTGCTCGATGAGGGAGGCCATCGCGTACGGCGAGGAGCAGTCCATGCGGATCTGGCCGTCCCAGTCCAGCGTCATGAACCGCCAGGTGGGGTCGGTGTGCGGGTTGACCACCGTCAGGTCGAGGCCGTGCTGCTCGGCGATCCGGCCCCAGTAGGCGACGGAGGCGCCGCCGAGCGGGTCGGCGCCGATGCGCACGCCGGCCGCACGGACCGCGTCCAGGTCGAGCACGCTGGGCAGATCACCGGCGTAGGCGCCGAGGAAGTCGTAGCGCCGCGTGGTGTCCGCGGCGAGCGCGCGGGCGTAGGGCAGCCGGCGTACGTCCTTCAGGCCGCCCGCGATGAGCTGGTTGGCGCGGTCCTGGATCCAGGAGGTGGCGCCGGAGGCGGCCGGGCCGCCGCTCGGCGGGTTGTACTTGAAGCCGCCGTCGGCGGGCGGGTTGTGCGAGGGCGTGACCACCACGCCGTCGGCGAGTCCGGAGGCACGGCCCCGGTTGTACGTCAGGATCGCGTGCGAGACGGCGGGAGTGGGCGTGTAGCCGTCCGCGCTGTCGATGAGCACGGTCACCTCGTTGGCGGCGAAGACCTCCAGCGCGGTGGCCTTCGCCGGTTCCGACAGGGCATGGGTGTCGACGCCCAGGAAGAGCGGGCCGTCCGTGCCCTGGGCGGCTCGGTATTCGCAGATGGCCTGGCTGGTGGCGGCGATGTGGTCCTCGTTGAAGGCGCTCGCCAGGGACGAACCGCGGTGTCCCGAGGTGCCGAACGCCACCCGCTGTCCCGGGTCCGCCGGGTCGGGGTGCAGCGTGTAGTACGCCGTGACCAGTCGGGCCACGTCGACGAGGTCCTCGGGACCGGCCGGCCGGCCGGCGCGCTCGTGCGGCATGAGTTCCATTCCTCCGCATCGGTGGGGTCGATCGCTCACCGCCCATCTTTCCTCGTCAGGGGCATACCATGCGAGTGCGCCCCACCTGGTGGGACGCCGCCCGCCGCGGTTCAGCCGATGTGGTAGCCGTCCCCGTACACCTTCCAGTCCAGCGGGGTGTCCAGGTCGAGGTTGCCCGCGCGCAGGAAGACCCGCTGCGCGGTGTCGACCCGGCTGGTGTCGCTGTGCGCCTCCTCCTGCCGCATCGCCCACACCCGGGCGTCCAGGAAGGCGTCGAGGTACGCCGTCTCGTCGCCGCCCTGGGCCGGCGGCTTGGCGGTGCGCAGGGCGCGGGTCCGCAGGGCGCGGAAGCCGGTCGGGTCGTCGCCGTCGCCGTGCATGACGAGGGCGTCGTAGTAGACGAACTGGCCGAGGGCGCGCAGTCCGTCGGCCTTGCCCCGGGCGACGGCCGGGTTGAAGTAGACGCGGTCGCGTTCGTCGTCCTGGGCCCGCTGGAAGGCGGTGTCCTGGGCGGCCTTGCGCCAGGTGCGCGGGTAGTCGGGGTCGAGACCGGCGTGCGAGTCGGTGCCGTTCACCTTCCGCAGGGCGGGCAGGTACGGCGCGAGCACGTTGCCGGGCTTGCGGTCGGTGTAGAGACGGACGAGGTCGAGCATGTCGCCGGTGCCGGAGCAGAAGCCGATGATGCCGGCGGTGTAGCCGCGGCCGTCGCCGATGTCCTCGATGTACCGGTACTGCGCCTTCCAGTCGAGGGAGGAGTTCTCCGCGCTGGACACCAGCTTCATGGCGATCTCCTTCTTCGCCGGGTCGTCCAGGTCCGGCGCCGCGGCCGAGGCGGTGCCGGGCCGGGTGACCGCGAGCAGGGCGCCGCCGAGGGCGGCGGCGCCGAGCCCGGTGACGACGGCGCGGCGGGAGAGACGGGCGGCGGACGCTGCTGGGCGGGACGGATGCGCCACGGTGGCTCCAAGAGGGGTGTGGGGGGCGGGGTGCCGGTCGGGACCGGCACTGGTAGGAAAGTTTCCTATCAAGCCCAGGGGAGCCCGGTAACCCGGCCCGCGAGAAGTTCGTACGATCGGACAACCTCGCGTTTCTCGCCCCGCTTCCCGGTGCCTCAGCCGTGCCGCGCGCCGTCGCGTTCCCGCTCCCGGTCGAAGGCGTACAACTCCTTCGACGCGACGATGAGTTCGCGGCGCTCCTCGCGCGAGCCGACCATGGGCTGCGAGCCCTTGAGCGGCACCTGGGCGCTCTCGGGCAGGAACCGCACGGTGAGCAGGCCGATGGCGCCGGCCAGCATCAGGTAATAGGCGGGCATGAGGTCGTCGCCGCTCAGGCCGACCAGGGCGGCGGTGACCAGCGGGGTGGTGCCGCCGAACGCGGCGACCGCGATGTTGAAGCCGATGCCCATCGCCGCGTAGCGCACGGCGGTCGGGAAGAGCGCGGGCAGGGTGGCCGCGCTGGGCGCGGCGAAGCAGGCCAGCAGCGTGGACAGGAGCAGCACCCCGAGGATCGGCGGCCAGGTGCCATCCGCCTTGATCAGCAGGAAGGCCGGCACGGCGAGCACGATCATCGCGGCGGCCCCGACGGCGTAGAGCGGCCGCCGGCCCACCCGGTCGCTGAGCCGGCCGAGGAAGGTGATCAGGAGGACGATCCACACCATGCCGACGAGCACCAGGAGGTCGGCGGAGCCGCTGGAGCGGTGCAGGGTCTCGGTCTGGTAGGTCGGCAGGTAGCCGGTGACCATGTAGTTGGTGACGTTGTAGAGCAGCACCAGGCCCATGCAGACCAGCAGGCCCCGCCAGTGGCCGAGCACGATGTCCTTGAACTCGCTGCCCGCCGACTCCTGCGCCAGGGCCTTCTCGTGGTCGTCCAACTGCTGCTGGAAGGCCGGGGACTCCTCCAGCTTCATCCGCATGTAGAGGCCGATCACGCCGAGCGGCCCGGCGATCAGGAACGGCACGCGCCAGCCCCAGGAGAGCATCTGCTCGTCCGTCAGCGCCAGGTTCAGCGCGGTGACCAGGGCCGAGCCGAGGGCGTAGCCGGTGAAGGTGCCGAAGTCGAGCCAGCTGGACAGGAAGCCGCGCCGGCGGTCCGGGGAGTACTCGGCGACGAAGGTGGTGGCGCCGCCGTACTCGCCGCCGGTGGAGAAGCCCTGGACCATGCGGGCCAGCAGGAGCAGGACCGGCGCGGCGATGCCGAGGGTGGCGTAGCCGGGGATGAGCCCGATGGCGAAGGTGCCGGCGGCCATCATGATCATGGTGGTGGCGAGCACCTTCTGCCGGCCGATCCGGTCGCCCAGCGGCCCGAAGACGAGCCCGCCGAGGGGCCGTACGACGAAGGCGGCGGCGAAGGTCGCGAACGAGGAGATGACCTGGGCGGCCGGCGAGGCGCCCGGGAAGAACACCTTGCCGATGGTGGCGGCGAGGTAGCTGTAGACACCGAAGTCGAACCACTCCATGCAGTTGCCGAGCGCCGAGGCGCCGACGGCGCGGCGCAGCAGCGGGGGCTCGACGACCTGGACGTCCTCCGCCTGGTAGGCCCCCCGGTTGCGGCGGAGCCTGCGGGTCAGCTCCTCGCGGACCTGGCGCGGCAGCCGCGCCACGGCCGCCGGCACCCGCGGCCCGCCCGGCGCCCGCTGCTGTCCGTCCGACGTCGCACCACTCACGGGCGCTCCTTCCTCTCGCTCCGTTGATCACCGCGTGCCCGGGTGGCCCGGACGGAAACGAATGTGATCTGCATCACAGACATAAGCAAAAAGTAGGACATAATAGAGGTCGTGGGGACAGCGTTGTCACCTCTTCCCTTGCGAGCCCGCGACGTCAAGGAGCCGCTCACCGCATGGTGTACGGAGCCCACCGCAGCCCTCAGCTGCCGCCCCGCCCCGATCTGGATCCCGCCCGCGACTGCGAGCAGTGCCTCGGCTGGGGCACGGTCGTCACCCGGGACGGCCACCACGAGCTGTGCCCCGCGTGCCAGCAGGAACCCCGCGGCACCACGGAGAGCGAGGACGCCGCCTCCCAGCCCACCCGCCCGCACTGACCCCTCCCCGGACGTGATCAGACCTCGGGTAAGCTGCCGGTAACGCTTTCACCAAGGATTGTTCAAGCCGGGCAGGGGGGCAGACGTGAGCAGCGCACGCACCAGCAGGACACC
The DNA here is from genome assembly GCF_044332325.1 of Streptomyces sp. NPDC017095. Taxonomy (NCBI): domain Bacteria; kingdom Bacillati; phylum Actinomycetota; class Actinomycetes; order Kitasatosporales; family Streptomycetaceae; genus Streptomyces; species Streptomyces sp. NPDC017095. Next base: position 148,056 of record NZ_JBIROU010000015.1, read on the forward strand.
GCTGCCGGGCATCGGTGTCCGGTACGACCTGACGACCCGCGGGCAGGGCCGGCTGTCGGTGGTCGCCCACCGGGACGGCTCCCGCACGCTCAGCGCCTACCGGCAGGACGATCCCGACGCCTGCGGGCTGTCGGTCCGCCTCACCGGACAGGAGGCGGAGGCGCTGGTGGACGCCTTGAAGCCGACCCACCACAGCCCCACCCTGCTGTCCACGACGGAGCTGGGCCTGGTGGCCGAGCGCATCGCGCTGTCCGGGACCTCGTACTGGAACGGACGGCTGCTCGGCGAGACCCGGATGCGCACCGAGACCGGCGTGTCGATCGTGGCCGTCCTGCGCCGCGCCGAGGCGATCCCCTCCCCCGGTCCCGGCTTCCGGCTGGCCGGCGGGGACACGCTCATCGTCATCGGCACCCGCGAGGGCGTGGACGCCGCCGCCGCCGTCCTCGGGCGGGAGTGAGGCGGATGCACTCCTCCGCGGTCTTCCTGATCGAGTTCGGCGCGATCATCCTGGGCCTCGGGCTGCTCGGCAGGCTCGCCGCCCGCCTGCGGTTCTCGCCCATCCCGCTGTATCTGCTGGCCGGACTGGCCTTCGGCGAGGGCGGGCTGCTGCCGCTCGGCACCAGCGAGGAGTTCGTGGCCATCGGCGCCGAGATAGGCGTGGTCCTGCTGCTGCTCATGCTGGGCCTCGAATACACGGCCGGCGATCTGGTCTCCAACCTCAAGACCCAGTACCGGGCCGGGATCGTCGACGCCACCTTCAACGCCCTGCCCGGCGCCGCCATGGCCCTCCTGCTGGGCTGGGGCCCGATCGCCGCCGTCGCGCTGGCCGGCATCACCTGGATCTCCTCCTCCGGCGTCATCGCCAAGGTCCTCGGCGACCTGGGCCGGATCGGCAACCGGGAGACACCGGTGATCCTCAGCATCCTGGTGCTGGAGGACCTGTCGATGGCGGTCTACCTGCCCGTCGTCACGGCCCTGCTGGCCGGCACCGGGTTCGCCGCCGGCAGCGTCACGCTGGCCATCGCGCTCGGGGTGGCGGGCCTGGTGCTGGTGGTGGCGGTGCGCTACGGCCGGCACATCTCCCGTTTCGTCTCCACCGACGACCCGGAGAAGCTGTTGCTCGTGGTGCTCGGCCTGACGCTGGTGGTGGCCGGGGTCGCCCAGCAGCTCCAGGTCTCGGCGGCGGTCGGCGCGTTCCTGGTGGGCATCGCCCTGTCCGGGGAGGTCGCCGAGGGCGCCCACAACCTGCTGGCGCCGCTGCGAGACCTGTTCGCGGCGGTGTTCTTCGTCTTCTTCGGCCTGCACACCGATCCCGCGAGCATCCCGCCCGTGCTGCTGCCCGCGCTCGCCCTGGCCGCCGTCACCACCCTCACGAAGATCGCCACCGGCTGGTGGGCGGCCCGCCGCGCGGGCATCTCCGCGGGCGGCCGGTGGCGGGCCGGCGGCACCCTGGTGGCCCGCGGCGAGTTCTCCATCGTCATCGCGGGGCTGGCCGTCACCTCCGGCATCGACTCCGACCTCGGCCCGCTGGCCACCGCGTACGTCCTGATCCTGGTCGTGGCCGGCCCGCTCACCGCCCGGTACACCGAGCCGCTCGCCCGGCTGCTGACCGGCCGCCCGGGCCGGCCCGCGCCGACGGCGCCCGAGAGCGGCCCGGACGCCGTCGCACCGGACCGGCAGGCCCCGGCCACCCGCTCCTGACCGGGCCGCGGCAGCGCCGTCGTACCGTGGAGGCATGTCGCCTCCGCTGCCGGGACCGCTGGCCCCTCTGGAGCCGCTGCTCGGGCACTACGGCTACTGGGCCGTGGGTGCCGTGGTCTTCGTGGAGGACTTCGGGGTCCCGGCGCCCGGCGAGACGATCCTGCTCGCCGCCGGCGTGTACGCGGGCGCGGGACGGCTGGACATCGTCGCCGTGGCGCTGATCGCGTTCGCCGCGGCCGTCGCCGGGGACAACCTCGGCTATCTGATCGGCCGGGCCGGCGGGCGCGCCCTCGTGCACCGCTGGGGCCGGTACGTCCTGCTGACCCCGAAGCGCTTCGAGGCCGCCGAGGGATTCTTCGCCCGGCACGGCGGCAAGATCGTGACGGTGGCCCGGTTCGTGGAGGGCCTGCGCCAGGCCAACGGCATTATCGCGGGCACCACCGGCATGCGCTGGCGCCGCTTCCTCGCCTTCAACGCCCTGGGCGCGGCCCTGTGGGTCGGCCTGTGGACGACGCTGGCCTACCTCGCCGGCAGCCACATCACCACGGTCTACGCCGACATCCGGCGCTACCAGCCGTACGTCCTCGCGGCCGCCGCCGTGGTGGTCGCGGGATGCGTCGTACGGCACCTCGCGCGCCGGCGCCGCGAACGCTGACACACGCCGAGCGGGCCCCGGCCGAAGCCGGGGCCCGCTCGCCCTGGGAGTGCCGCCACTGTCAGGGCCGGCGGCCTACCAGCGGTACCAGCGTCCGCGCCGGCCCCCGGACCCGGCCGGACGGACGACGAAGCCGATCACCCACACCACGAGCACGATCACCGCGAGCCACCACAGCGCCTTCAGGGCGAAGCCCGCGCCGAAAAGAACCAGGGCCAGCAGAAGAACCAGAAGCAAAGGAACCATGTTTATCTACCTCCGCAGCGGCGTGTGCCCGCCAATTCCGCGATCACCCCTCCGAATTGCCGGTCAATAGCGGAACGGGTCATTCGGGTTTGGATGGCGGGTGAACGGCAATCCGGAAGGGGACCGAAGATCCCGTACATGTGGGGAAGTGACGCGCGATGGCCGGCAACCAGAAGGCAAAGGCCAAGACGGAGCAGGTCAAGGGCAAGGTCAAGGAAGCCGCGGGCCGTGCCGTCGGAAACGAGCGCCTGGAGGCCGAAGGCCGCATGAAGGGCGCCGAGGGAGACGCGCGGCAGAGCAAGGAGAAGGCGAAGGACGTGTTCAAGCACTGAGCGCGCCGATTCGGCCCTGCGGCGGGCCCGGGAAATCCGGTACAGCGGATTTCCCGGGCCCGCCGGCGTGTCCGCCCGCCCTTCCCGGCGCCGTCGGCCCCCTCCCCCTCCCCCGGCCCGGACCGCGCCCTTCCCCGGCAGGCATTTCGCGCGCATCCGGAGGATTCCCGGCCCGGCTCCCCTTGACCCGGCCGCCAGTGGGTAACCGGGCAGGGACGGCACCCCCCTGTGCACAGGAAGGGCCCCTGACCCCAGAGGAAAAGGCCAACGAGGTATGGACATCCCGCTCAGGACCCACGCGACGACGCAGGACCGCCCTGCGGACCTGCGCTACAGCCGCACCTGGGACACCGGCGTCACCAGTATCGGCGAGGCGAGAGACGCCGTCGCCGCCCTGCTGGCGCGGGCGCGGCCGGCGCCCGGACGGCGTGCGGTGCAGGATGCCCAGCTCGTCGTCAGCGAACTCGTCACCAACGCGGCCAAGCACGCCCCCGGCCCGTGCGCGCTGCGGCTGGAGCTGCTGCCGGAGGCGAGGGCGCTGCGCGTCACCGTCACGGACACCTCGCGGCGGCCGCCGCACCGGCGTCCTCCCGATCCCCGGCGGGTCGGCGGTCACGGTCTGCATCTCGTGGCGATGCTGGCCGGGGACCTGGAGGTGACCTGGCTGTCCGGCGGCAAGCGGGTCACGGCGACCGTGCCGCTCACCGCCGGCTGAACCCCCGCACCGCCGGTCCCGGCAGGCCGGGACCGGCCGCTCAGACGACCCTGATGCCGACGATGCAGGTGTCGTCGTCGGTGTCCGACTTGCTGTAGGTGAGCAACCGGTCCAGTTGCTGGTCCAGCGTGCTCGGCGCCGCGCTCGCCGTGTCCAGCAGATGGGTCAGCGACTCCTCCACGGAGCGGTCCCGGCGCTCGATCAGGCCGTCGGTGTACATCAGCAGCGTGTCCCCCTCGGCCAGCTGCATCTCGGTCTCCTCGTAGCCCGCCTCCGGCACGGCGCCCAGCAGCAGTCCCCGGACCGTGGGCAGCGCGGTGGCGTCCGCCTCCCGCACCAGCACCGGCGGCAGATGGCCCGCCCGCGCCCAGCGCAGGGTCCGCCGCTCGCTGTCGTACAGGCCGCACACGGCGGTGGCGGTGACGGCGCCCGTCAGATGGTGGGCGACGATGTTCAGCCAGGACAGCAGCTGGGCCGGTCCGGCCCCGGTCACGGCGAGGCCGCGCAGCGCGTTGCGCAGGACGACCATGCTGGTCGCCGCCTCGATGCCGTGCCCGGCGACATCCCCGACGCACAGCAGCACCAGCCCGGACGGCAGCACGACGGCGTCGTACCAGTCGCCGCCGACCAGGTGCTCGGTCTCGGCGGGCCGGTAGCGCACCGCCACCTGGAGACCGGGCATCCGCAGCGGGGCCTGCGCCGGGGGCATGATCGCGTGCTGGAGCTGGAGGGTCAGCCGGTTGCGCTCCAGGGCCTGCTGCTCGGTGTGCGCGAGCTGGTCTCGGGTGACGGCGAGCGCGACCTCGGTCCAGTGCTGGGCGGAGATGTCCTGGTAGGCACCGCGGACGCCCAGGAGCTGGCCGTCGGTGTCGAGGACGGGTTCGGCGACCACCCGGATGTGCCGGGTCACCCCGTCCGGGCGCTGGAGCCGGAACGCGGCGGAGCCGGGCCGGCGCTGGTGCAGCACGGTGCGCAGGAAGCGGCGCAGGGTGACGGCGTCGTCCGGGTGGGCGTGGGCCGGCAGGTCCTGGAGCGCCACCGGAGGGCTGGTGGGCGCATGGCCGTAGAGACTGAAGAGCTGGCCGTTCCAGGTGATCTCGCCGGTGAGCAGGTTCTCCTCGAAACCGCCGATCCGGCCGAGCCGCTGGGCGTGCTGGAGCAGACTGGCCAGGCGTGCCGTCTCGTCCTCGATCCGCCAGATCAGCAGGACCGCTGAGCCGTGCCGGCTGACGCTGATGTCGGCCACGGCGGACAGCGGCACCTCGTCGACCAGCGCCGTCAGCCGCATCCGGCGGGCGCGGAACGGCTCGCCGGTGGCGTAGACCCGCTCCACCCGCTGGAACAGTTCGCCGGTGCCCGCGGCCATGGGGTAGGCCTCCAGCAGCAGCGCGCCGCCCACGACGGCCCGCGGCCGGCCCGCCGGGTCCAGGAAGCGGCTGTTGACGTGCTCGATGCGGAAGTCGACCAGCCGACCGTCGTCGTCCAGGTGCGGCACCAGCACCAGGGCCGGGTCGTGCAGCCCGTCGGCCAGGTCCATCAGCTCCACCACGTCGGGCAGGAGCGCCGGTTCGGGGTCGGTGCCGGGCGGTGGCGCCAGGGTCTCCAGGGTGTGCGCGCACAGCTCGGCGAGGGCCTCCACCTGCCGCAGGACCGGGCGGGGCAGCGGGGCCTCCGGCTTGGGCCAGGCGATCTCCAGGACGCCGTGGATACGGCCGCCCGTCCCGGCGGGTACGGCGATCCGCGCGCCGTCGCCGTACTCGCGCCGGCCGATCGTGGGCAGCCCGGAGTCCGCGAGCGAGGTCAGCCACTGGCCGTCGGGTTCGGTCAGGCCGCGCCGGGCCACGGTCACCACGTCCGGCGGGACATAGCGCCAGCGGGCGGCCTCGCCCGGCGGGAAGCCGCCGCTGCCCGCGAGGGTCAGCGAGCCGTCGGGGCCGGCCGACCAGATGGCCACGGCGACCGCGCCCAGCGGGCGCAGGGCGTGTTCCAGCAGCGAGTCCGCCATCGCCTGGGTGTCGGGCGCGGCCAGCACACCGCTCTCGGCGGCGCGCAGCCGGACGGCGGCGGACTCCTCGACCGGCCCGGACGGGTCCGCGGCGACGGAGAGGAACGCCTCGGTGACCTCCGCGACGCGGTCCCGGGCCGCCTGGTTGATGACGTCCACCGCGAACTCCAGCGGCGTCACCTGCGCCTGCTCGGCGAGTTCGGCGAGCTGCCGGGCCGCCTGGGCGGGACCGCAGCTCAGGCGCTCGACCAGGATGCCCTTGGCGACTTCGATCAGCGCCCGGCCCTCCGCCTCGGCCTGCGCCGCCCGCACCTCCCGGCGCAGCCGTTCCACGGTGGCGGCGAGCCGGCCCACCGAGGTGGCGGCGGACGCGTCGGCCGGCACCTGGTCGGCGGCGGGAAGCCGGGCGGGCACACCGGCCGGCGTGCCCGGTTCATGATTGTTCACCGGATCCGTGCTCCTCGGCCTGACGACGGGCGGACGGGCTGCGCCGTGCTCATGCGGGGAGCCAGCGCCGGACACAGGCGATGAGGTCATGGGTGTCCACCGGTTTCGTGACGTAGTCGCTGGCTCCGGAGGCGAGGCTCTTCTCCCGGTCGCCCTGCATGGCCTTGGCGGTCACGGCGATCACCGGCAGGTCGGCGTACTGCGGCATCCTGCGGATCTCGGCCGTGGCCGTGTAGCCGTCCATCTCGGGCATCATCACGTCCATCAGGACGAGTTCGACGTCCGGGTTGTTCAGCAGCGTCTCGATGCCCTTGCGGCCGTTCTCGGCGTGCAGGACCCGGAAGCCGTGCAGTTCGAGGATGCCGCTGAGCGCGAACAGGTTCCGGGCGTCGTCGTCGACCACGAGGACGGTACGGCCGTGGGTGTGCTCGTCGACCAGATGGGGCGCGGTGCGCTGGGGCTCCTCGCCGCGGACCAGGGTGAGCACCTCGCCGGGCTCCTCGGCCGACAGGTGCAGCGCGATCCGCTCGCGCAGCTCGTCCAGGCTGTACAGGTACTCCGGCGAACCGCCCGGGGCGTCCTCGGCGAGGGGCTCGGTGCGGTGCGAGCCGTGCACCAGCACCGGCACGCTCATGAGCGCCGAGTCGCCGCGCAGGGCTTCGAGGAAGCGGGCCGACTCGCCGTCGGGCATGCCGAGTTCGACCACGACGCAGTGGCAGGGCTCGGCGGCCAGGGCACCGGCCGCCTCCTGGGCGCCGACCGCGGTGATGATGTCCACGGGCGTGCCGCCGCCGTCCGGGCGGCTGTGCTCCAGGTCCCGGACCACGCTCTCGGCGACCAGCGTCAGCAGCCCGCGCGGGCGTTCCTCCACGACGAGGAGGCGGCGTGGGCGCTCCCGCCGCGCGACGGCCGCCGACCCGTCCTGGACGACGATGGTCCCGGCTGAGTCTTCCGGGCGTTGCTGCTCGGCCGGCTTCGGCACCGGACGCGTGCTCAGAGCCTCCTCGAAGTCCCGCCGGGCCACCGGCAGGAAGAGGGTGAAGGTGCTGCCCTTGCCGGGCGTGCTGTCCACGGTGACGGCGCCGCCGAGCAGATGGGCGATCTCCCGGGTGATGGACAGGCCGAGTCCGGTGCCGCCGTACTTGCGGCTGGTGGTGCCGTCGGCCTGCTGGAACGCGCCGAAGATGGTCTCCAGCTGCTGCTCGGGGATGCCGATGCCGGTGTCCTTGACCCGGAAGGCGACGACGGTGCCGCCGCGCACCAGGCCCCGGGGCACCTGGTCGTCCGGGGCGGGTTCGACGCGCAGTTCCACGCCGCCCTGCTCGGTGAACTTCACCGCGTTGGACAGCAGGTTGCGCAGGATCTGGCGGAGCCGGGAGTCGTCGGTGAGCAGGTCGGCGGGGGCGCCGGGGGCCGTGGTGACGGTGAAGTCCAGGCTCTTCTGCGAGGTCATGGGCCGGAAGGTGGCCTCGACGTACTCGATCAGCTGGCGCAGCGGGACGCGTTCGGGTGTCACGTCCATCTTGCCGGCCTCGACCTTGGACAGGTCCAGGATGTCGTTGATGAGCTGGAGCAGGTCGGAGCCGGCCGAGTGGATGATGCCCGCGTACTCGACCTGCTTCGGGGTGAGGTTGCGCGAGGGGTTCTGGGCCAGCAGCTGGGCGAGGATGAGCAGGCTGTTGAGCGGGGTGCGCAGCTCGTGGCTCATGTTGGCGAGGAACTCGGACTTGTACTTGGAGGCGAGCGACAACTGCTGGGCGCGCGCCTCCAGTTCCTGCCGGGCCTGTTCGATCTGGAGGTTCTTCGCCTCGATGTCCCGGTTCTGGTCGGCGAGCAGCGAGGCCTTCTCCTCCAGTTCGGCGTTGGAGCTCTGGAGTTCTTCCTGCCGGGCCTGCAACTCGGCGGAGCGCGACTGGAGTTCGCTGGTCAGCCGCTGCGACTCCTCCAGCAGTTCGTCGGTGCGCGCGTTGGCGACGATGGTGTTGACGTTCACACCGATGGTGTCCACCAGCTGCTGGAGGAAGTCCCGCTGCACCGGGGTGAACAGGGTGACGGAGGCCAGCTCGATCACGCCGAGGACCTGCTCCTCGAAGACGATGGGGAGCAGCAGCAGCGCGGTGGGCTCGATCTGTCCGAGACCGGAGGAGATGGTGACGTACCCGGGCGGCAGTTTGTCCACTGCGATGGTACGGCGGCTGCGCGCGGCCTGGCCGACCAGGGACCGGCCGAACGGGATGCGGACGGGCCGGGTGTCCGCCTCGGGCCGGCCGTAGGAGCCGACGAGCCGCAGTTCGGGACCGGCCTCGCCCTCCTCGGCGAGGTAGAAGGCGCCGTACTGGGCGGAGACCTGCGGTGCCAGCTCGTCCATGATGAGTTCGGCGACCACGGGCAGGTCGCGGTGGCCCTGCATCAGGCCGGAGATCCGGGCCAGGTTGGTCTTGAGCCAGTCCTGTTCCTGGTTGGCCCGGGTGGTCTCGCGCAGCGACTCCACCATGGAGTTGATGTTGTCCTTGAGGTCGGCGACCTCGCCGGAGGCGTCGACGGTGATGGACCGGGTGAGGTCGCCCTCGGCGACCGCGCTGGCGACGTCGGCGATGGCGCGGACCTGCCGGGTGAGGTTGCCGGCGAGTTCGTTGACGTTCTCGGTGAGCCGCTTCCAGGTGCCGGAGACGCCCTCGACCTCGGCCTGCCCGCCGAGCCGGCCCTCGGTGCCGACCTCGCGGGCGACCCGGGTGACCTCGTCGGCGAACGCGGAGAGCTGGTCGACCATCGTGTTGATGGTCGTCTTCAGCTCCAGGATCTCGCCGCGGGCGTCCACGTCGATCTTCTTCGACAGGTCGCCCTTGGCCACGGCGGTGGTCACCAGCGCGATGTTGCGGACCTGGCCGGTGAGGTTGTTGGCCATGGAGTTGACGTTGTCGGTGAGGTCCTTCCAGGTGCCGGCCACGTTGGGCACGTGCGCCTGGCCGCCGAGCCGGCCCTCGGTGCCCACCTCGCGGGCCACCCGGGTCACCTCGTCGGCGAACGCCGAAAGGGTGTCGACCATGGTGTTGATGACGTCGGCGAGGGCCGCGACCTCGCCCTTGGCCTCCACGGTGATCTTCTGCGAGAGGTCGCCCTTGGCTACGGCGGTCGCCACCTGGGCGATGGAGCGGACCTGGCCGGTGAGGTTGGAGGCCATCACGTTGACGTTGTCGGTGAGGTCCTTCCAGGTGCCCGCGACACCGCGGACCTGGGCCTGCCCGCCGAGCCGGCCCTCGGTGCCGACCTCGCGGGCCACGCGCGTCACCTCGTCGGCGAACGCGGAGAGCTGGTCGACCATCGTGTTGATGGTGTTCTTCAGCTCCAGGATCTCGCCCCGCGCGTCCACCGTGATCTTCTGCGACAGATCACCCTGCGCCACCGCGGTGGCCACCTGTGCCACGTTGCGCACCTGCGCCGTCAGGTTCCCGCCCATGAAGTTGACCGAGTCCGTCAGGTCCCGCCAGGTGCCCTTGACCCCCTTGACGTCCGCCTGCCCGCCGAGCCGGCCCTCGGTGCCCACCTCCCGGGCCACCCGGGTCACCTCGTCGGCGAACGCCGAGAGCTGGTCCACCATCGTGTTGATGGTGCTCTTCAGCTCCAGGATCTCGCCCCGCGCGTCCACCGTGATCTTCTGCGACAGATCACCCTGCGCCACCGCGGTCGTCACCTGCGCCACGTTGCGCACCTGCGCCGTCAGGTTCCCGGCCATGAAATTGACCGAGTCCGTCAGGTCCCGCCAGACCCCGGCGACCCCGGGCACCTGCGCCTGACCCCCCAGCCGGCCCTCGGTGCCCACCTCCCGCGCTACGCGCGTCACCTCGTCGGCGAACGCCGAGAGCTGGTCCACCATCGTGTTGACGGTTTCCTTCAGCTGGAGGATCTCGCCGCGCGCGGGCACGTCGATCTTCTGGGACAGGTCGCCCTTGGCCACGGCGGTGGCGACCTGCGCGATGTCCCGGACCTGCGTGGTGAGGTTGCCCGCCATCGCGTTGACGGAGTCGGTCAGGTCGGCCCAGGTCCCGGAGACGCCCGGCACCTGCGCCTGCCCGCCGAGGGTGCCCTCCGTGCCCACCTCGCGGGCCACCCGGGTGACCTCGCTGGTGAACACGGACAACTGGTCGACCATGCCGTTGAAGACGGTGGCGATGTCGCCCATGAGCCCGGTGGAGTCGTCCGGCAACCGCGTGCCGAAATCACCGTCCCGCACCGCGGTCAGGCCCGCGAGCAGTCTTCTGAGTTCGTGGTCACCCGGGACAGCCTCGGTCGTCCCGGTCGCCTTGCCGGCCATGCGCACCCTCGATCCACTCCCCAGGAGCCCTCCCAGCGAGGACTCGGAACCGCGGCCGGGAGCGGGCCGCCGCCCAGCCGTTGGTGTGTGCATTTCCGCAGTTCACGGATTTGCATGATGAGAAAATACGCCGCAGGTTAACCCACCTCCGCAGGCTCGGACAAAGCCGTCGGCCAACCCTGAGGACCATGGCAATTATTGCCGGATGACAGGTGTGAGACAGCTCTACCGGGGTATCCGATGGGGTTTTGTCAGTATCCCCGGCAGCGGGGCGGCGCCGGTAGTCCCCACGCCCGCGACCGCCCGGCGGCCATCCGGTCCGAGGGTGCGTCGGGGTCCACCGGGAACTGCGGGGGCAGCGGGTTGGGGCGGCGGGTGCACCGGCCCGGGCCCGGCGGGCGCACCGGCCCGTGTCGTCCGGCGGGCGCACCGGCTCGGGCGGAGACGGGCTTATCGGGGCTGGCTGCGGCGGCTGGCGGGGGCACCGGCCTGGGCGGAGGCGCCGTACCGGGGCCGGTCGCGGCGGCTGGCGGGCGGTGCGGCTGGCGGGCTCACTCGACGTCCGGCAGCGCGGGGCCGGCTGCGGTGACCGGCGGGCAGCCCGGCCAGCGCACCGGCCCGGGTGAAGGCGCCGTACCGGGGCCGGTCGCGACGGGCGGCGCGACGGGCCGTGACCACTCGGCGTACGGCAGTGCGAGGCCGGCTGCGGCGACCGGCCGGGCAGCCCGACCAGCACACCGGCCCAGACGAGACGGCCGTACCGAGGCCGGTCGCGGCGGCCAGCGAGCAGCCCGGCGAGCGCACCTGCTCGGATGGAGACGGGTGGACTGGCCAGGGCAGAGAGGTCGTACCGGGGCCGGTCCCGGCGGTCGGCGGACGGCCCGGCGGGCTGTGACCATTCGGCGTACGGCAGGGTGGCGCCAGATGCGGCGACCGGCTGGGCGGCCCGGCCAGCACACCGGCCCGGGTGAAGGCGCCGTACCGGGGCCGGTTGCGACGGGCGGTGGGCGGCCCGGCCAGCCGTGTGCACTCGGCGTGCGGTAGGGCGGGGGCCGGCCGCGGCGACCGGCTGGGCAGCCCGGCCAGCACACCAGTCTGGATGGAGACGCCGTACCGGGGCCGGTCGCGACGGGAGGTGGGCGGCCCGGCGGACGCACCGGCCCGGGCGGGACCGGCGTACCGGAGCCGACCGCTGCGGCCCACGGGCAGCCCGGCGGGGCCGCGCGCACTCGGCGTGCGGCAGCGCGGCGCCTCGGCGGGGGGCGGTATGAGCAGAGCACCGGCAGCGGCCCGGCGCTCTTGCCGAGGGCGGGTGGCGCGGGACTCGCCATGTAAGCGGGACGGGACCGGCGGCTGGCCGTGGCGGGCGTGCGGCTGGCCGCGTTCACTCGGCGTACGGCAGGACGGGGCCAGCCACGGCTAGCGGCGGGCGGCCCGGCCAGCACACCGGCCCGAGCGGAGACGGGTGTACCGGGTCGGCCCCTGCGGCCCACAGGCAGCCCGGCGGGGCCGCGCCCATTCTGGGTATGGCAGGGCGTGGGCCTCGGTGGAGGACGGGGACGAGCGGATCGCCGGCGGTGGCCCGGTGCTCTTGCCGAGGGCGGGCGGCGCGGGCCTCGCCGTCTACGCGGGACGGGGCCGGCGGCTGGGTGTGGCGGCCGGGGCCGCGCTGTTCGCCGCTCTGCGGTCCCGTGCTTCGGTGTGTTCCACGCCGGGCTGGCGTCCGCCGGGGAACCCGCGTGCCGGGAGCGCCCGACGGCACGGGGCCGCTGAGTCCTCCCGTCTGGACCAGGCCGGGCTCGCTGGCGGGAATCGGTGACTGTCTGTCATTTTCGCCGCTGTCGGCGCGGTGCCGCCGTTCCTAGGCTCGCGGTGTCAAGCCGCAGGCGAGAGGAACGTGCAGATGACCGACAGGACGACCGACGGACAGCAGGAGGTCACCCGGCGCGCGGTGCTCCGCAGCGGAGCCGGGGTCGCCGCGGCCGGCGCGACGACCGCGCTGTCCGCTCCGCCCGCCGCCGCCCGCACCCGGCCGGGCCGGCGCCCGGCCGGACTGCCCACGGAGGTGGCCGGGGTCCCGCTGCCCGACGGCGAGGTGGCCCGGCGGGCCGTGGCGTTCGCGCGCCGGGTCAGCTCGGAGACGCTCTTCAACCATGTGCTGCGCAGCTATGTCTTCGGCACACTGCTGGTCGACCACCCGGAGGTGCGCTACGACCGGGAACTGGGCTTCGTGGCCGCCGTCCTGCACGACCTCGGTCTGGTGGAAGCGTTCCGGACGCCGTCCGAACGGTTCGAGGTCGACGGCGCCGATGCCGCACGCCGTTTCCTGGAGCGGCTGCGGGTGCCGGCCGAGCGGGTGGAGGTGGTGTGGGACGCGATCGCGCTGCACACCAGCGCCGGGATCGCGGCCCGCAAGAGGCCGGAGATCGCCCTGGTCTGCGCCGGTTCCGGAGTCGACTTCACCGGACACGGCCTGGAGCGGATCCCGTCCGACGCCGTGACCGAGGTGCTCGACGCGTTCCCGCGGCGGCAGTTCAAGCAGGTGGCGGTGGACACGATGCTGGCGCTGTGCCGCACCAAGCCCATGGGGGAACTCATGCATCCCTTCGCCGAGGTCGGCCGCCGTCACCTCCCCGGCTTCCCGGTGCCCACCGTGGAGGACCTGGTGCTGACCGCACCCTTCACGGAGTGAGCGGACCCGCCGGCACCTCCTCCGGTTCGCCGGGCGGGATATTGCAGGTGGGCCGCCCTCGTGGGCGGACTGGCCGGTGTCGATGTCGTGGGGGTGGTCTCCTGGGGCGGTAGCCTGACGAGCGGTGGAGGCGTGTGGGTGCCTGGTGGCCCTCCCGGTCTTCAAAACCGAGGGGCCCGGGGATCCCGGGCCGGCGGGTTCGATTCCCGTCCGCCTCCGTTCCCTGCCCGTGCCGAGAGACCTGCCGGCCAGACACGTGCCCGGTGTGGGTGCCGGGTCGCGGGAGGGCTGTTGCGCATCCGCTCCCGTGGTGAGGCGTCATAGGCAGATAGCCGGTTCGCCCGGCGGTGAAGGCAGGTTCGGTCAAGGCGTGGCGCGCACGCACGTGTGCGGCTCCGCCCTGTTGCACAGTCTCCACGGAGCGACGATGAGCACCCACTCCTGCCGGGTGTTCACGGGCGTGGAGTCGGTGCGTAGGCGCAGGGGCTTGCCGTTGCCGTCCTTCAGCCGCATCCACCGCGTGGTCTGGCAGGAGTCGGTGTAGCGGAGCTTGATGCCCCACCGGCACGACTGCCCGGGCGGCGCGATCGCGTGCACCTTGACACCGCCCGAGGGCTGGCCGCCTCCGACCTCGAGGTAATGGGTGCTGAAGTAGGACTCGCCCTGTCCCTCGGTCTCGTCGGTCAGCACCGGTTCGCCGGCGAGGGGCGGAATGTTGAGCTGAAGACCTTCGTAGGACGCGCCGCCCTGCTCCGGAAGGATGACGACGGTGCGCCCGGCGCTCTTCCGGCAGGCCACGTCGGTGACCTTCCAGCCGTTGATGACCACCGCGGTGGACCGGGTGCTCATCACGTTCATCTGGAACACGTCGGCGTACCATCCGACGGTGCTCGACGCCAGTTGGTCCCTGTACCGCTCGGGGGCGTGTTCCAGCATGGCGCGGTCGGTGAGCAGGCGGCCTCCCCATTTCTTCAGGTACGAGAAGGCGGCCGCGCGGTCGCCGGCGGCCACCAGTTTCCGCTTCTCGTCGGACGTCAGCACCCGGTCGAAAACCATCGCCCATGTCTCGGGCTCGTCCTCCTCGGACCGCACGGACACCGTGAACGGCGCCTTGTCGGCGTCGTACTGCGCGTTGGAGTCGTTCTCCCGGGCCACACTGGGACTGATCATGAGGTAGCCGGTCAGCGTGTCCCGGAAGACGGCCACGCAAGCGATCGCGAGCATCACCAGCAGGGTCACTGCCCTGCGCCGCCGGGTGGCGCCGGGCGCCAGACCGAGTGCCTCGGTGACGATCGACGCCACGCTCTCACGAGGTGTGCCGTCCTCGTCGGCGCCGTTCCGCCGCGGGTGCCGCGCGACCACGGCCGGGCCGGCGTCGGAGTCACCGCTCTGTCCGGCCCGTCGTGGAGTGGACTCCTCGTCGGTGCCGTCGGCGCCGCCCGGCTGTGGCTCCTGGGTCCCGTCCGATGACCCGGTCGTCGTCATGCCCGTCCCCCCGTAGACCCGCACCACTCCACGCCGCTTCCGCCACGCTTCCGTACCGGGCGGCACCGTGAGGTACGGCGACCCGTCGTACTGGGCGTCACTCCGGTGGCACGCCCGTCACGGCCCGGACTCCGCGGCCATGCACGTCTCGTCATCCCTCGATACCCCTCCTCGGCGTCGACGACGACACGCGACTGCGTCATGGTGTCGACGCCCATCGCATGAGGAGCGCAACCCGCCGCCCCCACACGCACGTTGGGGACGGTGACCGACTTCCACCGACTTCCGGCAGCAGTTCAGGCGTGAAGGGGGTGAAGGGGGTGAGGGGTGCGAGCCGGCGGTTCAGGGCCGGCTTGATCACCGGCCGGTACGCGCCACCCCTACGGCCGGATGTAAGGCCGAGTCATGATCTCCATGTTGTGGCCGTCCGGGTCCTCGAAGTAGGCGCCACGACCACCGAACAGGCTGTTGGTCTGGCCGGCCTGGGTGTGACTGGGGTCGGCGTAGTAGGTGACCCCGACCGCCTCCAGACGGGCGATCATGGCGTCGAACTGCTCGTCGGGCACGAGGAAGGCGTAGTGCTGTGACTGGATCGGCTCGTCCCTCTTCTCGTAGTAGTCGAGCGTCACACCGTTGCCGAGGTCGACGGGCAGGAACGGCCCGAACGGGGCGCCGACCTTCAGGCCCAGGATCGCGGCGAGGAACTCGGCGGACAGGTGCCGGTCGCTCGCGTAGACGGCCGCGTGGTTCAACTGGGCACCGGCCGTAGGCAGTTCGGATGCATGCGGGTACTGCTGGGGAGAGGACATCAGTGGTGGGTCTCCGGTCTTGGGATCCGCTGTGGTGAAGCGCCGCATACGGGCGCGGGAAGCGAAGACGCGGAGACAGGGGCGGGCCTCTTGCCCGCCTCGCGCTCACGCCGAGGCCGGGAGCCTCACTCGTGCATGGCCCATGGCCGACCCGGCAGTCACCTGACCGACTTTAGTGACCAGCACAGGCTGGGGCAACTTCGTTTCCCAACCTGTGCTCTGGCCGCAGGTGGAGCCGGTTCAGTGAGAACACGCCGTGTATGCCGCTGACTTCATGCGGCCAGCCAGGGCTCGGCTGATACCCCGTCAGAAGTCGTACGGCTTCTCGGTGTTCCAGTTCAGCACGTCGGCCTCGTTCCAGCTGAACTTCTGGTTCTGGCCCTTCATGACGACGGAGTAGAAGGGGCCGGTGTGACCGTTCGCGCCGCGCAGGGCGATGGCGAGCGTCTGCGCCGTGTGGTGCTTCGAGCCGTAGTCGAAGAGGTTCACGGCGCTGTACACCTTGCCTCCGGGCTGGAGCGTGAGGTGCTTGTCTCCGCCCGGGTTGTCCTTCTTCGAGTGCGGCAGCGCGGCGTTCTCGCCGTTGTCGGCGTTCCAGTCGAGCACCACACTTGGGTACGAGGTGACCCAGCAGGACTTGGTGCCCTCGTTCACCGCGGTGAGCAGCAGGTGGTCGCCCTGCTGACCGGCGAACCGGTGCACCGCGGTGACCAGCAGCTCGTCCCCACGACACGGCTGGACACTCGCCGTCGCGGCCTTGGTCGCGATCTCCACCGCCCCGCCCTGCGCGGTCGCCGTGCGCACCGTCTTCTTGAGGTCACCACCGCTGGTGGCCCGCTCCGTGCCGCCCTTGCCGTCCGCGTCGGACGCGGACCGGCTCTGCGCGGCACCCGGGGCGGGGGCGGCGCCCGACGCCTTCGAGTCGTCGCCGGAGCTGCCGCAGGCGGCGAGGCCCAGCGCCAGCGCGGCGGTGACGGTGGCGAGGGCGGCGGAACGGGCGGTACGGCGGGCACGGTGCGTGGTCATGTTGAAGGCTCCCTTTTGGTCTTCAGGACGCGGCACCTCCCCCGCTCTCGCGGGGCGACCGGCCGCATCGGCTGTTCGCTGCACCCCATGAGACGACGCCGGCACCGGCGTCGTTCGCTCGGTTCTGTCCGTGTTCGGTAACAAGGCAATCGGGCGCGGGACACCGCGGGCGACGGTGCCGGCACGACTGACCCGAACGGCCGACTGACCGCTCAACTGCTCGATTCCCGTCCGCCCGTTCCACTCCCCCGCGCGGCAGCGACGCGCCCCTGCGCCCTCGTCCGCCCATCGTCTCCGGGGCGCCCGGCACGCCGGGTCACCCGGTGACGGTGGCCGTCACCCGGGTACTCGGCGCCGCATGAGGAACCACGACCATGCCCAGGAACACGACCACGAGCACGAGCCCGACCGCGGCCGGGAGGCCGGGAACGGTCAGGCGACGGCGGCCGAGCGCGCCGCGCGGCGCCGGCTCGAGGAGGAGCGGGAGCGGGCCGCCGCCGAGCCGTTCGACTACCCGTATCCGGAGCGCCGGGCGGGTGTCCGGGCCCGGCGCCACATCAGCGAGGCGGCGGCGGCCGCGGACACACCGCCGGGGATTCCCGGGGGCTACGGCACGACGGGCGGCGGCCAGCCCGGCGCCACCGGTGCCGCCCACCCGCCCACACCCGACCGCCGTGGCACGCAGACGCCGGCCGCCGAACCCGGCAGCGACGACGAGGGGCCGACGAACCGCTCGAAGGGCTGAACCGCCGTACGGGTGAGACCACGGTGCGGACCGCTGCCGGGCACGGTCGGCCGGGCCGTGACACGCTCCTCGCCGGCCGGGGACCGACCGCGCGCAGGATGCTTCCGCCGACGTGCCGCACGAGGCGCGGAAAACCCGTGGCCGGGGCGCGGAACCCGTGGCCGGCGCGCGGAAAACCCGTGGCCGGGCCCGCGCGGGGCCCCTACGGTGCCGGGATGATCCGTCTTGAGGAGATAACCCCGCGCACCTTCGACGCCGCGACCGGCATCCGCGTCCACCCCGGCCAGGAGCACGCCGTGGCGCCGGTGGTCCGGTCCCTGGCCGAGGCGTACGTCCATCCCGAGGGCGTCGCCTGGCCCCGCCTGATCACCGACGACGGCCGTCCCGTCGGTTTCCTGATGGCCTTCTTCGACATCGACTGGCACGAGGACGGCACCCTCTTCCGCTCCGGCCTGTGGCGGCTGAACATCGCCGCCGGGGAGCAGGGCAGGGGTTACGGCCGGTTCGCCGTCGATGCCGTCGCCGCGGAGATCCGCCGCCGCGGCGGCACGGAGCTGTACGCGAGCTGGCACCCCGGCCCGGACGGCCCGGAGGACTTCTACCTCCGCCTGGGTTTCCGCCGGACCCGGGGAGGTGAGCGGGGGCCAGACGGTGGGCGTGCTCGAGTTGCGGGCCCGCACCGGATCGGAGGGTCCGCCGGAGGCCGTCGGCCGGGAGGGCGGGGCGTCTCGGAAGGGACTGGGGTGTGGCTTGGGAACGGCTGGGTAGGCGTGCCCACCGGATGGTTCCGCGCCGTCCCCCACCACGCGCGTCACGCACGGTGGCGTGATCACCACGGGACGGCGGACCAGCAAGGAGAAGAACCATGAAGCTCACCCGCCGTATCGCTCTCGCAGGCGTCACCGCTCTCATAGCCGGAGGCTCCGTCGTGGCCGGTGGCGGCTCGGCCATGGCGGCCACCCCCCGGCACCACGAGCACCCCTCGGTCCAGCGGGCCGCCGCGGACACCGGGCACGGCACCGACGGCCGGCGGACCGCGCGCCAGGCCGCGGACCCGTGGATCGCGGACCAGCTGGCGACGTTCTTCCCCCCGGCGAGCGGGCGTACCTCGGTGTGCGACTCCTGGGTGCGGGACCAGATCGCCTGGTTCGAGTCCACCCTGAGCGACACGCCGTCCAGGTAGACACCCGCGGCACGCAGACCACGGCCGACAGCACCCCTCGCACACGTACCGGGTGACGCTCTCACCGCGCCGCCGGGTGCCCGGCGATCCCTGCCACGGGCCACCACGGCCGCTGTCCTCGACCGGCGGGCCGAGCGGGCCGCCCTCGATCCGGGAAGACCCGCGATGCGCCTGACCCGTCCGGACACGGACGTCCATCACGACCGCGCCGGCCTGGCTTGCGTGCGTAGCTTCGGAACCCTCCCCCTCCGGGGGCGACGGCTTCCGGTCGTCCTCGTCCCGGGCCTCGGAGCGCCGGGATACCTGCTGTCCACGGCCGACCGCTGCGCCCGCTGGGGACCGGCGCGTGTGCTGGACGTTCCCGGATACGGCGACCCGCCGGGTCCCGCGTGCGCCGCGACGCTGGGACCGCTCGCCGACACGGTGGCGCGCTGGCTGGCGGAGGTCGCTCCGGGCCCCGTGGTGCTGGCCGGACACTCCACCGGCGCCCAGGTGGCGCTGCACGCGGCCGTCCGCAGGCCCGACCGGGTGGCCTCGCTCGTCCTGCTGGCGCCCACGTTCCCGCCTCACCTGCGACGAACGGGCCCGCTCGTCCGTGCCTTCGCGCGCACGGCGGTCCACGAGTCTCCCGGCGTCCTGCCGGCCGTGCTGCCCTCCTATCTGAAGGCCGGCCCCCGCCGCCTCGCCTCCTGTGTCCGCTCGGCCCAGTCGGACGCGCCCGAGCGGCTCATGTCCTCGGTGCGCTGTCCGGTCACCGCCGTCGTGGGCGAGCACGACGCCCTCAGCCCGCCGCACTGGGCACACCGGCTGGCGAGCCTCGCCGGCCGCGGGCAGGTCGTTCTCGTCCCGGGAGCGCACTCCTTCCCGCACACCGCACCGGGACGCACCGCCGCCGTGCTGGAGCGGGCCGGGGCCGGGCTGCCCTGACCCGCCTCCCGCGACATCCCGGCACTCCGCAGCTCATGCCCTCGCGGCGAGGGCGGTCACCGGGTGCCCGGCGGGCGCGGGCGGTCGTTGTCGGCGGCGGGGCTCGGCCGGGGCCGGGGCGGCGGGGCCTCGCCCGCGGTGAGGTGTTCCAGCACCTCGACCAGTTCCTGGCAGGCCTTCTCCACCGAGCGCCGGGTGTTGCGCTGTTCGATGATCACGGCGGAGAGCAGCAGCGCGGTCAGGGCCATCGCGCCGTTGAACGCCTGGAGCTTCAGCATCACCTCGATCCGGTCCAGGCCGGTGAACCCGCCGACGCCGTCCGTGGCGGCGATGGTGGCCACCACCGAGGTGGGCAGCGCGCACAGCGCACTGCCCACCAGCTGGAACCGCAGCGCCGCCCAGATGACGATCGGATAGACGAGGAACAGCAGGCTGATCGAGCTGAACACGGCCAGCGGTACGACCAGACACGCGACGGCGCCGAGCGCGGTCGCCTCCTTCCAGCGGCCAAGCGGCAGCGGTCGGCGCGCATGGCACGGCAACAGCAGCAGCGGGGTGACGATCAGCACGCCCATCGCGTCCCCCACCCACCAGGCGAGCCAGACGGGCCAGAAGCCGCGCGCGGGCAGGCCGTCCGTGAGGACGAGGAGGCCGACGCCGATGGTCGCGCTGATCAGCATGGACGCGAGCGCCGCGAGGAACACCAGGGCCAGGCCGTCGCGCAGCCGGCTGAGGTCGGTGCGGAAGCCGGCCCGGCGCAGCAGGAGCGCCGCGCACAGGGGCGCGGCCGTGTTGCCGAACAGGACGCCGAGGATCTCCACGTCGGGCGAGGTGAGGGACAGCACGGCGAAGAAGGCGCCGAGCGTGATGCCGGGCCAGCAGCGCAGCCCGAGGATCAGCAGCGCGGCGACGGCGACGCCGGTGGGCGGCCAGACGGGGGTGACGACGGCGCCCTCGACGGACAGCTCGCGGAGCAGGCCGAGCCGGGCCGCCGCGTAGTAGCAGGCGGCGACGGCCGGCACCTGGACGATGATGCCGCCCGGCCGGCGCAGGTCCTCGATACCCACCACAGCAGCCATCTCACACCGGTGGCCGCCGCTCGGCGAGGCGGGCACGCTCTCGTCCGGCCCTATGGCTGAATACCCGGCCGGAGCGGATGCCGGTCGGGCGGCCGGGCGGTCGGGCGGTCGGGCGGTCGGGCGGTCGGGCGGTCGGGCGGTCGGGCGGTCGGGCGGTCGAGGTCAGGGTGGCGGGCCGTCGAGGCCCACGACCAGGACGGCGGCGTCGTCGTCGTGGCCGACGCTCTCCGCGCCCTTGATCACGGCCGCCGCGAGCGCGTGGGCCTCCAGTCCGGCGACGGCGGCGATGCCCGCGAGCCGCACCACCTGGTCGAGGCCGTCCTCGATGTTCAGCGACGGGCCCTCCACGACACCGTCGGTGAGCAGCACGAACACCCCGCCGGTGGTGAGCCGGTGCCGGGTGACCGGGAACGCGAAGCCCCGTTCGATCCCGAGCGGCGGCCCGCCCTCGTCGTCGACGACCCCGGACTTGCCGTCCGCCGTGGCCCACACGAAGGGGATGTGACCGGCCCGGGCGCTCTCCAGCACTCCGGTGGCCGGGTCGAGCCGCATGAAGGTGCAGGTGGCGAACAGCTCGCTGCCCAGGGAGAGCAGCAGGTCGTTGGTGCGGGCGAGCAGCTCGCCCGGGTCGCCGGTGACCGAGGCGAGCGCCCGCAGTCCGGCCCTGACCTGGCCCATGAAGGCGGCGGCCTCGATGTTGTGTCCCTGTACGTCGCCGATGGACAGCGCGATCCGGCCGTCGGGCATGGTGAAGGCGTCGTACCAGTCGCCGCCCACGTTGAGGCCGAGGTTGGCGGGCGTGTACCGCACGGCCACGTGCAGGCCGGGGGCGCTGGGCAGGTCCCGCGGGAGCATGCCGCGCTGCAACGCGAGGGCCAGCTCGACCTGGCTGCGCTGCACCTCCGCGCGCTGGCGCGCCTGGGCGGTGAGCGAGCCCAGCCGGGCCAGCAGCTCGTCGCCTTCGTCCGTGGGGCGCTTGCGGGGCATCGATCACTTCCGGCGGGGCGGTGGCTCGCGGCGGGCCGGTCGCCTGAATGTTCAGCAAACGCCTCGATTTTACCTTTATAGGGTGATCAGCGGATCTCGGAGTCGATCCCGGTGATCACCGCGGGCCCCAGCGGCGCGCTCCGGTCGTCCAGTCCCGCGTCGCGCAGCGCGGAGTCCGCGAGCCTGCGGGCCTCCTCCTCGGCGTGCGGCCCGGTGTCGGCGTCGACGGTCAGGCGCAGGGTGAAGGTGTTGTCGTCGTTGACACTGAGCGCGTCCAGATCCTCGGCGCTGCCCATCCGGGTGCCGTGCGGATCGGCGGGCCGCAGCGCCCGGGCCAGCCGGGTACGGGTCTCGGCCTCGATCCCGCCGGTGAAGGTGCCGGGCACGCTGATCACATAGGTCGTCATGAGACGGTCCTTTCCTCGGGCGTCCCCTCGTCTACCCCGATTCCCGGTCTTCGCACGGCCCCGCCCCGGCACGGCCGCCGTCCCGCGGCTCGCGCCGGCTCCGCACGACCGTGCGCCGTCACCCGGACGGCGCACGTGCCCGTGTCGGCTCCGGAGCCGGACGGGGCGGAAGTGGCACATTACGGGTGCGGCGCCGGTCCCCCGCTCCCCCGGCTCCGGCCGGCGCTCCGCACAGCCCTGTCCGCCGTCACCCTGTGCGCCCGTCTCCCCGTCCGCCACCCGCCTCATCCACCCGTCTCCGCATCCACCTGTGCCCGTATCCGTCCCCTCCCCACCCGCCCCTCTCCGTATCCGAAGGACAAGCCCATGCGCCTGCGTCGTCCGCTCGCCGCCGTGCTCGGCGGCCTCGCTCTTCTCCTGACCACCACCACGGGTTCCGCGTACGCCGCCGACGGCACGTTCGTCTGGATCGGGCCCAAGGGCAAGGCGTACGCCCTGGAGAACCCGCCGGACCACAAGTGCCTCGACATGGCCCAGGAAGCGCGGGGCGCCCGCAACGGGACCAAGAAGCCGCTCGTCGTCTACACGAAGAAGAAGTGCAAGGGATCGGCGCGGCGGCTGGCTCCCGGCCGGTCGGCGCCGAGCGGTGCCCGCTTCGCGAGCGTGGTCTTCAACCCGCGCTGACCGTCCTGGCCGAGATCCGGGTTCCCCACCCGCCGATCGCCCGCCACCCGGGAAAACCGGGTGGCGGGCGATCGGGTCCGCGCGTTAGCGTGCCGGGCATGTCCAGCCCCGAGGCGTCCAGACGCTAGCCACTGGCCGTCCGGTGGCTGCTGCGCCGTGCGCACGCGGGTGCGTACGCCACCACCGGGCTGCCGTCCCGCGGGTTCCGGACCGGCACGCACCTCTTCCCTTCCGTGCCTCCACCCTGTCCGTGTGACGCGCCGCCCCCGTCCGGGCGGCGGTGCCGGCCGGACCCGTGCGCTCGCTTCCCGTCCGCGACACGGTGTGTGGAGTCTGGATGCCTTTCGCTCTCTATCTGCTCGGGCTGGCGGTCTTCGCCCAGGGCACGTCCGAATTCATGCTGGCCGGCCTGGTGCCGGACATCGCCCGGGACCTCGGGGTCCCGGTTTCCACGGCGGGGACGCTCACCTCCGCCTTCGCCGTCGGCATGGTGGTGGGCGCGCCGCTGACGGCGCTGCTCGCCCGGCGCCGGCCGGGCCGGCGGTCGCTGCTGGTCTTCCTCGGCGTGTTCCTGGCGGTGCATGTCGCCGGGGCGCTGACCGCCGACTTTGCCGTCCTGCTGGTGACCCGGGTGCTCGCGGCCCTGGCCAACGCCGGTTTCCTGGCCGTCGCCCTGTCGGCGGCGGCCGGCATGGTGGCGCCGGACGCCAAGGGCCGGGCCACCGCCGTGCTGCTCGGCGGCACCACGCTCGCCTGTGTGGCGGGCGTGCCGGCGGGTGCCGTCCTGGGGCACCTGCTCGGCTGGCGCGCGGCGTTCTGGGCGGTGGCCCTGGTGTCCGCGCCGGCGCTCGCCGCGATCGCCCGGTCGGTGCCGGGCGGTCCGGCGGCCGAGGGTCCGGGGCCGCGCGCCGCCCGGGAACTGCGGGCGCTGCGCCGCCCCCGGCTGCTGTCGGTGCTCTGCCTGGCCGCGCTGGTCAACGGCGCCACCTTCTGTACGTTCACCTACCTGGCTCCGCTGGTCACGGAGGTGGGCGGGCTCAGCGCCGGATGGGTGCCGGCCGTGCTGGCCCTGTTCGGCGCGGGCGCGTTCGCCGGGGTCACGGCGGCGGGCCGGCTGGCGGACCGCGGCCGGGCGACGGCGCTCCGGGCCGGCCCGGAGCGCGGCCGGCCGGCGGATCGCGTGGCGCGGTCGGTGCTGCCGGCCGCCGGGGCCGCGCTGCTCGCCGGCTGGGCCGCGCTGGCCCTGGCCGCCGGGCAGCCGGCCGTGGCCGTCGCCCTGGTGCCGGTGCTGGGTCTGCTGGCCTTCGGTGTCGGCTCGACGCTGGTCATGCGGGTGCTGTACGAGGCGGTGGACGCGCCGGTTCTCGGCGGCGCGTTCGCGACGGCGGCGCTGAACGTGGGCGCCGCGCTCGGCCCGCTCCTGGGCGGTGCGGCGCTCGACGGCGGGTTCGGCCTCCGCTCCCCGGTGTGGATCAGCGCGCTGCTGATGGCCGTCGCGGGTCTGATCGCCCGCTGCCGGACGCGCCGTCCGGCCCGGCTCGCGTGAGCAGGGCGGTGGCTCACAGCGGGGAGTGGGCCACCGCCGTCACATAGGCGCCGAACAGCAGCGAGACGAGGACGAGGGCGCCGTAGACGACCAGCGCCCGGGCCCGGTGCGGCCGCCAGGCGCGGACGAGCGCGCGAGCCATCGGGATGAGCAGCGGGAAGGCCGGCAGCAGGAACCGGGGCTTGGAGGAGAAGGAGCCCGAGCCGCCGACCACCAGCAGGACCAGGACACCGGAGAAGACCAGCAGGGCCAGCGGGACGCGCTCCAGGCACAGCAGCGCGAAGAGCAGCAGGCCGGCCGCGACGATGAGCAGGGCCGCCGGGTAGACGACGTTCCCGCCGTGCAGGAGCAGGCCCTTGAGGAACCGGAGCGAGCCGGCACCGAGGTCGAAGCGGGAGTCCCAGGCGCTCTGGACCGCGAAGTAGCCGTTGAGGACGTCGCCCGTCCGCGCGCCCACCCACAGCACATAGCCGAGCCAGCCCAGCGGGGCCACGACGGCGCCGGCCCACAGCCGCGCCGGGACCCGGCCGCGCCCGCGCCACGCCTCGTACCCGGCGGCAGCGCAGACGGCGGCCGCCACGGCGCAGCCGGTGGGCCGGGTCAGGCCCGCCGCCGCGGCCAGCGTCCCGGCCCACAGCCAGCGGCCGGTGAGCACGCAGTACAGGGACCAGGCGGCGAGCGCGGCGAACAGCGACTCGGTGTAGGCGACGGTGAGTTCGACCGCCTGCGGCACGGCGGCCCACAGGGCGACCAGCGCGGTGGCGACCGCCCGCCCGTACAGGTGGCGGCCGACGCGGTGGACGCCGTACCCGGCGACGCCCGCGGCCGTCCAGGCGAGGAGCAGCGCGGCCTGGCCCGGGGTGAGCGGCAGGGCGGTGGTCAGGACGCGGATCAGTGCCGGGTAGAGCGGGAAGAACGCCCAGTCGGTCTGGACGGTGCCCTGCGGGCTGATCCAGATGAGGTGGCCGTAGCCGTGTGCGGCGATGTGCAGGTACCAGCGCGAGTCCCAGGAGTGGGCGAGGCCGCGCACCAGCGGCTTGTCCGCGAGGGCGTTGGTGAGGACGACCGCGAGGAGTCCCGCGAGCCGGACGGCCGCGAACAGGGCGAGGGCCGGCACGGCGTCCCGCGGCGCCCCGGTGCCGGGCGGCCGGACGCGCAGCGGGGGTCCGGCGGAAGCGGCCGGCCGGGACCGGGCGAGGGAGCGGATGCGCACGTACCCGACCTTGGGCACGGCCGGACGGGCACGCAATCGCCGACCCGGGTTTCGCGCCCGCTTCCACCCTGATTCAGGAACGCGGGGGGCCGTTCGCGTACGCCGGAGGGGGGCCACGACCCCGCCAAAACAGTGTGGTTATCATATGAGCGCTGCCTAGCTCGAAAGATGGATCTGTGACTGTCAACGACGACTCGTTCACCAACTGGAAGATCCGCGAGGAGATCGCGGAGTCGATGATCCCGCTCATCGGGAAGCTGCACCGCGAGCGGGACGTGACCGTCCTGCTGCACAGCCGCTCCTTGGTGAACAAGTCGGTGGTCAGCATCCTCAAGACGCACCGCTTCGCCCGGCAGATCGCCGGCGCCGAGCTGTCCGTCACCGAGACCATGCCCTTCCTCCAGGCCCTGGCCGCCCTCGACCTCGGGCCCTCCCAGATCGACCTCGGCATGCTGGCCACCCTGTACAAGGCCGACGACCGCGGCCTGAGCGTGGCGGAGTTCACCGCCGAGGCGGTCGCCGGCGCCACCGGCCCGGACCGGATCGAGTGCCGCGAGCCACGCGACGTCGTCCTCTACGGCTTCGGCCGCATCGGCCGCCTCGTCGCCCGGCTGCTGATCGAGAAGGCCGGCTCCGGCAACGGCCTGCGGCTGCGCGCCATCGTGGTGCGCGGCGGCGGCGGGCGGGCCGCCGAGGATCTCGTCAAGCGCGCCTCGCTGCTGCGCCGCGACTCCATCCACGGCCAGTTCCAGGGCACCATCACCGTGGACGAGGACAACGGCACGATCGTCGCCAACGGCAACGCGATCAAGGTCATCTACGCCGACGACCCGGCGTCCGTGGACTACACCGCATACGGCATCCGGGACGCCATCCTCATCGACAACACCGGCAGGTGGCGCGACCGCGAGGGCCTCTCCCAGCACCTGCGCCCCGGCATCGGGAAGGTCGTGCTGACCGCGCCGGGCAAGGGCGACGTCCCGAACATCGTGCACGGCGTCAACCACGACACGATCAAGCCGGACGAGCGGATCCTGTCCTGCGCCTCCTGCACCACCAACGCGATCGTCCCGCCGCTGAAGGCGATGGACGACCAGTACGGCGTGCTGCGCGGCCATGTGGAGACCGTCCACTCGTTCACCAACGACCAGAACCTGCTGGACAATTACCACAAATCCGACCGTCGTGGCCGCTCCGCGGCGCTCAACATGGTCATCACCGAGACCGGTGCCGCCTCCGCGGTCGCCAAGGCCCTGCCCGACCTGAAGGCGAAGATCAGCGGCAGCTCGATCCGGGTGCCGGTGCCGGACGTCTCGATCGCGATCCTCAACCTCCAACTGGCCCGCGAGGCCACCCGCGAGGAGGTCCACGACTACCTGCGCGAGGTGTCGCTGACCTCGCCGCTCAAGCGCCAGATCGACTTCATCACGGCGCCCGACGCGGTCTCCAGCGACTTCATCGGCTCGCGCCACGCCTCGATCGTGGACGCCGGCGCGCTCAAGGTCGACGGTGACAACGCGATCCTCTACCTGTGGTACGACAACGAGTTCGGCTACTCCTGCCAGGTGGTCCGGGTCGTCCAGCACGTGTCGGGCGTGGAGTACCCGACGTTCCCGGAGCCGGCGGTCTGACCGCGCGCCCGGGTACGGGCAGGGCCGCCGGCCGGGGTTCCGGCCGGCGGCCGTCCGCGCCGGCGCGCGTGTGACACCGGCCGGCCATAACACCGGCTGCCCGGGTGCGTCCGGTCCGGCCGGGGCGGAGGGACGTGACACGTACCCCGCCCCGGCAGGACCGGGGTGTCAGCCGGCTAGCCGCGCCACGGCCCGGTCACCGCGAACGTGGTGCCCGGCGTATAGCAGTTGACGAACATCGTCTCCCCGTCCGGGGCGAAGGTGACCCCGGCGAACTCGCCCCACGCCGGCTTGTCCGCCGTGCCGATGTTCTGCCGGCCCCGGGCCATCGCGTAGACCTCGCCCGTGCGGCTCAGCCCGAAGACGTGCTGCGCGCCGTCGCCGTCCTCGCAGACCATCAGACCGCCGCTGGGCGCGAGGCAGATGTTGTCCGGGGACTCGCCGGGCAGCCGGACGTCGGTGTCCGGGCCGAACACGACGACCAGGGTCAGCCGGCGGCGTCCCGGGTCGTAGCGCCAGATCTGGCCGTAGTGGTCGGCCCCGGAGCCGTCGGCGCTGCGTGCGAAGGACGACACGAAGTACACGCTGCCGCCGCCCCAGTAGCAGCCTTCCAGCTTCTGCGCGTGGGTGATGCCCCGCGGGCCGTAGTCCTGCAGCCGGGTGGGGGTGGCGGCGGCCAGCGGATCGGGTACGTCGACCCACTCGACGCCGTCGAACCGGGCCCCGGTCTCCTGGATCGTCGACAGGTCCGGCACGCCGGGCACCCGCATCGCCTGGAGCCGGCCGCCCGCGCGCAGCGAACCGACGCCGCCGAGCGGCTTGGCGGGCAGGAAGCGGTAGAAGAGGCCGAAGGGCTTGACGAAGGCGTCCTCCGTCTCGTAGACGACGCCGTGGCGCGGGTCGATCGCGATCGCCTCGTGCGGGAAGCGGCCCATCGCGGTCAGCGGGACCGCGCCGGTGCGGTGCGGATCGGTGGGGTGGACCTCGAAGATGAAGCCGTGGTCCTTGGTGTAGCCGTTGGTGCCCGCGGTGTCCTCGGTCTCCTCGCAGGTCAGCCAGGTGCCCCAGGGAGTGGGGCCGCCGGCGCAGTTGACGGCCGTACCGGCGATGGCGACCCGTTCGGAGAGCACGTGGTGGTGCCGGTCGAACGTCAGGGCCGTGCAGCCGCCCTTGCCCGCCGGGTCGTAGGTCAGGCCCTCGACGGTCGGGACCGCGATCTGTGCGGTCACCCGGTTCTCGTGGTTGCGGACCAGGTGGGTACGGCCCCCTCGGCCGGCGAAGGCGGCCATGCCGTCGTGGTGGGAGGGCACCGGGCCCTCGCCCGAGCGGAGCTGGTCGCCCTCGCGGGAGAGCACGGTGTAGCGGAAACCTTTCGGCAGGTCGAGCAGGCCGTGCGGATCGGGAACGAGCGGGCCATAGCCGGTGTGGCCCGCGCTCTGGGCGGCGGCGGTGCCCGCGAAGACCTCGGACAGGGCCCCGGTGAAGGCGATGCCCGCTCCCAGGGCACCCGCTGCGGACAGGACCTGACGGCGTGTTGCAGACATGGGACGGTGACCTTCCTGCTGGCGGACAGGAACTGTGACCCCGCCGTGTCTATCACCTGGTGCGGGCCGCGGGAACCACGCCGACCGCACGTGTCACCCCGCGCCGGAAAGGCGTCCGCGCGCACCGGACCCGGCGGTGCCGCGCCCGTGTGGCGCGGATGCGACGGCCCGGCACCGCGGGGCGCTGTGTCCGCCGGCCGGCGGACACAGCGCCGCGAGCGGGTCCGGCGGCCGTGTTACGTCCCGGCGGCGCTCCAGGTCCGCGAGGCCCAGGTGCGCAGGTGCGGGGCCTGCGCGACGAGGTCCCGGTAGGCGTCCGTGGCGGACCGCACCACCGTCTCCACGAGGTCGTCGGGGACGGTGTCCGGCCGCCAGGCCAGCACATAGCGGCACCACAGCGGGGAGCCCGCCAGTGGCTTGACCACGACGTGCGGGGTCGGCCGCAGCGTCGGCTGCACGAGGGACACCCCGAGACCGTCGGCGATCATGCTCTGCAACTGGGTCTGGTCGCCGAGCCACTCGTGCACGGTGCGCGGCGCGAACCCGGCCGCCGCGCAGGCGTCGTAGAACACGCCCGGCCAGCCGGCACCGTCGTCCGGGGTCACGAACCAGGCGTCCTCGGCGAGGTCGGCGAGCTGCACCTGCGGGCTCTGCCGCAGCCGGTGCCGGGCGGGCAGGGCGACGAAGGTGGGCTCGGTCACGATCCCGCGGTGCCGCACGGCGGCCGAGTGCCGCAGTTCCTTGCCCGGGTAGTCGGCGGCGATGGCCGCGTCCACCGCGCCCTCCTGAAGCAGTTCCACGATCCGCGAGGAGGCGTAGACGCTGGTGACCGCCACTGTCAGCTCCGGCAGGCGGGCGCGGACCCGGGAGAGGGTGCCGGACAGCACGGGCGAGTTGGTCGCGGCCAGCCGCAGGGTGCGTCGCGAGCGCGCGGCGGCCGGGCGGTGCCCGATCGCGGCGGCCCGCGCGAGGACGTCCCGGGCCTGCTCGACGACCTCGGCGCCGTACCTGGTGGGCCGCACGCCGCTCGGCCCGCGCTCGAAGAGCGGCTCGCCGAAATGGCGTTCGATGCGGCGGAGCTGGGTGCTCACGGCCGGCTGCGAGTAGCCCAGCTGAGCGGCGGCGCGGCCGACACCGTCCGCGTCGGCGATCGCGCACAGCACCCGCAGATGCCGCAGCTCCAGCTCCATCGGTCCACTCCCGCTCGCTCCTGCGGCGCCGACTTGGTCCCACGGCACCGCCCGGTCCTACGGCACCGCTCGTCCCCGGGGCCGCGCTCCTTCCCGGGCCGTCGCCCGTTCCCGGGGGCGTCCGGCGTCCCGGTCCGGTGCCGGGCGGGCCCGGCGCGGCGCCGGTTCCACCGGTACGGCGGGCGCCGCCCGCGCCGGCCGTGGCCGTGGCCGCGACCGGCGGACCGAAGCGTTCCACGGCGTCCCGCACGGCACAAGTCGCAGGTCCGCCAGGGCACGGCCCGGCTGGACGGGTGCGGGACCGGACCATGTGTCGGTGCCCCCGCTGTCCGGGGGTACGGCGCGTACGGGACCGGACCATGTGCCGGTGCGGGACCGGACCATGTGCCGGTGCCCCCGCTCTTCGCGGGTACGGCGCGGCCGGGCGCGTGCGGGACGGTGCGCCGGTCTCGATGGCGTGGGCGCGGGGGGGGCACGGCCTGGGGGGCGCATGCGGAACGAGCGGGGGCGTGGGGGCGCGCGAAGAGGCGTGCGGGACGCGCGCAGGCGCTGCGGGGCGGGCGGAGGGGCGCTGCGAGACGCACACGGGCGCTGCGGGGCAAGCGGAAGGACGCGCTGCGAGACGAGCAGAGGCGCGCGCGGGACGAGCAGAAGGGAACGTGGAGCGAGCGGAAGGACGCAAGGGACGTGCCCGGGCGCGTGCGGGACGAGCTGTGCGCGGGGCGGGACCGGCTGCGTGCGGGGCGCGGGCCGGTGCCGACTGCGCGCCGGGCGCGGGGCGGTACGGCGTCGGGGTCGGAGGGTGCGGGGAGCGAGCAGCATCGCTCCCCGCACCCCCGGCTCAGCCGCGTCCCAGTACCTCCACCACCCGCATGAACCCGTCCGTGCCGTGGCCGAGGCCGATGACGCGGCGGGCCAGGCCCTCCACCGACCGCATCACGCCCGCGTCGATGCCGTGGGACTCGGAGACGTCGACGACATGGGCCATGGTGGAGGCGGCCGAGGTGATGGGGTTGATCTCACCGGAGTAGGTGCCGCTGTCGGTGTCCCGCGCGAACTCCTCGAACAGCGGCGGCAGGATCGCGGCGATGCCCTGGGCGAAGGGTGCCAGTTCCCCGGCGGTGACGCCCTCTGCCCGGGCGATCGCCACGGCGTGGGCGTAGCCCGCCATCGCGGTCCAGAAGAGGTCGAGCAGCGCGAGGTCGAAGGTGGCGGCGCGGCCGATCTCCTCGCCCAGGTGGGTGTGTGTCCCGCCGAGCAGTTCCAGCACCGGCCGGTGCCGGTCGTAGAGGTCGCGCGGACCGCTGTGCAGGAACACGGCCTCCGGTGTGCCGATGCTGGGGGCCGGCGTCATGATCGCGCCGTCCAGATAGCCGATGCCGTGCGCCGCCGCCCACCGGGCGGTGTCCCGGGCGCGTTCCGGGGTGTCGGCGGTCAGACTGACGACGGTACGGCCCGCCAGTGCGCGGGCGACGTCGTCACGGCGCAGGATCGCGTCGACGGCGTGGTGGTTGACCACGCAGACGACGGTCAAGTCCGAGGCGGCGACGGCCTCTTCGGCCGTCGCGGCCCCGTGCGCGCCGCGCTCGGTCAGTTCCCGGTCCCTGCCGGGCGTGCGGTTCCAGACCGTGGTCCGCAGGCCCGCGCCGAGGAAGGCACCGGCCAGCGAGCGGCCCATGGGGCCGAGTCCGAGCACGGTGACGGCAGGAAGATCCGTGGTGGTGGACATGTTGCAACTCCCATACATGTGCAGTGTGCTGACGGCCGGATCGGCCGTGATGATGTGAAGAGGAAGCCGATGACGCGCAGCCGTGCCCAGGACCCGAACGTCTGCGGAGTGACCGCCGCGATCGCCGTGATCGACGGCAAGTGGAAGACGTCCCTGTTGTGGGTGCTGGAGTCCGGCCCGCACCGGCCCGGCGAACTGCGGCGCAGCCTGGCCGGGTTGAGCGAGAAGGTGCTGACCCAGGCGCTGCGCGAGATGGAACAGGACGGCCTGGTGCACCGGGAGGTGCACGAGGTGCTGCCGCCGAAGACCGTGTACTCGCTGACCGCGTTCGGCCGCGAGCTGGCCGGGGCGCTGGGCCCCCTGGCCGAGTGGGGCCACCGCCGTCTGGACCTGCTCCGCGCGAGCGGAGCGGCGTCCTGACGCGCCGCGGCGGTCACCTCCTGTTCGTGCTCCGGCAGCCCCTGACCTCGTGAAACAGCCTCTCCCGGGCGGATGCGGGCTGCCAAGTACCCACAAAAAAGTGGGTGTCGGACCCCCGCCGGCCGTCGGCGATGCCACCGGAGGCCGCCCCTGAGCCTCCACGGCAGACTGCCCCTACGCCTCTATGGCATTTGCCTAAACCCTATAGGTAGTCGCATACTCCTCTTGGACGAGAGGGGAAACGACGATGGCGCGTGCCGGACTGACCACCGAACGCCTGGTCCAGGCGGGGGCGGAACTGGCCGACGAGGTCGGCTTCGACCAGGTGACGGTCTCCGCGCTGGCCCGGCGGTTCGACGTCAAGGCCGCGAGCCTGTACTCGCACCTGCGCAACTCCCAGGACCTGAAGACGCGGATCGCGCTGCTCGCGCTGGAGGAGCTGGCCGGCCGGGCCGCCGAGGCGCTCGCGGGCCGGTCCGGCAAGGACGCCCTCGCCGCGTTCGCGCAGGTCTACCGGGAGTACGCCCAGGCCCACCCCGGCCGCTACGCGGCGGCCCGCCACCCGCTGGACTCGGCGACGGCGGCCGGCAGCGCCGGCGTCCGCATCGCGCAGTTGACCCGGGCCGTCCTGCGCGGCTACGACCTGTCCGAGCCGGACCAGACCCACGCCGTACGCCTCCTCGGCAGCGTCTTCCACGGCTACCTCAGCCTGGAGGCGGCCGGCGGCTTCAGCCACAGCGCACCCGCTTCCGAGGAGTCGTGGACACGCATTCTGGACGCCCTCGACTCCCTGCTGCGCACCTGGCCCGCCCGCCCCTGACCTCCCGAGAACCGCAGGCAGACACCATGCACACCATCCCCCTCACCGCCGACCTGCTCCGCGGCGCCCTCGACCTGGAGCGCACCGCGCGCGGACTGCTGCCGCACCGGCTGCCCGCCCGGGCCCGCGCCCAGAACACCGACCCGCAGCTGAGCATGGCGGAGTCCCAGCCCTCCGGCGTACGGCTGGCCTTGCGCACCCGCGCCACCGCCGTCGAGCTGGACACCCTGCCGACCAAGCGCGTCTACCCCGGCACACCGCCGCGCCCGGACGGTGTGTACGACCTGCTGGTGGACGGCCGCCCGGCCGGCAGCGCCCGCCTGACCGAGGGCGACACTCTCACCGTCGACCTGGCCACCGGCACCGTCGAGCACCGGCCCGGCCCGGTCGGCACCGTGCGCTTCGCCGGGCTGCCGGACACCGTCAAGGACGTGGAGATCTGGCTGCCGCACAACGAGACGACCGAACTGGTCGCGCTGCGCGCCGACGCCCCCGTCGAGCCCGTACCGGCGACGGGCCGCCGGGTGTGGCTGCACCACGGCAGTTCGCTCAGCCACGGCTCCGACGCGGTGAGCCCCACCGCCACCTGGCCCGCGCTCGCCGCGTCCCTGGGCGGAGCGGAACTGATCAACCTCGGGCTGGGCGGCGGCGCACTGCTCGACCCGTTCACCGCCCGGGCGCTCCGCGACACGCCCGCCGACCTGGTCAGCGTCAAGCTGGGCCTCAACGTGGTCAACACCGACCTGATGCGACTGCGTGCCTTCGGGCCGGCCGTGCACGGCTTCCTCGACACCATCCGCGAGGGCCACCCCGACGTCCCGCTGCTCGTCGTCTCGCCGGTCCTGTGCCCGATGCACGAGGACACCCCCGGGCCGACCCTCATGGACCTGTCGGCGCTCGGCGAGGGGCGCGTGGCCTTCCGGGCCGCCGGCGATCCCGCCGAGCGGGCGGCCGGGAAACTCACGCTGGAGGCCGTCCGGGAGGAGCTGGCCCGGATCGTGCGCGAACGGGCGGCTTACGACCCGGCCCTACACTACCTCGACGGCCGGGACCTGTACGGCGAGGCCGACTTCGCCGAACTGCCGCTGCCCGACGGCCTCCACCCGGACACCGCCGGCCACCGCCGGATCGGCGAACGGTTCGCGCGGCTGGCGTTCGCCCCGGGTGGCCCCTTCGCGCCCGCGCCGGCTGACCGCGCCCACTGACCGGACCGGCCGACCGCGTCGGCTGACCGGGCGGGCGGCTCACTCCAGGTGGGCGAAGACGACCAGGTTGTCGGTGTAGTCCCGCACCGTGTGGTCGTAGTCCCCGGCACAGGTGATGAGCCGGACCTCGGGGCGGTCGGCGTCCGCGTACACCCGCTCGCTGGGGAAGTCGTCCTTCGCGAAGGTGTCGGCGTCGTCCACGACGAAGTCCGCGGTGCGCCCGTCGGCCCGCTCCACGGAGAACCGGTCACCGGGCTCCAGCCGGTCCAGGTAGGCGAAGACGGCCGCCGAGGTCGCCGTGTCGACGTGCCCGGCGATGATCGCGGTGCCCTTCTCGCCGGGCGAGACGCCCCCGGAGTACCAGCCGACGAGGTTGGTGTCGGCCGCGGGCGGGGGCTGGAGCTGGCCCGAGTCGGCCAGGGTCAGCGTGGTGAAGGGCGCGTCCACGGAGATCTTCGGGATGCGCAGGCGGGTCGGCGCGGACCGGGGCAGTGCCTCGCCGGGCTGCCGGGGACCGGCCGACACGGCGGCGCCGGAGCCTGCGCCCGGCGGCCTGGGCGGCCCGGACGCGTCGTCCGGGTGGTGGTGGCCGCCGAACAGGCTGACGGCGAAGAAGGCCACCGCCACGCCCCACAGCGTCAGCCGCCCGCCGGCAGCGGGCTGCCGGTCGTCCGGCGCCGGTACCGGCGCCACGGAGGTCGAGGAGGATTCTGCTGCCATCGGACACCACCTCACTCGGGTACGGCAGCGCGGGGATCGGGGCGGGGAGGGGACGGGTGGGAGAGACGGGTGGCGGAAGGGGGGCGCGGGGACCAGGAGGGAGGAGCCGGGCCGGGGGTGACCTTGGCGGAAAGCCGGTGCCGGGACAGAGGGATCGATGGCCTGGGCGGGATACGGCGGGCACGGCGGCCTTCTCGCGGCGCGCGGCGCGACGGCCCGGGCGTGGCACGGCGGGCGACGGCTTCTCGCGCACGGGCGGGGCGGCCCGGGCACTCAGCGGAACCCGGAGCCCCGAACCCTGAACCCGAAGCCCGGAACAGCCGCCTGGGCACGGCCAGGCAGGAGCGGCCCGAGCACGGCGCCGGGTGGGGTCGGCGTCCGGAGCGGCAGCCGGGACGCGGCGCGGGCAGGCGACAACCTGCGGGCGACGCCGAGCGGCAGCCCGGAGCCGGAAGCCCGCGGCCGGGGCCCGGGAACGCGCAGGCTGAGCGCGGCGCGGGGAGCCGCCGCCTGGGCTCGGAGCCCGCAGCGGTGGCCTGAGCGGGGCGCGGAAGCCGCAGGCCCGAAGCCCGGGCGGCAACCGGGGCATGGCACGGGAAGCCGCAGAGCCGGACCGGAGTCCGCGAGGACCCGGAACCGGGAGCCCCCGGAGCCCCGTGCCCGGAGCGGCGGGGTGCGCGCGGCACGGGGAGTCCTCGTCTCGGCCCGGGGCCGGTGTCGGGCGGCCGGGGCGGCGCAGGGGGCGCGGGCCGCCGGCACCTGTGGTGCGCCGGCGGTGTCCGCAGCCCCTGGCGCCCTGCGGCCGTCACGACGCCGGTGTGGCGGCCTTCTTGCGACGCAGCGCGTACGCGCCGGTGGCGGCTACGCCCAGTACGGCGAGACCGCCCGCGGTGACACCGGGCGAGGCGAGCGCGCCGCCGCCGGTGTGCATGCCACCGCGCGGCTTGTCGTGCTCGTCGTCGCCCCACTCGCTCTTGCCGCCCTTGCCGCCGCCCTTCTCCCCCTTCTCCTCGCCGCCGTCGTCCCCGCCGCCCTTGCCGCGGTAGCCCTCGGAGTCGGACCCGCTGTCCTCACCCGAGCCCCAGCCGCCGCGCACCGCCGCGAGCGCGCCGCCGCCCGTGTGCACGCCGCCGCGCGGGCCGTCGTGCTCGCCACCGCCGCCGCGCTTGTTGCCCTGTTCGTCGTCGCTGTCTTCGTCGTCGCCGGAGCCGCCGCCACGCTTGTTGCCGCGGTCGCTGTCCTCGTCACCGGAGCCGCCACCGCCCTTGTTGCCGCGGTCGCTGTCCTCGTCACCGGAGCCGCCACCGCCCTTGTTGCCGCGGTCGCTGTCGTCGTTGTTGCCGCTGTCGCTGCCGGAGCCGTCGTCGCTGTCACGGCCGGAGTCGCTGTCGTGCTCCTTGCTGTACGAGGAGTCGTCACGATCGCTGACATGACCGGCCGGAACGGCGAACGCGGCCCCGGGCGTCGCGAAGCCGAGGGCGGCCGTGACGGCCGCCGTCGCCAGGAGCATGCGGGCAGAGCGCATAGTGATGTCCTTCCGCCGTGACCGGGCAGCGGATACCGCATCAGCTGGAAGGACCCGGTCTCGACATGAACCACCGTCAGCGAGGCCACCGGCTCCCACCATCCGGGCCGTCCAGCCGTGTCAGCACGCCACCCGTCTGCCCCAGCGCGCCCGCTCATGAGCCCCTCGTCCGGGCCAGTCGCCGCCGCGGCCATACGCCCGCGCCGTGAGCGGAGCGCCGGACGGCCCGGCCCTCTTGTTATGACCGCCGTCATAAAGCAGGCTGGTGCCGACAGCACGGCAGGACGAGGCGGCGGGAGGAAACAGTGGCGGACGCGATGGCCCGGGTCCTGTGGGAGCGGTACGAGCCGGTGCACGACCTCGTGTACTTCGCACCGGAGGCGCACCAGGCGGCGGACGCGCTCGGGATGCGCGGGTACTGGATGGGCTACTTCGCGCTGCGCGCCGCCCCGCTCGGCCCGGTGCCACCGTCCGTGGTGACGAGCTGCTTCTACGTCTTCCACCCCTCGCGCGTGGCCCGGGCGCTGCCGGACGCCTGGTCGTACGCGTCCCCCGAGGACGTGGTGGCGGCCCGGCTGGAGGCGATGGACGCGGCGCTGACCCGGCTGCTCGGGGCGGACACCGCCGGCACCGCCGCGTTCACGGAGGCCGCCGACCTGGCCTGGGAGGCGGCCGCCGCGGCGGACACCACGGGCAGGGTGCTGGGCGCCGCGAACCAGGCGCTGCCACGTCCGGACCGCCCGGCCGCCCGGCTCTGGCAGGCGCTGACGACCCTGCGCGAGCACCGGGGCGACTCCCATATGGCGGCCCTGGTCACCCTGGGTATCGGGCCCGTCGAGGCGATGCTGCTCAAGGCGGCGGCCGGCGAGTCCGACGAGGACTTCCTGCGCGAGTCCCGGAAGTGGCCGGAGCCGGACTGGGCGGCGGCCGTGGCGCGGCTGCGGGCGGACGGGCGGCTCGCGGCGGACGGTTCGCTCACGCCGGCGGGCGCGGCGCTGCGCGCGGAGGCCGAGGCGCTGACCGACGCGGCGGCCGAGCGGCCGTGGGCCGTGCTGGGCGCGGAGCGCGCCGGCCGTCTGGCCGCGCTGCTGGAGCCGCTGGCCCGCGCGGTGGAGGAGTCCGGTCTGCTGCCGCCCGGGAATCCGGTGGGACTGAGCCGGAACACGGAATCCGCCGGGCGCTGAGGGCGCCCGCCGGGTCGCGGCCGTACCGGGCCGGGGCCCGGGTTTCGTCCGGAATCAGTCGTATCTTTCGTTGAACCACCCGGCGAGAGGCGCCGGTTCGAAGCCGTACCCTGGGGCCGTGGTCAACGCAGAAGAGGATGCGGGGCAGGTGGCGGCCCGGCTCACCGGGCGTCCTGTCACCGGGGCCCGGCCGGCGTCGGGCTCGCCCGCCGAAGTCCTGCTGGACGACGGCACCGCGGTGATGGTCAAGCGCGGCGACGGTCCGGGCGCGGTGCGCGCCGAGGTGGCCGGGCTGCGCTGGCTGGCCGCCGCGGAGGCGGTCCGGGTGCCGGCGGTGCTCGGGCACGACGCGCACTGGATGGTGACCGAGCGGGTGCCGGCCGGGTCCCCGAGCCCCGGGGCGGCGCTGCGTTTCGGCCAGGCCCTGGCCGCGCTGCACGCGGCCGGCGCGCCGCACTTCGGCGCGCCGCCGCCCGGCGGGCCCGAGGACGCCTTCATCGGCCGCGCTCCCCTGCGCAACCTGCGCACCGCGCCGGGCACCGACTGGCCCCGCTGGTACGCGGAGCACCGGGTGCTGCCGTATGTGCGCGGGGCGGTCGACCGGGGCACGCTCCGCCCGGGCGAGGCGGCCGTGTTCGAGCGGGTCTGCGCGCGGCTGCCGGAGCTGGCGGGCCCGGCGGAGCCGCCCGCCCGGCTGCACGGCGATCTGTGGAACGGCAACGTGCTGTGGGGGGCGGACGGCGAGGTCCGGCTCATCGACCCGGCCGCGCACGGCGGACACCGGGAGACCGACCTGGCGATGCTGAGCCTGTTCGGCTGTCCTCATCTGGAGCGGGTATTCGACGGTTACCGGCGAACGGCGCCCCTGGCCGACGGCTGGCAGCGGCGGGTGGGCCTGCACCAGCTCTTCCCGCTGCTGGTGCACGCGGTGCTGTTCGGACGCGGGTACGCCGAACAGGCGCTGGCGGCGGCGCGGGGCGCGCTCGCACAGTAGGGCTCCACGGGCACCGCGGCGTCATCCCGAGCCGTGCTCACGGAGAGTAAGGAAACCAATCACCCGTTCGATTCGTATAAGGACGTGAAAGCCTAATCAGGGAGAGACCATGCAACCGTTCACGCTCAACTACGCGCGCCCCGCTGTGCAGTTGGACGTCACCACACCGTACGTGTACGACTCCGGACTGCAGTTGAACGTCCTCCCGGACGGGCGGATCGCCGCCACCGACCACGCGACCCTGAGAGCGCTCGGCACCACCACCTCGACCGCCGGTTCCAAGACCCACTTCGACGACTGAAGCGCGGACCTCCACAGATGACCGTGCTCATCCTGACCAGCGAGGAAGACGTGACGGCGGACATGGTGGTCCTCCGGCTGGGCGAGGCCGGCGTGCCCGTCGTCCGGCTCGACCCCGCCGATCTCACCCACGGGGTCGCGCTGTCGGGCGAGTACGTGCGGGGCGTCCGCCGCGGGCAGCTGTCCGTCGGCGGACGCCTGGTGAGCATGGACGGTCTGCGCTCCGTCTGGGTGCGCAGACCGGGAGTCCCGGCCGCCCGCGCCGTCCAGCCGTCCGCCTGGCTGACGGAGGAGTCCGCGCAGGCGCTGTACGGCATGCTGCGGTGCACCGACGCCCGCTGGATGAACCACCCGGACGCCGCCCGGCGCGCCCGGCACAAGCCCTGGCAGCTGGGGCTGGCCCAGCGCTGCAGCCTCGCGGTGCCGGCCACCCTCATCACGACGTTCCCGCAGGCGGCGCGGGAGTTCGCGGCGCGCTTCCCGGACCTGGTGGTCAAGCCGGTCTCCGGCGCGCATCCGCAGGAGCCGCCGCGGGCCGTGCCGACCAGCCGGGTCGCGCCGGACGCCGACTTCACCGCGGTGGCCTTCGGCCCGACCCTGCTGCAGCAGCGCATCGCCAAGCGGGCAGACCTCCGGCTGACCGCCGTAGGCGGCACGCTGCTGGCCGCGCGCAAGCCCGCCGACCCGGACGCCCACCCGGACGACGTGGACGTCCGTTTCGCCCCGTCGGCCACTCCCTGGCTGCCCGCGGACGTGCCCCCGCGCGTCGCCGAGGGCGTGCTGCGCTACCTGGCGGCGGCGGAACTGGCGTACGGCGCCTTCGACTTCGCCGAGGACGCCGACGGGGACTGGTGGTTCCTGGAGTGCAACCAGTCCGGCCAGTTCGGCTTCGTCGAGATGGACACCGGCCAGCCGATCGCCGCGACCATCGCCGCATGGCTCGCCAGACCCGGGAACCCGGGGCGCGAGGTGTGGGCAGGGTGATCGCGGCGCACCATGGGGAAGGTGCGGGGAGCGGCTCGGAGAAAGGAACACGACATGCGGATCGGACTGCTGGGGACGGGCCCGTGGGCGCGGGAGACGTACGCCCCCGCGCTCGCCGGGCACCCCGGCCTGGAGTTCGCCGGGGTGTGGGGGCGCCGTCCAGAGGCGGCCACGGCGCTGGCGGAGCGGTACGACGTCACGCCTTACACGGACGTGGACGCGCTGCTGGCCGACGTGGACGCGGTCGCGGTGGCCCTGCCGCCCTCCGTGCAGGCCGAGTTGGCGGTGCGGGCGGCCGGCGCGGGCCGTCATCTGCTGCTGGACAAGCCGCTGGCGGTGACGGCCGCCGAGGGACGGGCCGTGGCGGAGGCGGTGGAGCGGGCCGGGGTCGCGTCGGTGGTGTTCTTCACCACACGGTTCCAGCATGAGCCGGACGCCTGGATCGGGGAACAGGCCGCCGTGGCGGGCTGGTTCACCGCGCGGGCGCAGTGGCTGGGGGCGGTGTTCACCAGTGACAGCCCGTTCGCGGCCTCGCCGTGGCGGCGGGAGAAGGGCGCGCTGTGGGACGTGGGACCGCACGCCCTGTCGGTCCTGCTGCCGGTCCTCGGCGACGTACGGCGGGTCGCGGCGGCGGCGCACGGTCCGGCGGACACCGTCCACCTGGTGCTCGACCACACCACCGGCGCGTCCAGCACGCTCACGCTGAGCCTGACGGCTCCGCCGGCGGCGGCCGGGGCCGAGGTGGAACTCCGGGGCGAGGCGGGCGTGTCGGTCATGCCCGGGAGTTCCGAGGGGGCGGTGCCCGCGCTGGCGCGCGCCGCGGACGCGCTGGCGCGGGCGGCGCGCACGGGCCGCCCGCACGCCTGCGACGCCGCGTTCGGCCTCCGGGTCACGGAAATCCTGGCCGCGGCGGAGGCCCGGCTGTCGGACGCCCGGGAGTAGCCGGCCCCCGCCGCCGGGCGGCGCGGCGCTTCCCCGGACCCCCGGACCCCGGCTGCGGGCTGCGGGCTGCGGGCTGCGGGCTGCGGGCTGCGCGGCCCCTCCCCCGGCCCGCTCCGGTCACCGTGCAGCCGGTGCCGTCAGCGCCTCACTCCGCGCCGGCCCCGGCGTCGGTCCAGTAGGCGACGCGTTCGCGTACGACCGGATAGCCGGCCTTGGCGAAGTGCGCGGCCATCGGGAAGTTGCCCTGGTCGGTGGCGGCGGCGATGAATGCGGCGCCCTGGCCGGCCAGGAAGTGGGTGCACTCGGCGAGCAGGTCGTAGGCGTAGCCGTGACCACGCTGTTCGGGCACCACGCCGATGAAGCCGACGCACGGCCCGGCCGGGTTGCGGGCCGGGATGTGGATGCCGACCGGCTCGCCCGCCGGGGTGCGGGCCAGCCGCCACCAGTCCCGGGGTGACGGGAACCAGTGGAAGACGTCCAGTTCCCGCCGGGCCGCCAGGTCCACACCGCCCTCCTCGATGGCCCGGCGGGCGTGCGCGTCCAGGGTGACGGAGTGGATGCGGCGCAGGATGTCGTGGAAGACCCGGTCGTCGGGTTCGGCGGTGCAGACGAGCCGTCCGGGCCGCTCGGGCAGGCCCCGGTCCGGGGTCCAGCGGTAGAGGAAGCGCTCCACCAGGGGTGCGTAGCCGGCCCGGCCCGCGGCGGCGGCACGGGTGCCGGCCGCGGCCCGCAGGCGCGGGTCGTCCCGCCAGCCGCCGGGCAGGTCGAGTTCCAGCTCGGAGACCTGCCAGGGAGCGGTCCGCAGCAGTGCGGCGCCCGCCTCCTCCTCGCCCTCGGCGACGTCGAACCAGTTGACGAGCAGCGGTTCGGGGTCCTCGGGCCGGCCCCACCAGGCGGCGCGCGCCACGGTGCGGCCCGCGCGCAGGGCGACGCGCTGCCAGTCGGAGCGGTAGCGGGTGTGCCAGTGCCGCTCGCCCAGGGCCAGCGGGTCGGGCATGGTGTGGAAAAGACGGGCACTGCTCTCGTCGAGCGTGCGGATGACCAGACCTGTCAAGGATTCCTCCGGGGTGCGTACGTGGATGACGCTCCCGGTGGGTTCAGACGTGACACGCCCGCGGCACGGGGAGGGGGGAGCGCCGGCTG
Organism: Streptomyces sp. NPDC017095; assembly: GCF_044332325.1. Lineage (NCBI taxonomy): Bacteria > Bacillati > Actinomycetota > Actinomycetes > Kitasatosporales > Streptomycetaceae > Streptomyces > Streptomyces sp. NPDC017095. Next base: position 189,583 of record NZ_JBIROU010000015.1, read on the forward strand.
CTGGCTCGCATGACACTCGCCTCCTTCTTCCGCACGGCTCGGGCGTGACGGCCCCACGCTAGGCGGGCGGCCGGGCGGGCGTCCACCGGTTTTCCGCGGGGCGCGGCCGGGTTTTCCGCGGGGCGCGGGCTTCCGCGGGGTGCGACCGAGTTCTACGCGGGGCGCGGGCCTCCGCGGGGTGCGGCCGGTTTTCCGGGAGGCGCGGGCCTCCGCGAGACGCGGCCGGTTTTCCGGGAGGCGCGGGCTTCCGCGAGGCGCGGCCGGTCTTCCGCGGGGCGCCGGGCCGCGGCGTAGCTTGGGCATGTGGGATCGGTGCGCGTCCGGTGGACGCGCGGGGACCGGGAGGGCCGCGGCTGGCTGCGGGGCGCGCCGCCGCCGTGGTGGGTGCGCGTGCTGCCCGTCCTGCTGCTGGCGGGCGTCGGCGCGGCCTCGCTGATCACCCCGCACGCGGGCGACCTGGGGTTCCTGCTGGGCGCGATCCCCCCGCTGGCCGTCCTGTCGTACGGCCCGCTGACCACCGCTGTCCTCGGGGCGGGCGTGGTCGTGGTGCTGAACATCCCGGCCACGCATCTGAACCGGCCGGGCGACACCGATCTGCTCACCGTCGTCTTCGTGGCCGCCCTGAGCGTGTTCGTGTCCTATGTGCGCAGCCACCGGGACGCCCAGCTGGACACGGAGCGGGCGATCGGCGAGGCGGTGCAGCGGGCCGTGCTGCCGCCGCTGCCGGACCGGGTCGGGCGGGTGGGGTGCGCGACGTACTACCGGGCCGCGCAGGACGGCACGCTGGTGGGCGGGGACTTCTTCGACGTGCGGGCGGGGCCGTACGGGGTGCGCGCGGTGCTGGGGGACGTGCAGGGGCACGGGCTGGCGGCGGTCGCCACGGTGGTGTCGCTGCTGGGCGCGTTCCGGGAGGCTGCCCTGGACCAGCCGGACCTGGAGTCGGTGGCTACGCGCATGGACCGCCGGCTGGCGGTGGACTCGGCGGACGTGCGGCACCCGGAGCTGTTCGCCACGGCCCTGCTGGTGGAGTTCGCCGCCGGTACGGCCGCGGTGCGGGTGGTGGCCTGCGGGCACCCGGCGCCCGTGCTGCTGGGCGCGGGACCGGCCCGCGAGGTGGCGGTCGCGCCCGGCCCGCCGCTGGGCATCGGGCTGGTCGGCGTCGATCCGCCGCAGCGGACCGTCGTACCGCTCGGGCCCGGCGACCGGCTGTTCCTGGCCTCGGACGGCGTGTGGGAGGCGCGGGACGCCACCGGCGGCTTCTATCCCCTGGTGACCGGGCTGACCGCGTTGGCCGGCACCCCGTCCGCCGGACTGCCCGAGGCGGTGTGGGCGGACCTGGTGCGCCGGGGTTACCGGGTCCGCGACGACGCCACCATGCTGGTGCTGACGCCGGACCCCGGCCGGCCCGCCCCCCGGTGACAAGCCGAATCCCTACGATTACCGGCCAGATCGGACGGCAACCGTATGCACGCGTACGGTCACGCGGTGTACTGGGAGCCGGGACCGCCTCAGGAAAGGCCGGCCAGTCTGGAGACAGTCGTGACCGTCACCGACCGCATCGCCCTCGACCCCTTCGGCTCCGACATCCCGGCGGAGAGCGCCCGGCTGCGCGCCCTCGGCCCCGTCGTGCCCGTGGAACTGCCCGGCTCCATCCCCGCCTGGGCCCCCACCCGCTACGACACCCTCAAGGCCCTCATCCTCGATCCCCGCGTCAGCAAGGACGCGCGCCGGCACTGGCGGCTGTGGCCGCGGCTGGGCGACCATCCGGCCTGGGGCTGGATGGCCAACTGGGTGGGCGTGGTCAACATGCTCTCCACCTACGGCGCCGACCACACCCGGCTGCGCAGACTGGTGGCGCCCAGCTTCACCCACCGGCGCACCGAGGCGATGCGGCCCCGGGTGGCCGCGCTGACGGCCGGGCTGCTGGACGCGCTGGAGGCGGCGGGGGCCGACGGCGGCGTCGTCGACCTGCGCGACGGGCTCGCGCATCCGCTGCCGGTGCGGATGATCGGCGACCTGCTCGGCGTCCCGGAGGAGCTGCGGCCCGACGCCGCCCGCCTCATCGCCGACTTCATGGACACCTCCGATCCGAGCCCCGAGTTCGCGGCCTCCGTGCGCGCACGCGTCGGCTCGGTGCTCGGCGCGCTGATCGCGTACCGGCGGGCCCAGCCGGGCGACGACATCACCACGGAGCTGATCCGGGTGCGCGACGAGGACGGCGGCCGGCTCTCGGACGAAGAGCTGCTGCACACGCTGCTGCTGATCGTCGGCGCCGGGTTCGAGACCACCGTCAATCTGATCGGCAACGCGGTGGTCGCCCTGCTGTCGGACCCGGCGCAACTCGCGGCGGTGCGGGCGGGCAGGACGGACTGGAGCGCGGTGGTCGACGAGACGCTGCGGGTGCACCCGTCCGTCGCCGCGCTGCCGCTGCGGTTCGCGGTGGAGGAGCTGACGGTCGCGGGCGTGACGATCCCGGCCGGGGACGCGATCCTCACGACGTACGCCGCCGCGAACCTGGACCCGGCGCGCTACGGCCCGGACGCGGCCGTGTTCGACGCGGCGCGGGCGACCGAGGACCACTTGGCGTTCGGGGTCGGCGTGCACCGCTGCATCGGCGCTCCGCTGGCCCGGCTGGAGGCCCTGACCGCGCTGCCCGCCCTGTTCGCCCGCTTCCCGGCCCTGCGCCTGGCGCTCCCGCCCGGCGAACTGCGCCATGTGCCGTCGTTCATCGCCCACGGCTGGCAGGAGATCCCGGTCCGCCTGGGGAACTGAGCGGGGGCGGCCCTGCGGTGTCCCGGAAGGAAGCCACCCGGCCGCGGACATGGCTCCGCCGGCGGCCCGGGGGGATGGGACGCCGGCGGAGATGCCACGCCCGGGGCGGGGGGAGGCCCCGGGCGGCTCGGTGTTCGCTTGCCCCGGAATCCGGGACGTAGACCGGCGATTTCCGGACGACGGGGAGACATGGCTCACACCCCCGGAACGGGCCGGCCATCGGCGAGGCCGGGAACAGCCGGTCACTCCCGGGTCTCACGCCGCAGTACGGCCGCCCCGCTCACCTGACCCGAACCGCCGCGCCCGCGCGGTCAGCGCGGCCGACGCCCCCCGTCGTCCCCGTTCACTCGGTCTCGGCGCTCGTCCCGGCGCGCATTCCCGCCGCCGCGAGGGCCGCGCCCAGCAGGCAGAGCACGCCGGTAACCACCGCGGAGGCGTGCAGGCCGTTCATGAAGGCCCGGGAGCTGCCCTCGGCCACGGCCGCCCGGAGCGTGTCCGGCATGGCCGGGGACACCGGCGCGACCCCCATGGCCACCGCGTCCTTCGCCTCGGCCAGCTTCCCGGCCAGCGCCTGCGGGACGCCCGCGCCGGTCAGTTCGCCGCGCAGGGTGGCGCCGACGCGGGCGCTGATGACGGAGACCAGCACCGACGTGCCGAGGGCGCCGCCGATCTGGAGCGTGGTGGCCTGCAGACCGCCCGCCACGCCACCGTCCCGTACCGGCGCGTTGCCGACGATCGCGTCGGACGAGGCGGAGAGCACCATGCCGACGCCGAGCCCGAGCGCGACGAACGGCGGCCACATGGTGGCGTACGAGGAGTCGCCGGACCAGGACAGCAGGGCGAAGCAGGCCCCGCCCTGGAGCAGCATCCCGAGCGGCATGCAGAGGCGGGCGCCGAACCGCGCGGTCAGGGCGGCGCCGAGCGGGGAGGCGACGAGCGAGGCGAGGCTCAGCGGCAGGGTGCGCACGCCCGCCTGGACCGGCGTCAGGCCGCGCACGTTCTGCAGGTAGAGCATGATGAAGAAGATCGCGCCCAGCATGACGAAGAAGTTCAGGGCGGTGATGACCGTACCGATCGTCAGCGCGCGGCTGCGGAAGAGCCGCATCGGCAGCAGCGGATGCTCCACGCGGGTCTCGTGGCGGCCGAACAGGGCGAGCAGCAGCAGGCCGGCGAGGATCGCGCCCCAGGTGCCGGCGGACGTCCAGCCCCAGGTCTCGCCCTTGACGACGCCGAAGACGACGCTCAGCAGGCCCAGCGCCAGCAGGACCACGCCGGTGATGTCGAACCGGTGCCGTCCGTCCGAGTTGCTGGACCGGGGCAGCACGAACGCGCTGAAGGCACAGGCGAGGACGCCGATGGGCAGGTTGATGTAGAAGACGGACTCCCAGCTGACGTTCTCCACCAGCAGGCCGCCGACGATCGGGCCCAGGGCGGTGGACACGGCCGAGACCATCGCCCAGATGCCGACGGCCATGCCGAACTTGCGGGGCGGGAACACCGCCCGCAGCAGACCGAGGGTGTTGGGCATCAGCAGGCCGCCGAAGATCCCCTGGAGCGCGCGGAAGGCGACGACGCCCGTGATGGACCCGGACAGGCCGATGGCGACGGAGGACAGCGCGAACCCGGCGACACCGGCGAGGTAGAAGGTGCGCCGGCCGAACCGGTCGCCCAGCTTGCCGCCGAGGATCAGGGTGGCGGCCAGGGCCAGCAGGTAGGCGTTGGTCACCCACTGCAACTGGGCGGTGGAAGCGTGCAGTTCGCGGCCGATCGCGGGGTTGGCGATCGCGACGACGGAGCCGTCGAGCTGCACCATGAACAGGCCGAAGGCGACGGCGCTGAGGGTGAGCCAGGGGTTGGCGCGCCGCCGGGCGGCGGCGGTGGCCGGCACCGCGGGGGACGCGGGCGCGGCGGAGTGATCCACGGAGGTGGACGGCATGGCGAAGCCTCGTCTGGTACGGGGTGGGAAAAGGATGCGGAAGGTGGGAGGAGGCGGGCGCACCCGCACGGCCGGACCTGCGCGAATAGCCGGATATACCCATGTGCATGCCCGGATGGGCGGACGTGCCGACATGACCGGGCGCGCCCGGGCGTCCCGGACGGCAGGGCGCGCAGGGCGTACGGGCGGCGGGGTCAGTGCGGCGGGGTCAGTCCCCGGCCGGGCGCAGCCCGCGCGTCAGCGACTCCAGCGCGCCCAGGGCGGAGCCGAGCGCGTCCAGCTCGCCCTCGGTCAGCGACAGCAGGGCCTCGGTGAGGTGGGAGACCTGGAGCGCGTGCACCTCGGCGAGGCGCCGTCGGGCGACGGGCATGAGGTGCAGCCGTACGACCCGCCGGTCGGCGCTGTCGGGCCGGCGTTCCAGCAGGCCTTGCCCGGCGAGCTGGGAGACCAGCGCGCTGACGTTGTTGGGCTTCATCAGCAGGGCGCCGGCGGCCTCCCGGACCGTGGCGCCCTCGTGCTCGGCGACGTACCGCAGCAGGCCGAGGTGTCCCTCGGGCGGCTTGGGGTGGGCGAAGTCGCGGGCGACCCGCCGGTCCAGGGCCCGGTGCAGCGCGGGCAGGGCGCCGGCGAGCGCCGAGGCGACGCTGTCGACGTTCCGCTGGGGAGCACTGGATCCGGGCATGACCCCAGGATAGGTATGACTCCATACCCACGTCAAACAGGTATGGCCTCATAGGTATCCGGCCCGGCTTCCGCGGCACGGGGCGGGCGGGTGCGCGAGCGGCCTCCGGGACGGCATAAGCTCGACGGGTGGCGAAGTACTTCGACGTGCACCCCGACAACCCGCAGCCGCGCAGCATCGCACAGATCGCTGACGCGGTGCGCTCGGAAGCACTCATCGCATATCCGACCGACTCCTGTTACGCGCTCGGCTGCCGGCTGGGCAGCCGGGACGGCATGGACCGGATCCGCGCTATCCGCCGGCTGGACGACCGGCACCACTTCACCCTGATGTGCCGGGACTTCGCGCAGCTCGGCCAGTTCGTCCGGGTGGACAACGACGTCTTCCGGGCCGTGAAGGCGTCCACGCCCGGCAGCTACACCTTCATCCTCCCGGCCACCCGCGAGGTGCCGCGCAAGCTGCTGCACCCGAAGAAGAAGACCGTGGGCGTGCGCATCCCCGACCATGTGGTCACCCAGGCGCTGCTGGCGGAGCTGGGCGAGCCGCTGCTGTCCAGCACGCTGCTGCTGCCGGACGAGGCGGAGCCGCTCACCCAGGGCTGGGAGATCAAGGACCGGCTCGACCACGTGGTGGACGCGGTGGTCGATTCCGGCGAGTGCGGCACCGAGCCGACGACGGTGGTCGACTTCTCCGGCGGCGAGGCGGAGATCGTCCGGCGGGGCGCGGGAGACCCGAGCCGCTTCGAGTGAGGGCGGCACACCACGGGCACGGCGTCGATCTTGCGTGACAGCATGGTGGCCGTCATGGCGCCGGGGGCCGTCGGCTCCCGGCGCCCGTTCCGCCGAGGGAGGACCTGCCCACCATGACCGAGGTCCAGGGAAACGACATCGAGATCCCGACCGGGGACGGCGTCGCCGACGCCTATCTCGTCCGCCCCGCCGACGGCCGTCCGCGCCCGGGCGTGCTGTTCTACCAGGACGCCTACGGCCCGCGGCCGCACTTGAAGGCGATGGCCGACCGGCTGGCCGCGGCCGGCTACACCGTGCTGCTGCCGAACGTGTTCTACCGGCTGGGCCCGGCCCCGGTCGTGGACCTGCCCGAGTTCATCGACCCGGGCGCCGACCCGACCATCTGGGAGCGGCTGGGCCCGATGCTGGCCGGGCTCACCCCGGAGCTGGCCAAGCGGGACGCGGGCGCCTATCTGGACTGGCTCGCCGACAGCCCGCTGGTGGCCGACGGCCCGGTCGCGCTGACCGGATACTGCATGGGCGCCCGGCTGGCGCTGTGGACCGCGGGCGCCTACCCGGACCGCGTCGCGGCGGCGGCCGGCTTCCACGGCGGGGCCCTGGCCACCGACGCCCCGGACAGCCCGCACCGGGAGGCCCCGCGCATCACCGCGGAGCTGTACTTCGGGCACGCCGACGCCGACCCGTCGCTGCCCGCGGAGCAGATCGCCCGCTTCGAGGAGGCGCTGTCCGACGCCGGCGTGCGGCACACCTGCGAGGTCTACGCCGGGGCCGGGCACGGCTACACCCAGGAGGACACCCCGGCCTACGACCGGCAGGCCGCGGAGCGCCACTGGACCGCGCTCCTCGACTTGCTCCAGCGCACGTTCTGACACTGGAGCGCCGGCGCCCGCCGACCGGCGGGCGCCGGACCCGGACCCGAACCCGGACCAAGCCCGGCCCCGGACCAGACCCCGGACCAGACCCGGCCCCGGATCGGACCCGGCCCCCCAGCCCCAGCCCCAGCCCCAGCCCCAGCCCCAGCCCCAGCCGTGCCGATTCCTGTCCGCACCATTGACATGCACCCGTCCCGGAGGCAAATCTGAGAGCGCTCTCAACAGGTACGGACCAACTCCGTACGACCCCGACCCCACACGGAGGTGGAGAGTTGCCGCACACACTCACCCGGGGCGCGCTGCCCCTGGCCGCCGCCACGGCGCTGCTCGGCGGACTGCTCGCGCTCGGCGCGCCGGGCCGGGCCGACGCCGCCGTCCCCGACACCATCCCCCTGAAGATCACCAACAACTCGGGCCGCTCCGAGCCGGTCTACGTCTACGACCTCGGCACCCAGCTGTCCTCGGGACGCCAGGGCTGGGCCGACGAGAGCGGCGCCTTCCACGCCTGGCCGGCCGGCGGCAACCCGCCGACTCCCGCGCCGGACGCGGCGATACCCGGCCCGGCCGCCGGCCAGTCCAAGACGATCCGCATCCCGAAGTTCTCCGGCCGGATCTACTTCTCCTACGGCCGGAAGCTGGACTTCCGGCTCACCACCGGCGGCCTGGTGCAGCCGGCCGTGCAGAATCCCTCCGACCCCAACCGGGACATCCTCTTCAACTGGTCGGAGTACACGCTCAACGACTCCGGGCTGTGGCTCAACAGCACGCAGGTGGACATGTTCTCCGCGCCGTACGCGGTCGGGGTGCAGCGGGCCGACGGCAGCGTCGGCACCACCGGGCACCTGAAGTCCGGCGGCTGGAACGGGTTCTTCAGCGCGCTGCGCGGCCGGCCGGGCGGCTGGGCGGGCCTGGTGCAGACCCGCTCCGACGGCACCGTGCTGCGCGCGCTGTCCCCGCTGTACGGCGTGGAGACCGGGGCCCTGCCGTCGAACGTGCTGGACGACTACGTCAACCGGGTCTGGCAGAAGTACACGACGTCGACGCTCACCGTCACGCCGTTCGCGGACCAGCCGGGCACCAAGTACTACGGTCGGGTCTCGGGCAACGTCATGAACTTCACCAACTCCGCCGGCGCGGTCGTCACCAGCTTCCAGAAGCCGGACGCGTCCAGCGTCTTCGGCTGCCACAAGCTGCTGGACGCGCCGAACGACGCCGTCCGCGGGCCCATCTCCCGCACGCTGTGCGCCGGTTTCAACCGGTCGACCCTGCTGGTCAACTCCAACCAGCCGGACACCACGACGGCCGGCTTCTACCAGGACGCGGTGACCAACCAGTACGCGCGCGCGGTCCACGAGCAGATGGCCGACGGGAAGGCGTACGCGTTCGCCTTCGACGACGTCGGCAACCAGGAGTCGCTGGTGCACGACGGCAGCCCGCAGCAGGCGTACCTGACGCTCGACCCGATGAGCTGACACGCCACGGTCCCGCACCCCGGCGCACGGGATGCGGGACCGCTGGTCGGCGGGTGCCGGGTCAGCCGGTCGTCAGGGCGGTGTCGTCCACGACGAAGCTGGTCTGCAGGGAGGCGTCCTCCACGCCGTTGAACTTCAGCGTGACCGTGGAACCCGCCAGCGAGGACAGGTCGAAGGTCTTCTGGCTGTAGCCGGAGGCCGCGTTGGCGTTCGAGTAGCTGGCGAGGGTCTTCGAACCGGCGGTCACCGTCAGCGTGTCGTACACGGTGCTGCCGGTCTCCGCGGTGTCGATGTGCAGGTAGAAGGTCAGGGTCGCCTTGCAGCCCGCGGGGATCGTCACCGACTGCGACAGGGTGTCGGTGTGGGTGGAGCCGTAGCCGTTGAGCCACGCCTTGTAGGTGCCGCCGTGGGACGCCTCACCGGTGTCGGTGGTGATGACGCCGCTGGACGAGGTCCAGCCGGTGGCGCCGGACTCGAAGCCGGGGTTGCTCAGCAGCTGCGTCGCGGAGCAGCCGCCGCCGGTGGTGCCGACCGTCCAGGCGAAGGTGGCGGTGCCGGTCGCGCCGGTGGAGTCCTTCACCGTGACGGTGGTGTTGTAGGTGCCCGCCGCGGTGGGCGTGCCGGAGATCAGGCCGGTGGAGCCGTTGACCGACAGACCGGTCGGCAGGCCGGTGGCGCTGTAGGTCAGCGCGCCGCTGTTGGTGCTGCTGGCCTGGATCTGGAGGCTGACCGCGGTGCCGACGGTCGCGGACTGGCTGCCCGGGTTGGTGACCGTCACGCCGCTGCTCGGCGGGTTGATGTGGCTGCCGACGGCGATGCCCGCGAAGGCGTTGCCCACTCCGGCGTACTGCGTGGAGTTGGTGCCGTACAGCGCGGCGGCGGCGTTCAGCGCGGCGGTGCGGGCGCCGGCGTAGTTGGTGCTGGACGTCATGTACGTCGTCAGCGCCTTGTACCAGATCTTCAGCGCGGCGTCGCGGCCGATCCCGGCGACGGCGACGCCGTCGGAGGTCGGGCTGTTGTACGTCACGCCGTTGATGACCTTGGTGCCGCTGCCCTCGGACAGCAGGTAGAACATGTGGTTAGCGGGGCCGGACGAGTAGTGGACGTCCAGACCGCCGAGGCCGGAGTACCAGCTGTCCTTGGAGCCGCCGTCCTTGCTCGGCTTGTCCATGTAGCGCAGCGGGGAGCCGTCGCCGTTGATGTCGATCTTCTCGCCGATGAGATAGTCACCGACGTCGGAGGAGTTGTTGGCGTAGAACTCCACACCGGTGCCGAAGATGTCGGAGGTGGCCTCGTTCAGGCCGCCCGACTCGCCGCTGTACTCCAGGCCCGCGGTGTTGGAGGTGACGCCGTGGCTCATCTCGTGGCCGGCCACGTCCAGCGAGGTCAGGGCGTGGGTGTTGCCGCTGCCGTCGCCGTAGGTCATGCAGAAGCAGCTGTCGTCCCAGAACGCGTTGACGTACCCGCTGCTGTAGTGGACGCGGCTGTAGGCGGCGACGCCGTCGTTGCGGATGCCGCTGCGCCCGAAGGTGTTCTTGTAGAAGTCCCACGTCTCCTGCGCGCCGTAGGCGGCGTCGGCGCCCGCGGTCTGGGTGTTGGAGCCGGTGCCGTCACCCCAGACGTCGTCCGCGTCGGTCAGCAGGGTGCCGGTGCCGGAGGTGGCCCGGTTGAGGTTGTACGTCTTGTGACCGCCGCGCGTGCCGTCGGTGAGCTGGTACGTCGAACCCGACAGCGTGGTGTTCAGGCTGACGGTGCCGCTGTACTGGGTGTTGCCGGTGCCGGTCTGGATGCCCTGGAACCGGTACAGCTCCTTGCCGGTGGTGGCGTCGGTGACGACGTGCAGCTTGCTGGGCGTGCCGTCGTCCTGGAAGCCGCCGATCACCGTCTCCCAGGCCAGCTTCGGCGTGCCGTTCCCGGCCCAGATCACCTTGCGGGCGCTGTCCGTGGTGGACTTCGCGGAGTGCAGCGCCTTGGCGGCCTTGAGCGCCTTGGTCGCGGCGGCGGCCTTGCTCACGGTCGCCGTGGTGGAGGCCACCTTGATGGTGCGCTTGCTGTTGAAGGTGGTGCTCACGGTCCCCTTGGCCAGCGAGGCCGGCGGGGTGTGCACGACAAGGTCGCCGCCGAGGACGGGCAGACCGGCGTACGTCCGCTCGTACCGCGTGTGCAGGGTGCCGTCGTTGTCCTTCACGACGTCCTTGACGACCAGCTTCTCCTGCGCGCCGAGACCCAGGGTGCGGGCCGTGCCGGCGGTCTGCTGCCGGGCGCTCTTGATCAGCGCCTGGTGCTGGGCCGGGCTGAGCCTGGCCTCCAGACCGCCGGTGCGCAGCGGGCTGGGGTGGGCAGTGGCCGGCGCGGCGGTCGCCGGGACCGCCTGGAGGCCGACGGCGAGGAACGCCGCGGTGGAGAGCAGGGCGGCGCCGACCGTGGCGCGCTTGTGGGGAAGGGGTCTGTGGGGTCTCACTCGTACTCCTCCTGCTGCGGCCGCGGGTCGGCGGCCGGTGACAGACGGGCAGAGGGGTCTGCTGCCCGGATGAGCTGAGCTGTGCGGGGCCGCGTGATCCGAGAACCGGTGGGGTGGATCAGCGTGCGCAGGGAGGATGACAGCATTGACCGAGCCATGTCACCCAAGGGCTGGTCAATCGAGGGTTTTCCCTATCGCCGCGACGGCGGGCGGCCGGGGCCGGTTTCCATAAGGTTCCCCAGTCACCGAAAAGTGCGTTCTTCCAGGTCAGACGTGATGCGCCTACGGTTTCCGAGGCACCGCCGAACACAAGGGAGACCTGCTCGTGAACATCCTGAAGACCTACGCGCGCCTGTGGAGCGACGACCTCGACCGCGCGCTGCCGCTGCTGCGGCGGCTCACCGGCCGCGAGCCGGATCTGCGGCTGCGGTTCCACGCCGTCGAACTGGCCGCCATCGGCGACTTCCTGGTCATCGCGGGCCCGGCCGCGGAACGCGCCACGTACGCGCACGCCTCCGCCACGGTGGTGGTCGACGACCTCGACGCCCTGGAGACGGCCCTGCGGTCCGCCGGCGCCACCGTCACCACTCCCCTGACCCCGGGCCCGACGGGCCGGTTCCTCTACGCCCGCCACGCCGACGGAGCGGAGATCGAGTACGTCGAGTGGACCCCGGACCTGGTGCGCCGCATCCTGGGCCGCTGACGCGCGGCGCCGCCGGCCGCCGCTTCCCGGCGGCCCTCGCGGCACGATCCCGCCGTATCCGATCACACGGTTGTCACACTCGGCTGCGAGAATCGGGACGGAGCCGACACCCGATCGCTGGAGGACCCGTGCCGTCCGTCTCCCGTCCCCTGCGCAAGCTGGGTTTCCTGACCATCGGCCTGTTCGACGCGGCGGACCCGGCGCGGGGCCACGAGACCACGCTGGAGATCATCGAACTGGGCGAGAGGCTGGGCTTCGACAGCGCCTGGGTCCGGCACCGGCATCTGCAGTACGGCATCTCCTCACCGGTCGCCGTCCTGGCCGCCGCCTCGCAGCGCACCCGCCGCATCCAGCTGGGCACCGCGGTGACCCCGCGGGGCTGGGAGAACCCGCTGCGGCTCGCCGAGGACTGGGCGACCGTCGACGTGCTGTCCGGCGGCCGGCTGAACCCGGGCGTCAGCGTGGGACCGCCGATGCACTACGAACAGGTCAAGGACGCGCTCTACCCGGACACGGCCGACGCCGAGGACTTCGGCTTCGAGCGGGTACGGCGGCTGCTGGACCTGGTGCGCGGCAAGCCCGCCACCGGCTTCAGCGGGGCGCGGGGGTTCGAGGTCTTCTCCGACGTCGTGCAGCCGCACTCCCCCGGGCTCGGCCGGCGGCTGTGGTACGGCGGCGGCAGCCTGCGGTCGGCGCGCTGGGCGGGTGAGCACGGCATGAACTTCCTGACCAGCAGCGTGGTCAAGGTGGAGGACGGTGACGGCGCGGACGGACCGCCGGACTTCGCCGCGATCCAGGCGTCCCACATCCGGGAGTTCCGGGCCCGCCATCCGGACGGGGAGGCGGCCCGGGTATCGCAGGGACTGGTGGTGATCCCGACCGACTCCGCGAGCCCGGCCCAGCGCGCCAAGTACGCGCGGTACGCGGCCGACCGGCTGCCCCGCACGACCGCTCCGCAGGGCCCGGCCCGGCTGCTGTTCGCGCCGGACCTGGTGGGCACGTCGGCGGAACTGGCCGGACGGCTGCACGCGCACGCCGCCTTCCGCGAGGTGGACGAGGTGGCGTTCGCGCTGCCGTTCGCCTTCGAACACGAGGACTACGTGCAGATTTTGACGGACATGGCGACGAAGCTGGGTCCGGCGCTGGGCTGGCGGCCCGCCGGGTGACACCCGCCCGGGTGAGCCCGGGGCACGGCTCCCCGGCGGCCGGGCCGGGCAGTGCCGCGGGCTGAGCCGGCGGGACCGGGGGACGTACGAGCCGCTCAGCCACGACCGCCGGGGCCGCCCGGTGGACTTCGCGCGGTCCCTGGAGCAGGGGCACGCCACCTTCCGGCTGCACGGCAGCAAGCTGCGCGGCGCGTACGCCCTCACCCGCTTCCGGAGCGGCCCGGACGAGGACGAGGCCTGGCTGCTGGTGCGCAAGGGACCGGCGCGGCCGGCCGGGCGGGGCACGCCGATCCCCGGCGGGCCCGCTCGGTGCGCACCGGGCGCACGCTGGCCCAGGTCGCCGCCGGCCCCGGCCGCCGGTGACGCCGTGGCGCGGCCCCCTGCCCCCACGCATCCGGATCAGCGGATTCCGCCTCCGGCGCACACGCCGGTCCTCTAGGGTCGCGGCGGTATCCGCCCGCGTCCCCGGAGGTCCGCATGCGCACCGCACTCCGCACCGTCGTCACCGGCGTGGTGACCGCCACCGCCCTCCTGGCCTGCGGCTCCGCCGGGGCGACGCCGGCGGGACCCGGCGTCTCGGGCCGCGTCCTGGCCCGGACCACCGTCGGCGGCACCGACTACATCCTGCGGGAGGTCACCGTCCCGCCCGGCCAGAGCACCGGCTGGCACTACCACGACGGTCCGGTGCGCGCCGTCGTACGGCAGGGCACCCTCAGCCACTTCGACTCCACCTGCCGCCCGGACGGGGTGTACGGCGCCGGCACGTCGATCCAGGAGCCGGACGGCCCCGGCTACGTCCACATCGGCCGCAACCTGGGCGGCACACCGCTCGTCCTGGAGGCGCTGTACGTGCTGCCGCACGGGTCCCCGTTCGCCGAGGACGCGCCGAACCCGGGGTGCCCGTTCGAGTGATCAGGCGCCGGGCAGCGGCTGTTCGGCCCAGATGGTCTTGCCCGCGCTGGTCTGCCGGCTGCCCCAGCGCCGGGTGAGCTGGGCGACGAGCAGCAGGCCCCGGCCGCCCTCGTCGTAGACCTGCGCCCGGCGCAGGTGCGGTGAGGTGGAACTGGCGTCGGACACCTCGCAGATGAGGGCCCGGTCACGGATCAGACGGAGCTGGACGGGCGGTTCGCCGTAGCGGATGGCGTTGGTGACGAGTTCGCTGACGACGAGTTCGGTGACGAACGCGGTCTCCGCCAGCCCCCAGGCGGCCAACTGCTCGGTGGCCGCCTGCCGGACGACCGCGACCCGCGCGGGGTCCGGCGGGACGTCCCAGGTGGCGACGCGGTCGGCGCCGAGGGCCCGGGTGCGGGCGAGCAGCAGCGCCACGTCGTCGCAGGGCTGGTCGGACAGGACGGCCTTCAGGACCTCGTCGCAGCGGGCTTCGAGGGTGCCGGCGGGCACGTCGAAGGCCTTGAGCAGGGCGTCGTCGCGGTGGTGCGGGTCCCGGCCGCGGTAGTCGGTCAGACCGTCGGTGAAGAGCGCGACGACGGAGCCCTCGGGCAGTTCCCGCTCCGTCGCCTCGAACGGCAGCCCGCCGACGCCCAGCGGCGGCCCGGCGGTCACGGGCAGGAACCGGGCGGCGGCGCCGGGCAGGATGACGACCGGGCCCGGATGGCCGGCGGAGGCCAGCGACAGCCGCCGCGAGACGGGGTCGTAGACGGCGTACACGCAGGTCGCGCCGAGTTCGGCGACCTCCGCGCCGCTGCCGTCGCCGGCCAGGTGGGTGACCAGGTCGTCGAGGTGGGTGAGGAGTTCGTCCGGCGGCAGGTCGACGTCGGCGAGGGTGCGCACGGCGGTCCGCAGCCGGCCCATGGTGGCCGAGGACTGGATGCCGTGGCCCACGACGTCGCCCACGACCAGGGCGACCCGGCCGCCGGAGAGCGGGATGACGTCGAACCAGTCGCCGCCGACGCCGGCCAGCGAGCCGCACGGCAGATAGCGGTGGGCCACCTCGACCGCCGCCTGTCCGGGCAGGCCGCGCGGGAGCAGGCTGTGCTGGAGGGCGAGGGCGGTGGAGCGTTCGCGGGCGAAGCGGCGGGCGTTGTCGAGGCAGACGGCGGCCCGGCTGGCGAGTTCGGCCACGAAGACGGCGTCGTCCGGGCCGTAGGCGTCCGGGTGGGCCAGGCGGACGCAGACCGCGACGCCCAGGGTGGTGCCGCGGGCCCGGAGCGGCACCGCGAGCAGGGAGTGGACGCCCCGCCGGTGGCGGCTTCCCCCGGGGGCGAGGGTGTCGCGGCCGGCGAGCCACCGGACGAACTCCGGTTCGCCGGCCTGGCAGAGCACGGCCCGGCCCTCGTGCAGGGCGCGGGCGGGCGGGGAGTCCGGGTCGTAGACCTCGGTGTCGCCGAGCCCGAGGGCCGCCCCGGGGTTTCCGGGCCGGGTGGAGCCGTGGGCGACGCGGCGCACCTCGACGCCGCCGTCCGGGAGGTCCGGCGGCTCCTCGGCGCCGAGCACCCAGTCGAGCAGGTCGACGCTGGCGAAGTCGGCGTAGCCAGGTACGAGGGTCTCGATGAACTCCTCGGCGGTGCGTACGACGTCCAGGGTGGTGCCGATGCCGGCGCCGGCCTTGTTCAGCAGGGCGAGGCGGCGCCGGGCCCAGTACTGCTCGGTGTTGTCGAAGGCGGCCATGGCGACCGCCGTCGGGGCGCCGTCGCCGGCGCGCAGCGGCCACATCTCGATGCTCCACAGGTGCTCCCGGTTCAGGGCGGGCGCACCGGCGAAGCTCTCGTAGCGCACGGGCCGGGCGGTCCGGGCGACCTGGCGGAGGTGGCGCAGGAAGCCCCGGTTGTCCTCGACGTCCTCGACGGTGTCCGGGAAGAACCGGCCGGTCAGCTCCGTCTCGCGGACGCCCAGCACCTTGCAGGCGGCGTCGTTGACGCGCAGGTAGCGTTGCTGGAGGTCGAAGACCGACATGGACATGGAGGCCTGTTCGAAGGCGTCGGCGGCCCAGGCGCGGCCGGACGGGCCGGCCGTGACGACATAGCCGGCGGGTGCGCCGGCGGGGCCGGCGAGCGGGCAGGCGGTGACGGCCAGCTCGATCCGGTGGCCGTCGCGGTGGCGCAGGGCGACGGTCGCGGAGCCGGCGGCCTGTACGCCGCCGGGCAGGCCGTCCGCGAGCAGGTCCGCCGCCGGCCGGCCCACGACCTCGGCGGCCGGACGGCCGGTGAGCAGCCGTGCGCCCTCGCTCCACCCGGTCACCCGGCCCAGTGTGTCGACGACCGCCACGGCGGCGACAGACTCCATATGCACCAGCATGTTCCGATTGGCCCGCCGCATCAAGCGGCGGGCCCCGCGCCTCACGCCCGGCGGGCGCGCAGCGCGGCGAGGGCCCGGTCGGCGTGGGTGTTCATGCGCAGTTCGCTGCGGACGATCTCCAGGACGGTGCGGTCCTCGGCGATCACGAAGGTGACGCGCCTGGTCGGGGCCAGGGCGAAGCCGCGTCTGACGCCGAACCGCTCGCGGACCGTGCCGTCGGTGTCGGAGAGCAGCGGCATGCCGAGGCGGTGCCGGCCGGCGAACTCCTGCTGCTTGTCCACGGGGTCCCCGCTGATGCCCACGGGCCGGGCGCCGGCGGCGGCGAACTCCGCGGCGAGGTCCCGGAAGTGGCAGGCCTCGGCGGTGCAGCCGGGGGTGAGGGCGGCGGGGTAGAAGAACAGGACGACGGGGCCGTCGGCCAGGAACCCGGTGAGCCGGCGGATGGTGCCGGTCTCGTCGGGCAGGGCGAAGTCCTCGGCCCGGTCGCCGACGGCCAGGGGCCGGGTCACGGCCGCGCCTTCGCGCGGCGGGACACCGAGCGCGCCCAGAGCACCAGGGGCACCTGGAGGGGCAGCCGGGCCAGGGCGGCCGACCTGAGCGGGGCCGGCCGGTGCCGCCAGTCCACGGCCATCTGGACGTTCGCCGGGAACACGCCGACGAAGAAGGCGGCCGCCGCCTTCGCGGCCGTCGCGCGGGTGCGGGGCGCCGCGATCCCGGCGGCCAGGGCCAGCTCGACGGCTCCGCTGCCGTAGGTCCAGGCCCGGGGCGGTCCCGGCAGCTGTTCCGGGACGATCGCGTCGAACTGCCGGGGTACGGCGAAGTGGGCGACCCCGGCGACGGCCAGCAGACCGGCGAGCAGCAGGGGCGAGCGTTCGGACCGGGACACGGTTCCTCCTCTGGTGGCCTGCCGCCGGATATTACTGGACGGTAGGGGCGCGGGGCGACGGGCGGAGGGCCTGGATCACTGGCCGGATCACCGGAACCGGGCGGATCACCGGACCGGGCGACGGGGGCAGGGCCGAGGCGCCGGGGCGGCCCTGCCCCCGTCCGGCCCTGCCCCCGTCCGGCCCTGCCCCCGTCCGGCCTTGCCCCCGTCCGGTGCCCACGGCAGCCTGGTGCTATGGCCGCTCGGGAAGGCCCCACCCTCATCACGTCCGTGCAGCGGGCGCTCCGCCTGCTGGAGGCGGTGGGCGCGCACGAGAACGGTGCGCCGGCCAAGCAGCTGGCGCGCGAGACGGGGCTGCCGCTGGCCACCGCCTACCACCTGCTGCGCACCCTGCTGCACGACGGATACGTGCGGAAACTGGACGACGGCGGCTTCGTGCTGGGCGACCGGCTGGTCTCCCTGCACGCGGCGGGCCTCCCGCAGACGCTGCTCAGCCGGGTGCGCCCGGCGCTGGCCGCCCTGCGGGACGAGCTGTCCACCGCCGCCTACCTCACGTTCTACGAGGACGGCGAGATCAGGATCGCCGAGATCGTGGACGGCCCGCGGACGCCACGGGTCGATCTCTGGGTGGGTTTCGAGGACGCGGGACACGCCACCGCGCTCGGCAAGACCGTGCTGCGCGAGCTGGACGAGGGCGCCCGCGAGGAGTACCTGACCCGGCACCACCTCGCCGATCTCACCCCGCGGACGGTCACCAGCCTCCCGGAGCTGCTGCGCAGGCTCGACGCCCCGCCCCTGGCACCGGCCGTCACGGACCTGGAGGAGTACGCGCTCGGCACCGTGTGCGTCGCCGTGCCCGTCTACCGCGGGAACACGCCCGGCTCGCTCGGCATCTCGCTGCCGGTGGACCGCAAGGACCGGCTCCAGCAACTGCGGGCCCGGCTGCTCCCGATCGCGAGCCGCGTGACCCGGGGCCTGTCGCTCACACCATGACCCGGAGCCGTGCAGCACGCGACCGTTCACGCGCCCAGCGGGCCGCTCCCCACGCGACCGCTCACATGCCCCGCGGGCCGCTCCCCACGCGACCGTTCACGTGCTCCGGAGCCGCTTCCCCCACTGCCGTCCGCGTGCCCCGCAGCCGCTCGTTCACTATCTGAAAATCGGCTTCTTGTGGCCGGCCGCCCCCGGCCCGTTTGCTTGAGGGTATGAGCCAGGTCGGACACGTTGACGGTGACCCCACGCCGACGCGGCGGTTCGGGGAACGGGTGGCGGACGCCGTCGCACCGGGCCGCCGGCGTACCGCGGGGCAGCCGGCCACGGGACGGCCCCTGCTGCCGGCCGTCGTCATCGCCGCCGTCGTCCTGGTCGACCTCGCGGGCGGCACGGGAGCGGTCTGGCTGCCGCTGCTGGCCGCCGGGCCCGCGCTGGCGGCCACCACCAACGGCCCGCGCGGCGTCCTCGGCGCCGGTCTCCTCGCCGCGGTGACGGGCGTCGCCCTGGGCGCCGGGCACGGGATGTCCGCGCACGCGGTGGCGGCCGTCCTGTGCGCGCTGCCGGCCGTCACCGCGGCGAGTGTCCTGGCCAGCGCGCTGCGCCACCGCCGGGAACGGGTGCTCGCGGCCGTCCGCTCGGTCGCCGAGGCCGCCCAGCAGGCGCTGCTCCAGCCCGTCCCGGAGACCGTCGGCCCCTTCCAGGTGGCCGTCCGCTACAGCGCCGCCGCGGCGGAGGCCAGGATCGGCGGGGATCTGTACGCCCTGGTGCCCACCCCGCACGGCATCCGGCTGATCGTCGGGGACGTGCGCGGCAAGGGGCTCCCGGCCGTGGGGACCGCCGCGCTCGTGCTCGGGGTGTTCCGCGAGGCCGCGCACGACGAGCCGGACCTGCCGACCGTGGTGGACCGGATCGAGCGGAGCCTGTCCCGCAACCTCGGCCCGGACGACTTCGTCACCGCCGTGGTGGTCGGCTGTCCCCGGCCGGGGGAGCTGGAGATCGTCAACTGCGGGCACGCGCCGCCGCTGCTGCTCTCCGCCGCACACGAGGTCACGGCGGTGGAGCCGGAGCGTCCCGCGCCGCCCCTGGGCCTGCGCGCCCTGACGGGTCAGGTACCGGACCTGCGGCGGCTGCCGCTGGCACCGGGAGAGCAACTGCTGCTCTACACGGACGGCGTCATCGAGGCCCGCGACCGCACGGGCGCCTTCTATCCGCTGGCCGAGCGAGTGCACCGCCATGTGTGCGAGGAGCCGGCGCGTACGCTCGGCGCGCTCCACGACGAGCTGCTGGCCCATGTGGGCGGCCGGCTGCACGACGACGCCGCCCTGCTGCTGCTCCGCCGCGAGCCGGTGCGGGAACCGGTCTCCGTGCCCTTGTCCTCCGGGACCGCGCCTCAGGCCGCGGCGAGTTCCGCCCAGCGGGTGACCCGCTCGGGCTGAACCCGTATGCCGTGGCGGGTCGCCAGGGCACGGACGATCGCCTCGCCCCGGCCGTGCTCGTCCGGGTCGACGCCGACGAGGGACTGCCCCGCCGCGAAGTCGGGCCCCGCGTCGGTCACCTCGACCCGCAGCGTGGGCGCGTGGTCGCCGTACACCCAGGACACCCGGAGTTCGGCCGGGGGCCGGGCGTGCACGATCGCGTTGGTGACCAGCTCCGACACCACGAGCAGGGAGTCCTCGACCAGTTCCGGAGACACGCTCCAGTCGGCCAGGAGCGCCGCCACCCGCCGGCGTACGGCGGAGACCGCACCGGCGACGGGCGGCACCGGACACACATGTTCCCGTGCCCCCCGAAGCAGGGTATTGAGCTGTGCCACCATGTTCTCTCCCGATCTGCTGCCGGTCTCGCGCGCTGTCTCGGCGTCTTCCGGGCCTCAAAGCACGTTAGGGAGACATATCGGGCCGGGTCAATGAACAGAGGTCGGCATTACCGAACGCACCGGCTGCCCGGCCGTCCCTCCGTCCCGTGGGGCGAACCGTCCACGGCGGTAATAGGCTCGCTTCATGGCCGGCCCGGTCCAGTCGATCGAACGGGCGGCGGCGATCCTGCGGCTGCTCGCCGGCGGGCCCCGCCGGCTGGGGCTCGGTGAGGTCGCGGCCTCGCTCGGACTGGCGAAGGGCACCGCCCACGGCATCCTGCGCACCCTCCAGCACGTGGACTTCGTGGAGCAGGACGCGGCCACCGGGAAGTACCAGCTCGGGGCCGCCCTGCTGCACCTGGGCACCAGCTATCTGGACGTTAACGAGCTGCGGTCACGCTCCCTGAACTGGGCCGACGCCCTGGCCGCCCGCAGCGGGGAGGCGGTGCGCCTGGGGACGCCCCTGGAGGGCAGGGTCCTCGTCGTCCACCATGTGTTCCGGCCGGACGACACCTTCCAGACCCTGGAGGTGGGCGCGCTGCTGCCCCTGCACGCCTCCTCGCTCGGCAAGGTGCTGCTGGCCTTCGGGACCGCCACGCCCGGGCCGGACGGGGAACGCGGACTGGAGGCGTACACACCGCACACCCTGGTCGATCCGGACCGGCTCGCCCGGGCGCTCGCCACCGTGCGGGAGACCGGATGGGCCGCCGAGATCCAGGAGATGAACATGGGCGAGGCCGGGCTCGCCGTACCGATCCGGGGGCACGGCGGTCTCGTCGTGGGCGCCCTCGGGCTGTCGGGCCCGGTCGAGCGGATCTGCGACGCCCGGTGCCGGCCCCGGCCCGCTCTGCTCAGCCTGCTCCGTGAGGCCGCGCGGGCGATCTCCAGGGATCTGGGCGCCGCCCGCTGGTAGCCCGGGCCCACCGCCCCTCGATCCGTCGGAAGGCAGAACCGATCATGGTGGAACGGTATGTGATGGCCGTCGACCAGGGCACCAACTCCACCCGGTGCATCCTGTTCGACCACCGTGGGCGGCTGGTCTCGGTGGCGCAGCGCGAGCACCAGCAGCACTTCCCGCGGCCCGGGTGGGTCGAGCACGACGCCGTGGAGATCTGGCAGAACCTGCGCCGTGTCATGCCCGAGGCGCTGGCCGCGGCCGGGATCGAGCCGGAGCGGGTCGCCGCGATCGGGCTGGCCAACCAGCGCGAGACGACGGTGCTCTGGGACCGGCGGACCGGCGCCCCGCTGGGCCGGGCCATCGTCTGGCAGGACACCCGTACGGAACCGCTGGTCGAGGAGTTGCGCCGGCGCCCCGGGGAGGCGTTCTTCCTGCACCGCTGCGCCCTGCCGCCCTCGACCTATTTCTCGGCGCTGCGGCTGCGGTGGCTGTTCGACCACGTCAAGGGCGTCGAGCAGCGCGCCAAGGAGGGCGAGGTGCTGTTCGGGACGATGGAGAGCTGGCTGATCTGGAACCTCACCGGAGGCGCCGACGGCGGTCTGCACCTCACCGACGCCACCAACGCCAGCCGCACCATGCTGATGAACATCCACACGCTCGCCTGGGACGACGAGCTGCTGGACTTCTTCGGCGTGCCCCGAGCGATGCTGCCCGAGATCCGGCCCTCCGCCGAGCGGTACGGCGAGGCGAGCGCGCTGCTGCCAGGCGTCGCCATCACGGCGGCCCTCGGCGACCAGCAGGCCGCCCTCTTCGGCCAGACCTGCTTCTCCCCCGGCGAGGCCAAGTGCACCTACGGCACGGGCAGCTTCCTGCTGCTCCACACCGGCGGCGACGTCGTGCGCTCCCGGCACGGACTGCTCACCACCGTCGCCTACAAGATCGGCGACGAGCCGCCCGCCTACGCGCTGGAGGGGTCGATCGCGGTCACCGGCTCGCTCGTCCAGTGGTTCCGCGACCGGCTGGGCCTGATCAGCAGCGCACCGGAGATCGAGACGCTGGCGCGGACGGTGGAGGACAACGGCGGCTGCTACATCGTCCCCGCCTTCTCGGGCCTGTTCGCGCCCCGCTGGCGCAGCGACGCGCGCGGGGTCGTCGTCGGCCTCACCTCGTACATCACCAAGGGACATCTGGCGCGGGCCGTGCTGGAGGCCACCGGCTGGCAGACCCGGGAGGTCGTCGACGCCATGAACGCCGACTCCGCCGTCCCGCTGCGCGAGCTGAAGGTGGACGGCGGCATGACGGCGAACAACCTGCTCATGCAGTTCGTGGCCGACGTGCTGGACGTGCCCGTGGTGCGGCCCATGGTCGCTGAGACGGTCTCGCTCGGCGCCGCCTACGCGGCCGGGCTCGCCGCCGGCTACTGGCCCGGTCTGGAGGTGCTGCGCCGCAACTGGCACCGGGCCGCGCAGTGGCTGCCCGCCATGGACCCGGAGCGGCGGGAGGCGGAGTACGACGACTGGCAGCGGGCCGTCGAACGGTCGCTGGGCTGGGTCAGGCCGCCGGGCCCCTGACGGTACGGGCCGCCACCAGGGGCCGCCGGGCCGCCCCGCGCCCGCCCGTGGCGCGGAACCCGTTCAGGCGAACCGGGGCGGAAAGGCGCGTGAGCGCGCCGGGGCCGGTCGAGACCTTCTGCCGTGACCGCCGTGACCCTGCCGCTCATCCCGCCGATGCTCGCCACCCCCGGCAGCCTGCCGACCGCCGCCCAGGACCGGCGGTGGGCGTACGAGACGAAGCAGGACGGCCAGCGGGTGATGGTCTATCTGCCCGGCGACGGCAGCCTGCTGCTGCGCGCCCGGTCCGGCGAGGACATCACCGCGGCCTATCCGGAGCTGGGCGCGCTGGGCACGGCCCTGGGTTCCGCGCCCGCCGTGCTGGACGGCGAGGTGCTGGCCCTGGACGAGCGGGGCCGGGCCGACTTCCAGCTGCTGCAGAGCCGGATGGGGCTCGCGCACGCTCCCGCGCGGGCGGCGCGCCGGGCCGCCGTGGTGCCGGTGCACCTGGTGCTGTTCGACGTGCCGTACCTGGCCGAGCCGCTGGTCAGGCTGCCGTACGCGCGGCGGCGGGCCCGGCTGGAGGAGCTGGGCCTGGCCGGGCCGTACTGGTCGACGCCCGGCGCGGTGACCGGACACGGCGCCGAGGCGCTCAACGCCACCCGGGAGCACGGGCTGGAGGGCCTGGTGTGCAAGCGGCTGGACTCGGTGTACGAGCCCGGGGTCCGCTCCCGCGCCTGGATCAAGATCCGGAACATGCGCGCCGAGGACGTGCTCGTCGGCGGCTGGCTGCCGGGGAAGGGCCGGCTGGCCGGACTGCCCGGAGCGGTGCTGGTCGGCCAGCGGGACGCGGCGGGCCGGCTGCGGTACGTCGGCGGGGTGGGCACCGGATGGAGCGAGGCCGAACGGGCCCGGCTGGCGGAGCTGCTGCGGGACACGGCGAGCGACCGGTGCCCGTTCGACCCGGTGCCCCGCGTCCCCCGGGCGCACTGGGTGGTGCCCCGGCTGGTGGGCGAGGTCAGCTACAGCACCCGGACCCGGCACGGCATGCTGCGCCAGCCGTCCTGGCTGCGGAGCCGGCCGGACCTCGCCCCGGAGGAGTCCGCGGCGGACCTGCCGGACGAACCGCGGTGAGGGCGGCGGCCGGTGCGTCCGGACGGACCGGAACCGCACCGGTCGCAGGGTCTATCGTGTCCCCATGTCTGTACCGGAACTGATCCGCATCGTCTCCCGCGACTCCCCCATGGCCCTGGCCCAGGTCGAGCGGGTCCGCGCCGAGCTGGCCGTGCTGCACCCGGGGGTGCGGACCGAGGTCGTGCCGGTGAAGACCACCGGTGACAAGTGGCTGGGCGATCTGTCCGAGGTCGAGGGCAAGGGCGCGTTCACCAAGGAGGTCGACGCGGCCCTGCTGTCCGGTGCGGCGGACCTCGCGGTGCACTGTGTGAAGGACGTGCCCGCCGACCGGCCGCTGCCCGCCGGGACGGTGTTCGCCGCGTTCCTGAAGCGGGACGACATCCGGGACGCGCTGGTGCATCCGGGCGGGCTGACCCTGGACGAGCTGCCCGCCGGCACCCGGATCGGCACCTCCTCCGTCCGCCGGATCGCCCAGTTGGCCGCGACCCATCCGCACCTGGTGTGCGTGCCGTTCCGCGGCAACGCCAACCGGCGGCTGGAGAAGCTGGCCGCGGGCGAGGCGGACGCGCTGCTGCTCGCGGTGTCCGGTCTGGAGCGGATCGGCCGCACCGACGTGATCAGCGAGGTGCTGTCGCCGGAGACGATGATGCCGCCGATCGGCGCGGGCATCCTCGCTTTGCAGTGCCGTCAGGACGACGCCGACCTGATCGACGCGGTCAGCGGGCTCGGCGACCCGGACACCCACCGGGAGGCGACGGCCGAGCGGATGTTCCTGCATGTGCTGCAAGGCCACTGCAACAGCCCGATCTCCGGGTACGCGCGCGTGGACCGCGGCGGTGAACTGTCGCTGCGGGCCTGTGTCTTCACGCCGGACGGCAAGACGCGGCTGAACGCCCACGAGTGGGCGGGCCGGCTGGACCCGGCCACGCTCGGCACCTCGGTGGCGGTCGCGCTGCTGCGGCAGGGCGCGCGGGAGATCATCGACGGCATCCCGCACTGAGCCGCGTACGGCGTGCCCCGCCGGCCCGGGGCCGTGCGGCGGCACCGGGCCCGGTCCGGATCAGGCGGAGCCGGGCTCCGTCTGCTCCCGCAGGAAGGCGGCAACCTGGTGGGCCAGGCCGCACTGGGCGGTGCCCGCGGGAGCTGTGGCCGGGGCGGACCCCGGGGTCCCGGCGCCCCCCGTCCACAGCCGCCGGTCGGACCACTCCTCGTCCACCCGCAGCTGCACCTGTACGTCCACGTGACTGAGCGCCGCCTCGGGCGCGGCGGCGTAGAGCACGGCGGTGGCCCGGCGCAGCGGGTAGACGTCGAAGCCCTCGATGAACTGGGAGTTGCGCCAGTCGATGAAGGCGCCCTCGCCGTCCGGGCCGACGCGGACGTCGACCTGGCCGTCCTCCAGGTGGATGCCGTAGTGCCGCGCGCCGCGGTTCTCGACGGTCACCCGGACACTGAAATACGTCAGCCCGGCGGCGGCGTCGTCGCGTCCGCGCGGCGGCTCGGCGGCCTCCAGGCGGTGGACGCGGACCCGCAGACCGGCATGCTCGTCGTACTCCTGCCAGTCCCCGACCAGGTTCGGCTCGTACACAGTGCCCCTCTCGACCTTCGAGAGCTGCTGTCTATCGGTGGCCCGAGCGCACTGTCAAATGCGCGGAATGCGCTGTGGCCTGGGAATTCACCCTCCCTGATCGACGATCAAGCGCTGCCCAGCGAGAACTTGTCCGTGGCACGTTCCAGGCGGATGGGCGGGCGTGCCGCACATCACGTCGGCGGCCGGCTCCCGAGACCGTCGACCATTCGTCCCGTTTGTCAGTATGTGTTTTGAAATGCCTGGTAACGGGAATGGGCAGAACAAGTGCTTCGGACAGGAGGCACGTCCCGTGGGAGGCGGCATGGCCGACGCCCCGGTGTCCTCTCCATGGTCCGAGCGCACCTCCCGCGGTGTCTGTCCATCCAGCACCTGCCGAGAGAGGTGCGCGCGATGCGTGTCACTGGCAGCACGAAGCCCCATCCCCACGACGACGCCCCGGACACCGGCGAGGCCTTCGCACGGCTCGCCCTCCTGCCCGACGGCCCCGAGCGCCAGGCGCTGAGGGACGAGCTGGTCCGGCTCTGGCTGCCCATGGCCGAGCGGATCGCGGTGCGGTTCCGCGGCCGTGGCGAGGCCTTGGAGGACCTGTACCAGGTCGCCGCGCTGGGCCTGGTCAAGGCCGTCGACCACTACGATCCCGAGCGCGGCCGGGCCTTCGAGGCGTACGCGGTGCCCACCATCACCGGCGAGATCAAGCGCCACTTCCGGGACCACATGTGGACCCTGCACGTGCCCCGCCGGGTGCAGGACCTGCGCAACCGGGTGCGCGCCGCCGTGAAGGACCTGGCGCAGACCACGTCCGGCCGGGCGCCCACCGTCGCCGAGATCGCCGCGTACACCCGGCTCGGCGAGGACGAGGTGCGCACCGGCATGGAGGCACTGGAGTGCTTCTCCGCGCTGTCCCTGGACGCGGAGGTGGCCGGCACGGACGGCTACGCCCTCGGGGACTCGCTGGGCACCTCGGACCCGGGCTTCGACCTCGTGGTCGACCGTGCCGCGGTCCGGCCGTGTCTGGAGGCGCTGCCCGAACGCGAGCGCACCATCCTCTACCTGCGGTTCTTCGGCGGCATGACGCAGAGCCGGATCGCCGAGCAGCTCGGCATCTCCCAGATGCACGTCTCGCGGCTGCTCAGCGGCTGCTTCGACCGGCTGCGCGCGGAACTGCTCGCGGAGATCCGCTGAGCCGTGCCGCCGTGCTCCGCCCTACCGGCCCTCGGTCCCGGGCACCTGCGCGGGACCGTACCGGTCCAGGGCGTCCTCCAGCGCGGCCCGGATGTCCGGCGGGATGTCGCCGCGCCGCCCCCAGACCAGGATCAGCTCCGCGACGTGGCGCAGCTTGACGTTGGTGTGCTGGGAGACCTCCTTGAGGATCTGCCAGCCCTGGTCCGGGGCGACCCGGCCGAGGGCCACCACCATCCCGATCGCCTGGTCCACGACCGCGTGCGAGGCCAGGGCTTCCTTCATCTGGTCGACCTCCGCCTGCAACGCGGCGATCCGGTCCGGCTCGCTCTCTCCCATCCCTCCATCGTGCGCAGGGGCCTGCCCCCCTGCCACCCGGGGTACCCGACAGGCATTCCCACCCGGTCCGGCCGGACACTGGTGTCATACCGGTGGCCGCCCGGCCCCGAGAGCAGGACGCGACTGCCATGAACCACGACAGCCCCGCCGGCGGCGGACCCCGCAGAAAAGACGTCGTCTCCACCCACTCCGTCTTCGGAGCGCCCTGCTGGGTGAGCCTGACCAGCCGCGACCTCCAGGCCACCCAGGACTTCTACACGGCCGTCCTGGGCTGGCGCTGGCGCGGCGCCAAACTGGGCGAGCACTTCCGGATCGCCCTGGTGGACGGGGTGCCGGTCGCCGGGATCGCCGCCGTCGCCTCCATGTGGCAGATGGCGGTCGCCTGGACGCCGTACTTCGCGGTGCCGGACGCCGACCTGGCCGTGTCCCGGGCCCGGGAGCGCGGGGGCACGGCCGCGGTCGGGCCGCTGTCCTTCCCGCCCGGCCGGGCGGCGCTGCTCGCCGACCGGGACGGTGCCACGTTCGGGATCTGGCAGGGCGAACTGGTCACCAACTGGGAGGCGTGGCGGCGGGCCGCCCCGACCTTCGTCCGGCTGCACACCCGGGACGCCTTCGACGCGGCGATGTTCTACGGCGAGATCCTGGACTGGGCGAGCGGGCTGCCGGGCTGCTGCGAGGTGGAGTACGACGGCGACGAGGTGCTGCTGCGCAGCGAGGGCGACGTGGTGGCGCACATCGACTCGGGCGCGGTGGGGGCCGCGCCGGACCCGTCGGTGCGTCCGCACTGGCAGATCCACTTCACGGTGGCCGACGTGCCGGGCTGCGCCCGCGCGGCGGAGAAGCACGGCGGCAGCGTGCTGCGCGAGGACGAGAACGAGGCGATCCTGCGGGACGCCGACGGCGCGCAGTTCACGGTGACGGCGCGCAGCACCCGCCCGCACTGAGCCGGCGGCGGGCCGGAGCAGGTCCCGCTCCGGCGCCGGTCAGCCCGCGGCGCGGGAGGGGCGGGACAGCAGGACAAGACCGCGTGCCTCCACGCGCAGCCGGGTGCCCGCCTTCCGTTCGCGTTCGTCCGGGACGCCCTCCGGGTCGGCGGTGTCGATCAGCGCGGTCCAGCGTTCGCCGAAGGACTCGTCGGGCAGGCGGAAGACGACCGGCTCCCAGTAGCCGTTGACGAGGAGCAGGAAGGAGTCGTCGACCATGCGGCGGCCGTGGGGGTCGCGTTCGGCGATGGCGTCGCCGTTGAGGAACGCGCCGACCGAGTGGGCGTCGTCGCGCTGCCAGTCCCGGTCGGTCATCTCGCGGGCGTCGGGCCGCAGCCACACCAGGTCGGGCAGCGGCTGCCGGGCGTTGGTCGGGGTCTCGCCGCGGAAGAAGCGGCGCCGGCGCAGCACCGGGTGCGCGGCGCGCAGGGCGATCAGGCGCCGGGTGAAGCCGGTGAGCGCGCGCTGCTCCTCGGTCGTCTCCCAGTCCACCCAGGAGATCTCGCTGTCCTGGCAGTAGGCGTTGTTGTTGCCGCGCTGGGTGCGGCCGAGTTCGTCACCGTGGCAGAGCATCGGGATGCCCTGCGAGAGCAGCAGGGTGGCCAGCAGGTTGCGCTGCTGGCGGCCGCGCAGTTCCAGGACGGCCGGGTCCTCGGTGTCACCTTCGGCCCCGCAGTTCCAGGACCGGTTGTGGCTCTCGCCGTCCCGGTTGTCCTCGCCGTTGGCCTCGTTGTGCTTGTCGTTGTACGACACGAGGTCGCGCAGCGTGAAACCGTCGTGCGCGGTGACGAAGTTGACGCTCGCGCGCGGCCGGCGCCGGCTGTGCTGGTAGATGTCGGAGGAGCCGGTGAGCCGGGAGGCGAACTCGCCGAGCGAACCGGGCTCGGCCCGCCAGAAGTCCCGTACGGCGTCCCGGTACTTGCCGTTCCACTCCG
The DNA here is from genome assembly GCF_044332325.1 of Streptomyces sp. NPDC017095. Lineage (NCBI taxonomy): Bacteria > Bacillati > Actinomycetota > Actinomycetes > Kitasatosporales > Streptomycetaceae > Streptomyces > Streptomyces sp. NPDC017095. The sequence goes on from NZ_JBIROU010000015.1 coordinate 217,991, forward strand.
ACCACAGCGGCGGGAAGTTGCCCACCTGGTAGCCGCCCTCGCCCACGTCCCACGGCTCGGCGATCAGCTTCACCCGGCTGATCACCGGGTCCTGCTGGATCAGGTCGAAGAACGCCGAGAGCCGGTCCACCTCGTGGAACTGCCGGGCCAGGGTGGCCGCGAGGTCGAAGCGGAAGCCGTCGACGTGCATCTCGGTCACCCAGTACCGCAGCGAGTCCATGATCAGCTGGAGCACGTAGGGGTGCCGCATCAGCAGGCTGTTGCCGGTGCCGGTGGTGTCGTAGTAGTGCGCCCAGTCGCCGTCGACCAGCCGGTAGTAGGAGGCGTTGTCGATGCCCCGGAAGGAGAGCGTGGGGCCCAGCTCGTTGCCCTCGGCGGTGTGGTTGTAGACCACGTCCAGGATGACTTCCAGGCCGGCCGCGTGCAGCGCCTTCACCATGGCCTTGAACTCGTCGACCTGCTGGCCCCGGGTGCCGAAGGCGGCGTAGGCGTTGTGCGGGGCGAAGAAGCCGATGGTGTTGTAGCCCCAGTAGTTGGCCAGCCCGCGGTCCTGGAGGACGCCGTCCTGGACGAACTGGTGCACCGGCATCAGCTCCACCGCGGTCACGCCGAGCGAGGTGAGGTGCTCGGTGACGGCCGGGTGCGCGAGGCCGGCGTAGGTGCCGCGGAGGCGCTCGGGGACCTCGGGGTGGGTGCGGGTGAGGCCGCGGACGTGCGTCTCGTAGATGACCGAGTCGGCGTACGGCGTCCTGGGCGGGCGGTCGTCGCCCCAGTCGAAGAACGGGTCGGTGACCACGCCCAGCATGGAGTGGCCGGCGCTGTCGGATGGGTCGGGGCCGTCCGGGGCGCGCTCGTACAGCGAGGGGTGGTTGTCGATCTGGCCGTCCACGGCGCGGGCGTACGGGTCGAGCAGCAGCTTCGCCGGGTTGCAGCGGTGGCCGAGCGAGGGCTGCCAGGGGCCGTGCACCCGGTAGCCGTAGCGCCGGCCCGGGCCGACGCCGGGCAGATAGGCGTGCCAGACGAAGCCGTCGACCTCCTGCAGCGGGACGGGCGTCTCGGTGCCGGCGTCGTCCACGAGGATCAGTTCGACGCGCTCGGCGACCTCGCTGAACACGGCGAAGTTGGTGCCCTGGCCGTCGAACACGGCGCCCAGCGGATAGGGCTGCCCGCTCCAGACAGGCACCTTCTGGCGGCGCTTGCGGGCGGTCACCGGCTGCCCTCCAGGGCGCCGTCGCCGGCGGGCGCGTGCGCGGCCGGCGCGGTGACCGGCTCGGCGCGCGGCACCCTCAGGCCGGTGCGCAGCGTGGGCGCGGGGGCGAGGGGCACCAGCGGGACGCGCTGGCCGGCCCGGGCGCGCTGCGAGAACCAGATGATCTTGCTGCCGGTGGTGGGGGCGCAGCAGCCCCAGCCGTCGCTCATGGCGGCGATGTCCGCCAGGCAGGACCGCAGGTCCTGGTCCGGGCGCAGATCCGGGTCGGCGCCGCCCAGGGCGGTGATGAGGTGCTGGCCGTTCCACCACATCTCGATGGAGGTGCGCTTGTCCCTCGCGTGGGCGTCGATCGCCCGCAGCAGCAGTTCGGCGCCGCGGCGGACGGGCTGCACCAGGTCCTCGAGGTCCCAGTAGCGCAGGTGAGCGGCCAGGATGCGGCTGACCTGTCCCACCCGTGCGGGGCTGACTTCCACGTCGAGGTGGTAGTAACAGGGCACTGCGGTCTTCATCGTCGCTTGCTCCTCACCGGCGAAGCTCTCGCTCCCCTCGCCCGTCCGGAAGGGATCCCGGACACACAGCGTGAGCGTTGATCGCTTCAGAGTCATCTCCACGGTGCGGGCACTACGCCATTCGTGCAACACGAGCCACCGACACCCTCACTCGTTGAAGATCCAACAAGACGCTGCGTCGCCGCGCGTGCACCATAAGTGAAAGCCTCGATCGCCGTAACGGTGCCGTGCCTCCCCGTGCGCGGCCACCACCCGACCGTCGGGAACGCGCCCAGTCGAGAGCGTGGAAGGTGAAGAGGGCCATGCTGCTACCCGCCAAGGCCGAAGTGGCCCGGCAGCTGCGGCGTTACCGGGCGTGGGAGCGCGTGATGCTCGCCTCGCCGTACGACCGCACGGTCCGGGCCACCTTCGAGGACTCGGGGTACACGCTGTGCGTACTGATGGGCGAACGCTGTGCCCGCGAGGCGGCGGACGCGGCAGAGCGCTATCTCCGCACGAACCCGGTCACCTACCTGCGGGAGCAGGACGGACGGCCGCAGCCGCGCCGGACGGCGAGAAGAGCGCCGTCACCGGAGCGGCGTTCCACGGCGCCAAGCCCCTGACCTGGCACCGTACAAGGCGTTCCTTCCGGGACCGGCGCGCGCCGGTCCCGGTCATCGGATCGCGCAGCCGGGCCGGGCGCCCGGCTCCGCGCACGGCGGAGGTGAGATACATGCGCAGGACCCCGGCCATCGGCCGTGTACCGGTACGTGACGTCCGGCCGGCCGTGGAGTGCGGCAGGCGCCCGGCGAAAGCGGTGGCCGGGGAGACCTTCGAGGTGACGGCCACCGTGTTCCGCGAAGGGCACGACGCCGTGGGCGCGAACGTGGTCCTGCGCGACCCCCTGGGCCGCCGCGGCCCCTGGACGCCGATGCGGGAGCTGTCCCCGGGAAGCGACCGCTGGGGAGCGGAGGTCACCCCGGACGTGACGGGCCGCTGGACCTTCCGGGTGGAGGCGTGGAGCCATCCACTGGCGACCTGGCGGCACACCGCGTCCGTGAAGGTGCCGGCCGGGATCGACACCGGGCTGGTGCTGGAGGAGGGCGCGGAGCTGTACGCGCGGGCCGCCGCCGGAGTGCCCAAGGGGTCCGGACGCGAGCTGGTCCTGGCCGCCGCGCACGCCCTCGGCGACGACACGCTGTCGGTCCACCACCGGCTCCGGGCCGCCCTGTCGCCGGAGGTGGAGGCGGTGCTGGCCCGTCATCCGCTGCGGGAGCTGGTCACCGCATCCGATCCGATGCCGCTGCTGGTGGAACGCGAACGCGCCCTGTACG
>NZ_JBIROU010000016.1:0-215545 GCF_044332325.1 Streptomyces sp. NPDC017095
CCTACACCTACTTCACCTGGCGCACCGGCAAGGAAGAGCTGACCGAGTACCTGAGCGAGCTGTCGGGCGAGGCGGCGGCCTACATGCGGCCGAACCTCTTCCCCAGCACCCCCGACATCCTGCACGCCTACCTCCAGCACGGCGGCCGGCCCGCCTTCGAGGTCCGCGCCGTCCTGGCCGCCACCCTCTCGCCCTCCTGGGGCATCTACAGCGGCTACGAACTGTGCGAGAACACCCCGCTCAGGGACGGCTCCGAGGAATACCTCGACTCGGAGAAATACCAGCTCAAACCCCGCGACTGGGAAGCCGCCGCACGCGAGGGCCGCACCCTCGCCCCCCTGCTCACCCGCCTCAACACCATCCGACGGCAGAACCCGGCCCTGCACCGGCTGCGGAACCTGCACTTCCACCACGCCGACCAGGACGCGGTGATCGCCTACTCGAAGCGGAGCGGACCGAACACGGTCCTGGTGGTCGCCAACCTCGACCCGCACAGCACCCAGGAGGCCACGGTCTCGTTGGACATGCCACAACTCGGCCTGGACTGGCACGAGTCGGTGCCGGTCCGCGACGAGCTGACCGGCGAGACCTACCACTGGGGCAGGACCAACTACGTGCGCCTCGAACCGGGTCACACGCCCGCGCACGTCTTCACCGTCCTGCGACCGTCCACCCCGCAGACCGGAGGGTCACCCACAACATGATCGTCAACGAGCCGGTTCAGGACACCTTCGAGGACACCCCCGCCAAGGACCGCGACCCCGACTGGTTCAAACGCGCCGTCTTCTACGAGGTCCTGGTCCGCTCCTTCCAGGACAGCAACGGCGACGGCGTCGGCGACCTGAAGGGCCTGACCGCCAAGCTGGACTACCTGCAATGGCTCGGCGTGGACTGCCTCTGGCTGCCGCCGTTCTTCAAGTCGCCGCTCAGAGACGGCGGGTACGACGTCTCCGACTACACCGCCGTGCTGCCCGAGTTCGGCGACCTCGCCGACTTCGTGGAGTTCGTGGACGCCGCCCACCAGCGCGGCATGCGCGTGATCATCGACTTCGTGATGAACCACACCAGCGACCAGCACCCGTGGTTCCAGGAGTCGAGGCGGAATCCGGACGGGCCGTACGGCGACTACTACGTCTGGGCCGACGACGACAAGCAGTTCCAGGACGCGCGGATCATCTTCGTCGACACCGAGGCCTCCAACTGGACGTACGACCCGGTACGCAAGCAGTACTACTGGCACCGCTTCTTCTCGCACCAGCCGGACCTCAACTACGAGAACCCGGCCGTGCAGGAGGAGATGATCTCCGCGCTGAAGTTCTGGCTGGACCTCGGCATCGACGGGTTCCGGCTGGACGCGGTGCCGTACCTGTACCAGGAGGAGGGCACCAACTGCGAGAACCTGCCCGCCACCCACGACTTCCTCAAGCGGGTCCGCCGGGAGATCGACGCCCAGTACCCCGACAAGGTGCTGCTGGCCGAGGCCAACCAGTGGCCCGAGGACGTGGTCGACTACTTCGGCGACTACAGCGCGGGCGGCGACGAGTGCCACATGGCCTTCCACTTCCCCGTGATGCCGCGCATCTTCATGGCCGTACGCCGCGAATCGCGGCACCCGGTCTCCGAGATCCTGGCCAAGACCCCCGCGATCCCGTCCAGTTGCCAGTGGGGCATCTTCCTGCGCAACCACGACGAGCTGACCCTGGAGATGGTCACCGACGAGGAACGCGACTACATGTGGGCGGAGTACGCCAAGGACCCGCGGATGCGCGCCAACATCGGCATCCGCCGGCGCCTGGCACCCCTGCTCGACAACGACCGCAACCAGATCGAGCTGTTCACGGCCCTGCTGCTGTCCCTGCCCGGCTCGCCGATCCTGTACTACGGCGACGAGATCGGCATGGGCGACAACATCTGGCTGGGCGACCGCGACGCCGTCCGCACCCCCATGCAGTGGACACCCGACCGGAACGCCGGCTTCTCGTCCTGCGACCCGGGACGCCTGTTCCTGCCGACCATCATGGACCCGGTCCACGGCTACCAGGTCACCAACGTCGAGGCCTCCATGTCCTCGCCGTCCAGCCTGCTGCACTGGACCCGCCGCATGATCGAGATCCGCAAGCAGAACCTCGCCTTCGGACTCGGCTCCTACACCGAGCTGCCGTCGTCGAACCCGGCGGTCCTCGCCTTCCTGCGGGAGTACGAGGACGACCTCGTGCTGTGCGTGCACAACTTCTCCCGCTTCGCCCAGCCCACGGAGCTGGACCTCAGCCGGTTCGGCGGACGGCATCCGGTCGAGCTGTTCGGCGGGGTGCGGTTCCCGGCCATCGGCGAACTGCCGTACCTGCTCACCCTCGCGGGGCACGGCTTCTACTGGTTCCGGCTGCGCCGGGAGGGCGCGTAGCCCAGGCCCGGTGGGGCGGTTTCCGCCGCCCCACCGGGGGCACGTGAGAGGAACACCCCTCGACGACCTCCGGGCAAAGGACGTGACGCCCATGGCGGGAACGGTCACCACCTCCGGCACCACCGGATCACTCCTGGCCTCCCTCGACCCCCTGCTGCGCGCCTGGCTGCCCCGGCAGCGCTGGTTCGCGGGCAAGGGCCGTCCGGTCACCGGCTTCACCCCGGTGGCCGTCACGGAACTGCTGCCGACGGGCGGGCGGCTGAGCCTGTACCACCTGCTGCTGCGCGTGCACCAGCCGGACGCCCCGGGCGGGGAGCCGCACCCGGGCGACTGCTACCAGCTCCTCATAGGCGCGCGCGAGGCGCTGCCGCCCCGGCTGGCGCCCGCGCTGATCGGTCATGTCGACGAGGGCCCGCTCGCGGGCCAGACGGTGTACGACGCCCTGTTCGACCCCCGGCCAGCCGAACTGCTGCTGGAGGCCCTGCGCGATCGGACCCGGATCGGTGTGCTGCGCTTCGAGCGCGGCCCGGGGCAGGAAATCCGGCCGGGACTCGTGGCCCGGCTGATGACCGGCGAGCAGTCCAACTCCTCGGTCGTCTATGGAGATACGTTCATCCTCAAGCTGCTGCGCCGGGTGCTGCCCGGTGTCAACCCCGATCTGGAGCTGCCGCTCGCCCTGGCCCGCGCGGGCTGCCCCCGGGTGCCCGCGCCGGCCGGCTGGCTGCGCGCCGAGCCGGCCGGGGAGCCCTATGTGCTGGCCGTGCTCCAGCCCTACGTCAGCGGGGCCGGCGACGGCTGGGAGCTGGCGCTGCGCGAGCTGGCCAAGGGCGAGGACTTCACCGCCGAGGCCCGCGCGCTGGGCCGGGCCACCGCCGAGGTGCACACCGCGCTCGCCCGCGCCCTGCCCACGGTCACCCTCGGCCACAGCCAGCTTCAGTCGCTGGTCGACGGCATGACCGAGCGGCTGGCGACGGCCGTGCAGGCGGTGCCGGCGCTCAGGCCGTACGAGGACGGGCTGCGTTCGGCCTACTCGGCGCTGTCCTCGCTCGCCGCCGAGGGCCGCACCTGGACCGCCCAGCGGGTGCACGGCGATCTGCATCTGGGGCAGTGCCTGCGCTCGCCGTCCGGCGACTGGTCCCTGATCGACTTCGAGGGCGAGCCGGCCCGGCCGCTGGCCGAGCGGCGGATGCCGCAGCCGCCGGTGCGGGACATCGCGGGCATGCTCCGCTCCTTCGACTACGCGGCCCACTCGGCCGGCCGGCCCGCCCTGGACTGGGCGCACGCCTGCCGGGCGGCCTACTGCTCCGGCTACGCGGACGCCTCCGGCCTCGATCCGCGCACCGACCCGGTGCTGCTGCGGGCCTACGAGACCGACAAGGCGGTCTACGAGGTCGTCTACGAGGCCCGGCACCGCCCGGACTGGCTGCCCGTACCGCTGTCGGCGATCCGCCGCCTCGCCGCGTCCGACCCGACCTGACCCGAACTCGCCCGGGAGATGCGCTCGTGACGTCCAAGAAGCCAGCCGCCAGGAACACGCCCGGCACGCCCGGGGCCGCGAAGAGGGCCGGCCGCAGCCCGGCCGGCACCGGGGCGGCCCGGGAGCAGGTGGCCGGGGAGACCACGGACCGGGGAGCGCGGGCCGCGCAGGTGCCCGCGCAGCCGGTGCCGCCCGCGCTGGAGGCAGCCGTGTCGCCCGCCCTGGACGCGGGCGACCGTGAGCGGCTGCTGCACGGCACCCACCACGATCCGCACGCCGTCCTCGGCGCCCATCCGGTCCCCGGCGGCGTCGCCTTCCGCGCCTTCCGGCCGTACGCCCGGGCGGTCACCGTGGTCTGCGGCGAGGAGCGCGCCCGGCTGCACGACGACGGCGACGGCTTCTTCTCCGGGCTGCTGCCGCTCGCCGAGGTCCCCGTCTACCGGCTGCTGGTGACGTACGACGGCACGGAGCTGGAGACGGAGGACGCCTACCGTTTCCTGCCCACCCTCGGCGAGCTGGACCTGCACCTGATCGGCGAGGGCCGGCACGAGGAGCTGTGGCGGGCGCTGGGCGCGCACGTCACCACCCAGCAGGGCGTCACCGGCACCCGGTTCGCGGTGTGGGCGCCGAACGCGCGGGGCGTCCGGGTCACCGGCGGCTTCAACTTCTGGGACGGCAGCGGTTTCCCGATGCGCTCGCTCGGCGGCACCGGGGTCTGGGAGCTGTTCGTGCCGGGGCTCGGCGAGGGCGAGCTGTACAAGTTCGAGATCACCCGCCCGGACGGCTCGCGCACCCTGCGCGCCGACCCGCTGGCCCGCCGTACCGAGGTGCCGCCCGCCACCTCCTCGGTCGTGCACGCCTCGCACTACGAGTGGGGCGACGCCGAGTGGCTGGCCCACCGCGCGGACACCCCGGTGCACGAGGCGCCCTTCTCCGTCTACGAGGTGCACCTGCCCTCCTGGCGGCCGGGCGCGACCTACCGCGAGCTGGCGGAGGAACTCCCCGCCTACGTACGGGACCTGGGCTTCACGCACGTCGAGCTGATGCCGGTCGCCGAGCATCCGTTCGGCGGCTCGTGGGGCTACCAGGTCACCGGGTTCTACGCCCCGACGGCCCGGCTCGGCACCCCGGACGACTTCAAGTACCTGGTGGACCGGCTGCACCAGGCCGGCGTCGGGGTGCTGATGGACTGGGTGCCGGCGCACTTCCCGCGCGACGAGTGGGCGCTGGCCGCCTTCGACGGGCAGCCGCTGTACGAGCCGGCCGATCCGCAGCGGGCCGCCCATCCCGACTGGGGCACGCTGGAGTTCGACTTCGGCCGCCGCGAGGTGCGCAACTTCCTGGTGGCGAACGCCGTGTACTGGTGCGAGGAGTTCCACATCGACGGACTGCGGGTGGACGCGGTCGCCTCGATGCTCTATCTGGACTACTCGCGCGAGCCGGGCCAGTGGACGCCGAACGAGCACGGCGGCCGGGAGAACCTGGCCGCGGTAGCCTTCCTCCAGGAGATGAACGCCACCGTCTACCGGCGCTGCCCCGGCGTGGTGACCATCGCCGAGGAGTCCACCGCCTGGGACGGCGTCACCCGCCCCACCCACCAGTGGGGCCCGAGCGGCTTCGGCGGGCTCGGCTTCGGCCTGAAGTGGAACATGGGCTGGATGCACGACTCGCTGCGGTACATGAGCCACGACCCCGTGCACCGCGGCTACCACCACCACGAGATGACGTTCTCGATGGTGTACGCCTACAGCGAGAACTACGTGCTGCCGATCTCGCACGACGAGGTGGTGCACGGCAAGGGCTCGCTGGTGTCGAAGATGCCCGGCGACTGGTGGCAGCAGCGCGCCAGCCTGCGCGCCTACCTGGCCTTCATGTGGGCCCACCCGGGCAAGCAGCTGCTGTTCATGGGGCAGGAGTTCGCGCAGGGCGCCGAGTGGTCCGAGGCGCGCGGCCCGGACTGGTGGCTGCTCGACCCGGCGTACGGCGCGGAGGCGGACCACCGGGGCGTGCGGGATCTGGTGCGGGACCTGAACGCGGTGTACCGGGCGACGCCGGCGCTGTGGCAGCGGGACACCGACCCGGCGGGCTTCGAGTGGATCGCCGGGGACGCGGCGGACGACAACGTCTTCGCGTTCCTGCGCCGCGCCGCCGACGGCACCCCGCTGCTCGCGGTCTCCCACCTGGCGCCGGTGGTCCGCCACGACTACCGGATCGGGGTGCCCGACGACGTGCCGGCCTGGGTGGAGGTGCTGAACACCGACGCCGGAGGGTACGGCGGCGGCGGGGTGACCGGCCCGGACGCGGTCAAGCCGGAGCCGCAGGGCGCCCACGGCCGCCCCGCGAGCCTCCGACTGACCCTGCCCCCACTGGCTACGGTGTGGCTGCGGCCTGCCTGAGCCCCTCCGGGAGCGTGCCGGTGTGCAGGATGCCGAGGCGCTGGGTGGCGCGGGTCAGGGCCACGTACAGGTCGCTCGTGCCGTAGGCGGCCGGCTCCACCACCAGGACGGAGTCGAACTCGAGCCCCTTGGCCTGGCGCGGGTCGAGCAGCACGACCGTACGCGTCAGGTCGGGCTCCGCGCCGGCCGTGACGCCGTCCAGCCGGGCGGCCAGCGGACGGTGCAGGTCGCGCGGGGCGATGACGGCCAGCCTGCCCTCGGCCGGGGTGAGTTCGGCGACCGCCTCGGCGACCGCGCCGGGCAGGTCGCCGCTCACCCGCCGCACCCAGGGGCGTTCGCCGGTGGAGCGGACGGAGCTGGGCGGCTCGAAGTCCGGATGGCCGGCGCGGACCACGGCCGCCGCGAGGTCCATGATCTCGGCCGGGGTGCGGTAGTTGACGCCGAGGCGGGTGTGCTCCCAGCGGTCCTCGACGTACGGCGCGAGAATCCGTGCCCAGGAGCCGACGCCGGCCGCCTCCGCCGTCTGCGCGGGGTCGCCGACCAGGGTCATCGAGCGGGTCGGGCTGCGCCGCATCAGCAGCCGCCAGGCCATCGGCGACAGCTCCTGCGCCTCGTCCACGATGATGTGCCCGAACGCCCAGGTGCGGTCGGCGGCGGCCCGCTCGGCGGCGCTGCGGTGGTCCGCCTCCTCGTGCCGCTCGGCGAACCGCTCGGCGTCGATGATGTCGTGCGCGGACAGCACCTCGCTCGACTCGGGGTCGCTGTCCTCCTTGTCCTCGAACTCGTACGTCCGGGACGCGTACGACACGTCGAGCACGCCCTGCGCGTAGGCCACCTGGGTCTCGCGCTCTCGTTCGGCGTGGGCGCGGGCCAGGCGGTCGTCCTCGCCGAGGAGTTCGGCCGCCTCGTCCAGCAGGGGCACGTCGGCGACGGTCCAGGCGCGGGTCACCGGGCGGCGGACGGCGTCGGCGTCCTCGGGCGGCAGATAGCCGTCGGGCTCGGCGAGGAAGTCGGCGACGAGCCGCCGCGGGGTGATCCGGGGCCACAGCCGGTCGACGGCGGCCCAGACCTCGGGGTTCTCGGCGAGTTCGTCGCGGATCTGGGTGAGGTCGGCCGCGTCCAGCAGGCTGCTGCCGTCGTACGGGTCGGTGCCCACGCGCTCGGCGTACAGCTCGGTGAGCGTGTTGAGGATGTGCCCCTCGAAGTGCTCGCGGGCCGCGTTGTGCGGCAGCCGGGCGGCGCGGGTGCGCTCGCGGGCGACGCGCACCAGGCCGTCGTCCAGCATGAGCACCTCGCGGTCGTGCTCGATGGCGATCACCGGGTCGGGCAGGGCCTGCCGGTCGCGGACGACGGCGGCCAGCACGTCGGCCATCTCCGCCCGGCCCTTGACGGCGGCGGCCGCGGGGCTGTCGGCCGCGGTGGCCTTCACGCCGGGGAACAGCTCGCCGACGGTGGCCAGCAGCACGCCGGTCTCGCCGAGGGAGGGCAGCACCTCGCCGATGTAGCCGAGGAAGGCGGGGTTGGGGCCGACGATGAGGACCGCGCGGCGGGCCAGCAGCTCCCGGTGCTCGTAGAGCAGGTACGCCGCCCGGTGCAGGGCCACCGCCGTCTTGCCGGTGCCGGGGCCGCCCTCCACGACCAGCACCCCGCGGTGCGGTGCCCGGATGATCCGGTCCTGCTCGGCCTGGATGGTCTGCACGATGTCGCTCATCCGGCCGGTGCGCGCCGAGTTCAGCGCGGCCAGCAGCACGGCGTCGCCGTTGTGGTCCTCGTGGCCGGTGCGGGTGGCGTCGCCGAGGTCCAGGATCTCGTCGTGCAGGGAGGTGACGGTCCGGCCCTCGGAGGCGATGTGCCGGCGGCGGCGCAGGCCCATCGGGGTGTGGCCGGTGGCCAGGTAGAAGGGGCGGGCGACGTCGGCCCGCCAGTCGATCAGGACGGGGGTGCGCTCGGCGTCGTCCTCGCGCAGCCCGATGCGGCCGATGTGGTGTTTCGTGCCGTCGGCGAGGTCGATCCGGCCGAAGCAGAGCGAGCCGTCCACGGCGTTCAGCGCGGCGAGCAGCCCGGAGCGCTCGGCGACCAGGATGTCCCGCTCCAGCCGGGCCTGCATGGGCTTGTCGCCCTGGGCGAGCGCGTCCGCGACACCGCTCTCGGCCTCGCCGCGCAGCACGTCCACGCGCGCGTACAGTCCGTCGACGAATTCCTGCTCACCGCGCAATTCATCGTCCGGAAATTCACTGTTCGACAGATCCGCGTTTGACAATTCCACTCCCGCCCGCATATACTGTGGTCACTGAACTCAAGCGGCTCACCGAATAGCAAGTCGCGAATCATCGAATATACGCAGCGAAATCCCCCGAGCGCAATTGCCCGGGGGATTTTTTCGTGTGGGGCCGCGGGCCCCGGCGTCAGCGGGCCGCGCTGTCCGCCAGGTCCTCGTCGCCGGCGTCACCGGCCGGTGTGGCCGTCCCGGCGGCCTCCCGGCGCGGCAGCAGCACCGCCACCAGGACCGTGCCGACGCCGAGGATCACCGCGCCGACCAGGCTGGTGTGGGCGACCGCGTCGGAGAAGGCGGAGCCGACGGCGTCGGCCATCTGCCGGGCCCCGGCGGCCAGGTCGCCGGCCTGCTGCTTGAGCTGCGCGGCCTGCTGCGGGTCGGTCGCCTGCTGGGCCCGCGCGGCGGCCTGGTGCGCCTTCTCGCCGATGCCCTGCGCGACGGCGTACCCGGCGCCCACCGAGTCCTGCGCGGTGTCCAGGGCGCCCGCCGGCAGCCTGCTGCCCGCGGTGGCGTCGGCGAGGTGGTCGCCGTAGGAGGTGGCGAGCAGGGAGCCGAGGATCGCGATGCCGAGCGAACCGCCCAGCTCCAGCGAGGTGTCGTTGACGGCGCCGCCGACACCCAGCTCGGACTCCGGGAACGCGCCCATGATGGCGTCGGTGCAGGGCGAGAGGGCCAGACCGATGGCGAGGCCCAGGATGATCAGGGGCGCCACGAAGTCGCCGTAGCCCGAGTGCGCGTCCACCCGGGTGAGCAGGGCGAGGGCGACCGTGCCGCCGACCATGCCGGCGCTGACGGTCCACTTCATGCCGACCCGCGGGGTGAGCCAGCCGGTCAGGGCCGAGCCGACGAAGACCGCGCCGGCCAGCGGCAGCATGCGCACACCGGTCTCCAGGGCGTCGTAGCCGAGGACGAACTGGAGGTGCTGGGTGAGGTAGTAGAAGGCACCGAAGACGGCGAGGAAGAACAGCGCGACGGCGAGGTTGGAGCCCGCGAACCGGCGGGCGGTGAAGCGGCGCACGTCCAGGATCGGGCGCGGGTGGCGCAGCTCCCACAGCACGAAGGCGACCAGTCCGGCCCCGGCGACGACGGCCGCGCCGACGGCCTTGGCGCCCCAGCCGAAGTGCGGGCCCTGGATGATCATGTAGACGAGCGCGCCGGTCCAGATCACCGACAGCGCACCGCCGACGTAGTCGATGCGGTCGTGGTGGCCCGCCTTGGACGGCGGCACCAGGACCAGGGCGGCGACCAGCGCGACGGCCGCGATGGGCACGTTGATCAGGAAGGTCGAGGACCAGCCGTGGTCGCGCAGCAGGGCGCCGGCGACCACCGGGCCGGCCGCGATGGCGAGGCCGGCGGTGGCGGTCCACAGGGTGATGGCCTTGGCCCGCTCACCGCGCGGGAAGGTCGCGGCGAGCAGCGACAGCGTGGCCGGCATGATCAGGGCCGCGCCGACGCCCATCACGGCGCGGGCCGCGATGACGGTGGCCGCGCTGTCCGCGAGGTAGCCGAAGACGGCGCCCGCGCCGAAGACGACGAGCCCGAGGACGAGCGCCCCGCGCCGGCTGTACTTGTCGCCTATCGCGCCGAGCAGCAGCATCAGCGCCGCGTAGGGCACGGTGTAGCCGTCGATCACCCACTGCAGGTCGGCGCTGGAGAGCCCGAGGTCCCGCGTCATGTCGGGCGCGGCGACGGTGAGAGCGGTGTTCGCCATCACGATGATCAGCAGGCTGAGGCAGAGCACCAGCAGGGCCCACCACCGCCGGGCGTAGGGCCGCTCCATCCTTTCGACCGGTTCGGTCATGACGAGTCGCATGGCAGGGGTCGCCCTCCTCGGGTACGCGACGGACTTGCACAGTGACGTGCAAATGCACAACTATGTGCAATGTACGTCGTTGCACAACCCTGTGCAAGTCGACTCGGGACGGGGGCGGGGAGGCAGAATGTCCGCCATGACCACGGGTAACAGCAGCCGCGCCGACGCCAACCGGCGCCGCATCCTCGACGTCGCCCTCGCGGAGCTGCTGCGCGATCCCGACGCGTCCATGGACCAGATCGCGCGCGCGGCCGGGGTCGTGCGCCGGACGGTGTACGGCCACTTCCCCAGCCGCGAGGCGCTGATCAGCACGCTCGTGGACGAGGCGGTGCAGGCGCTGGCGGACGCGGACGCGCAGGGCCGGGCGGGCGTGCGGGACCCGGCGGAGGCGGTGGCCCGGTCGGTGCTGGCGGTCTGGCAGACCGCCGACCGCTACCGGCTGCTGATCGCGCTGGCCCAGCGGACGGTCACCGTCCAGGGCATCCGCGAACGCCTCGCACCGTTGCGCGAGGCCAAGGTGGCCCTGCTCCAGCGCGGCCTGGACGCGGGCGTCTTCAGCTCCCCGCTGCCCGCGCCGGCCTTGGCGTACGTCCACGAGCAGATGCTGTTCGCCCTGATGGAGGCGGTGAACGACGGTCTGCTGGCGGCGCGGGAGGCGGGCCGCTCGGCCACGGTCGCCGTACTGACCGCGGCGGGCGTGCCGGCCGCGCGGGCCGCCGAACTGGTGGCCGAGGTGGCGTGAGAGAGGCGGACCCGGACACCTGGCCCCGCTTCAGAGACGGACCCGGACGCCCGGCCCCGGTCTAGACGGACCCGGGCACCCGACCCCGGTTCAGACAGACCCAGACAACCGGTCCCGGTGCAAGCGAACCCGGGCGCCCGGCCCGGTCTGGACAGACCCGGACGCCCGGCCCCGGTTCAAGCAGACCCGGACGCCCGGCCCCGGTTCAGGCGGGGCCGGACGTCCGGAGCAGAGGGGGGCGGCGCCCCGTCCGGGGGCGCGGCGGGCGTTCAGGCCTTGACCAGCCGGTCCTCCCGGGCCCCGGGCCCCTCGCCCGGCGCCAAGGCGCCCTCGTCCAGCAGCGTCGTCTCGTCGAACGGCAGCTCGCCGGCCAGCACCCGCCGTACCCGCGCCGTGTCGATCTCCTTGGTCCACGTGCCGATCAGCACCGTCGCCACCGCGTTGCCCGCGAAGTTCGTCAGCGCCCGTGCCTCGCTCATGAACCGGTCGATGCCGACGATCAGCCCGACGCCGTCGACCAGCGCCGGCTTGTGCGACTGGAGCCCGCCGGCCAGGGTGGCGAGCCCGGCGCCGCTGACCCCGGCCGCGCCCTTGGACGCCAGCAGCAGGAACAGCAGCAGCGGGATCTGCTCGCCGACCGACATCGGCGTGCCCAGCGCGTCCGCGATGTACAGCGACGCCATCGTCATGTAGATCATCGTGCCGTCGAGGTTGAACGAGTAGCCGGTCGGCACGGTGATCCCGACCACCGGCCGGCTGACGCCCAGGTGCTCCATCTTCGCGATCAGCCGCGGCAGCGCCGACTCCGACGAGGAGGTGGACAGGATCAGCAGGAACTCGCGGGCGAGGTACTTGAACAGGGAGAACACGTTCAGTCCGGCGACGATCCGCAGGACCGTGCCGAGCACCACGAAGACGAACAGGACACAGGTGACGTAGAAGCCGAGCATCAGCACGGCCAGGCTCTTGAGCGCGTCGACGCCGGCGGAGCCGACCACGGCCGCGATCGCGCCGAACGCGCCGACCGGCGCCGCCCACATCACCATGGACAGGATGCGGAAGACGAGCCGCTGGACGTGCTCGATGCCGCGCAGCACCGGCTGCCCGGCCGTGCCCATCGCCTGGAGCGCGAACCCGGCGAGCAGCGCCACCAGCAGCGTCTGGAGCACCTGGCCCTGGGTGAACGCGGACACGAACGTGGTCGGGATGATCGACAGCACGAAGTCCACCGGCGGCAGCGCGTCGCTCTCCACCTGGGCGTGCCCGCTCTGCTTGAGCGCGTCGGTCAGGTGCAGCCCGTCCCCGGGGTGCAGCACGTTGCCGACCACCAGACCGATGGCGAGCGCGACGAGCGACATCACCAGGAAGTAGCCGAGCGCGATCCCGCCGACCGCGCCCACCTTGGCGGCCTTGCGCACCGAACCGATGCCGAGCACGATCGTGCAGAAGATGATCGGCGAGATCATCATCTTGATCAGGTTCACGAATCCGGTGCCCAGCGGTTTCAGCTCCACCGCCGCGTCGGGCCAGATCAGGCCCACGGCGATACCGAGCGCGACCGCCGCGATGACGGCGATGTACAGGTAATGGGTCCGGTCCCGCTTCCCACGGGGTGCGGCAGGTGCCGTATCGGCGGTGCTGGCGGCCACGACTGCCCTCCTTGACGTCTTCGTCGGCGAACAACCGGCGTGCGGCTCACGTCCGGGCGTTGATGGGGAACGCCGTGACTATCTCCCGGCTTGTGAGAGCGGTCACCCTTCCGTTCATTTAGTTCACGATCGGCCGGAGAGGCACACTGCTGGCATGCGTCTGCCCACCCTCCCGCGCCCCCGCAGCCTGGCGGGCCAGCTGTTCGCCATGCAGGCCGTGCTGATCGCGGTGGTCGTGGCCGGGTACGCGCTGTTCACCTACGTCAGCGACCGGCGGCAGGCCGAGGACTCCGCCGCCCGGCAGGCCACGGCGGTGGCCCGCTCCGTCGCCGACGCGCCCTCGGTCCGCGCGGCGGTCCGCGGCCCGGACCCCACGGCCCGGCTGGAGCCGTACGCCCTGCGGGTCACCCGGGACGCCAACGTCGGCTTCGTGACGATCATGAGCCCGTCCGGCATCCGCTGGACCCACCCCGACCGCGACCAGATCGGCAGGCGCTTCCTCGGCACCATCGAGCCGGCCCGGCACGGCCGCACCTTCACCGAGACCTACACCGGCACGCTCGGCCCGTCCGTCCGCGCGGTGACCCCGGTGACGGACGGCGGCCGGGTCGTCGCCCTGGTGAGCGCCGGCATCACGGTGGAGACGATCAGCGCCCGGGTCCGGGACCAGGTCGCGGCCCTGCTCGGGGTGGCCGGCGGGGCGCTGCTGCTGGGCGCGGTCGGCACCTATGTGATCAACGCCCGGCTGCGCCGCCACACCCACGGCATGAACGCCGCCGAGCTGAGCCGGATGCACGACTACCACCAGGCGGCGCTGCACGCGGTCCGGGAGGGGCTGCTGATGCTGGACGGCCAGTACCGGGTGGCGCTGATCAACGACGGCGGCCGGGAGCTGCTGGGCGTGGGCCCGCGGGAGGAGGCGGTCGGCCGCTCGGTGGCGGACCTGGGCCTGCCGGCCCCGCTGACGGGCGCGCTGCTGTCCGCCGAGCCCCGGGTGGACGAGGTGCACCTGACGGCGGACCGGGTGCTCGTGGTGAACACCTCGCCGGTGTCGGGGGGCGAGCGCAGGGGTACGGTCGTCACGCTCCGGGATGTCACCGAACTCCAGTCCCTGATGGGCGAGCTGGACTCCGAGCGGGGCTTCACCCAGGCGCTGCGCTCGCAGGCGCACGAGGCAGCGAACCGCCTCCACACGGTGGTCTCGCTGATCGAGCTGGACCGGGCCGGGGAGGCGGTGGAGTTCGCCACGGCCGAGCTGGAGCTGGCGCAGGCCCTCACCGACCAGGTGGTGGCGGCGGTGGGCGAACCGGTGCTGGCCGCGCTGCTGCTGGGCAAGACCGCCCAGGCGCACGAGCGGGGCGTGGAGCTGGTGGTGTCGCCGGACAGCCGGCTGGACGACGGGCTGCTCCCGGCCGAGCTGCCGGCCCGGGACCTGGTCACCATCCTCGGCAACCTGATCGACAACGCGGTGGACGCGGCGCAGGGCAGCGCCCGGGCGCGGGTGACGGTGACGGCGTACACCGCGGACGGCGCCCTGGTGCTCCGGGTGGCCGACACCGGACCCGGTGTCGACCCCGCCCGCGCCGGCCTGGTCTTCCAGCGCGGGTTCTCCACCAAGCCGGCCGGGCCCGGCGGGCGGGGACTCGGGCTGGCCCTGGTCCGGCAGGCGGTGACCCGTCACGAGGGCACCCTGACGGTGACGGGGTCCGGCGAGGACGGCGAGGGCGGAGCGGTGTTCGAGGCGCGGCTGCCGTTGCGGGTGTCCCTGGGCGGCGGCCGATGACGGACGCACGCCCGCCCGTCCGGGTCCTCGTCGTGGAGGACGACCCGGTGGCCGCCGACGCGCACGCGCTCTACGTCGGACGGGTGCCGGGATTCGTCGCGGCCGGGAAGGCGCACACGGGCGCGGAGGCCCGGCGCCTCCTGGAGCGCACGCCGGTGGACCTGCTGCTGCTGGACCTGCACCTGCCGGACGTGCACGGGCTGCAGCTGGTCCGGTCGCTGCGGGCGGCCGGGCACCACGCCGACGTGATAGCGGTGACCTCGGCCCGGGACCTGGCGGTGGTGCGGGAGGGCGTCTCGCTGGGCGTGGTCCAGTACGTGCTGAAACCGTTCACGTTCGCGACGCTGCGGGACCGGCTGGTGCGGTACGCCGAGTTCCGGGCGGCGGCGGGCGAGGCGAGCGGCCAGGACGAGGTGGACCGGGCGCTGGCGGTGCTCCGCGCGCCGTCGCCGGCGGCGCTGCCGAAGGGGCTGAGCGGGCCGACGCTGGAGCGGGTCACGGGCGCGCTGCGCGGGGCGCCGGAGGGGCTGACGGCGGCCGGGGTGGCCGAGACGGTGGGCATCTCCCGGATCACCGCCCGGCGCTATCTGGAGCACCTGGTGGAGGCGGACCGAGCCGCCCGGAGCCCGCTGTACGGACAGGTGGGACGACCCGAGCTGGTGTACCGGTGGGTCACGCGGGGACGGTGAGGGCGGCGTCGTCCTCGGCGCGGCGGGCGGCGGCCCGGATGCGGGTGACGGCCCCGGCGGGGTGCCGGGCGCGGGCTTCGGCGAGGCGGCCGGCGTCCGCGTGGGCGGCGGCCGGCCCCGGCGGGTCCCGCCCTGGTGACACTGAGTGCCGGGCGATCCGGCGCGGCATGCCCGTACGTTCCTACGACCGGTGATCTCGGCGGAACCGACCGTGGTCAGCGGCCCGGAGCGCCCCTACGGTGTGCGGAGTGCGCCCTCCCTCAGCCCAGCCCGGCCCGCCGGCTCCCCCGTTCGACGCCCCGGCCGCCCGCAGGCTCCGTGCCGCGCTCGGCATGGGGCCCGAGCACGTCGCCTACGGGATGCGTGCCGCGTACGGGCTGCCGTACGTCACCGCCGGTCACGTGATCGCCTGGGAGCGCGGCACCGCCGCGCCCAGCAGTCGCGAACTCACCGCGCTGGCGCCCGTGTTGTGGTGTTCGCCGGGCGAACTGATCGGCCGGCCGCGGACGCTGCGCGAGCACCGCGTGGCCCGCTCCGCGGCCCCGGAGGACATCGCCCACGCCGTCGGCATGGACCTGCGCGCCTATCTGCGGGCGGAGGAGAGCGGGCAGTGGCGGGGCACCGAGCGGCAGTCGGCGGCGCTCGCCCGCGTCCTGGACCTCACCCCGCGCGACTTCACCACCGCCACCGGCCGCGCGGCACAGCTCGCCGAACTGCTGCGCAGCGCGGTGACGACCCGCTGGCAGGCGTACGTGCGGCCGGTGACCCGGCTCGTGCCCCTGGACCAGGACCGGGTGGAACGGGCGCTGCGGGAGCTGCACCAGGACTACCAGGGGCGCATGGCCGCCACCCTCGGCTGGGGCGGCGGCAGCCGGAACGCGAGCGAGTCCGGCCGGCGGTTCCTGGCCGGAATCACCACCGCCTTCTGGACGGCCACCGAGGACACGACCACCGGACGGCACACCGGGTAGGGCCTGATGGGAACCAGGCCGGACCGGAGAGGAAGGCCCCGACCGGCAGCCCTCTCGACCTCGTCGCCATCAAGGAAGTCCTCGGCCACGCCCACATCGGCGTCACCGCCGGCGTCTACGCCCACGTCCGACTCCGCCTCCAGCGCCAGGCCATCGACACCCTCGGCTGCATCCCCGGCACGACCGACGACCCGCCCCCCGCAACCGTCGTCCGCTGACGTTGCCGTCATCATTGCCGTCAAACGCCCTGGAGGCCCGGTCGGAATCTCCTCCTTCCAGGCCTCCGCGCTTTCGCTTAAGCAGAGCGCTATGCATCTTCCATTCGACTGATCCATCGCTGACATACGCCAACGGTGATCGGCTCGAATAGTTCAGGACTCGACACCTCGAAGAGGAACTGAGTCAGAACCTCAACGTCCACTTCGTCGATTTCGACACGCTCCAGCATGTGAATCGCCCCGGCCCATCGCGGCAGTTCGAGAATGTCTAGTTCTCCGGATGCGCATCGTTGCAGAACCTCTCTTACCGCATCACGATCCAAGCGAATAGACCACCCCTCGTGTCGATCGCATCGGTTAGCGGCGTCGATCAGGCTATCCAGCGATGATTCCCAGCGAAGTAGACCGGCCAGAGCCTGGCAAGTATCCGATCCCATGGACCTCATCCTCACTTGAACTTGATGTGAGCAATGCTGCCATCAGGGAGGAAGGTCGTCTTGTAAGCCAACTCCGTAACCCCTTCAGGATCTACTCGCTTCCGATACATCGCGTACGACCCGGGAACCCTTCCGGGGACCTTGTAGTAGAACTCTGCACCGCCTCCGGGGAGACGAACGATCTGCGGGATTTCGGCATCCCCTGGACTCTTCTTCATGAAACCGGTGAGGCTCTTTCGCAACGCTGGCGAAAGATCATCGACGCCCGTAGCGGCAGCAACCTTTTCACCTCGCGTCAGGCTTGTACCGCAGACCTCACTCGAATTATGCACGAGGACCGGAGTTTCGCCCGCCAGCACATAGTACGTGTGGAGGTCGTCGACCGTCAGGTTGTACGTGCGCGCATGCCGGGTGAAGGGGCGGTTGCCGGTGACGATGACCGTGTCGCCCGTTTCGGTGCGCAGGGTCATGCCTGGGGTGAGTTCACCTGCTGGGACCGAGTCGCGTCGGGAGGGGGACCAGAAGGGGTGCTCGTGGGTGGCGGTGAGCTTTTCGATGCCGTCCTTGGTGGTGATGGACAGCTCGTCGAAATACTTGTCTCCGTCGGTCCGGATCAGGCGGGTGACCTTGCGGGGGGCCGTTTCACCGGTCTTGGGATCGGTGGCCAGGACCTTGTCGCCGAGCTTGATGTCTTCGATGTCCTTGGTGGAGCCGTTGGCCATGAGGACATCGGTGCCGGCCAGGAAGCACTTGCAGCCGGGCAGCTTGCGTACGTCGGCGACTTCGTCCGCGTACTTGCCAAACTTCAGCAGCTTGGCAGGCTTGCCCCAGGGCAAGTCCAGGGCCAGCGGGCCACAGTTACCCCAGCTGAAGTCGTCAGTGCCCTTGCCCAGTTGATCCGTATCGAAGACGAAGAAATTGAAAAGGTCCTTGGCCTGCTGCTTGCGACGGTTTCCGCCGAGCGGGGCGATGCCGTGGTAGGTGCCGTAGTCACCGACGGTGGCGTAGGACTTCCTTTTACGGCGCCCGTCGGTATGCGTGTACGAATACAGTCTTGAGCCGTCGGTGCGGGACGTCTCCGTATAACTGACGGTGTGCTGGGTCCAGCGACCCTCGTCATCGTGAGTGAACCACTCCTTCGTATTGTTCGGGCACGTACCCATATCGCACACTCCCACCGGGCGCA
Organism: Streptomyces sp. NPDC017095; assembly: GCF_044332325.1. Taxonomy (NCBI): domain Bacteria; kingdom Bacillati; phylum Actinomycetota; class Actinomycetes; order Kitasatosporales; family Streptomycetaceae; genus Streptomyces; species Streptomyces sp. NPDC017095. The sequence goes on from NZ_JBIROU010000016.1 coordinate 18,038, forward strand.
GGCCGTCGGGGTCGGACGTGGAGACGGGACTGTTGCGGGCGTAGGAGTAGCCGTTGCTCTGCAGCGGGTCGGTGATGTCGATGACCGGGTCGGCGGACAGGAACCGGCCGGCGTTCTGGTCGTATTCGCGGGCCCCGATGTGGGTCAGTCCGGTGGCCGCGTCGTCGATGCCGGTGCCGAGGTAGCTGCGCTTGTCGGGCCAGGCAGCCGGCTTGGTGCCGCGGACTTCGCCGTAGGGCTTGAAGGCGCGGCGGGTGACGGCTTGGCCGGAGGCCACGTCGACCGAGGTGTTGGCGGTGCCGAGATGGTCGGCGAGCAGGACGCTGAGTTTGTGGCCGGTGCCAGCGCCATTGGCTGTAGTGCGCACGACGGTGGGTGCGCCGGCCTGGGCGTAGGAGCGCGTGGCGCGGGTGATGGCTCCGCTCGCGTCCGTGGTCAGTTCCGTCTCGCCCAGGTAGAGGGTCGAACCTGTGGCTGAGTTCTCCAGGAGGCGGTTGCCGTCGGCGTCGTAGACGTATGTCGTCTTCTTGCTGGTGTCGGTGATCGATTCCAGCTTGTTCTCGGGCGACCAGATCAGGTCCTGGGCGGTGTTGTACAGGTCCCGGGCTTCGGTGTTGCCGGTCGCGTCGTAGGTGTAGGTGCTGCCCTTGCCGGAGGGCGTGGAAGTGATCGACGTGGCTGTGTGGGGCTGTGTCCTGCCGTCGGTGCCCGTCTTGCCGTAGCCGTAGGTGTAGGTGAGGTTCTTCGTTGCGTCGGCTGTGTCGTGGTCGGTCAGGGTGGCGCGGTTGCCGAGCCAGTCGAAGGTGAACGACTGGCGGTAGGCCGTCGCGCCGGTGGAGACGGTGGCGGTGTCCGGTGCTGCGGCGGCGAGGGTGGAGGTCAGCGCGGTGTCGGGGGCGGTGGTGTCGGTGGCCTGGTCGGGAGCGTCCGCGACCGGGCCCGAGGAGGCGGCGTAGTCGGTGCGGGGGCCCCATGTGGTGCCGTTGGCTGCCTTGCAGCCGGTGCTGTTGCCGGCCGGTGTGACCTTCGATGTCCAGGCGTGCGCCAGCTCGCCCAGCACGGCCGGGCCGAACGTGCTGTACGTCCGAGCCGTCGACAGCGCAGGCAACGCATCGGAGCCGACGAAGTACCTCTTCTACGTCACCCCGCGGGACCAAGCTGACAAACCCGGTGACTTCACCGGCGACGGGCTGCCCGACCTGATGACCATCACCGACGCCGGCAATCTCGCGCTGTATCCCTCGCAAGCCGACAAGGACCTGGCCAAGGACACGGGCGACTTGGACTACTCCATGCCGGGCGCCTACCGCGACAACTCCGAGAAGGACCCCAACGGCGACGGCCTTCCCCCGTACGTGGCTGCCTCGAGCGGTCACTTCAAGGGCGCCCTGATCACCCACAACGGCGACATCTACGGCGGCGACGGCCTACAAGACCTCGTCGTACGCGTCGGCGGCAAACTCTGGGTCTATCCCGGTGACGGCTACGGAGCTGTCAACACCGACCGGCGCAGGGAAATCCTGCTGCCCTCCGGATCACCGGATCCGGGCACCTTCAACCAGATCGTGGCCACGGGCGACATCACCGGCGACGGACGCACCGACTTCCTCGCCACCGTCCGCAGAAGCGACGGCACCGACGACGAACTGTGGGCCTTCACCGGCTATCACGGCGCCACCGTCGACCAGGTCGTACGACTGTCCCCATCGGCCTGGAAAGACCGGGACATCGTCATGGCCATGGACATCTCCGGTGACAAGGTGGCCGACCTCGTCTACCGCATCAACACCTCAGGCAGGCTGGTGCTGCGCAAGGGCATCGCCGCCTCCGGTGGCGGTGTGGACCTCAATTCCCTGGCAGCAGCAGCCAATTCCGCCGGCGGCGAGGACATCTACTGGACCGGCGGCGGCTGGACCATCGACGCCATACCCCACATCATGGGCACCCCGGACGCCAACGGAGACGGCATCCCCGACGTATGGACCGTCCGCTCCGACGGCAGCGTCCGCTTCTACGCCGGCGGCCGCGACGCCATGACCGGCGCGGGAACCGAAATCATCAGCCCCTCCCCCTGGTGGAAAACCCGCATCGCCATCGGATGAGCACCCTCGCACAACCTAGGGCCCCGTTTCCCGGTCCGACCCGGGAAACGGGGCCCTTGGTCGTGGCCGCAAATGGGTCGGCCCGGCGCACCCAGCGGACCGGACGCGGTACCGGCCAGGTCGGCGGAGGCTGCGGGGGGGGGCGCGTCGGGCGAGACTGTGACGCCGCGGGCCGGGGCGCCCCTAGGGGCGCCCCGCAGCCACTCAGCCGATGCGGCAGACGTAGCCGAGGTGACCTGGACCGGGTCCAGGGCCAGTCGCGTCGGCGAGAACAGTACGCAGCGACGTGGGGCCGACGCCTGCGGCGAGGCGCCGCCCAAAAGCGCCGCGCCTCACCACGTAGGACACGGTCCTAGAAGACCGACTCGGCCTCGTCCATGCGGTCCTTCGGGACCGTCTTCAGTTCGGTGACCGCCTCCGCGAGCGGCACCATCACGATGTCGGTGCCGCGCAGCGCGGTCATCCGGCCGAACTCGCCGCGGTGCGCGGCCTCGACCGCGTGCCAGCCGAAGCGGGTGGCGAGGACGCGGTCGTAGGCGGTGGGGACGCCGCCGCGCTGGATGTGGCCGAGGATGACCGGCTTGGCCTCCTTGCCGAGGCGCCGCTCCAGCTCGTAGGCGAGGGCGGTGCCGATGCCCTGGAAGCGCTCGTGGCCGTACTGGTCGATCGCGCCCTTGCCGTAGTCCATGGTGCCCTCGGCGGGGTGGGCGCCCTCGGCGACGCAGACGACCGCGAACTTCTTGCCGCGGGCGAACCGCTCCTCGACCATCTTGACCAGGTCGGCCGGGTCGAAGGGCCGCTCGGGCAGGCAGATGCCGTGGGCGCCGGCGGCCATGCCGGACTCCAGGGCGATCCAGCCGGCGTGCCGGCCCATGACCTCCACGACCATCACGCGCTGGTGGGACTCGGCGGTGGTCTTCAGCCGGTCCATCGCCTCGGTGGCCACACCGACGGCGGTGTCGAAGCCGAAGGTGCGGTCGGTGGAGGAGATGTCGTTGTCGATGGTCTTGGGGACGCCGACGACCGGCAGGCCCGCGTCGGAGAGCATGCGGGCCGCGGTGAGCGTGCCCTCGCCGCCGATCGGGATGAGCGCGTCGATGCCGAACTCCTCGACCATGTCCGCGGCGCCCTCGCAGGCCTCGCGCAACCGGTCGCGCTCCAGCCGGGAGGAGCCGAGAATGGTGCCGCCGCGGGCCAGGATGCCGCTGACCGCGTCCAGGTCGAGGCCGCGGTAGTGGCGGTCCAGCAGACCGCGGTAGCCGTCCTCGAAACCGATGACCTCGTCGCCGTACTGTGCGACCGCCCGGTGCACGACCGACCGGATCACGGCGTTCAGGCCGGGGCAGTCGCCGCCTGCGGTGAGAACTCCGATACGCATCGTGCTGTGTCTCCTGCTCGCTGTCGTCTACCGGTGAGCCAGTGCCGATTCTTTCACGTCCGCCGGGCAGGTGAAGTCTTGACGGGCGCCTTATCCGTCGGCGGGGGTATTGTCAAGAGGGTTCGGCTCACCTGGGTGGGCGATTTTTATGCCGTAGAGGCGACAGACGCGACATGAGGAACGGAGTGGACACGTGACGCGCAGCGTGTACGTGACCGGCATCGACCGAGGTGACGGCCGCCAGGTCGTGGAGTTGGGGGTCATGGAACTCCTCACCCGGCAGGTCGACCGGGTGGGTGTGTTCCGTCCGCTCGTCCACGACGGCCCGGATCGCCTGTTCGAGCTGCTGCGGGCCCGGTACCGCCTCGCGCAGGAGCCGACGACCGTCTACGGCATGGACTACCACGAGGCGTCCGCGCTCCAGGCCGAACAGGGCACCGACGAACTGGTCGCCGCCCTCGTCGACCGCTTCCACCGGGTGGCCCGCGACTACGACGTGGTCCTCGTCCTCGGCACCGACTTCGCCGACACCCAGCTGCCGGACGAGCTGTCCCTGAACGCGCGGCTCGCCAACGAGTTCGGCGCCTCGGTGATCCCGGTGGTGGGCGGCCGCAAGCAGCCCGCCGAGTCCGTGCTCGCCGAGACCCGCAACGCCTACCGCGCCTACGCCGGGCTCGGCTGCGACGTGCTGGCCATGGTCACCAACCGGGTGGCCCGCGAGGACCGCGACGAGATCGCCGGGCGGCTGGCCGACCGGCTGCCGGTGCCCTGCTACGTGGTGCCGGACGAGCCCGCGCTCTCGGCGCCGACGGTCGCCCAGATCGCCCAGACATTGAACGCCAGGGTGCTGCTCGGCGACGACTCCGGCCTCGCCCGGGACGCGCTGGACTTCGTCTTCGGCGGCGCCATGCTGCCCAACCTGCTCGCCGCCCTGACCCCGGGCTGTCTGGTGGTGACCCCGGGCGACCGCGCCGACCTGGTCGTCGGCTCGCTGGCCGCGCACAGCGCCGGCACACCGCCGATAGCCGGGGTGCTGCTGACGCTGAACGAGGTGCCGCGCGACGAGATCCTGACCCTGGCCGCCCGGCTCGCCCCGGGCACCCCGGTACTGTCCGTGTCCGGCAACAGCTTCCCCACCGCCGAGCAGCTGTTCTCCCTGGAGGGCAAGCTGAACGCGGCCACCCCGCGCAAGGCGGAGACCGCGCTCGGCCTGTTCGAGCGGTACGCCGACACCGCCGGCCTGGCCCGCCGGGTCTCCGCGCCCAGCAGCGACCGGATCACCCCGATGATGTTCGAGCACAAGCTGCTGGAGCGGGCCCGCTCCGACAAGCGGCGCGTCGTGCTCCCGGAGGGCACCGAGGAGCGGGTGCTGCACGCGGCCGAGGTGCTGCTGCGCCGGGGCGTGTGCGACCTGACCCTGCTCGGCCCGGTGGACCTGATCCGCAAGAAGGCCGCCGACCTCGGCATCGATCTCGGCGACAGCGTGCTGATCGACCCGGCCACCTCCGAGCTGCGGGACTCCTTCGCCGAGAAGTACGCCGCGCTGCGCGCCCACAAGGGCGTCACGGTCGAGCTGGCCCACGACGTCGTCTCCGACGTCAACTACTTCGGCACCCTGATGGTCCAGGAGGGCCTGGCCGACGGCATGGTGTCCGGCTCGGTGCACTCCACGGCCGCCACCATCCGGCCCGCCTTCGAGATCATCAAGACCCGGCCGGACGCCTCGATCGTCTCCTCCGTGTTCTTCATGTGCCTGGCCGACAAGGTGCTCGTCTACGGCGACTGCGCGGTCAACCCGGACCCGGACGCCGAGCAGCTCGCCGACATCGCCGTCCAGTCGGCGGCCACGGCCGCCCAGTTCGGCGTGGAGCCGCGGATCGCGATGCTGTCGTACTCCACCGGCACCTCCGGCTCGGGCGCCGACGTGGACAAGGTGCGCCAGGCCACCGAGCTGGTCCGCGCCCGCCGCCCGGACCTGAAGACCGAGGGCCCGATCCAGTACGACGCGGCCGTGGAGCCGTCCGTCGCGGCCACCAAGCTGCCGGACTCCGAGGTCGCCGGGCAGGCCAGCGTGCTGATCTTCCCCGACCTCAACACCGGCAACAACACCTACAAGGCCGTCCAGCGCTCGGCCGGCGCCATCGCCGTCGGCCCGGTCCTCCAGGGCCTGCGCAAGCCGGTCAACGACCTGTCCCGGGGCGCCCTCGTCCAGGACATCGTCACCACCGTCGCCATCACGGCGATCCAGGCCCAGCACCTCGACGAGAAGGCAACCCAGCAGTGACCTCCCCCACCCGTGTCCTCGTCCTCAACTCCGGTTCCTCGTCGCTGAAGTACCAGCTGCTGGACATGCGGGACGCCGGCCGTCTCGCGGTGGGCCTGGTCGAGCGCATCGGCGAGCAGACCTCCCGGCTCAAGCACACCTGCCTGACCGGCGGCGGCACCCGCGAGCACACCGGCCCGATCGCCGACCACGACGCCGCGCTGAAGGCGGTCGCGGGCGAACTGGCCCGGGACGGCCTCGGCCTGGACTCGCCCGAGCTGGCCGCGATCGGGCACCGGGTGGTGCACGGCGGGATGTTCTTCACCGAGCCCACCGTCATCGACGACGAGGTGCTCACCGAGATCGAGCGGCTGATCCCGGTCGCCCCGCTGCACAACCCGGCCAACCTCACCGGTATCCGGACCGCGCGGAACCTGCGCCCCGACCTGCCCCAGGTCGCCGTCTTCGACACCGCGTTCCACACGACCATGCCGGAGTCCGCGGCGCGCTACGCCCTGGACCCGAAGATCGCCGACCGGTACCGCATCCGCCGCTACGGCTTCCACGGCACCTCGCACGCCTACGTCTCGCGGGAGACGGCCCGGCTGCTGGGCAAGGACCCGTCCGAGGTCAACGTGATCGTGCTGCACCTGGGCAACGGCGCCTCCGCCTCGGCGGTGGCCGGCGGCCGGTGCGTGGACACCTCCATGGGGCTGACGCCTTTGGAGGGGCTGGTGATGGGTACGCGGTCCGGTGACCTTGACCCGGCGGTCATCTTCCATTTGGCGCGCGTCGGCGATATGTCCATGGACGAGATCGACACTCTTCTGAACAAGCGGAGCGGTCTGTTCGGGTTGTGCGGCGACAACGACATGCGGGAGATCCGCCGCCGGATCGACGAGGGCGACGAAGAGGCGGCGCTCGCCTTCGACATTTACATTCACCGGCTCAAGAAGTACATAGGCGCCTATTACGCGGTGCTCGGCACCGTGGACGCGGTGGCCTTCACCGCGGGGGTCGGGGAGAACGCGGCACCCGTGCGGGAAGCGGCCGTGGCGGGCCTGGCGGGCCTGGGCCTGGCGGTGGACCCGGAGCGCAACGCCGTACGCGCGGACGGGCCGCGGCTCATCTCGCCGGACTCCGCCCGGGTGGCGGTCGCCGTGGTGCCGACGGATGAAGAACTGGAGATCGCGACGCAGACCTACGCACTGGTCGGAAAGCACAACTGAATAGCACCTGAGCGGTGCGGCACTCATTTGTATCTTCCGCCAGACGGAATATTCCGTAGCGAAACAAACCGATAGGATCGCTCCATGCGCCGTTCGAAAATCGTCTGTACTCTCGGCCCCGCGGTCGACTCCCACGAGATGCTCGTCGCCATGATCGAGGCGGGCATGAACGTTGCCCGGTTCAACTTCAGCCATGGCTCCCACGCCGAGCACCAGGCGCGGTACGACCGCGTCCGCGCCGCCTCCAAGGAGACCGGCCGCCCCATCGGCGTCCTCGCCGACCTCCAGGGCCCGAAGATCCGGCTGGAGACCTTCGCCGAGGGTCCGGTCGAGCTGGAGCGCGGTGACGAGTTCGTCATCACGACCGAGGACGTGCCGGGCGACAAGCACATCTGCGGCACGACGTACAAGGGGCTGCCGGGCGACGTGTCGCGCGGCGACCAGGTCCTGATCAACGACGGCAACGTCGAGCTGAAGGTCGTGGACGTCGAGGGCCCGCGGGTGCGGACGATCGTCATCGAGGGCGGTGTCGTCTCCGACCACAAGGGCATCAACCTGCCCGGCGCGGCCGTCAACGTGCCCGCGCTGAGCGAGAAGGACATCGAGGACCTGCGCTTCGCCCTGCGGATGGGCTGCGACCTGGTCGCGCTGTCCTTCGTGCGGGACGCCAAGGACGTCCAGGACGTCCACCGCGTCATGGACGAGGAGGGCCGCCGCGTCCCCGTCATCGCCAAGGTGGAGAAGCCGCAGGCGGTGGAGAACATGGAGGACGTCGTCCTCGCGTTCGACGGCGTGATGGTCGCCCGCGGTGACCTCGCCGTCGAGTACCCGCTCGAGAAGGTCCCCATGGTGCAGAAGCGCCTGATCGAGCTGTGCCGGCGCAACGCCAAGCCGGTGATCGTCGCGACCCAGATGATGGAGTCGATGATCACCAACTCCCGCCCGACCCGCGCCGAGGCCTCCGACGTGGCCAACGCGATCCTGGACGGCGCCGACGCGGTCATGCTGTCCGCCGAGTCCAGCGTGGGCGCCTATCCGGTCGAGACGGTCAAGACCATGTCGAAGATCGTCACCGCCGCCGAGCAGGAGCTGCTCTCCAAGGGCCTCCAGCCGCTGGTGCCGGGCAAGAAGCCGCGCACGCAGGGCGGTTCGGTGGCCCGCGCGGCAGCCGAGATCGCCGACTTCCTCGGCGGCCGGGGCCTGATCGCCTTCACCCAGTCCGGCGACACCGCGCGCCGGCTCTCCCGCTACCGCGCGACCCAGCCGATCATCGCCTTCACCACGGACGAGGCCACCCGCAACCAGCTCACCCTGAGCTGGGGCGTCGAGTCGCACGTCGTGCCGTTCGTGAACACCACGGACGAGATGGTCGAGCTGGTGGACCAGGAGATCGCCAAGCTGGGCCGCTTCGACGCGGGCGACACCGTCATCATCACCGCCGGCTCGCCTCCCGGCGTCGCCGGCACCACCAACCTGCTGCGCGTCCACCACCTGGGCGGCCAGTAGGTCTGACCGGACCGGATACGGCACCGGGGGCGCCCCCTGCGGCAGGGGGCGCCCCCGGTGTTCCCGCGGCTCCCGGACAGGTGTGTGCGACCGCTCAGTCGGTCGTGTACATGTGCATGCCGGGCACGTGCAGGTTGCCGCCGAACTGGGCCGCCTGGACCACCTTGACGTGGGTGAAGTAGATCAGCGGGATGTTCAGCGGGGGCGGGCTGTCGGGGCTGAACGTCACCGGGATCAGCCCGAACAGGTTGCCCGAGATGCTCTCGGTGTACATCACCGTGTCGCCGCCGGTGATGGTCGACGTGGAGCCCTTGGCGGCCTGGACGTGGTAGGTCCTGGCCGCCTGCTTGTCCTGCACCGTCTGGTGCAGGTCCCCGATGTCGGTGCCACCGGTGATGACGTACTTCAGCACCTTCTTGGTGGTGCCGTCGGCCTTGCGCACCTCGACGATGCCCTGGTAGTCGGCGCCCTTGAGGAGCAGGGAACTGGCGTTCAGGTACCAGGGGTCGTCCGCCACCAGCACCTTGTTGTCGACACCGCCCTCGGCGTCCGTGGCCACCGGGCAGTCCTCGGCGGAGGCGGACTCGCTCGCGGACGGGCTCGGCGTGGCCGACTCGGCCGGCCCGGTGCCGTCCCCGGCCGTGCCCTCGTCCTTCTTGCCGGTGTCCTCGGGGGTGCCTTTCGCGGTGTCCCCGGAGGTGCCCTTGCCGGTGTCCCCGGAGGTGTCCTCCGCGGTGTCCTTGCCGGTCTTCTCGGCGGTGCCGGTGCCGGTGTCGCCGGCCGGCGTGTCCTCGGCGGACGTGCCCTTGCCCGACGTGTCCTTGGGCGCGGTGTCCTTATGCGTGGTGTCCGCCGGCGTGGTGTCCGGGGCGGACGGCGACTGGGACGCGGTCGGCGTCGGAGCCGGAGTCGTGGCGGGCGCCCGGGAGTCCTGGTGACCACCGGTCAGGATGTCGCCGAGCGTGTCGCCGAGGGTGTCGAGGCCCCCGCCGCCGCCCTGGGGCCGCGGCTGCGCCGGCACGGTCGTGTCGGCACCGGAGCCGGAGGAACCCGAGCCGGACGAACCGGACCCGGAGGTGCCCGTACCGGAGGTCGCGGTGGGCTCGGGGGCCTTCTCGTCGTCGGAACCTGAATCCGGCGAAGAGGTGCCTCCCGATTTCCCGGCCGTGCCGCCGTCGGCGGTCGCCGAGGGCGAGGGCGCGTCCGTACCGTCCGGGGCGGAGGGCGACGGCGAGGCCGAGGTGTCCCCGGAACCGTCCTCCGTGTCCTTGGAGCCGTCCGCGGAGCCGTCGTCCCCGTCCTTGGACCCGTCCTTGGCGTCGTCCTTGGACCCGTCCTTGGCGTCGTCCTCGGAACCGTCCTTGGAGTCGTCCAGCGCCTTGACGCAGTCCTTGTACTCGTCGGCCGTCAGGCTCTTGGCCGAGGAGGACGGAGTGGACGGGGCCGGGCCGCCGTTGTTGTCGGCCAGCGCGAAGCTGGACGTGAACCCCATGCCCATGAGCACGGCCGTGGGCATCGCCACGGAGGCTATGGCCTTCCCGGCGGGCATGTGGAACCTGGTGAACAGCGGCTTTCTGGGGGCCGCGTGGCGGGGCCCGGTTCTCGCGCGGGACACGTCCACATCGGTCCCGCGGGTCACCTCGTCAGCCGGCACTGTGCCTCCCGTTCGCCCCGTTGGCCGGGTTCGTTCCTGACAGGTCGCTCTCCCACGCCGGGTACGGCCCGGAGGGGGCCTGGCCGTGCACCGCCTCCCCGCCCTGGTGCGGCACCGGAGCGGCGCCGGGGGCACCGCCTTCGCCCGGGGCGGCACCGGCCGGCGGCTGCGGCTGCCGGGACGCGCCCGGCGCCCAGGCCACGGCCATCGCCCCGCCGGTCAGCGAGCACAGGAAGCCGACGATGAAGCCGCCGACGTTGGAGAGCGGAATGGACACCAGTGCCAGCAGGATCGCCGCGACACCCGCGAAGACCCGGATGTGCTGCTGGAACCAGAGGATGATCCCGAGGACGATGAGCAGTCCACCGATGATCAGGGAACTCGAACCGCCGGGCGTCCCCATCGTCATGCTGAGGTGGCCCAGCTGCAGGTGTGCGTACGGGAAGTACAGGATGAGAAAGCCGCCGAGCGTGACGAACAGACCGGCCCAGAACGGACGCGAGCCCCGCCAGGCGCGGAACTGCAGCCTCCGGCGGGTGAACTGGCCGGGTACGGCGGCAGGAGTCTCGGCGCTCATGGAAAACAGCTCCCTGGTGCGGCGTTGCTGTGGTGGTGAGGTGTGCCGCGCACGAGGACGCGGCCGGAGTGTGGACGGGCGGAGGCGCCACCGGCCCCCCCCGCCCGTCAGCGAGTGCCTAGTAGCACTCCTTGACACCCGTCGACAGCGACATCTTCAGGCCGCTCAGCTTGAAGGTGCCCGCCGTGGTCGCCCACGCGGTCTGCTTCACGCCGGTCAGCGTCGCCTTGTCGGCCTGCTGCGAGAAGCCCCACGGGTTCGCCTGCTCGCCCCCGCCCTTCATGCCCGGGCCCTTGGAGGCGTCGCGCGCGGCCACACCGATGTCGATGTTGCTGAACACCGCGTCGGCGTTGAGGTCCTCGACGTCGATGTAGATGTTCTCGGCCTGGACCTTGGGGTGGCCCTGGCCGCCGGCCCGCAGGATCAGGCTGACGTTGCCGAAGATCGGCACGTCGGGCGTGACCACGGACTGGCACAGGTTGGTGATCTCGGCGTGCTTGAACGCGGAGACGGCCACCGGGTGCGCCGTCTTCTTGCCGTCCAGCGTGTAACCGCTGTCGATGGCACCGTACTGCGAGAAGCCCGTACCGACGAGCTCGTCGGCGGACACCTTGAACGACTGACCCGACACGCTGAACGAGGCCGCGAGAGCGCCCTGCGCGAGTGCGACGCCTATACACGCCGTGGCGGCCACGCTGGGCACCATGACCACAGCGAACCGCTTCCATCTGGTCCCGCCACGCACCTGGGACTCCATATTTCCTCCTTCTCGGACGTACATCTCCTGGCCCGGATTCGCCCCCGGTCGGCGGCTCAGCCGGGCAGGGATGGGAGAAGTGCTACGTCCTCGGGAAGGAGAGCGCCCGTACTCGGAGGCGCGGAACGCGCCCGAATCACCGGCGATCACCCCCGAGCGACAACCACTGGTCGCGCCTGACACGCATCACGCACAACCTTGCTGGACAGGCTTCGCCGGGCCGGCGAAGACCCCCCTGCCCTAGAGCCGGCGCCACTGCCGCCGGCTCTGCCCGGTGGGGACCCAGAGTCTCCCGCGACCCGGCCGGCTGCCGGGGTACGGGAATGGACCGAGCGTCGCCGATCGTGGTGCATTCTCGGCCCGGACACAAGGGGGTTCGTTACTGGCTAGTAACGGCGGGATAACCGGAGGATGGCCGACCGGTCTCGGAGTGCGACGCTCGGTGCCATCACAGGGCAGAGCAAAGCCGTTGATCCCCGGACGAATCCAGACAGATCAACGGCTTCGATTTACTCCGAGTAACACGGCCCGCGATTACCAAGATTTGGCAAAGCGCGGTCGCCGTGACGCCTCGTTGACGGATCTTTCACCCCGGCATCACGGGCCGTGGCGTTTAGCGACTGGTCAGAACAGGGCGCGCGCCAGCGCCCGGCGCGCACCCACCACGCGCGGGTCGTCCGGGCCCACGACCTCGAACAGTTCCAGCAGCCGGCGCCGTACGGCGTCCCGGTCGTCGCCCGCCGTGCGCTGCACGGACTCGATCAGCCGGCCGAATGCGTCCTCGACATGACCGCCCACCAGATCCAAGTCGGCGGCGGCGATCTGGGCGTCGGTGTCCGCGGGCCGCTCGGCGGCCTCCTTGCGCACCCGCTGCGGGTCCATGTCCTGCACCCGCTGGAGCAGCTCGGCCTGCGCGAGGCCCAGCTTGGCCTCCGGGTGGGCCGGGTCGTCGGCCAGCACGTTCCGGTAGGCCCGGACGGCACCGGCCAGGTCGCCCGCGTCCATCGCCTGCGCGGCGGCGTTCAGCGCCGCTTCGTAGGGGCCTTCAACCGGCGCGGCGGAGGGCACCGCACCGCCCGGCTCGGCGTCCGGGTCGACGGTCAGGCCGGTCAGTCCGAAGCGCTGCTCGGCGACGGTCACGAGCTGGTCCAGGGTCTGCCGGATCTGCTCCTCGCCGGCCGCGCCCTGGAACAGCGGCAGGGCCTGGCCCGCGACGACGGCGAACACGGCCGGGATGCCCTGGATCCCGAACTGCTGCATCAGCATCTGGTTGGCGTCGACGTCGATCTTGGCGAGCAGGAAGCGCCCGTTGTACTCGACGGCCAGCCGCTCCAGGACCGGGCTCAGCTGCTTGCAGGGCTGACACCACTCGGCCCAGAAGTCGATGACGACGGGGACTTCGGCGGAACGCTGCAGGACGTCCTGCTCGAATCCCGCCTCATCGACGTCGATGACGAGATCGGCCGGGGAGACGGCACCGGTGCCGCCCTGCCGGGCCGCTTCGGCGCGCGCCTGCTCGGCCTTGGCCTTGGCCTCCTGGGCCGCCTTCACCGCGGCGAGGTCGACGACACCGCTCATGGACATGTTCCGTGGCTGCATGCGTCTATCCTCCCCTGATCCGGCGCCCGAAGTGAAAAAAACGATGTACGGCGCCGGGTCCCCACCCCACGCCTGGCAGTCGTCGCCCGTGCACGTCCCGCACGCGCTTTCGCTACGAGTCGTAGCGTAATGCCAGGAGGGGGCCGCGCGACACCACGCGCCGGTGATCTCCCTCACGGCGTCACAGGACCCGCCGGTTATGGTCGGAGGATGCAGAGCCGCACCCCCGCCAGCCGTACCGGACGTCCGCGCAGCGCCGCCGCGGACACCGCGATCCTGGCCGCGACCCGGGAGGCTCTCGTCGAACTGGGCTGGTCCAAGCTCACCCTGGGAGACGTCGCCACCCGGGCCGGGGTTGCGAAGACCACGCTCTACCGCCGCTGGGCCGGCAAGTACGAACTCGTCGTGGACGCCGTCGCGGAACTCTTCGACGAGCTGGAACTCCCCGACCGCGGCAGCCTCGCCGCCGACATCGAGGGCGTCGTGCTCCAGTTCGCGGCCATCCTCGCCCGCCCGGAGGCCCGGAGCGGGCTGATGGCCGTGGTCGCCGAGTCCACCCGCGACGAGGCGCTGCGCGAGCGCATCCGCGCCTCCATCGTGGACCGGCAGATGCGCCTGGTCCTGCTGGGCCGGTCCCGGGCGCAGCGGCGCGGCGAACTCCCGGCGGAACCCGATCCGCGGGAGGCCGCCCGCACGGTGGACCTGATCTTCGACATGGTCGCGGGCGCGGTGGTCCACCGCACCCTGGTCAGCGGCAAGCCGGCGGACGAGGAGTGGGTCCGCGACTTCACCCGGGTCCTGGTGCTGGGCCTGGCGGGGGCGGCCGGGAACCCCTAGGGCCTCTCTCCCGGTCATGCCGGGCTCGCAGGCCCCGGCTCCGCGCCGTCCCGGGGGCCTGCCCCTGGAACGGCGCGGTGCCGGACGGGTCAGAAGCCGGGCGGCTCGGTGTACACCCCCCACTCGTCCCGCAGGACGCCGCAGATCTCGCCCAGGGTGGCCTCGGCGCGTACGGCGTCCAGCATCGGCTCGATCATGTTGGCCCCGGAGCGGGCCGCGGCCAGCATCCCGTCGAGGGCGGAGCGCACGGTCCCCTCGTCACGGGCGGCCTTGCGCCCGGCGAGGGCGCGGACCTGTTCGCGCTCGACCTCGTGGCTGACCCGCAGGATCTCCAGGTCGCCGGTCACCGACCCGGTGTGGACGTTGACGCCCACCACCCTCTTGTCGCCCTTCTCCAGCGACTGCTGGTAGCGGAAGGCGGACTCGGCGATCTCGCCGGTGAACCAGCCGTCCTCTATCCCGCGCAGGATGCCGGAGGTGATGGGCCCGATCGGGTGACGCCCGTCCGGGTGGGCCCGCAGCCCCCGCTCCCTGATCCGCTCGAAGATCTTCTCCGCGTCGGCCTCGATCCGGTCGGTGAGCTGCTCGACGTACCAGGAACCGCCCAGCGGGTCGGCCACGTTGGCGACCCCGGTCTCCTCCATCAGCACCTGCTGGGTGCGCAGCGCGATCTCCGCGGCCTGCTCGCTGGGCAGCGCGAGGGTCTCGTCCAGGGCGTTGGTGTGCAGCGAGTTGGTCCCGCCGAGCACGGCGGCCAGCGCCTCCACGGCCGTACGCACCACGTTGTTGTAGGGCTGCTGCGCGGTCAGCGACACCCCGGCGGTCTGGGTGTGGAAGCGCAGCCACTGCGCCTTCTCGCTCCGCGCGCCGTAGACGTCGCGCATCCAGCGGGCCCAGATGCGCCGGGCCGCCCGGAACTTGGCGATCTCCTCGAAGAAGTCCACGTGCGCGTCGAAGAAGAAGGACAGGCCGGGGGCGAAGACGTCCACGTCCATTCCGCGGCTGAGGCCCAGCTCGACGTACCCGAACCCGTCGGCCAGCGTGTAGGCCAGCTCCTGCGCGGCCGTGGCCCCGGCCTCCCGGATGTGGTACCCGGAGACCGACAGCGGCTTGTACGCCGGGATGCCCGCCGCGCAGTGCTCCATCAGGTCGCCGATCAGCCGCAGGTGGGGCTCGGGCTGGAAGAGCCATTCCTTCTGGGCGATGTACTCCTTGAAGATGTCGGTCTGGAGCGTGCCGTTGAGCACCCCGGGATCGACGCCCTGGCGCTCGGCGGCGACCAGGTACATGCAGAACACGGGCACGGCCGGCCCGCTGATGGTCATGGAGGTCGTCACCTCCCCCAGCGGGATGTCCTTGAACAGCACCTCCATGTCGGCGGCCGAGTCGATGGCGACCCCGCAGTGCCCGACCTCGCCGAGCGCGCGCGGGTCGTCGGAGTCGCGCCCCATCAGCGTCGGCATGTCGAAGGCGACGGACAGACCCCCGCCGCCGGCGGCGAGGATCATCTTGTACCGCTCGTTGGTCTGCTCGGCGTTGCCGAAACCGGCGAACTGGCGGATCGTCCAGGTCCGCCCGCGGTAGCCGGTCGGATGGAGCCCGCGCGTGAAGGGGTACTCCCCGGGCCAGCCGATCCGCTCGAATCCCTCGTACGTGTCACCAGGTCGTGGCCCGTAGACCGGCTCCACGGGGTCACCGGAGAGCGTCGTGAAGTCCGCGTCGCGCTTGCGCGCGGCGTCGTAGCGGGCCTGCCAGCGACGGCGGCCCTCCTCGATGGCGTGAGCGTCCATACCCCCGAATTTACTTGGACGTCCTAGTAAATGTCGATGGCAGACCGCCGCACGGCATCCGTACGGCGGTGTCGCTACGCCTTGGCGACGGCCGGCGCCTGGCCGGCGGTCCGCTCCTGAAGCTCCCGACTGATGCGCCGCTCGACGAAGAACGCGGCGGTCGGGATGGTGCCCGCGAGCAGCACCCACAGCTGCTTGCCGACCGGCCACTTCGCCTTGGAGCCCAGGTCGAAAGCGAAGACCAGGTAGACGACGTACAGCCAGCCGTGGGCGATGGCGACCACCCGCGTGAAGTCGGCGGCACCGCTCATGTCCAGCCCGTACTTCGCGATCATGCCCAGGCAGAGGACCACCAGCAGCACACCGGTGGTGTAGGCCAGGACGCGGTAGCGGGTCAGCACGCTCTTTTTCATGGAGTCGAGCGTAACGACCCTTTCCGGGAGATCTTGCCCCGGGTCACTCGTCCTCGAAGTCGTGTGCCGCGATCCGCAGCGGGCGGAACATCGCGAAGATCTCCCGGCACTCCTCCGCGTCGTACGCCCCGAGCCCGAAGTCCATGGCCATCAGATCGCGGGTGGCCGCGTCGACCACCTCGCGGCCCTTGTCGGTGATGACGGCGAGCGTGCCGCGGCCGTCGTTGGGGTTCGGGCGCTTGGCCACCAGCCCGGACCTGACCAGGCGGTCCACGGTGTTCGTCACCGACGTCGGGTGCACCATCAGCCGCTCCCCGATCTTGGACATCGGCAGCTCACCGGCCTTGGAGAAGGTGAGCAGCACCAGCGCCTCGTAGCGGGCGAAGGTCAGTCCGTACGGCTTGACCACCGCGTCGACCTCCGCGAGGAGGATCTGCTGGGCGCGCATGATGGAGGTGATCGCGGCCATGGACGGCACGCTTCCCCAGCGCTGCTTCCAGAGCTCGTCGGCGCGGGCGATGGGGTCGAACGGAAGGCTGAGTGGCTTCGGCACGTCTTCAGACCCTACCGGCCGGTCATATGCCGGTCAGCTCCGTCTCGGCCCTCGGTCACCGGACACTTCGCCGCGGAAGGCCGTAACCCGGACGAATGGACGCCCGTACGCACGTCCTACCTCCTGCTCCGGCGCAGCTGGTGCCGTACGGCCCGCTGGGCGACCGGGCCCAGGGTCTCGACCGCGGCGACCAGCGCGCCCAGGTCCTCCAGGGCCTTGAGCGCCGCGTCCGCCCCGGCCTCGTCCACCCCCTCGTACAGCTCGATGCCCACGAAGGCCGCCGCCACGGCCCGCGCCAGCCCCGCCGGATCGGTGAACTCCGCGAACGGGGTCGCCGCCAGCACCCGCCCGAGCACCTGCTCGATCTCGGTGATCCACAGGTCCAGCCCGGCGGCGGTGGCCGGGCCCAGGCCCGGGTGGGTCGGGGCGCCGGCCAGCAGCTGGCCGAGCAGGGCCACCTGGCCGCCGGCCCGCTCCCGCTCGTGGATCTCCCGGCCGACGGCGAGCAGCTCGGAGAGCGAGCCGACCGCGGCGAGCCGGTCCCGGTACCGGGCCACCGCCTGCTCCGCCCCGTACCGGCAGGCCGCGGCGAGCAGGTCGTCCACCGATCCGAAGTGGTAGAAGACCAGCGCCTGGTTGACGCCGGCCGCCGCCGCCACCGCCCGGGCCGAGGTCCCGGCGATGCCCTGCTCGGTCAGCGTCCGCAGCGCGCCCTCCAGCAGCCTGGTCTTCGTCTCCCGCGCCTTCGCGGTTTCGGGGCTCACGCGCGCGCCTCCTCCCGCACCGGGCGCAGTCCCGGCCGCACACCGCGGGTGCGGACGTCGGCGTACGACACGGTGAAGGAGCCCTCGTAGCCGAAGAGCGGCCCGACGTAGCGGTTCACCACGCGCACCCGGACCCGGAAGCGGCCGGCCGTCTCGTCGTAGGACTCGCGCACCTCGGCGGTGGCGCCGACCAGCTCGGGGACGCGGACGTCCACCGGGCCCTCCCGGAACCGGTGCGTCCCGGAGCGGATGAGCAGGGAGCCGTCGGGCTCGGCGCCCAGGTGCAGGTCGCTGGCGAGGTGCTGGTGGGTGCCGAGGTAGTCGAGGACGCGGTCGCCCCGGGGTCCGAGCACCATCTGCGCGTCGAAGCGGCGGGCGCGGCCGGGCAGGAGGAAGGTGCGCACGAAGCTCACCGTCTCACGGCCGAAGCGGTCGGTGTACGGCACGTTCTCGATGACGAAGGGAACGTTCCGGCCGGCCCGCGGGACGAGGATGTGGCGGGTGGCGCCGAGGGCGAGGAACGGCTTCACGAACGCCGGCCCGTGCCAGATCCGGTCCATCACGCCCCGGCCGGTGCACGCCTCGCCGCTCGCCAGGCCCACCGAGAAGCGGCGGCGCAGCTCCGGGTGCAGACGGTGGAAGGCGGGGCCCATCGCGGTCTGGAAGATCGAGGTCATCCGTGCTTCTCCAGGGTGCTCGGCAGGCGCGGGGCCCGGGTGCGGGTGGCGGGGGCGCGCAGGCAGCGGCGGGCGGCCGGGGTGCCGGCGAGCGGCGCCTTGAACAGGGCGAGGAAGACGGCGACCAGGAGCAGCGGCGGGCTCAGGTAGGCGAGGGCGTCGGCGAAGGGGCCGGGCGGGCCGGACAGCGAGCCGTGGCCGAGCGCGGTCAGGCAGAGGGCGAGGACGAG
This sequence comes from Streptomyces sp. NPDC017095, assembly GCF_044332325.1. Lineage (NCBI taxonomy): Bacteria > Bacillati > Actinomycetota > Actinomycetes > Kitasatosporales > Streptomycetaceae > Streptomyces > Streptomyces sp. NPDC017095. The sequence goes on from NZ_JBIROU010000016.1 coordinate 36,367, forward strand.
CGCGCGGACGGCGAGTTCGGCGAGCCAGTGGCAGCGGGCGCGCTCCGGGGTGATGCCGCGTTCCAGCCAGAGCCGCAGCCGGTCGAAGGACCAGGCGGTCGCCCAGCCCATGAGCGGGCGCAGCAGCAGGCGGTCGGCGAGGGTGCCGAGAGGGCCCCAGCGCGGGCGGTAGTCGTAGCCGGTGAGGAAGCGGACGCCCTGGGTGTCGGGGACGTAGCGCCAGTAGCCGCTGCCCTCGGCGATCAGGGAGAGCGGGTGCGGGGAGGCGAAGCGCAGGGCGGAGGTGCGGGTGCCGTCCGCGCGCTCCTTCTCGCCGGCGGTGACACCGGTGCCGGAGACCGTGAGGAACGGCAGCACACGGGTGGCGTACCGGAAGCGCTGGGGCTCGCCGTCGGCGCGCGGGAGGTAATGGATCTCCGTGAAGCGCAGGTCCCAGCGCTGGTGCCGGGCGGGGTCCTGGGTGCGCGCCCACAGCTCGTCGAGGTCGGCGCGGATGTGCGCCTCTACGTAGAGCCCCATGTGTGTCTCCCCCGCCCGAGCAGCGCGTTTGAGCGACTGCTCAATTCGTCTGGCGCCGAACGTACACCTTTTGAGCGGTCGCTCAAAGAGCGGGGACGGAAAAACCCCGGTCCAGGAGACCGGGGTTTCGGCTCGGGCGGGGCCTACTGGGCGAGGTGGCGCTCGACGGTCTCCACCTTGGAGGTGAGCCCGTCGGTGACGCCGGGCCGGATGTCCGCCTTGAGTACGAGCGACACCCGCGGGGCGCGCCGCTCCACGGCGGCCACGGCACGCTTCACGACGTCCATGACCTCGTCCCACTCGCCCTCGACGGAGGTGAACATGGCGTCGGTGCGGTGGGGCAGGCCCGACGCGCGAACCACGCGCACGGCGTCGGCGACGTACTCCCCCACGTCCTCGCCGACGCCGAGGGGCGTCACGGAGAAGGCGACGATCATGCGTTCACGGTTCCTTCCTGACGGGCCCGGGCGGCGATGACGGCGTCCTCGGCCTCCCGGCGCAGCTTGCGCTCGGCGAAGAAGCCGCCGGTGGGCAGCACCGAGAGCACGAAGTAGAGGGCCGCCGTGCCGAGCGGCCACTTGGCGCGGTTCCAGGCGTCCGCCCAGAAGATCACGTACAGGACGAAGAGGACGCCGTGGACCGCGCCCATCACGGGGACCGCGTTGAAGTCCGTGGTCCGCTTCAGCACCGAGCAGAGCAGGAGGATCAGGAAGGACACGGCCTCCGGGGCCGAGACCAGGCGGAGGCGGCGGAGGGCGGTGGCGGTCTTGATGTCCACGGGTCACCTTCGGTGGGAGGGTCGACGACGGTCTGCCGGTTACGGGCTGCCGGGGTACTGCCGCTGGTGCGTTGCCGGACCCCGTGCGGTGTGGTGCCCGGCGGTGGTGCGGGGCCGGCGGTGCAGCCGATTTTGTGAACGCACGCACAAGCGTTCCCCCATTGTGGCAAACGGCGCCCCTAGGGGTCCGCTCAGGGTGGGTTTCCACCCCTGGGCCCTGTTCCGCCCACCCGCGGCGCCGCTACGTTCCCAGGGTGGCGATGTTCCGACTCCAGGGCAGCAAGGTGCTCGCCGTCGACATGACCGGGGACGCCGTGAAGGCGAAGAACGGCTCGATGGTCGCGTACGACGGGCGGATGACCTTCAAGAAACTGAGCGGCGGCGGCGAGGGGCTGCGCGGGATGGTGACCCGGCGGCTCACCGGCGAGCAGATGACGGTGATGGAGGTGAAAGGGCACGGGACGTGCTGGTTCGCGGACCGGGCGACGGAGATCACCCTGGTCGGCCTCCAGGGGGACAAGCTCTGCGTGGAGGCGGGCAACCTGCTGGTGACGGACGCGGGCCTGCGGACGGGTACGACGTTCACGGGGCTGCGCGGCGCCTCGCAGGGCAACGGCCTGTTCACGACGACCGTGGAGGGCCACGGGCAGGCGGCGATCGTCTCCGACGGCCCGGCGGTCGTGCTCCGGGTCACCCCGCAGTACCCGCTGACCGTCGACCCGGGCGCCTACGTCGCGCACCAGGGCGATGTCCGGCAGTCCTTCCAGTCCGGTGTGACGTTCCGCACGCTGCTCGGCGAGGGCGGCGGCGAGGCCTTCCAGATCCGCTTCGAGGGCGACGGGCTGGTGTACGTGCAGCCGAGCGAGCGCAACACGATCGCGGGGGACGTGTGAGATGGCCTTCCGGGAGATCAACTCCAAGATGGTGGAGGCGACCGTGGCGCCGGGTCAGCGGCTGTACAGCCAGCGCGGCGCGATGCTGGCCTACCGGGGGGAGGTGTCCTTCACGCCCAACGTGCAGGGCGGCCAGGGCGGGCTGATGTCCATGATCGGGCGCCGGGTGGCCGGCGAGGCGACCCCGCTGATGACCGTCGAGGGCAGCGGCACGGTCTTCTTCGGGCACGGCGGCCACCACGTCCAGGTGATCACCCTCTCCGGAGACACGCTGTACGTCGAGGCCGACCGGCTGCTCGCCTTCGAGGGCACCCTGCGGCAGGGCACGGTGTTCCTGGGCGCCCAGGGCGGGGTCATGGGCCTGGTGCGCGGGCAGGTCACCGGGCAGGGCCTGTTCACGACGACCCTCCAGGGCCACGGCGCGGCGGCCGTGATGGCGCACGGCGGCGTCTTCGAGATCCCCGTCACCCCGCAGCGCCCGGTCCACGTCGACCCGCAGGCGTACGTCGCGCACCACGGCGACCTCCGCAACCGGCTCTCCACCGCGCTCGGCTGGCGCGAGATGGTGGGCCGCGGCTCCGGGGAGGCGTTCCAGCTGGAGCTGAGCGGCGACGGCACGGTCTACGTCCAGGCGTCGGAGGAGAAGCTGTGAGCACTTACGCGGCCCCGGGGGCCGGACCGGTCTGGTACGACCCGATGACGCTGCCCGCCGACGACAACGTGAACCCGTACACGTTCTGTGTGGCGCTGAAGAGCGGGCAGTGGTTCCTGCAGAAGGGGAAGATGATCGCCTACTACGGGGCGATCGAGTTCAACGGCATCGGGCTCGGGCGGCTCGACCGGCTCGTCCGCACGTCGTTCCATTCGCCACTGCACGCGAGCGACTGGGTGGTGGCGGAGGGTTCCGGGAAGATGCTGCTGGCCGACCGGGCCTTCGACGTCAACTCCTTCGACCTGGACGACGGGAACTTGACCATTCGCGCGGGCAATCTGCTCGCTTTTCAGCCAAGTCTCACGCTCAAACAGTCGATCGTGCCGGGATTTCTGACCCTTCTCGGAACCGGCACCTTCGTGGCCGCATCCAACGGTCCGGTGGTGTTCATGGAACCCCCGATCCGGGTCGACCCGCAGGCCCTCGTCGGGTGGGCCGACTGCCCGTCTCCGTGCCATCACTACGACCATGGTTATCTGACGGGTGTACTGGGCGGTCTACGTGCGATGACGGGCTTCGGCGGGGTATCCGGCGAGGAGCACCAGTTCGAGTTCGCGGGCGCCGGGACGGTGCTGCTGCAGTCGACGGAGATCCTCATGGACGAGGTGGCGACCGGGGCGGTTCCGCCCGGACCGGGCGTGCCCGGAGGTGGCGGAACGGCACCGGTCGGACACGGTCCGCAATCGTCGGGCGCACCGCGCCTTCCCGGACAGCCGGGAGACCTCCCGCGTCGCTTCGGGCTGTGAGCGGTAGTCTGCGGAGTGTGACATCGAACGCGTGCGCACAGTCACACCACCCGAAGTAGTTCGTCATTCAACTTCTTAGGTAGACTTCATTCATGGAGACCGAGACGGCCACGCGCTGGCTGACCGATGCGGAGCAGTGCGCCTGGCGCACCCACCTGGAGGTCAACAGGCTGTTGACGTACCAGCTGGAAAAGGATCTGCAGCCCTTCGGCCTGACAATGAACGACTACGAGATCCTGGTGAACCTGTCCGAGTCGGACGACGTACGGATGCGCATGAGCGATCTGGCGTCCGCGACCCTGCAGTCCAAGAGCCGGCTCTCGCACCAGATCACCCGCATGGAGAACGCGAACCTGGTGCGGCGCGAGAACTGCGACACGGACCGGCGGGGGCTGTACGCCGTGCTCACGGAGCACGGCATGGAGACGATGCGGAAGGTCGCGCCGCACCACGTGGCATCCGTGCGGCGGCACTTCATCGACCTGCTGTCACCGGACGCGCTGATGGAACTGGACAAGGCCCTGAGGCCGGTCGCCGAACACCTCAGAGGCCAACGCGGACGTTCCTGAACCATCGGAAGCGGCAGCGAGCCGCGGACTCGCCCGCCGGCGCCCCCGGGATGCCTCCGCTGGGGGCGTCCCCGGCACCCACCGGTGCCGCCTGGGCCCGGAGTCGTAGGCGGGTCCCGGCGCCCCTGGGGCGCGACAGCCGGCCGCGGGTTCACCTGTAGGTACTGCGAGGCTGCCTCCGCCGAGGGGACATGACCGGCGCCCGCCGGCGATGCCTGGGCACGGAGCACTCGGGGTCGTACGCCGCCAGCGACGGCCTCGGCCCGCAGGGTGCAGCAGCCCGGCCGCGGGCTCGCGCGGCGGCGCTCGCGGGATGCCTCCGCCGAGGGGGCGTCCCGGGCGCTCACCGGTGCCGCCTGGCCTTGGAGGGGCTCAGGGCCGTACACCGGCCCCGGGGCGCGGCAGGCGGCCGCGGGCTCGCCCGCCGACGCTCGCGGGACGCCTCCGCCGAGGGAACGTGCCCGGCGCCCGCCGGGTGCCGGCCTCGGCCCGGAGCACTCGAGGTTGTACCTCGGCCTCGGCGGTCCCGGTCCGCAGGGTGCAACAGCCCGGCCGCGGGCTCGCCTGCCGGCATGTCCGGGATGCCCCCGCCGAGGAGGCGTCCCGGCGCCACCTGCGCCTGGCCCCGGAGGGCTCAGGGCCGTACACCCGCCCCGGCTCCGGTCCCGGGGCGGGCCGCCGGCTGCGGGCTCGCCTGCCGGCGCTCGCGGGATGCCGCCCCCGTCGAGGGGCATCCCCGGCACCCGCCGGGGACGCCTGGGGCCCGGGGGGCTCAGGGCGGTACGCCCGCCGGGGCCGCCAGGGCGGCACGGCGTGGAAGGGGACAGCGGGGCTGTCGGTCGACCGGCAGCCCCGCTGTCCGGCGCTCCGCCCGGGCTTCCTGCGTTCGGCACTGGGTCGGCCCTGCCCCCGTCTGGGTGCGGGTGTGCTCCGCCGGCCTCGCGTCGGCCGGGAGGCGCCGGGGCGGGAACGTGCCCGGGAGGGCCGGCCCGCCAGTGCGGCGCCACAGGCCGCGGGCCCCAGGCCCAGGGGCCTGGCCGGCCGTTCCCGTCGTAGCCCGGAGGCGGGCGCGGATGGGCGGGCGGGCTTCACGGGCCCGGTGAAGGTGCGCCCGGCTCTCCTGGGCGCCGGATGGCTGCGGGGCTCAGCCCTGTGTCAGGCCCGTGACCAGTTCGTCCGCTGCGCGGTACGGGTCCAGTTCGCCGGCGACGATCCGCTCGGCGAGCGCGCCGAGGCGGCGGTCGCCGTGCAGGTCGCCGATGCGTTCGCGCAGCGCGGTGACGGCGATGGTCTCCACCTCGCGGGCCGCGCGCGCCGCCCGCCGCTCGGCGAGGACGCCCCGCTCCTCCATCCAGGCCCGGTGCTTCTCCAGGGCCTCCACGACCTCGTCGATGCCTTCCGCGCGGGCCGCGACCGTCTTGACGATGGGCGGCCGCCAGTCGCCGGGCCCCCGGGACTCGCCCAGGCCCAGCATGTGGTTCAGCTCGCGGGCCGTGGCGTCGGCGCCGTCCCGGTCGGCCTTGTTGACCACGTACACGTCGCCGATCTCCAGGATGCCCGCCTTCGCCGCCTGGATGCCGTCGCCCATGCCCGGGGCGAGCAGCACCACGCTGGTGTCGGCCTGGGAGGCGATCTCGACCTCCGACTGGCCGACGCCGACCGTCTCGACCAGGATCACGTCGCAGCCCGCCGCGTCCAGCACCCGGATGGCCTGCGGCGCCGCCCAGGCCAGGCCGCCCAGGTGGCCGCGGGTGGCCATCGAGCGGATGTAGACGCCGGGGTCGGAGGCGTGGTCCGCCATCCGGACCCGGTCGCCGAGCAGGGCGCCGCCGGAGAACGGCGAGGAGGGGTCGACGGCCAGGACGCCGACCCGCCGGCCCTGCTTGCGGTAGGCGGTGACCAGCGCGGAGGTGGAGGTCGACTTGCCGACGCCGGGCGAGCCGGTCAAACCCACCACATAGGCGTTGCCGGTCAGCGGCGCCAGCGCCGCCATGACCTCCCGTAGCTGCGGTGACGCCCCCTCCACCAGGGAGATCAGCCGGGCCACGGCCCGCGGCCGGCCTTCCCTGGCCTGGGCCACCAGAGAGGAGACGTCCTGCATCACAGCTCCGTTCACTTCACCGACGTAACCGGGAAGGGGCCGTCCCGCGACGGCCCCGCGGGGTTCAGGCCTTCGGGACGCGCACGATCAGCGCGTCACCCTGGCCGCCGCCGCCGCACAGCGCCGCCGCGCCGACACCGCCGCCACGCCGCTTCAGCTCCAGCGCCAAGTGGAGCACGAGCCGGGCGCCGGACATGCCGATCGGGTGGCCGAGCGCGATGGCGCCGCCGTTGACGTTCACCTTTTCCGTGGAAACGCCGAGGTCCTTCATTGACTGCACGGCGACCGCCGCGAACGCCTCGTTGATCTCGATGAGATCGAGGTCGGCGACGTCCAGGCCCTCCTTCTTCAGGGCGTGGCGGATGGCGTTGGACGGCTGCGACTGGAGCGAGTTGTCCGGTCCGGCCACATTGCCGTGCGCGCCGATCTCGGCGAGCCAGTCCAGGCCCAGTTCCTCGGCCTTGGCCTTGCTCATGACGACCACGGCGGCGGCGCCGTCGGAGATCTGCGAGGAGGAGCCGGCGGTGATCGTGCCGTCCTTGGCGAAGGCCGGGCGCAGCCTGGCCAGGGACTCCGCGGTGGTGTCGCCGCGGATGCCCTCGTCCTTGCTGAACAGCACCGGGTCGCCCTTGCGCTGCGGGATCTCCACCGGCGTGATCTCGGCCTCGAACAGGCCGTTCTTCTGGGCGGCGGCGGCCCGCTGGTGGGACAGGGCGGCGATCTCGTCCTGCGGGGCGCGGCCGATGCCGAGACGGGTGTTGTGCTTTTCGGTGGACTCACCCATCGGGATGTTCTCCCACGGGTCGGTCAGGCCGTCGTAGGCCATCGCGTCGAGCATCTCCACCGCGCCGTACTTGAAGCCCTCGCGGGACTTCGGCAGCAGGTGCGGGGCGTTGGTCATGGACTCCTGGCCGCCCGCCACGACGATGTCGAACTCGCCGGCGCGGATCAGCTGGTCGGCCAGGGCGATGGCGTCGAGGCCGGACAGGCACACCTTGTTGACGGTGAGCGCCGGGACGCTCATCGGGATGCCGGCCTTGACGGCGGCCTGGCGGGCCGGGATCTGTCCGGCGCCGGCCTGCAGCACCTGGCCCATGATCACGTACTGCACCTGGTCGCCGCCGATCCCCGCACGGTCGAGGGCGGCCTTGATCGCGAAACCGCCGAGGTCGGCTCCGGAGAAGGACTTCAGCGAGCCCAGCAGCCGCCCCATGGGCGTCCGGGCGCCCGCGACGATCACCGAGCTGGTCTTTCCAGAAGACATGAGGTGCGATCCCCTTCCAGCTGCGCCGCAGCCGAGGAGTGAACGAGGGTTTACTTCGAATGTACTGAGCGGTTGGACACGCCGTCACCGGGCTGTCGGTGTGATCGCGCGCACGTTGCGTAACCACCCCGGGAGCGCTGCACTGAATCCATGCTGACGCGAATCGACCACATCGGGATCGCCTGCCACGACCTCGACGCGACCGTCGAGTTCTACCGGGCGACATACGGCTTCGAGGTGTTCCACACCGAGGTCAACGAGGAGCAGGGCGTGCGCGAGGCCATGCTCAGGATCAACGGCACCTCGGACGGCGGCGCCTCCTACCTCCAGCTGCTGGAACCCGTGCGGGAGGACTCCACGGTCGCCAAGTGGCTGGCGAAGAACGGGGAAGGCGTCCACCACATCGCCTTCGGCACGGCGGACGTGGACGCCGATGCCGAGGAGATCCGCGGCAAGGGCGTGCGCGTGCTCTACGACGAGCCGCGGCGCGGCTCCATGGACTCGCGGATCACCTTCCTGCACCCCAAGGACTGCCACGGCGTCCTCACAGAACTGGTCACTTCGGCGCCTGTTGAGTCGCCCGAGCACTGACCGCCGTACATAAGGGCCGGTAGGGTTGGGGGCGGTCGTCCCCGAACCGGGACGACCGCATGCCGGGGTCCGGGTTTCGGGGGACGAGCGTCGGGGCAGCAGCCCGTGCTCCGCCGTTGATCTGACACCATTCCCCGGGGGCCCCGTCCGGCGAATGGGCGGAGCTCGTTGGAGAAGCTGACCAGGGGACGGATGGGACCGCGCAGTGCGGGGCTACGAGAGCCAGGAGCGAGAGCCGGCGGCTAACGTCGACCACCTCTCTCGGTTCGAGGCCGAGATGAAGCGGCTGAGGACCGAGCGGGAAAAGGCGATCCAGCACGCCGAGGACCTCGGCTACCAGGTCGAGGTGCTGCGCGCCAAGCTGCACGAGGCGCGCCGTACCCTCATGACCCGGCCCGCCTATGACGGCGGTGACATCGGCTACCAGGCCGAGCAGTTGCTCCGCAACGCCCAGATGCAGGCCGAGCAGCTGCGCCAGGACGCCGAGCGGGAGCTGAGCCAGGCCCGCGCGCAGACGCAGCGCATCCTCCAGGAGCACGCCGAGCAGGCCGCGCGCCTCCAGGCCGAGCTGCACCAGGAGGCGGTGACCCGGCGCCAGCAGCTCGACCAGGAGCTGGCCGAGCGCCGCGCCACCGTCGAGTCGCACGTCAACGAGAACGTGGCCTGGGCCGAGCAGTTGCGCGCCCGTACCGAGCAGCAGGCGCGCCGGCTGCTGGACGAGTCCCGCGCGGAGGCCGAGCAGGCGATGGCCGCGGCCCGCACGGAGGCCGAGCGGCTGACCCGGCAGGCCCGGGAGCGGCTGCGCAGCGAGGCCGAGGCCGCCCGCACGGAGGCCGACCAGATTCTGCGCCGCGCCCGCGCGGACGCCGAGCGGCTGCTGAACGCGGCCTCCACGCAGGCCCAGGAGGCCACCGAGCACGCCGAGCGGCTGCGCTCCACCACCGTCACCGAGTCCGACTCCGCCCGCCGGCAGGCCGCCGAGCTGAGCCGGGCCGCCGGGGAGCGGATGGCGGCGGCCGAGGAGGCGCTGCGCAAGGCGCAGGCCGAGGCCGACAAGGTGGTCGCCGAGGCGAAGGAGGCCGCCGCCAAGGCCCTCGCCGGTGCCGAGGCCGCGGGCGAGGCGCGCACGCGCACCGCCAAGGAGCAGGTCGCCCGGCTGGTCGCGGAGGCCACCAAGGAGGCCGAGCACAGCCGGTCCGAGGCCGAGCAGCTGGTCGCGGACGCTCGCGCCGAGGCCGAGAAGCTGGTCGCCGAGGCCGCCGAGAAGGCCCGCTCGATCACCGCCGAGGAGACCGCCACCCAGCTGTCCAAGGCGGCCAAGACCGCCGAGGACGTGCTCAACAAGGCGTCCGAGGACGCCCAGAAGACCACCCGGGCCGCCGCCGAGGAGGCCGAGCGGATCCGCTCGGAGGCCGAGGCCGAGGCGGACCGGCTGCGCGCCGAGGCGCACGACATCGCCGAGCAGCTCAAGGGCGCGGCGAAGGACGACACCAAGGAGTACCGGGCCAAGACGGTCGAGCTGCAGGAGGAGGCCCGCCGGCTGCGCGGCGAGGCCGAGCAGCTGCGCGCCGACGCGGTCGCCGAGGGCGAGTCGATCCGTGCCGAGGCCCGCCGGGAGGCCGTCGCGCAGATCGAGGAGGCGGCCAGGTCCGCCGAAGAGCTGCTGGCCAAGGCCAAGGCCGACGCCGACGAGCTGCGGCAGAGCGCGACCGCCGACAGCGAGAAGGTCCGCACCGAGGCCATCGAGCGGGCCACCGGTCTGCGCCGGCAGGCCGAGGAGACTCTGGAGCGCACCCGCGAGGAGGCCGAGCGACTGCGCGCCGAGGCCGCCGAGCGGGCCGAGACGGTCCGCGCGGACGCCGAGAAGGCCGCGCGGGAGCTGCGCGAGGAGACCGAGAAGGCCGTCGAGGCCCGTCGTGCCGAGACCGCCGAGGAGGCGGCACGGCTCCAGACGGAGGCGCAGGACCGGCTGGCCGCGGCAGAGCAGGCGCTGGCCGACGCCCGCGAGGAGGCCGCCCGGATCCGCCGGGAGACCGCCGAGGAGGCCGAGCGGCTGCGCACCGAGGCCGCCGAGCGGATCCGGGTGCTCCAGCAGCAGGCCGAGGCCGAGGCCGAGCGGCTGCGCGACGAGGCCGCGTCCGACGCGTCCGCCTCCCGCGCCGAGGGCGAGGCTCTCGCCGTACGGCTGCGCTCGGAGGCCGCCGCCGAGGCCGAGCGGCTCAAGGCGGAGGCCCAGGACAGCGCCGACCGGATGCGCGCGGAGGCCCAGGCGGCCGCCGAGCGGCTGGGCGCCGAGGCCTCGGAGACGCTGGCCGCCGCGCAGGAGGAGGCCGCCCGGCGCCGCCGCGAGGCCGAGGAACTGCTCGGCGCCGCCCGCGAGGAGGCCGGCCAGGAGCGGCAGCGGGCCCGCGAGCAGAGCGAGGAACTGCTGGCCGCCGCCCGCACCCGGGTGGAGGAGGCGCAGGCCGAGGCGACCCGGCTGGTGGCGGAGGCCGACCGGCGCGCCACCGAGATGGTCGCCGCCGCCGAGCAGCACGCCCAGCAGGTCCGGGACTCCGTCGCCGGGCTGCACGAGCAGGCGCAGGAGGAGATCGCCGGGCTGCGCTCGGCCGCCGAGCACGCGGCGGACCGGACGCGGCGGGAGGCCGAGGAGCAGGCGGACCGGGTCCGTGGTGACGCCTACGCCGAGCGCGAGCGCGCGAGCGAGGACGCCTCCCGGATCCGGCGCGAGGCCAACGAGGAGTCCGAGGCCGCGAAGGCGCTGGCCGAGCGGACGATGGCGGACGCCATCGCCGAGGCCGAGCGGCTGCGCGCGGACGCGGGCGAGTACGCGCAGCGGGTGCGCACCGAGGCGTCGGACGCGCTCGCCGAGGCGGACCAGGCGGCGGCCCGTACCCGGGCGGACGCCCGCGAGGACGCCAACCGGATCCGCTCGGACGCGGCGACCCAGGCCGACACCCTCATCACCGAGGCCCGCAGCGAGGCCGAACGGCTGCAGAACGAGACGATCGCCGAGGCCGACCGGGTGCGCACGGAAGCGCTCACGGAGGCCGAGCGGCTCCGGACGGAGACCGCGGCCGAGGCCGAGCGGGTGCGCACCGAAGCGCTCGCGGAGGCGGAGCGGGTGCGTGCCGAGGCGGTGGCGGGCGCCGAGCAACTGCTCGGGGAGGCCACCGGCGAGGCCGAGCGGCTGCGGGCCGAGGCCGCCGAGACCGTGGGCAGCGCCCAGCAGCACGCCGAGCGGGTGCGGGCGGAGGCCGAGCGGCTCAAGGCGGACGCGGAGGCCGAGGCCGACCGGGTCGTCGGCGCCGCGCGCGGAGAGGCCGAGCGGACCTTGGACGAGGCGCGCAAGGAGGCCAACAAGCGGCGTTCGGAGGCGGCCGAGCAGGTCGACACGCTGCTGACGAAGACCACGGCGGAGGCCGACAAGCTGCTCGCCGAGGCACGGGCGCAGGCGCGCAAGGCCACGGCGGACGCCGAGTCGCAGGCCGACACCATGGTGGGCGCGGCCCGCAGCGAGGCCGAGCGGATCGTCGCCGAGGCGACCATCGAGGGCAACTCGCTGGTGGAGAAGTCGCGTACGGACGCGGACGAGCTGCTGGTCGGCGCCCGCCGGGACGCCACCGCGATCCGGGAGCGCGCGGAGGAGCTGCGCGACCGGGTCACCACCGAGATCGAGGAGCTGCACGAGCGGGCCCGCCGCGAGGCCGCCGAGACGATGAAGTCCACCGGCGACCGCTGTGACGCGCTCATCAAGGCCGCCGAGGAGCAGTTGGCGAAGGCCGAGGCGAAGGCCAAGGAGCTGGTCTCGGCGGCCGACTCCGAGGCGGGCAAGGTGCGGATCGCCGCGGTGAAGAAGGCCGAGGGGCTGCTCAAGGAGGCCGAGCAGAAGAAGGCCAGCGTGGTCAAGGAGGCCGAGCAGCTCAAGGCGGAGGCCGCCCGCGAGGCCCGCCGCACGGTCGAGGAGGCCGAGGAGCTGAAGGCGGAGGCGATCCGCGAGGCCCGTCGTACGGTGGAGGAGGGCAAGCGGGAGCTGGAGATCCTGATGCGCCGGCGCCAGGACATCAACACCGAGATCTCGCGGGTGCAGGATGTCCTGGAAGCGCTGGAGTCCTTCGAGGCGCCGGCGTCCGGCAAGGACGGCGGGGTCAAGGCGGGCGCCACCGTGGGAGCCCCACGAACGGGTGGCAAGTCGTCAGACGGCTAGCGGGAGAGGCGGGTTGAGGTGTCTTCTGGAGTCTTTGCCCGTCTCTTTGTGCAAGCCGTCCGGGGGGCAGCCACCCAAAAGAGGTGTCATTCTCCGGATCAAACACGTATCCGCTCGATGACACACCGCTTCGGCCCCTAGGATTTGCTCTATCACCTCACTCACCGGTCTCATTCGACAGGAACCCCATGAGCGACACTTCCCCCTACGGCTTCGAGCTTGTGCGGCGTGGATACGACCGCGCTCAGGTGGACGAACGTATCTCCAAGCTGGTCTCCGACCGTGACAGCGCGCTGGCCCGTATCACCGCCCTGGAGAAGCGCATCGAGGAGCTGCACCTCGAAACGCAGAACGCCCAGGCGCAGATCACGGACGCCGAGCCGTCGTACGCCGGTCTCGGCGCGCGGGTCGAGAAGATCCTGCGGCTGGCCGAGGAAGAGGCCAAGGAGCTGCGCGAGGAGGCCCGGCGGGCGGCCGAGCAGCACCGCGACCTCGCCGAGTCCGCGGCCCAGCAGGTCCGCAACGACGCCGAGTCGTACGCGGCCGAGCGCAAGGCCAAGGCCGAGGACGAGGGCGTCCGGATCGTAGAGAAGGCCCAGGCCGACGCGACGCAGCTGCGCTCGGAGGCGCAGAAGGACGCGCAGTCCAAGCGCGAGGAGGCGGACGCCCTCTTCGAGGAGACCCGCGCCAAGGCCGCGCAGGCCGCCGCCGACTTCGAGACCAACCTGGCCAAGCGGCGCGAGCAGTCCGAGCGCGACCTGGCCTCCCGTCAGCAGAAGGCCGAGAAGCGTCTCGCGGAGATCGAGCACCGCGCCGAGCAGCTCCGCCTGGAGGCGGAGAAGCTGCGCACCGACGCCGAGCGCCGGGCCCGCCAGACGGTGGAGACCGCCCAGCGGCAGGCCGAGGACATCGTGGCCGACGCCAACGCCAAGGCGGACCGCATCCGTTCGGAGTCCGAGCGGGAGCTGGCGGCGCTCACCAACCGCCGCGACAGCATCAACGCGCAGCTGACGAACGTCCGCGAGATGCTCGCCACGCTGACCGGTGCCGCAGTGGCCGCGGCGGGCACGTCGAGCGACGACGAGCCGGTCTCCCGGGGCGTCCCGGCGCAGCAGACCCGGTAGCACCCGCGGGTTCGCCGGATGGCCGAAGCCTCCTGCCGCTCCGGTGGCAGGGGGCTTCGCCGCGTCCTAGCGTGGCCGCATGATCGAGCTGACGGGGCTGACCAAGCGGTACGGCGAGAAGGTGGCGGTGGACCGCCTCACCTGCACCGTCAGACCGGGCGTGGTGACGGGGTTCCTCGGGCCCAACGGCGCCGGGAAGTCCACGACGATGCGGATGATCCTCGGTCTGGACCGCCCCACCGCCGGCGCCGTCCGTATCGACGGCAGGCCCTACGACCGGCTGCGCGACCCGCTGCGGTACGTCGGCGCCCTGCTGGACGCGAAGGCGGTGCACGGCGGCCGGAGCGCCTACCACCATCTGCTGTGGCTCGCGCAGAGCAACGGCATCCCCGAGCGCCGGGTGGGCGAGGTGCTTCAGACCGTGGGGCTCACCGCCGTCGCGCGGAAGAAGGCCAAGGGGTTCTCGTACGGCATGGGGCAGCGGCTGGGGATCGCCGCCGCGCTGCTCGGGGACCCGCGGATCCTGATGTTCGACGAGCCGGGGAACGGGCTGGACCCGGAGGGCATCCACTGGATCCGGAACCTGATGCGGTCGCTGGCGGCGCAGGGCCGGACGGTGTTCGTCTCCAGCCATCTGATGAGCGAGATGGCGCTGACGGCCGAGCACCTGGTGGTGATCGGGCAGGGGCGGCTGCTGGCGGACACCTCGATGGCCGATTTCATCCGGGCGAACTCGCGGTCGTACCTGCGCATCCGCTCCCCGCAGCGCGAGCGGCTGCTCGACGTGCTGCACCAGGCCGGGATCACGGTCGTGGCGGCGGGTGACGGGGCGCTGGAGGTGGAGGGCGGCAAGGCCGAGCAGATCGGCGAGCTGGCCGCGCGGAACGGGATCGTGCTGCACGAGCTGAGCCCGCGGCAGGCATCGCTGGAGGAGGCGTTCATGCGGTTGACGGCGCAGACGGTCGAGTACCACGCGCAGGCCGGGCCGGCTCCCGCCGGGCAGGACTGGGGCACCGGCTGGAAGGGGGTCTGACCATGGCGGCCGTACAGGTCCTGCGGTCCGAATGGACCAAGATCCGGTCGGTGGCGTCGACGATGTGGACGCTGTCGCTGGCCGTGGTGGTCACCGTGGCCCTCGGCACGCTGGTCTCCGCGCTGGCCAACAGCCAGTACGCGAACATGCCCCTGCGGGAGCGGCTGTCGTTCGACCCCACGGTGATCAGTTTCGCGGGCATGACCCTCGGCCAGCTCGCGATGACCGTGTTCGGGGTGCTGGTCGTCTCCACCGAGTACAGCACCGGCACGATCCGGGTCTCGCTGGCCGCCGTGCCGCGGCGCGGCACCTTCCTGTTCGGCAAGGTCGCGGTGGCCGCGGTGCTCGCGCTCGTCGCCGGCCTGGTGACCTCCTTCGCCGCGTTCTTCCTCGGCCAGGCCGCGCTGGGTCCCCACCGGGCCGCCCTCGGCGATCCGGGTGTGCTGCGCGCGGTGCTCGGCGGCGGGCTGTACATGACGCTGATCGCGGTGTTCTCCCTGGGCGTCGCCACGATGCTGCGCTCGCCGCTGCTGTCCCTCGGCATCCTGATGCCGTTCTTCTTCCTGATCTCCAACGTCCTCGGCAACGTGGACGCCACCAAGAAGATCGGCCGGTTCCTGCCCGACCAGGCCGGCAGCCGGATCATGCAGGTGGTCCCTCGTATGGGTGATGACACGCCGTACGGCCCGTGGACCGGGCTCGGCATCATGGCGTTGTGGGTGCTCGCCGCGCTGGCGGGCGGCTACGTCCTCCTCAAGCGCCGGGACGCCCAGTAGCCGCGGCCGTCACGGCCGGTGACGACCCGGCTTTACCCTCTCTTGGGCGGAACCGTCAGCGCCTGGATATCCTCCTAACCCTTACGGGGGCGTGTGCCCCGCTGTCCTGAACCTTTCGATGGGTGCGGAGCATGATCGAGGCTGTCGGCCTGACCAAGCGCTACGGCGACAAGACCGCCGTGTACAACCTTTCCTTCCAGGTACGGCCGGGAGCCGTGACCGGCTTCCTCGGGCCGAACGGCTCGGGCAAGTCCACGACGATGCGGATGATCCTCGGCCTGGACAATCCCACGTCGGGGTCGGTCACCATCGGCGGCTATCCGTACCGCAAGCTGCCCAACGCCCCCCGGCAGGTCGGCGCGCTGCTCGACGCCAAGGCCGTGCACGGCGGCCGCAGCGCCCGCAACCATCTGCTGAGCCTCGCCCAGCTCTCCGGCATCCCGGCCCGGCGGGTGGACGAGGTGCTCGGGGTCGTCGGTCTGCAGGGCGTGGCGAGGAAGCGGTCCAAGGGCTTCTCGCTCGGCATGGGCCAGCGCCTCGGCATCGCCGCCGCGCTGCTCGGCGACCCCAAGGTGCTGCTCTTCGACGAGCCGGTCAACGGCCTCGACCCCGAGGGCATCCTCTGGGTCCGCAATCTGATGAAGGCCCTGGCGGCCGAGGGCCGCACGGTCTTCGTCTCCTCCCACCTGATGAGCGAGATGGCGCTGACCGCCGACCACCTCATCGTCATCGGGCGCGGACAGCTCCTCGCCGACATGAGCGTGACGGACTTCATCTCGGCCAACTCGGCCGACTTCGCCCGGGTGCGCACGCCCGACACCGAGCCGCAGCTGCGCGAGAAGCTGACCTCCGCGCTCACCGAGGCGGGCGGGCACGTGCTGCCCGAGCAGGACGGCGCGCTGCGGGTGACCGGGCTGCCGCTGCCCCGCATCAGCGACCTCGCGCACGAGGCGGACGTCCGGCTGTGGGAGCTGTCCCCGCACCAGGCCTCGCTGGAGGAGGCGTACATGCGGATGACGCAGGGCGCCGTGGACTACCGCTCGACCGTGGACCAGAAGGCGGGCCTCCAGCAGCCGCTGCCGCCCGGCGCCCAGCCGCCGGTGCCGGTCCCCGGCCAGGGCCAGCCCGGCTGGTACGCCCCGCCGCCGCCCCAGCAGGGCGGCCTGCCCTTCACGGCCCCGGGCGCGGGCCCGTACGGCGGCGCCCCGGCGAACGGGTACGGCGCTCCGGGCCCGGTGCCGGGTACGGCGGGTACGGCTCCGGGTACGGCGGGTACGGCTCCGGGTACGGCGGGTACGGCTCCGGGGGCGGCCAACCCGTACGCCCAGCCGGCCGGCCAGACCCCGCAGCCCGCGCAGGCGCCCGCCGCCCCGGCGCAGTCCCTGGCCAAGGAGACTCCGGCGGCCCCCGCGGCCCCGGCCGCCCCGCCCGCGCCCCGGCAGCCGCCCGCCGCCGTTCCCCCGGCGCCCGCCGCCGGCCCGGCCGCCGCCCCCGCCCCTGCCCCCGCCGACCCGAACCAGCCCGAGGACGCCCGATGAGCACCCAGCAGCCCCCGATGCCGCAGGCCCCCGCAGCCCAGCCGCACTGGCAGGCGGCGCCCGGCGGGCCGTACCCCGGCTACACCTCGCCCATCCCCGTCGTGCGCACCCACCTCGGGCACGCGCTGGCCTCCGAGTGGACGAAGATCAGGTCGGTGCGCTCCACGATGTGGACGCTCGGCGTGTTCGTGCTGCTCGTCGTCGGCATCGGCCTGCTGGCCGGCGCGCTGGTCGAGGCCAACTCCGAGTCCACCAGCCTGGACGGCGAGAACCCGCTGTCGTTCGGTTTCTTCGGACTGCTCCTCGGCAGCATCTGCATCATCACGCTGGGCGTGCTGACCACGGCCTCCGAGTACGGCACGGGCATGATCCGGACGACGATGACCGCCTGCCCCAGCCGGGCCCGGGTGCTCGCCGCCAAGTCGATCGTGTTCTTCGCCGTCGCCTTCGCCTTCACCCTGGTCACGTCCGGCTTCGTGGCCATGGTCCAGGTGTCCATGCTGGAGAGCGCCGGCGCCCGCACGCCGAGCGGCGCGGAGTGGCTCAAGGCCACCGTCGGCATCAGCCTGCACATCGCGCTGCTCGGGCTGCTCTCGCTGCTCATCGGCTCGGTCATCCGGCACTCCGCGGGCGCCATCACCATCATGATCGGCGTGCTGCTCGCCCCGCTGGTGCTCGCGCTGTTCATGGTGGCGGAGTCGCTGCAGAAGCTGCGCGACTGGCTGTTCGAGTACTCGATCCCGAACCAGCTGAGCGTCTTCTACTCCAACTCGCTGTCGGAGTCCGGGCCGTCCGGCTGGGACCCGCTGTGGATCATGCTGGGTCTGACGGCGGTGGTGTACGCGGGCGCGTACGCGCTGCTGCGCAGCCGGGACGTGTAGCCGTACGGCTCAGAACCTCGGCGCGTTACGGGACCGCCGCACCGGTGTGGTGCGGCGGTCCTTCGCGTTCCAGCACGCCTTGTGCCAGTGCCGGCGGTCGTCGACGCCCGTGTACTCCGGCCAGGCCACCACGTGCGGGACGCCGGAGGGGATCAGCTGTTCGCAGCCCGGGCAGCGGTAGGTCTTGCCCTGCGCGCCGGCCCCGGCGACATGCCGCACGCTCCAGTCCTCGCCCCGCCAGCTCTCCGTGGACTGCCACCCGCCGTACCGGCCGGCATGGTCGTCCTCGGCGCTCCGGCCCGACGATCCGGCTGTCTTCGGTCGGTTGCGGCGCGGGGACACGGGACACCTCTCGGGGCTGTACGGGGAGCATGGCCTGCATCCAGCCTACGCGCCGCCGCATGGGGTACGGGTACGGAACCAACCCCCACAAGTCCCCCTCCAGGGCGACCCATTCTGCAGACAATCCGCAAATCTCCTCAGGGCAGCGTGTCCTGCGCACGTGTCGGTCGGTTATGCCCGGTGGGGGAACTCCGAGCCGGAGGCAAGGAAGCAGGAAACGCGATGCACGTCGGAACTTTTGTGCTGGCCGCCCAGTTCCCGGGCCAGGGCCCGGCGGAGGCCCTGCACCGGGCGGTCCGCTCGGCGGAGGTCACCGAGCAGGCCGGGCTGGACGCGGTATGGCTGGCCGAGCACCACTTCGTGCCCTACGGCACCTGCCCGTCCGCGGTCACCCTGGCCGCGCTGCTGCTCGGGCGCACCCACCGCATCCAGGTCGGCACCGCGGTCAGCGTCCTGCCGACCGCGCACCCGGTCGCCCTCGGCGAGCAGGCCGCGCTGCTGCACCTGACCAGCGGCGGACGGTTCACGCTGGGCGTCGGGCGCGGCGGTCCCTGGGTGGACCTGGAGGTGTTCGGCGCGGGCCTGGAGGCGTACGAACGCGGGTTCCCGGAGTCACTCGATCTGCTGCTGCGCTGGCTGGCCGAGCCGGCCGTGGGCGCCGCCGGCGAGCGGTACTCCTTCCGCGAGGTACCGGTCGTACCCCGCCCCGCGGAGGCCCTGTCGGACCGTCCGGGCCCCGAGGTCGTACTCGCCTGCACCTCGCCGGCGAGCGTCCGGCTGGCCGCCGAGCGCGGACTGCCGATGCTGCTCGGCATACACGTCGGGGACGAGGAGAAGGCCGAGATGGTCGCCCTGTGGCGGCGCTGCGCGCGCGCCGCGGGCCGGCCGGCCGAGGAGATCGCGGGCGCCGCCCACGTCTCGGCCGGGGTGTGCCAGCTCGCCGACCGGCGCACCGACGCGGCCGAGACCCTGCTGAAGTCGATGCCGGGCTGGCTGCGGCAGGGCCTCGCCGCGCATGTGACGGTGGACGGACGGGCGCGCGCCATGCGCGACCCGCACGCCTACACCGAACTGCTCTGCGGGCTGCACCCGGTGGGCACCCCGCAGCTCGCCGCCGACCGGCTCGCGGCCACCTCGGAGCGCACGGGCATCTCCCGCTTCGCCCTCCTGGTGGAGGGCTCGGGCGACCTCGCCGCCACCGAGGAGAACCTGCGGCGGCTCGGCGCCGAGGTGCTGCCCCGGCTCCGCTGACGCGCTGCGCCGCGGGAGCCGCCGGGGAGTCTGCCGCCCCGACGACCTATGCACCTCCCCCAGGGGGAGCGGCAGACCGACGGCTCCCCGGCCCGGTCCCGGCCGGGCGTCAGCAGTCCCGGAACTCCGGCGACTGGTTGAGCAGCTGGCTGCGCACCGAGGTGAACCGGGCCAGCGTCTCGTCCACCGAGGCGTCCAGCGGGAACACCGCCACGCGGTGGCAGTTCTGGAAGGCCAGCCGCACACCGAAGTGCCGCTGCAGCGCGCCGCGTATCGCGTCACTCGCGAGCGCACGCAGCAGCTGACCGCGTGCCTGCTCGTCCGGCGGGGGCGTCTGGTTGTCGGCGAAGGATCCGCCGTCCACCTTCAGCTGGGCCACCAGGGAGCTGATCATCTCCCATGCGTAGGGCAGGGAGGTCCGGACGCAGTCGACGAATGCTGCTTCGTCGACCTCGCCTCGCTCGGCCTGTTCGAGTAGGGCCGGTGAGACGTCGAGCGACATGGGTTCTCCTCTCGCACCCCCGAAGCGCAGGGGTTGCCGGACAGATGAGGGAGGCCGCGCTGGCGAACACGCTCGGTACAGGGGCCGCAACCTCCCGTCCCTACGGTAGGCAACGGTCGGTGACCACACCAGCAGAACGCGTATATGGAACGGTCTGCTCATGCTCACTATCGGCCAGGGATGAACAAGAGTTTCCAGGGACAATTGGGGCGATCGCCAGAGAGCGGGATGGGCGGATCGCGTCCACCGGGGCGCGTCGAGTAGCGTTGCCGACCATGCGTCTCGTCATTGCCCGATGCTCGGTCGACTACGCCGGCCGGCTCACCGCCCACCTGCCCTCGGCTCCGCGACTGATCCTGGTCAAGGCGGACGGCAGCGTCTCCATCCACGCCGACGACCGGGCCTACAAGCCGCTCAACTGGATGTCGCCGCCCTGCACGCTGAAGGAGGGTGCGGGCGAGGACGCGGGCGTGTGGACCGTCGTCAACAAGGCGGGCGAGAAACTGATCATCACGATGGAGGAGATCCTCCACGATTCCTCGCACGAACTCGGCGTGGATCCCGGTCTGATCAAGGACGGCGTGGAAGCGCACCTTCAGGAGCTGCTCGCCGACCGCATCGAGACCCTGGGCGAGGGCTACACGCTCATCCGCCGCGAGTACATGACGGCCATCGGCCCGGTGGACATCCTGTGCCGGGACGCGGACGGCGGGACGGTCGCGGTCGAGATCAAGCGCCGGGGCGAGATCGACGGCGTGGAGCAACTCACGCGCTACCTCGACCTGTTGAACCGCGACCCGCATCTCGCGCCGGTCCGCGGTGTGTTCGCCGCGCAGGAGATCAAGCCCCAGGCCCGCGTCCTGGCCACCGACCGGGGCATCGACTGCCAGATCCTGGACTACAACGCCCTGCGCGGCATCGAGGACGACAAGCTCCGCCTGTTCTGATCCCGGCGGCCCCGGCCCGGCGGCACCGGACCGCCCTCGGGCCGTCGGGTGCCGCCGGGTTCCCGGCTCACATCACGGTGTGCGTCGCTCCCGGCGCCGGCTGGGAGGCCGACGCGCTGCTCGACGTCTCGCCGGTGGTGCCGGCCGTCGTCGTGCCGTCGGTGTCGCCGGAGGTCGTGCCGCCCCCGGGGTCGCCCGGGGTGCCGCCGTCCGCCGTGCCGCCGTCCGCGGTCCCGCCGGAGGGGTCGCCGTCCGTGCCGGTGGCGCCGCCCGTGCCCGCGGTGCCGCCGGTGCCGGTGGAGCCGCCGGTGTCCGTGGAGGTGCCGCCCGAGGGCTCGCCCGACGTGCCGCCGGTCTCGGTCCCGCCGGTGGTGCCGCCCGTCGAGCCGGTGGAACCTCCGCCGCCGCTGCCGGTCGAGCCGCCGGCCGTGCCTCCCGTCGTACCGCCGGTGGACGGGCCGCCCGTTCCGCCCGGTGCGGGCGAGGTCGACGGCGAACCGGAGGGCTTGCCCCCGCCGGACGGCTCGGCGCTCTCCGAGGGGCGGGCCGTGCCGGCCGGCGGGACGGGGTCGTCCGCCGTGCCGTAGGTGCCGTCGGGCCCGGGTGAGGTGGGCCGCCCGCCGGCCGAGCCGGTGGCGTCGCCGTCGGCCGGGTCCGTCCCCGTGTCCCCGGTGTCCGGGCTCTGGCTCGCGGACGGGTTGGCGTCGGCCTTTTCGGCCGGGTCGGGGCCGGTGTGGTCGGAGGACGTCATGCCGAGCGTGACGACCGTGCCGAGCACGGCGGCCAGCAGGGCGCCGGCGCCGGCCGCCACCAGGTTGCGCCGGGCCAGGCGGCGCAGGCCCCCGGCGCGGACCGCGGGCCGGGCAGGGGTCCGCGGGGTGACCAGGGTGTCGTCCAGGGCGCCGTGGGGCACCGGGTCCGGCACCGGTGCCGGCTCGGCGGGCCGTGCCGGCACCGGCCGCCCGGCCGCCGGCACCGGCGGTCCCGGCACCTCGCCGGAGCGGTCGGCGAGCAGTGCCAGCGCGCGCCGGCCGGCCACCGTGCCCCGCTTGTCGGCGAGGGCGCCGCGCAGCCCGTTCGACGCCTCCAGTTCGGCACGGGCCCGGTCGAGCTGCCCGGTGCACAGCGCGAGGATGCCCAACTCGTGGTGGAAATAGGCTTGTTCGGGCACCTCGCCGGCCAGCCGGGAGGCTTCCGCGCCGGAGCGCAGGGCCCGTTCCCAGGCGCTCCAGTGTCCTCCGGCGGCGAAGGCGGGCGCGGCCGTGCGGGCCAGCCGCACCGCGCCGCTGTCCTCGCCCTCGCCGGGCGGCGCCGTGCGCGGGACGACGGCGGCGAGCGCGGCCAGGACCGCGTCGGCCTCGGCGCAGACCCGTTCCGGGGTGACGGAGGCGTGCCCGGCCCACCAGGCGTAGTGCCGGGCGGCGGTGAGGGCGTGCTCGGCGGCGTCGTCGGCGTACCCGGCGGCCTCCAGCTGGGTCTGCACGCCGGCCGCGAGCCGGTGGCGGGAGCCGACCGGGGAGACGAGGCCGCAGGCGGCCAGCTCGCCGAGGGCGGCGTCGGCGTGGGTGTCGCCGACCAGGGCGGGCAGATGCGCCGGGTGGGGCAGCTCGCCGCCGAGGGCGACCGCGAAGCGGAGCGCGGCGCGGGCGGCGTGCGTGAGCCGGGAGGCGAGCAGCGGGGCCGGGGCGGCGGCCTCGCCGAGGGAGGGCAGCGGGACGTCCTCCTCCAGGTCCACCGGCAGGTCCGCGGGCCGGCGTACGTCCTCGAAGACGCCGTACTCGTCCACCGCGCCGGCGCCGGCCCGCAGTTCGTCGCGCTGCCGCAGCAGGGCGCCGGCCTGGACGAACCGCAGCGGCAGGCCCTCGGACTCGAACCACAGGTCGCCGGCCCAGTTGGCCTCCTCCTCGGTGAGCGTCCGGCCGGCGGTCCGCTCCAGGATCTCCACGCCGGCGGCGCGGTCGAGCCCGGCGAGGAAGACCTCTTCCACGTCCGACCCGGCGGACGGCGCGGGCACGTCCGGGGTGGCGGCGAACAGGAAGGCGCACTCGGGGGTGGCGTCGAGCAGGCCGTCCAGGGCGGCGCCGCCGAACTCCAGGTCGTCCAGGACGACGACCGCGCCGATCTCGCGGACCAGCTCGCCCAGTTCGCCGGGGCCGGGACGCAGGCCGGGGGCGTCGTAGACGGTGTGGAACAGCTCGTGCAGGAGGTCGCCGGCGGTCCGGTGGAAGCCGTTCAGCCGGACCACGCCGTCCGGGGCGAGGTCGAGGCAGTCCTCGGCGACCAGGTCGAGCAGGGCGGTGCGGCCGGAGCCGGACGGTCCGGTGAGACGGACGGAGCGGCCGCGGGCGAGGAGCCGGACCAGGCGTTCGCGTTCCTCCTGGCGGGCCGGCAGGCCGGGGGCGGCCGGGGCGGGGCCGGCGGACGCGGGCGGCCGGGCGGCGCGCTCGGCCTCGGCACGGTCGGCGGCGGTGCGCTTGGCGGGCCTGCCGGGGCGGCCGGCCGGCGGGCGGGGTTCGATCTCGCTGCCGTCGACCGGGTTGACGGTGAGCTGGAGGTCGCCGCACAGGAGCTGGGCCATGCGGGCGGGCGCGGCCGTGCCGGGGGCGAGGTCGGAGGTCAGGGAGTCCCGGGGCGGACGGCGGCCGTGCGCCCGGCCGTGCTCGTCGGGTCCCTGGTTCATCGGGTCCATGGGTTGCAGCTCCCCAAAAGCGTCGTGTGCCCGTGTTGCGGCCCTCCCGGCCTTGTCGCACACCGCGCTGTCGCTTCTGGTCCGGGCCCGCTCGGTCGAGGGTTGCGAGGTGGCGGGCGACCGCACCTTAAACCGTCGCACGGTCTCTTCGACAGTGCGGGGTGCCGTGCGGTCCGAGACGTCACGGTCTTGTGAGGATTGCGCCCGGCCCCGCCGCGACGGGTGCGCCGGGCCGCGGGCCGCGTCCGGTTCACCCGCGCAGGTGTCTCATACCCGGGGCAGCGACTCCACACCGATGCCGCCCTCGATGGCGAGGATGCGGTGCAGCCGGGTGGCCACCAGCAGGCGCTGCATCTGCGGGGGTACGCCCCGCAGCACCAGGCGCCGCCCGCAGCGGCCGGCCCGCCGGTGGGCGCCCATGATCACGCCGAGTCCGGTGGCGTCCCAGGAATCCAGTTCGGACAGGTCGAGCACCAGGTCGCCGACTCCGGTGTCGACGGCCGAGTGCAGGGCCGTACGGGCGTCCGCCGCGCTGCGGACGTCGAGGCGCCCCCCGACGACCAGCTCGGCGTGGTCGCCCCTGATGTGCATATGCGCTCCCCGTTGAGTGCGGTTGGCGTATTCGGTGACAGTTGCTGTGCAACCTCTGACTGTGCCGGTGCCGGTGTGGTTGCTGTTTGTAAGCCAACCGATACCGAATTCACCCCCGGGAGTGACGCTTCCGGGGCGTTCGTGCCGGGGCGGGCGACTCAGTAGCTGTAGAAGCCCTGCCCGCTCTTGCGGCCGATGTCACCGGCGTCCACCATCCGGCGCATCAGCTCCGGCGGGGCGAACTTCTCGTCCTGGGACTCGGTGTAGATGTTGCTCGCGGCGTGCAGCAGGATGTCGACGCCGGTCAGGTCGGCGGTGGCGAGCGGGCCCATGGCGTGGCCGAAGCCCAGCTTGCAGGCGAGGTCGATGTCCTCGGCGGTGGCGACGCCGGACTCGTAGAGCTTGGTCGCCTCCACCACGAGGGCGGAGATCAGCCGGGTGGTGACGAAGCCGGCCACGTCCCGGTTGACGACGATGCAGGTCTTGCCGACGGACTCGGCGAACTCCCGCGCGGTGGCGAGGGTTTCGTCGCTGGTCTTGTAGCCGCGGACCAGCTCGACGAGCTGCATCATCGGCACCGGCGAGAAGAAGTGCACGCCGACGACCCGCTCGGGGCGCTCGGTGGCCGCCGCGATCTTGGTGATCGGGATGGCGGAGGTGTTGGAGGCGAGCACGGCGTCTTCGCGCACCAGCTTGTCGAGGGCGCGGAAGATCTCGTGCTTGACCTCCAGCTTCTCGAAGACGGCCTCCACCACGAGGTCCGCCTCGGCGGCGGCGTCGAGGTCGGTGGTCGGGGTGATGCGCGCGAGGGCGGCCCCGGCGTCCTCGGCCGTCAGCCTGCCCTTGCCGACGAACTTGTCGTACGAGGCCTTAATGCCGTCGGTGCCGCGTCGCAGAGCCTCGTCGGTGACGTCGCGCAGGACGACCTCCCAGCCCGCCTGGGCGGCGACCTGAGCGATGCCCGATCCCATGAGACCGGCCCCGATGACGGCGAGCTTCCGTGCCACTCCGACTCCCTCGAACGCGGTGATAAGTCTGCCTCTCCGGCGGACCATAGCGCTCCGGCGCCGCTGTGTGACCGGTAAGTAACGCGCGTCACGTCTCATTTGACGGACATCACACCGGCAGGGGTCATTCGGCGCCTCGGACGGCGTAGTTGAGCACCTTTTCACTCAACAGGTCCTCGATGTCGTCCAGCAGGACGAGTACCTCTCGTGACACTTCGGCCGGTTTGCGCCCGGCGAGCATCCCGCGTCCGACGGCGGCGGAGACCGCCTGGTGGACCCAGCAGATCTGACCGGCCATGAGATCGGGCAGCGGGTCACCGGCGGCGGCGCCGGTCTCCTCGCGCAGGGCCGCTTCCAGGGCGTCCTGGGTCTCCTGCCGGAGGCTCCACAGCCGCGAGCGCAGCGCCGGCGCCTCGTGGATCACGCGCAGGAAGCGGTCGTAGCCGTCCACGAGGCCGACCCGCGGCGAGACGGCCTCGACCTCGCCGCGCAGCTCGCGCAGGACGGCCCGCGCGGCGGACTCCCCGGCATCCCGCCCCCGCACCCACCGGGCCAGCCGGTCCGTCATACCGGCCGAGCGGTCGAAGAAGAGGTCCTCCTTGGCGGGGAAGTAGTTGTAGACCGTGTTGACCGAGACGTCCGCCGCCTCGGCGATCTCCGCGACGGTCACCGCCTCGAACCCGCGCTCCAGGAACAGGCCCGTGGCGATGTCCGAGATGTACTGCCGGGTCTGCCGCTTCTTCCGCTCCCTGAGCCCTTCCGCCATGGCCTCATCCTAACTTCCTGGGTGGCCTGAAATTTTGGGGTCGTTGCAAAATTTAAGCGGCTCTGTTTTTCTGAGGGCATGGCAGCAGTCATCAGCACGGCGGGCCTGACCCGCGCTTTCCGGACGAAGACCGGCACCGTCGAGGCCGTGCGCGGCGTCGATCTCGCCGTCCAGGAGGGCGAGATCCTCGGCTTCCTCGGCCCCAACGGAGCCGGCAAGACCACCACCCTGCGCATGCTCACCACCCTGCTGAGGCCGACCGGCGGTGCGGGCACCGTCGCCGGTCACGACCTCGTGGGCGACCCCGGCGGGGTCCGCCGGGCGATCGGCTACGTCGCCCAGTCCGGCGGCGCCGATCCGCAGATCACCGTGCGGGAGGAACTGGTGACCCAGGGCCGGCTCCACCGCCTGCCGAAGGCCGAGGCGGTCGCCCGCGCCGCCGCACTGGCCGCGGAGCTGGACCTCACCGGGTTCCTGGACCACACGACCGGCGCGCTCTCGGGCGGCCGGCGGCGCCGGCTGGACATCGCGATGGCGCTCGTCCACCGCCCGAAGGTGCTGTTCCTGGACGAGCCGACGACCGGTCTCGACCCCGGCAGCCGCGCCGGCCTGTGGGACCTGGTGCGGCGACTGCGCGACGAGCACGGCACGACCGTCTTCCTGACCACCCACTACCTGGACGAGGCCGACGCCCTCGCCGACCGCCTGGTGATCGTCGACGGGGGAACGGTCGCCGCCGAGGGCACCCCGGCCGCGCTCAAGTCGCGCTACGGCGGCTCGCCCGGCGCCACCCTCCAGGACACCTTCCTCGCCGTCACGGGCCGCCGCCCGGCTCCGGCCGACGGCGCCCCGGTCGCCGTCTGACACCGACAGGACCCGCCCCGATGCTTCTCCACGACACGGCCCTCGTCTACGGCCGTTACCTCCGCCAGTCGCTGCGCTCCCGCTTCGCGCTGCTCTTCGGCGTGCTCACCCCGCTGCTCTACCTGTTCTTCTTCGGCCCGCTGCTCACCGGTCTGCCGCTGGGCGGACGGGGCAGCTCCTGGCAGGTGCTGGTCCCCGGACTGCTGCTCCAACTCGGCCTGTTCAGCGCCCTGTTCGCCGGGTTCACCGTCATCGTCGAGAAGCAGCAGGGCGTGCTGGAGCGGATGCGGGCGACCCCGGTCAGCCGGCTCGCCCTGCTGCTCGGCCGGGTGCTGCGGGACGCCAGTGTCGTCGTCTTCCAGGCGGTGCTGCTGGTGCTGGCCGCGCTGGTGATGGGCCTGCGCGCGCCGCTGGCCGGCGTCCTGATCGGCTTCGCGTTCGTCGCCCTGCTGACCCTCTCGCTGGCCTCGGTGTCGTACGCGCTCGGGGTCAGGGCGCGCGGTCCGCAGGAGTTCGGACCGCTGATCAACATGGTGTCGATGCCGTCGATGCTGCTGTCCGGTCTGATGCTGCCGATGGCTCTGGCGCCCGCCTGGCTGGACGTGCTGTCGCATCTCGTGCCGTTCCGCTATCTGGTGGACGCGGTCCGGGACGCGTACGCCGGACGGTACGTGACGGCGCACATGCTCTACGGCGTCCTGGTCGCCGTGGGCCTCGCGGTGCCGGCCCTGGCGGGGGGCACGCGGGTGTTCCGGACGGCCGGGGCGTAACTAGGCTGGCCGCATGGTCAATCTGACGCGTATCTACACCCGGACCGGCGACCAGGGCACCACCAGCCTCGGCGACATGAGCCGGGTGCCCAAGACCGACCTCAGGATCTCCGCCTACGCGGACGCCAACGAGGCCAACGCGGTGCTCGGCACCGCGATCGCGCTGGGCGGCCTGGCCGAGGAGGTCGTCGCGGTCCTCACCCGCGTCCAGAACGACCTGTTCGACGTGGGCGCGGACCTGTCGACGCCGGTCGTGGAGAACCCCCGGTTCCCGCCGCTCAGGGTGGAGCAGTTCTACATCGACCGGCTGGAGGCGGACTGCGACCGCTTCAACGAGCGGCTGGAGAAGCTGCGCTCCTTCATCCTGCCCGGCGGCACCCCGGGCGCCGCCCTCCTGCACCAGGCGTGCACGGTCGTACGCCGGGCCGAGCGCTCCACCTGGGCGGCGCTGGAGGCGCACGGCGAGACGATGAACCCGCTCACCGCCACCTACCTCAACCGCCTCTCCGACCTGCTGTTCATCCTGGCCCGCACGGCCAACACGGAGACCGGCGAC
Source organism: Streptomyces sp. NPDC017095 (assembly GCF_044332325.1). Lineage (NCBI taxonomy): Bacteria > Bacillati > Actinomycetota > Actinomycetes > Kitasatosporales > Streptomycetaceae > Streptomyces > Streptomyces sp. NPDC017095. The sequence goes on from NZ_JBIROU010000016.1 coordinate 64,384, forward strand.
GTGCTCTGGGTGCCGGGCGGCGAGCGCTAGCGTCCGGCCGGCGGTTCCCCTCGCCGCCTGGACGCCGGGGGAGTCGCCAGGCAGGCGCCGGCCCCGGGGTCAGTCGCCCGTGCGGCCGTCGATCAGTTCGCGCAGGATGTCGAGGTGGCCGTTGTGCCGGGCCGTCTCCTCGATGAGGTGGAGCAGGATCCAGCGCAGGTCGCGCGGCTCGCCGTCGTCCCGCTGGCGCCGCGCCTTGGTGTCCAGGCCGTGCGCGGCGATCAGCTCGTCGTGCCGGGCGCTCTGCCCGGCGTACTCGTCGAGCAGCACGGACAGCGGGTAGTCGACGGCGATACGCATCTCGCGGTCGGGGTCCTCGTCGGTCCAGGGGCCCTCGTCCTCCTCGCCGAGGAAGACCACCCGGAACCAGTAGTACTCGACCCAGCGCAGGTGGTTGATCAGCCCGCTCAGGGTCATCAGCGGCGAGCCGGGCAGCAGCGCCTTGCGGGCGTCGTCGTCGGAGAGGTCCTCGCACTTGGCGCGCGCGGTGGCGCGGACGTACGCGAGGAAGGTGGTCAGCTGGGTGCGCTCGTCCCAGGCGGGAGGCGTGTCGGTGCGTGTCATCGCCGGGATCGTCTCGCGGCGTCCGCCTCCGGGTCGACCGGTTTTCCGGCGTCCCGGGCCGGGGGCTCCCGCTTGGGGAACAGCGTGTAGCTCAGGGCGATGAGCAGGTTGACGCCGATCACCCACAGCATGCGCTGCTGCCACGCCCGCAGGGGGCCGGTGCCGCCGTCGTCGCCGACGTACCAGACGGCGCCCTGGAGCAGGGCCAGCGCCACGGCCGCGGACAGGATCCAGCGGCCCGCGGTCCGCCACTCGTGCACGGCGCGGGCGGTGCCGTACTTCGGCGGCCGGACCGGCGGCGGGCCGCCGGCGAGGCGGTGGGCCGCCCGGGCGTCCGCCCAGCGGACGGTGGCGGGGCCGAGGCCGGCCGTGAAGCCGAGGTAGACCGCCGCCAGGCCGTGCCGCCAGTCGGGTGCGGCGCCGTTCTTCAGGTCGAGCGCCGTGACGGCCAACAGCACGACCTCCAGGAGCGGTTCGCACAGCAGCAGGACCAGACCGGTGCGCGGCATCCGCAGCGCGTACCGGAAGGCCAGTCCGGCCGCCAGCAGCACCCAGAACGCCACCTCACAGGCGATGACCAGTCCGACGACCACGACTTGCTCCCCTCGTCCACCCCTCAAGGCTCCCGGCCGGGCCGGCCGGCCGCGTCGTCGGCGCAGAGGAGACCGCCGTAAACGAAAGTCGCACTCCCGCACCCTTCTCCGGGACCAGGCGGGGCGCCGCGCCGCCGTGTTGGATGGAGGGCATGGCCCGCACGCTCGCCCGTCCGCACCGCGACGACCTGTGGATCGCCGCCGGCGGACTGCTCGGCGGGGTGCTGCTGTGGGCGCTCGGCATCCGGACCCGCGCGGCCTCGGACAGCCTGGTGCTGTGGCACGCGGCCTGGGCGCCGCTGCTCCCGCTGGCGCTGACCGCCGCCTGCGAGCCGCTGCGCCGCATCCGGCCGCGCACCGCTCTGCTGGCCGGCACCGCCGCGCTGGTGTGGGACACGGTGACCGCCGGCAGCGTGGTCACGGTCGTGCTGTACACCGATCTGATGTACGCGGCCGTCCTGTACGGCACCCCGGCCTCGGCCCGCCGCATCCCGTGGATCACCGGGATGCTGACGGTGGTCGGCGGGGTGGTGCCCGCGGCGCTCTGGCGCGATCCGCAGGGGCTGCTGATCGGGCTGGGTATCGCGGTGGTGGCGCTGGCCCCGGCCGCGACCGGCTCCCTGGTGCGCGGTCACCGGGACGCCGCCGAGGCGGCCCGGCTGCGGGCCGGGCAGACCGCGCTGCTGGCCGAGATGGACCGCGTCCAGGCGGTGACCGCCGAACGCTCGCGGGTGGCGCGGGAACTGCACGACATGGTCGCCAACCATCTGTCGGCCATCGCCATCCACTCCACGGCGGCGCTCTCCCTGGACGACCCGGGGACCAGCCGGGACGCGCTGGCCGTCATCCGGGAGAACAGCGTGGCGGGACTGGACGAGATGCGCCGGCTGATCGGTCTCCTGCGGGACGGCTCCGGGGACCGGGAACCGGCCGCGTCACCCACGCTGGACGGCCTCGGCGCCCTGGTCGACGCCGCCCGGGCCAACGGCCTGGACGTCACCCTCGACGCCGGCCACGGACAGGTGCCGGTGCCGGTGGAGCTGGCCGCCTACCGGATCGTGCAGGAGTCGCTGACCAACGCGCTCAAGCACGCGGCCGGGCCCCGGGTGCACATCGGGCTGTGGCAGCGGGACGGCGTCCTGGACATCCGGGTGACCAGCCCGTACCGGCCGGGCGACACCCCGCGCGCGCCCGGCTCCGGCTCCGGTCTCACCGGGATGCGCGAGCGGGCGGCCCTGCTCGGCGGCACGTTCGAGGCCGGTCCCCGGGGCGCCCGGTGGACCGTACGGGCCGCGCTTCCGCTCACCGAAGGAGATGCCGAGTGATCCGTGTCGTGGTCGCCGAGGACCAGTCCGCCGTGCGCGCCGGGCTGGTGCTGATCCTGGGCAGCGCGCCCGACATCGAGGTGGCCGGGGAGGCGGCGGACGGGGAGCGGGCCGTCGCGCTGGCCCGGGAGCTGCGGCCCGACGTGGTGCTGATGGATGTGCAGATGCCGGTGCTGGACGGGGTGTCCGCGACCCGGCGGATCGTGGCCGACGGGCTCGCGGACGTGCTGGTGCTGACCACGTTCGACCTCGACGCGTATGTCTTCGGAGCGCTGCGGGCCGGGGCGGCCGGGTTCCTGCTGAAGAGCGCCGAGGCCCGGGATCTGCTGGACGCGGTGCGGACGGTGGCCCGCGGGGAGGGGATCGTGGCGCCGGCCGTGACCCGGCGGCTGATCGCCGAGTTCGCCGCCGGGGCGGCCCGGGCGGCGGCCGTCCCGGAGCTGCCGGCGGACCTCACCCGGCGGGAGCGTGAGGTGCTGGGCTGTCTCGGCGAGGGGCTGTCGAACGCGCAGATCGGCGGCCGGCTGGACATGGCGGAAGGCACGGTGAAGACGCACGTCAGCCGGTTGCTGGCCAAGCTGGGGCTGCGCAGCCGGGTGCAAGCGGCGGTGCTGGCGCGTGACATGGGGCTGTAGCGGGGCCCGCTCCCAGAATGGTCCAGACCTATTGACCTGTGGTCCAGACCTTTCTACTCTCGCAGCACCATGGGGCGTGAAGGCTCAGTCACGCTCCGGACACCCCCGATGACGAGGGAGGCGCAGCATGCGCTTCAGACACAGAGCCGCGGCCGCGTTCGCGACCCTGTTGCTCCCCCTGGCCGGTGCGGTAGGTCTCGCGCAGCCCGCCCAGGCCGCGGGCAACGCCACCGCCACCTTCACCAAGACCAGTGACTGGGGCACCGGCTTCGGCGGCCAGTGGACCATCAAGAACACCGGCTCCAGCAGCATCAGTTCCTGGGCCGTCGAATGGGACTTCCCCTCCGGGACCTCCGTCACCTCCGCCTGGGACGCGGACGTGACCAACTCCGGCACCCACTGGACGGCGAAGAACAAGTCCTACAACGGCACCATCGCCCCCGGCGCCTCGTTCTCCTTCGGCTTCAACGGCTCCGGACCCGGCTCGCCGTCGAACTGCAAGCTGAACGGCGACAGCTGCGACGGCGCGACGGTCCCGGGCGACGCCGCCCCGTCGGCCCCCGGCACCCCGACCGCCTCCTCCGTCACCGACACCTCGGTGAAGCTGGCCTGGAGCGCGGCCACCGACGACAAGGGCGTCAAGAACTACGACGTCCTGCGCGACGGCAAGAAGGTCGCCACGGTCACCACCACGTCGTATTCCGACAGCGGGCTGACCGCCGGCACCGACTACTCGTACACCGTGCAGGCCCGCGACACCGCCGACCAGACCGGTCCGGTCAGTGGCGCGGTCAAGGTGCACACCACCGGCGGCACCACCACTCCCCCGCCCACCGGTGACAAGGTGAAGCTGGGCTACTTCACCGAGTGGGGCATCTACGGCCGCAACTACAACGTCAAGAACCTGGTGACGTCCGGCTCCGCGGCCAAGATCACCCACATCAACTACGCGTTCGGCAACGTCACCGGCGGCAAGTGCACGATCGGTGACTCCTACGCCGACTACGACAAGGCGTTCACCGCCGACAACTCGGTCAGCGGCGTCGCCGACACCTGGGACCAGCCGCTGCGCGGCAACTTCAACCAGCTGCGCCAGCTCAAGGCCAAGTACCCGCACATCAAGGTGCTGTGGTCCTTCGGCGGCTGGACCTGGTCCGGCGGCTTCGGTGACGCGGCCAAGAACCCGGCGGCCTTCGCACAGTCCTGCTACGACCTGGTCGAGGACCCGCGCTGGGCCGACGTCTTCGACGGCATCGACATCGACTGGGAGTACCCGAACGCCTGCGGTCTGACCTGTGACACCAGCGGTCCGGCCGCCTACAAGAACCTGATGGCCGCGCTGCGCGCCAAGTTCGGTTCCAACAACCTCATCACCGCCGCCACCACGGCCGACGCCACCACCGGCGGCAAGATCGACGCCGCCGACTACGCGGGCGCCGCGCAGTACCTCGACTGGTACAACGTGATGACGTACGACTTCTTCGGTGCCTGGGACGCGAAGGGCCCGACCGCCCCGCACTCCCCGCTGACCTCGTACAGCGGCATCCCGAAGGAGGGCTTCACCACCGCCGACGCGATGGCGAAGTTCAAGGCGATCGGCGTTCCCGCCAAGAAGCTGCTCATCGGCATCGGCTTCTACGGCCGCGGCTGGACCGGCGTCACCCAGGACGCTCCCGGCGGCACCGCCACCGGCGCCGCGCCCGGCACCTACGAGGCGGGCATCGAGGACTACAAGGTCCTGAAGACGTCCTGCCCGGTCACCGGCACCATCGCCGGCACCGCCTACGCCAAGTGCGGCAGCAACTGGTGGTCCTACGACACCCCGGCCACCATCAAGACCAAGATGGCCTGGGCCAACAGCCAGGGCCTCGGCGGCGCGTTCTTCTGGGACTTCACCGGCGACACCGCCAACGGTGAGCTCGTGAGCGCCATCAGCGACAACCTGTAGGAACAGCCGGACCACACGGACGCGCTCCCCCGGACACCGAGTCCGGGGGAGCGCGTCCGTGTAGCGGTGACCGCGGCTACGCCACGTTCACCCGCTGGCCGGGCGGGGCCGCCTCCAGCCAGGCGAGGAAACCGGTCAGCGCGTCCTCGCTCATCGCGAGTTCGAGGTGCGTGCCCCGGTGCACACAGGCCAGCACCACCGAGTCGGACAGCAGCGCCAGTTCCTCCTCGCCCTCGGGCAGCCGGCGCCCGGCCACCTCGATCTGCGCCCGCTCCAGGACGCGGCGAGGACGGACGGCGTAGGAGAAGACCCGGTACCACTCGATGCGGTCGCCGTTGTAGCGGGCGACGCCGTACGACCAGCCCTTGCCGCCGGTGTCGGGTTTCTCCGGCAGGTCCCAGCGCAGCGAACAGTCGAAGGTACCGCCGGAGCGCTGGATGAGCCGGCGCCGCAGGCCGAACAGGAACAGCCCCACCAGCACGAGCGCGACCACGATTCCGCACACAGTCAGAGCGAGGACCATCGACACCGACCTCCTCGTCTCCTAGGTAGGCGAACTGCTTGTATGCCTGAGTAATGAAACGGAAAAAACACCCACATCTGCCTCAGCCGCGACCGGCACCGGATTGCTCCGGGCCGGCCGCGGCTGAGTGACGTCAACGTACCGCGCGGCTGGTTCAGCGTGCCGTCGCAGCACGCAGTCGGACGTCCGCGCGGCGCTCGGCGGCGGCGTCGCCCTCCGCCTTCGCCCGCTCCAGCTCCCGCTCCGTGCGCTGGACGTCGATCTCGTCCGACAGCTCGGCGATCTCGGCCAGCAGGGACAGCTTGTTGTCCGCGAACGAGAGGAAACCGCCGTGCACCGCGGCGACGACCGTTCCCCCTTCACTCGTACGGATGGTCACCGGGCCCGACTCCAGCACACCGAGCAGCGGCTGGTGACCGGGCATGACGCCGATGTCGCCGGACGTGGTGCGCGCGACGACCAGGGTGGCCTCGCCGGACCAGACCTGGCGGTCCGCGGCGACCAGCTCGACGTGCAGCTCAGCAGCCAAGGGTGGCTCCTCGGGTCACCACCCGGCAGGGGCGCCGGGTGTTGGGGTCAATTCTAGTGGGCGTGGATGAGGGGGCGGGACGCGCCCGCCCCCTCAGACGAGCACGGGGCTCAGGAGACGCCCAGCTCCTTGGCGTTCTTCTTGAGGTCGTCGAGACCACCGCACATGAAGAAGGCCTGCTCGGGGAAGTGGTCGTACTCGCCGTCGCAGATCGCGTTGAACGCGGCGATCGACTCGTCGAGCGGCACGTCCGAGCCGTCCACGCCGGTGAACTGCTTGGCGACGTGGGTGTTCTGGGACAGGAAGCGCTCCACCCGGCGGGCGCGGTGGACGACCAGCTTGTCCTCCTCGCCCAGCTCGTCGATGCCGAGGATCGCGATGATGTCCTGGAGGTCCTTGTACTTCTGCAGGATCGTCTTCACGCGCATGGCCGCGTTGTAGTGGTCCGCCGTGATGTAGCGCGGGTCCAGGATGCGGGACGTGGAGTCCAGCGGGTCCACGGCCGGGTAGATGCCCTTCTCCGAGATCGGACGGGAGAGCACCGTCGTCGCGTCGAGGTGGGCGAAGGTGGTGGCCGGGGCCGGGTCGGTCAGGTCGTCCGCGGGGACGTAGATCGCCTGCATCGAGGTGATCGAGTGACCGCGGGTCGAGGTGATGCGCTCCTGGAGGAGACCCATCTCGTCGGCCAGGTTCGGCTGGTAGCCCACCGCGGACGGCATGCGGCCGAGCAGCGTGGAGACCTCGGAGCCGGCCTGCGTGAAGCGGAAGATGTTGTCGATGAAGAACAGCACGTCCTGCTTCTGGACGTCACGGAAGTACTCGGCCATGGTCAGGCCGGCCAGCGCGACGCGCAGACGGGTGCCCGGGGGCTCGTCCATCTGACCGAAGACCAGGGCGGTCTTGTCGATGACGCCCGAGTCGGTCATCTCCTCGATGAGGTCGTTGCCCTCACGGGTGCGCTCACCGACACCGGCGAACACGGAGACACCGTCGTGGTTGTTGGCGACACGGTAGATCATCTCCTGGATGAGCACCGTCTTGCCGACGCCGGCACCGCCGAACAGGCCGATCTTGCCGCCCTTGACGTACGGGGTGAGCAGGTCGATGACCTTGACGCCCGTCTCGAACATCTCGGTCTTCGACTCGAGCTCGTCGAAGTTCGGGGCCTTGCGGTGGATCGGCCAGCGCTCGCCGTCGTAGGTCTCGTCGACGTTCAGGACCTCGCCGAGGGTGTTGAACACCTTGCCCTTGGTGAAGTCGCCGACCGGCACCGAGATCGGCGCGCCGGTGTCGACGACCGCGGCCTGGCGGACCAGACCGTCGGTCGGCTGCATGGAGATGGTGCGGACCAGGCCGTCACCCAGGTGCTGGGCGACCTCCAGGGTCAGCGTCTTCTTCTCGCCGGCGTTGGCCGGGTCGGCCACCTCGACGTGCAGCGCCTGGTAGATGTCCGGCATCGCGTCGACGGGGAACTCCACGTCGACGACCGGGCCGATGACCCGGGCGACGCGGCCCGTAGCCGCCGCGGTCTCAACAGTGGTGGTCATTATCGGTCACTCCCCGCGGTCGCGTCGGCCAGAGCGCTGGCGCCACCGACGATCTCGCTGATTTCCTGGGTGATTTCGGCCTGGCGGGCCGCGTTGGCAAGACGGGAGAGCGTGTTGATCAGCTCGCCCGCGTTGTCGGTGGCCGACTTCATCGCGCGCCGCGTGGCGGCGTGCTTCGAAGCGGCCGACTGGAGCAGCGCGTTGTAGATACGGCTTTCCACGTACCGCGGCAGCAGGGCGTCGAGGACGTCCTCCGCCGAGGGCTCGAAGTCGTACAGCGGGAGGATCTCGCCCTGCGGGGCGGTCTCCTCCGCGACCTCGTCGAGGCGCAGCGGAAGCAGCCGGGCGCCGAGCGCCGTCTGCGTCATCATCGAGACGAACTCGGTGTAGACGAAGTGGAGTTCGTCCACGCCGCCCTCGGCCGTGTCCTTCTGGATGGCCTCGATCAGCGGCGCCGCCACCTTCTTGGCGTCCGCGTACGTCGGCTCGTCGGTGAAGCCGGTCCACGACTCCGCGACCTTGCGCTCACGGAAGTTGTAGTGCGCGACACCGCGCCGGCCGACGATGTACGTGTCGACCTGCTTGCCCTCGCGCTCCAGGCGCTCGGTCAGCTGCTCCGCCGCCTTGATGGCGTTGGAGTTGAAGGCGCCGGCCAGACCGCGGTCGCTCGTGAGGAGCAGGACCGCGGCACGGGCCGGGTTCTCCGCCTCCGTGGTGAGCGGGTGCTTGGTGTTCGAACCCGTACCGACCGCCGTGACCGCGCGCGTCAGCTCGGTCGCGTACGGCGTGGAGGCCGCCACCTTGCGCTGCGCCTTGACGACGCGCGAGGCGGCGATCATCTCCATCGCCTTGGTGATCTTCTTGGTCGCGCTGACGGATCGGATGCGACGCTTGTAGACCCGGAGCTGGGCTCCCATGAGTCAGGTCCCTTCCTTACGTCACTTGGCGGCAGCGGCAGGAGTGTCCTCGCCGAGCAGCTTGCCGTCCGAGGTCTCGAACTGCTTCTTGAAGTCCGCGATCGCGTCGGCGATGGCCGTGAGGGTGTCGTCGGACATCTTGCCGCCCTCGCGGATGGAGGTCATGAGGCCCTGCTCCTTGCGGTGCAGGTGCTCCAGCAGCTCCTTCTCGAAGCGGCGGATGTCGGCGACCGGCACCTCGTCCATCTTGCCGGTGGTGCCGGCCCAGACGGAGACGACCTGGTCCTCGGTGGACATCGGCTGGTACTGGTCCTGCTTCAGCAGCTCGACCATGCGCTGACCGCGCTCCAGCTGGGCCTTCGAGGCCGCGTCCAGGTCGGAACCGAAGGCGGCGAACGCCTCCAGCTCACGGAACTGGGCGAGGTCGACACGGAGGCGGCCGGAGACCTGCTTCATCGCCTTGTGCTGCGCGGAACCACCGACTCGGGAGACGGAGATACCGACGTTCAGCGCGGGACGCTGACCGGCGTTGAACAGGTCCGACTCCAGGAAGCACTGGCCGTCGGTGATGGAGATGACGTTGGTCGGGATGAACGCCGAGACGTCGTTGGCCTTGGTCTCCACGATCGGCAGACCGGTCATGGAACCCGCGCCCTCCTCGTCGGACAGCTTGGCGCAGCGCTCCAGCAGCCGGGAGTGCAGGTAGAAGACGTCACCCGGGTAGGCCTCACGGCCCGGCGGGCGGCGCAGCAGCAGCGACACGGCGCGGTAGGCGTCGGCCTGCTTCGACAGGTCGTCGAAGATGATCAGGACGTGCTTGCCCTGGTACATCCAGTGCTGGCCGATGGCCGAACCGGTGTACGGCGCCAGGTACTTGAAGCCGGCCGGGTCGGACGCCGGGGCGGCGACGATGGTCGTGTACTCCAGCGCGCCGTTCTCCTCCAGCGCGCGGCGCACGCCGGCGATGGTGGAGCCCTTCTGGCCGATGGCGACGTAGATGCAGCGGACCTGCTTCTTCGGGTCGCCCGAGCGCCAGTTGTCGCGCTGGTTGATGATCGTGTCGACGGCCAGGGCGGTCTTGCCGGTCTGGCGGTCACCGATGATCAGCTGACGCTGGCCACGGCCGATCGGGGTCATCGCGTCGACGGCCTTGTAGCCCGTCTCCATCGGCTCGTGCACCGACTTGCGCTGCATGACCGTGGGGGCCTGCAGCTCGAGGGCGCGGCGGCTGTCGGTGTCGATCTCGCCGAGGCCGTCGATCGGGTTGCCGAGCGGGTCGACGACACGGCCGAGGTAGCCCTCGCCGACCGCGACGGAGAGGATCTCACCGGTCCGCGTGACCGGCTGTCCCTCCTCGATGCCGCTGAACTCGCCCAGCACGACCGCGCCGATCTCGCGCTCTTCCAGGTTCAGCGCGAGACCGAGGGAGCCGTCTTCGAACTTCAGCAGCTCGTTCGCCATGGCCGAGGGCAGACCCTCGATCTTGGCGATACCGTCGCCGGCGACGGTGACCGTACCGACCTCCTCGCGCGAGGCCGCGTCCGGCTTGTACGACTGGACGAAGTTCTCCAGCGCGTCCCGGATCTCCTCCGGCCGGATCGTGAGCTCCGCCATCTGGGTTCCCTGCTCTCCTTGTTGGGCCCGAAGTTTCACTTTGGGGGGATGGGGACTCCCCCCAACAGGAGGTGAATCCTCTGCACGGCCCAACCAGGGCCGTAAGTACGTACTGCTTTTTCGAAATATCCGAGGTGCTGCTCTAGCTCGCCATGCGACGGGCGGCCTCGTCCAGCCGGTCCGCGATCGAGCCGTTGATGACCTCGTCACCGACCTGCACCCGGATCCCGCCGACGACCTCAGGGTCGACGTCGAGGTTCAGGTGCATCCGGCGGCCGTAGAGCTTGGTCAGGGCGGCGCCGAGGCGCTCCTTCTGCCCGTCGCTCAGCGGCACCGCCGAGGTGACGACGGCGACCATGCGGTTGCGGCGCTCCGCGGCCAGCCGGGACAGGGACTCCAGTCCCGCTTCCAGGCTACGTCCGCGCGGCGCGGTCACCAGACGCGTCACCAGACGCTCGGTGGCCGGCTTGGCCCGCCCGCCCAGCAGCCGGTGCAGCAGCTCGGACTTGGCCGAGGTGCCGGCGGCGCGGTCGGTGAGCGCGGCGCGCAGACCGGTGCTGGAGGAGACGATCCGGCCGAACCGGAACAGCTCGTCCTCGACGTCGTCGAGGGTGCCGGTCTGCTCCGCGGCCGTGAGGTCGGCGATGTCCGCCAGCTCCTCCAGCGCGTCCACCAGGTCACGCGGCTGCGACCAGCGGGACCGGGCCAGCCCGGACACCAGGTCGACGGTCGCGCCGCCGACCTGGCCGCCGATCAGACGCAGGACCAGCTGGGCCTTCGCCTCCGCGGGCTGCGCCGGGTCGGTGAGGGCCCGGCGCAGTCCGGCCTCGCGGTCGAGCAGCGCGGTGACGGCCGCCAGCTCGTCGGCGAGCTGCGCGGCGGCCACGGACGTGGAGTCCGTCAGCGCGTCGAGACGCTCCCGTGCGGCTGCCAGGGCCTCGCGGCTCGCTCCGTTCATCGCGTGGCCTCGGCCTTCTCCTCAAGCTGGTCGAGGAAGCGGTCGATCACACGGCTCTGGCGGGCGTGGTCCTCGAGGGACTCGCCGACCAGCTTGCCGGCCAGGTCGGTGGCGAGCCGGCCGACGTCCTGGCGCAGCGCGGACGCCGCGGCCTTGCGGTCGGCCTCGATCTGGGCGTGACCGGCGGCGACGATCTCCTCGCGCTGCCGCTGGCCCTCGGCCCGCATCTCGGCGATGAGCGCGGCACCCTGCTCCTGCGCCTCCTGGCGCAGGCGCGCGGCCTCGTGCCGGGCCTCGGCGAGCTGGGCCTTGTACTGCTCAAGGACGCTCTGGGCCTCGGTCTGCGCGGCCTCGGCCTTTTCGATACCGCCCTCGATGGCTTCGCGGCGCTCTTCCAGAACCTTGTTGATGTTCGGGAGGAGCTTCTTGGCGAGGAAGCCGAAGACGATGACGAAGGCGATCAGGCCGATGACGAGCTCTGGGATCGGCGGGATGAGGGGGTTCTCGGCCTCCTCAGCCGCCAGCTGAACCAGGGGGCTCATATCAGTGCCTTTCGTCTATTGGTGCGCGGCGGTCGGGTCAGGAGGCCGGGTAGACGAACGGCATGACCAGACCGATCAGGGCGAGCGCCTCACAGAAGGCGAAGCCCAGGATCTGGTTGGCGCGGATCAGACCGGCCGCCTCGGGCTGACGGGCCAGGGCCTGCGTACCGTTGCCGAAGATGATGCCGACGCCGACGCCCGGGCCGATGGCGGCGAGACCGTAACCGATGGAGCCGAGGTTGCCCTTGATCTGGACGCCGGCGGCAAGGGTTTCGAGAGCGGACATGCCGGTTCTTCCTTCTCTTTCAATGACCGGTGGGGGTTGGCCACCGGATGTCTGGGTGAGTAAGACGGGGGGCTCAGTGGTGCTCGGCGAGCGCGCCCTGAATGTAGCTGCAGGTCAGCAGTACGAAGACGTACGCCTGGACAGCCTGGATGAAGAGCTCGAAGGCGGTCATCACGATGACCATGACGAACGAGACACCGGAGTAGGCGATGCCGATGCCGTTCAGCATGTACCAGCTGGCGATCGTGAAGAGCAGCAGCAGCGTGTGACCGGCGAACATGTTCGCGAACAGTCGCACGGCGTGGGTGAAGGGCCGGACGAGGAGGTTCGAGAAGAACTCGATCGTCATCGACAGCGGCAGCACCGGGCCGAGCGTCTTGTCGTAGCCGGTGAAGTTCTTGAAGGCGCCGACGAAGCCGTGCCGCTTGAACGTCAGCGAGACCCAGGTGATGTACACGATGCCGGCCAGGACGGCCGGGTACGAGATGATCGACGTCACCGGGAAGGCGGCGACCGGGACGATCGACCAGAGGTTCATCATCCAGACGAAGAAGAAGAGCGAGACGACGAGCGGGACGTACTTCTCGCCTTCCTTCTTGCCGATGGTCTCGTAGACGACGCCGCGGCGGACGAAGTCGTAACCGGCCTCGGCCACCAGCTGGAGCTTGCCCGGGACCAGCTTCGGCTTGGCGAAGGCGGCCCAGAAGAAGCCCACGATGATGATGGAACCGAGGAGCGCCAGCAGCATCGTCTTGTTGAAGTACAAGTTGCTGTCCGCGTCGCCCCAGAGCGGCTTGAACAGGAACGAGTGCAGGCCCGGAGCCGGGAAGCCGCACCCGTCGAACAGGTGGCAGCTCGTGTCGAAAGCGAGCGTCTGCGTCGGGTCAGCACTCACCGCGGGCTCCTTCATCGTGGCGCATAGGTACGGCAACCTCGTTGTGTCGGCGCGGCCTGCTGCCGCGGGTCGGCACGGGACTGGTGTTACGGATGTGGGGGCGGCTGTGGGGCATCTCGCCTCGCGAATGAGCAGGCGTCAGCTCAGATGCCCGCGCCCGCGATGCCGCAGTTGGCACCGGACGATAGCAGCATCTCTCGTGCGCCTTTATCCCGGCCCTACCTCTCACGACGAGTGCCCTGTCTTCTCGGGCTTGCCGCCCTTCGACGAGGCCTCGGGATCGACGTAGAGGATCTTCGCCTTCAGGTGGGCACGCGTCTGCGCGGCGATCCACGCGAGGGTGGTGACCACGAGCGCGATGGCGAAGGCGCGGGGGTTGAACAGCGTCGTGTTCTTGAACAGCGCGACGAAGATGACCAGCAGCAGAAGCTGGGCCGCGTAGAGCATCAGGCCCATCATCTGGAACAGCTGGGGAAAGGATTTGGCGGTGCGCTGGAGCACGTAGAGACCGAGTCCCATGAACACGATCACCACCAGCGTCCCCACGACGGCCCCGATCGCTCCCTTGCCACCGGCGACCACAGCGCTGACGACGGCGGTGACAGCGCCGACGGCAGCCGTGGGCACGGCGGCCTGGGTCAGGATCCGGGCGTCATTGGACGGCATGGCGGCAACTCCGCTTTCACAGGGGGCAGGGTGTCGTCATGGACGAGCGTAGTCCCGGGCGGAGTGGTCGAGACCTCACGCCAAGGGACCGTCGCAGTCGGTCCTTCGGCTCTATCCCGGGTTCTCGTGAACCGTATCACAAACTATTTGATGAGGTCTTTACCTGCTGGGTGTGCTCGCTGTCACACATGAGAGTGACAGTGCACGTCTGTGCAGAAACCGCGCCCTCTTGTCTGGTATTGGGGGTCTTTGCTCCCCCACGAGTTGGCAATGCTCTAGTCAGATTCTTACCTTGGCCGCCTCAGCGGCGGCCGACGAAACGCGATCGGGCGCCGATCGCAGTGGCCCCGTTGACCCCCGGCACCCCGGCCGGCACGGCGGTCCGGCCCTCGCTCGGCCCGCCCTCCCCGGCGCTCGAAGAGTCCCCGGCGCCCTCGGTGCCGCCGGTGCCGCCGGCGCCCTCGGTGTCGGCTGCTCCCGCGGTCTCGTCGGGTTCCGGAACCGCCGGGCCGGCCGTCCCGGCGCCGATCCCGCGCCTGCGGTAGCGCGGTGGGACGAAGCGCTGGGCCCACAGCGGTACGCGCGGGGTGAAGCGTGGGAGCAGCAGCAGGCCCAGACCGACCGCGCTCAGGAAGACCACGCCCAGCACGATCCACATGGACGCCGAGTTGACGGAGTACGCCAGCGCCCCGAAACCGATCAGCGCCGACCAGAAGTACATGATCAGCACCGCCCGGCTGTGCGAGTGGCCGATCTCCAGCAGGCGGTGGTGCAGATGGCCGCGGTCGGCGGCGAACGGGGACTGGCCGCGCCAGGTGCGCCGGACGATCGCCAGCACCAGGTCGGCGGCCGGCACGGCGATGATGGTCAGCGGCAGCAGCAGCGGGATGTAGACCGGGACCGTCTGGTGGACCGCCGCCTTCTCCGAGCCCGTGAACAGGGCGAGGGCGTCCGGGTCCACCTGGCCGGTGATCGAGATCGCGCCCGCCGACAGCACCAGCCCGATCAGCATCGAGCCCGAGTCGCCCATGAAGATGCGCGCCGGATGCATGTTGTGCGGCAGGAAGCCCAGGCACATGCCCATCAGGATGGCCGCGAACAGCGTGCCGGGCGCGGCGGCCTCGATGCCGTACGAGTACCAGATCCGGTAGGCGTACAGGAAGAACGCGCCCGCGGCGATGCACACCATGCCGGCCGCGAGACCGTCCAGGCCGTCCACGAAGTTCACCGCGTTGATGGTGATGACCACCAGGGCCACCGTCAGCAGCGTGCCCTGCCACTGGGTCAGCGCGACGTTGCCGACGCCCGGGATGGGCAGCCACAGGATCGTCAGACCCTGCATGACCATCACGCCCGCGGCGATCATCTGGCCGCCCAGCTTGATCAGCGCGTCGATCTCGAACTTGTCGTCCAGGACGCCGATCAGCCAGATCAGCGCGGCACCGGAGAGCAGCGCCCGCGGCTCGTTGGACTTCGCGAAGACCTCGTTCAGGTTCGTCAGGTGGTCCGCGACCAGCAGGCCCGCGCACAGGCCGAAGAACATGGCGATACCGCCGAGCCGCGGAGTGGGTTCCCGGTGCACGTCCCGGGCCCGGATCTCCGGCATCGCCCCGGCCACGATCGCGAACTTCCGTACCGGCCCTGTCAGCAGATACGTCACCGCGGCCGTGATGCAGAGCGTCAGCAGGTATTCACGCACGGGCTTCCCCACAGGTCTCGCTGGCCATCACAGCCCCACACCCTAGCGACGGACGCATATGGATGAGGACTGCCGGGTAGGGATGATGGTTGCACGTGTGGCTGTGCACACCGTCCGGCTACCCCCGCTCAGCCGGGATACGGCGGGAACCGGCCGGTGAGCGCGCGCACCTCCGCGCGCGCCCCGGCGGGCTCGGTCTCCCCGCGCAGCACGGCCGCGAGCAGGGATGCGATCCGCTCCATCTCCGGCTCGCCCATGCCCTGCGTGGTCACCGCGGCCGTCCCCAGGCGCAGGCCCCGGCCGTCACCGTGCGGCAGCACACAGCAGTCCAGCACCAGGCCGGCCGCGAGGAGCCGGGCGCGCGCACCGCGGCCGTCCACACCGAGCGGGGCCGGGTCCGCGGTGATCAGATGGGTGTCGGTGCCGCCGGTGACGACGGCCAGTCCCTCCGCGGCCAGCCGGCCGGCCAGCACGCGCGCGTTGGCGACCACCCGGTGGGCGTAGCCGGCGAACAGGGGTGTCGCCGCCTCGCCGAACGCGACGGCCTTGGCGGCGATGGTGTGCATCTGGGCGCCGCCCTGGGTGAACGGGAACACGGCCCGGTCGACGCGCTCGGCCAGTTCCGGTCCGCACAGGATCATCCCGCCGCGCGGGCCGCGCAGCACCTTGTGGGTGGTGGCGCACACGATGTCGGCGTACGGCACCGGGTTCGGCGCCGCTCCCCCGGCGACCAGTCCGATCGGATGGCCCGCGTCCGCGATCAGATACGCCCCGACCTCGTCGGCGACCGCCCGGAAGAAGGCGTAGTCGGGATGCCGGGGATAGGCGATGGAACCGCACACGATGGCCTTGGGCCGATGGTTTCGCGCCAGGTGACGCACCTGGTCGTGGTCGATCAGCCCGGTCTCCGCGTCCACGCCGTAGCCGACGAAGTCGAACCAGCGGCCGGAGAAGTTGGCCGGCGAGCCATGGGTGAGGTGGCCGCCGTGGGCCAGGCCGAGGGCGAGGACCGTGTCGCCGGGGCGCAGCAGGGCCGCGTAGGCGGCCAGCACGGCCGAGGAGCCCGAGTGCGGCTGGACGTTGGCGTGTCCGGCGCCGAACAGGGCCTTGGCCCGGTCGACGGCGGTGCGCTCGGCGACGTCGGCGAGTTCGCAGCCGCCGTGGTGCCGGGCGCCCGGATAGCCCTCGGCGTACTTGTTGGCGAGCGCCGAGCCGAGGGCGGCGAGCACCGCCGGCGAGCAGAAGTTCTCGGCGGCGATCAGCTGGAGCGTGGTCGACTGCCGCTCCAGCTCGGCCAAGAGGATTTCGGCCATCGCCGGGTCCTGCCGCCGCAGGACATCGGTGTCGTGGGCGGTGCTGACCGGCATGGCGGACTCCGGGCGGTCGACGGTGACGTAACCCCAATGTAGGCCCGGGGTGCGGCGCCCGCGCGGCCGTCACGGCCGTGCGTGTCCGGTCAGGTGTGCGCGGGTACGCCCGTCAGCGCCGTCACCACCGGGTCCAGCGCGTCCCGTATCTCGTCGCCGATGGACCGGAAGAAGGTCAGCGGCGCGCCGTACGGGTCGTACACCTCGTCCGCCTCGGCGGTCGGGGCGAGCAGCCAGCCGCGCAGCGCCGCCGCCGCGCGCACCAGCGCCCGGGCCCGCATGACCACCCCGTCCTCCAGCGGCGGCAGCGTGGCCGGATCTATCGCCCGGACCAGGCGGGTGAACTCCTTCAAGGTGAAGGTGCGCAGCCCCGCCGAGTGGCCCATGGAGATGACCTGGGCGCGGTGGTCGCGGGTGGCGGTGAGCACCAGGTCGGCCCGGATCACGTGCTCGTCCAGCAGCTCGCGGCCGGTGAAGCCGGTGGCGTCCGCGCCGAAATCGGCCAGCACGGTCTCCGCGTGCGACTCCATCGGCGCGCCCTCGTGGCCCCAGGTGCCCGCGCTCTCCACGATCAGCCCGCCGCCGAGCACACCGAGCCGCTCCGCGACGAAGTGCCGCGTCAGCCGCTCGGTGATGGGCGAGCGGCACACGTTGCCGGTGCTGACGTGCAGGATGCGGAAGGTGTCGCGGGGAAACCCGAACGTGGTCGTCTCCTCCGCGCTCCAGCCCCGGGCAGCTATGCCACGCCCCGCCTCAGGGGCCGTCAATTCGCCACCTCGAGGTCGGGTACGACCTTGCGCAGCTCCTCCACGGAGAGCGCGCCCGCGCGCAGCAGGACCGGCACCTCGCGGGTGACGTCCACGATGGACGACGGGACGTTGCCCGGGGTGGGGCCGCCGTCGAGGTAGACGGAGACGGAGTCGCCGAGCATCTGCTGCGCGGCGTCGCAGTCCTCCGGCGCGGGGTGGCCGGTGAGGTTCGCCGAGGAGACGGCCATCGGGCCGACCTCGGTGAGCAGTTCGATGGCGACCGGGTGCAGCGGCATGCGCACGGCGACCGTGCCGCGGGTGTCGCCGAGGTCCCACTGGAGGGACGGCTGGTGCCGGGCGACGAGCGTCAGGGCGCCCGGCCAGAACGCGTCGACCAGTTCCCAGGCCAGCTCGGAGAAGTCCGTGACCAGGCCGTGCAGGGTGTTCGGGGAGCCGATGAGGACGGGCGTGGGCATGTTGCGGCCGCGGCCCTTGGCGTCGAGCAGGTCGGCGACGGCCTGGCCGGAGAACGCGTCGGCGCCGATGCCGTACACCGTGTCGGTCGGCAGCACCACCAGCTCGCCCCGGCGGACGGCGGACGCGGCCTCGCGCAGACCCGTCGCGCGGTCGGTCGCGTCGTTGGTGTCGTATCGCCGTGCCATAACTAGCGGGCCTCCTCGTACACGTACTGCGGGTGGTAGGTCGTCGGGACGGTCACGGCAGCGCCTTGCGGGCGGTGGCGAACCGGGGCCGGTTGTTGAGGTCGGGGTGGTCGGCCGCGTCGGCCCAGCCCCGCTCCTCGGTGAAGATCCACGGCACCTGGCCGCCCTGGGTGTCGGCGTGCTCGATCACGACGACCCCGCCGGGACGCAGCAGCCGGTGCGCGGTGCGTTCGATGCCGCGGATCAGGTCGAGGCCGTCCTCGCCGGAGAACAGCGCCATCTCCGGGTCGTAGTCGCGGGCCTCGGGCGCGACGTACTCCCACTCGGTGAGCGGGATGTACGGCGGGTTGGAGATGACCAGGTCGACCTGGCCGTCGAGGTCGGGGAAGGCGGTGAGCGCGTCGCCCTGGCGCAGGTCGACGCGGGAGCCGGCCACGTTCTTGCGGGTCCACACCAGGGCGTCCTCGGACAGCTCCACGGCGTGCACGCGCGAGCGCGGCACCTCCTGGGCGAGGGCGAGCGCGATGGCGCCGGTCCCGGTGCACAGGTCGACGATGCAGGGCTCCACGACGTCCATGGCGCGCACCGCGTCTATCGCCCAGCCCACCACGGACTCGGTCTCCGGCCGGGGCACGAACACCCCGGGGCCGACCTGGAGCTCCAGATAGCGGAAGTAGGCCCGTCCGGTGATGTGCTGGAGCGGCTCGCGCTGCTCGCGCCGGGCGATGACCTCCCAGTACCGGGCGTCGAAGTCGGCGTCCTTCACGGAGTGCAGTCCACCGCGCTTCACGCCGTGCACGAACGCGGCCAGCTCCTCCGCGTCGTTGCGCGGCGAGGGCACACCGGCGTCGGCCAGCCGCTGGGTGGCCTGGGCCACCTCGGCGAGCAGCAGGTTCACGCGAGTCCTCCGTGTCGTACTCGTCGGTACGGTCTTACGCGGCGGCCAGTTTCGCCGCCGAGTCGGCGTCGACGCAGGCCTGGATCACCGCGTCGAGTTCGCCGTCCAGGACCTGGTCCAGGTTGTACGCCTTGAAGCCGACGCGGTGGTCGGAGATGCGGTTCTCCGGGTAGTTGTAGGTGCGGATCTTCTCGGAGCGGTCGACGGTGCGCACCTGGCTGCGGCGGGCGTCGGCGGCCTCCCGCTCCGCCTCCTCCTGTGCCATGGCGAGCAGCCTGGAGCGCAGGATACGCATCGCCTGCTCCTTGTTCTGGAGCTGGCTCTTCTCGTTCTGGCAGGAGGCGACGACACCGGTCGGCAGGTGGGTGATGCGCACGGCGGAGTCGGTGGTGTTCACGGACTGGCCGCCCGGTCCGGAGGACCGGTAGACGTCGATGCGCAGGTCGTTCGGGTTGATCTCGACGTCGACCTCCTCGGCCTCGGGGGTGACGAGGACACCGGCAGCGGAGGTGTGGATGCGGCCCTGGGACTCGGTCGCCGGGACGCGCTGCACGCGGTGCACGCCGCCCTCGTACTTCAGCCGGGCCCAGACGCCCTGGCCGGGCTCGATCTGCCCGCGGGCCTTCACCGCGACCTGGACGTCCTTGTAGCCGCCCAGCTCGGATTCGGTGGCGTCGATGATCTCGGTCTTCCAGCCGACGCGCTCGGCGTAGCGCAGGTACATCCGCAGCAGGTCGCCGGCGAACAGCGCCGACTCGTCGCCGCCCGCGCCCGCCTTGATCTCCAGGATGACGTCCTTGTCGTCGCTCGGGTCGCGCGGCACGAGCAGCAGGCGCAGCTTCTCGGTCAGCTCCTCGCGCTGCTTGTCCAGCTCCTTGACCTCGGCGGCGAAGTCGGGGTCGTCGACGGCCAGCTCGCGCGCGGTCGCGACGTCGTCACCGGTCTGCTTCCAGGAGCGGTACGTGGCGACGATCGGGGTCAGCTCGGCGTAGCGCTTGTTCAGCTTGCGCGCGTGTGCCTGGTCGGAGTGGACCGACGGGTCGGCGAGCTTCTTCTCCAGGTCGGCGTGCTCGGCGACGAGTTCCTCGACGGCCTCGAACATCTTGGGCTCCTGATACTGCGGTGACGGGAAGGGCGGGCGACCAAAAACGCCGGTCCCGGGCACACCCCCGGGAACAGGGTGGGACCGTGGACCGGCGAAATGGGGCTCGCTACTTCTTGGAGCCGGCGGCAGCCTTGCCGAAGCGGGCCTCGAAGCGGGCCACACGGCCACCGGTGTCGAGGATCTTCTGCTTGCCCGTGTAGAACGGGTGGCACTCGGAGCAGACCTCGGCCCGGATGGCGCCGGACTCGATGGTGCTGCGAGTGGTGAACGACGCGCCGCAGGTGCAGCTGACCTGCGTCTCGACGTACGCGGGGTGGATGTCGCGCTTCAAGGTGTCTCCTAGGTTTCGGGAGGGCGCCGGGTCGCCGCCGCGGGATGCGGGAGCGTGAACCGGAGCCGACGTACCAGTCTGCCAGGACTGGTGCCATCCTCCCAAACCGGGGGTGCGGCCGTTCTATTCCTGCGGGCGGACGGCGGGGGCGCCGGCCGGGGTGCCGGGGGCCCGCCGTGGGCGGATGCGGGCGCGTTGTCGCTGGTCCGGCGGTTGCCCGGGCTTCCTCAGGGGGCACTGACGACGTTCTTGGCCTCGCCGGTGGCCGTGCCCCGGGTCGCCGCCTCCGGGATCGGCCTGTCGCTGCGCAGCGCGTTCCAGACCAGCTGGGCCTTGGCCGTGTCCAGCAGGACGCGGTTGGGGTTGGCCGGGTCGTACTGCACCGGCATCGTGACCATCTTCATATGGGACGGGCCGATGCCCTTGAGGCCGTCCGCGAAGTCGATCAGCGAGTTGACCGAGCCGAGGTCGGAGTCGGTGGTGACGGCCTTGGTGGCGGTGTCGGCGAGGTGGTAGAGCCGCTTCGGGTCGGTGAACACGCCGACGTGCTTGACCTGGTCGATCAGCGCCTTGATGAACGCCTGCTGGAGCTGGATGCGGCCCAGGTCGGAGCCGTCGCCCACGCCGTGCCGGGTGCGGACCAGGCCGAGGGCCTGCCGGCCGTCCAGCGTGTGGGTACCGGCCGTGAGGTCGAGGTGGCTCTGCGGGTCGCGGATGTCCTCGGTGGTGGTGAGCCGGACGCCGCCGAGATCGTCGATCAGCTGCTGGAAGCCGTCGAAGTCGACCTCCAGGTAGTGGTCCATGCGGATGCCGGTGAGGGACTCCACGGTCTTCACCGCGCAGGCCGCGCCGCCGGTGGAGTACGCCTCGTTGAACATCACGCCGGAGGCGGCCGGGTGGCTGGTGCCCCGGGTGTCGGTGCACTCGGGCCGGTCGACGAGGGTGTCGCGCGGGATGGAGACCACGCCGGCCCGCTGGTGGCCCTCGTAGACGTGGACGATCATCGCGGTGTCGGAGCGGGCGCTGCCGTCGTCCGCGCCGCCGCCCAGCTTCTTGTTGTTGCCGGCGCGCGTGTCCGAGCCGAGGACCAGGATGTTCTCGGAGCCGTTGTCGGCCTTCGTGGGCCGGCCGGCGCCGAGGGCCTGGTTGAGGTCGACGCTGTGCAGGTTGCCGTTGAGCTTGAAGTACACGTACCCCACACCGGTGCCGCCCAGCACGACGATGCCCGCGGCCGTCCAGGCCGTCGCGCGCAGGACCTTGCGGCCCGCGCTGGGGGCCTTGCGGCGGCGCCCCTTGCCCCGGCGGCGGGGCCCGGTCGGGCCCGGCTCGGTTATGGCGGGCGTGCTCTCGGCGGCCACATCGCTCCTAGGTCTCGGTGGTCGGGTACCCCCTGCGGTCAGGGTCGGGCGCGGTCGTCACCGCTCCATCGTCGCTCCGCCCGGTCAGACGGGGAAACTCGGGAAAGGGTTGCACAACGCACAGTGGCCCTCGCGTGGCGCGCTGTGCACGCTCCGTAGCGACGGTATCCGGGCATACGGCGCTCACCTGCGGTTTCACCCCTGCGGGCAGAGCGTCCGCCCACCGGCGCACGGCACGTTCGCTGTGGTGAAGATCTCGCTTGCGCAAGCCCCGGTGAACGGCGGACGGCCGCCCCCCGTCGCTGGTGGACGGGGAGCGGCCGCGTGTGCCTGTCGGGGGCTCGGTCAGTCGCCGTTGCCCGGCGACGGCGTCGTCTTCTGGATCTGCATCAGGAACTCGCCGTTCGACTTCGTCTGCTTCATCTTGTCGAGGAGCAGCTCGATCGCCTGCTGCTGGTCCAGCGCGTGCAGCACCCGGCGCAGCTTCCAGACGACGGCCAGTTCCTCGTTGCCGAGCAGGATCTCCTCCTTACGGGTACCGGACGCGTCCACGTCCACCGCCGGGAAGATCCGCTTGTCCGCCAGCTTGCGGTCCAGCTTCAGTTCCATGTTGCCGGTGCCCTTGAACTCCTCGAAGATCACCTCGTCCATGCGGGACCCGGTGTCCACGAGAGCCGTGGCGAGGATGGTCAGCGAGCCGCCGTCCTCGATGTTGCGCGCGGCACCGAAGAACCGCTTCGGCGGGTAGAGCGCGGTCGAGTCGACACCACCGGACAGGATGCGGCCGGAGGCCGGCGCGGCCAGGTTGTAGGCACGGCCCAGACGCGTGATCGAGTCGAGCAGCACGACGACGTCGTGACCCAGCTCCACCAGTCGCTTGGCCCGCTCGATGGCCAGCTCGGCGACGGTGGTGTGGTCCTCGGCCGGGCGGTCGAAGGTCGAGGAGATGACCTCGCCCTTCACCGACCGCTGCATGTCGGTGACCTCTTCCGGACGCTCGTCGACGAGGACGACCATCAGGTGGCACTCGGGGTTGTTGTGCGTGATCGCGTTGGCGACCGCCTGCATGATCATGGTCTTGCCGGTCTTCGGCGGGGCCACGATCAGACCGCGCTGACCCTTGCCGATCGGCGAGACCATGTCGATGATCCGGGTGGTGAGCACGCCCGGGTCGGTCTCCAGGCGGAGCCGGTCCTGCGGGTAGAGCGGGGTCAGCTTGTTGAACTCCGGACGGCCGCGGCCGTGTTCGGGCGCCATGCCGTTGACGGAGTCCAGCCGGACCAGCGCGTTGAACTTCTCGCGGCGCTCGCCCTCCTTGGGCTGGCGGACCGCGCCGGTGACGTGGTCGCCCTTGCGCAGGCCGTTCTTGCGGACCTGGGCGAGGGAGACGTACACGTCGTTCGGACCGGGCAGGTAGCCGGAGGTCCGGATGAAGGCGTAGTTGTCGAGGATGTCCAGGATGCCCGCGACCGGGATCAGGACGTCGTCGTCGGCGAGCTGCGGCTCGGGGGCGATCTCGTCACGG
This sequence comes from Streptomyces sp. NPDC017095, assembly GCF_044332325.1. Lineage (NCBI taxonomy): Bacteria > Bacillati > Actinomycetota > Actinomycetes > Kitasatosporales > Streptomycetaceae > Streptomyces > Streptomyces sp. NPDC017095. The sequence goes on from NZ_JBIROU010000016.1 coordinate 87,659, forward strand.
CCGCGGCGGCCCCGGCGGTCGCGGTAACGGCCGCGACGGCCACGCCGGCCGCCCTCGAAGTCGTCGTCGTCCTGCCGGCTGTCCTGACGGCCGCCCTGCTGGCCCTGCGGCTGACGCTGCTGGCCGCCCTGCTGCTCGTCGCCCTTGCCACGGCGGTCGCGGTCGCGGTCCCGGTCGCGGTCACGGTCCCGGCCGCGCTCGCGGCGGTCGCGGCGGCCACGGCCGTCGCCGTCACCGGCGTCGCCCTTGGCGGCCTCGCCCTGCTGCGGCTGCTGCGCGGGCGTCTCGGCCTTCGGCTCGCTCTTGGCCTCGGCGGCGACGGTGTCGGTGCCGTTCCCGGCCGGGCTGCCGGCATCGGCCGTGGCCCGGCGGCGGCGCCGCTCGCCCGGGGCGTCGTCCGCCCCGCGCTCGGCGTCGCGGGTGGTGCCCGGCTGGCCGGGGATCTCGATCTGCTGCTGGGCCGCGGCCTTCTCGGCGGGGGCCGCAGCGGCCTTGTCCGCCTTCTTCTCGGCGGTCTCCTCGCCGGTGCGGGTCCGCGAGGTGGCCCGGCGCTTCGGCTTGGTCTCGGCGGCGGTGTCGGCCTTGGCGGCGGCGGGGGCTCCCCCGGCGGCCTGCGCCTCCTTGATGACCTCGATCAGCTGGCTCTTGCGCATCCGCGCGGTGCCCCTGATCCCGAGGCCCGAGGCGACCTGCTGCAGCTCGGCCAGCACCATGCCCTCGAGGCCGGTACCGCGGCGCCGCCGGGAGCCGGCACCGGTGGCAGGCGCGGAGGCGTCCGTGGCGGGCGCGGCAGCGGTCTCCTCGACACGTGCGCCCATCAGATCGGTGGTGTCGCTCACGAAGGGTCCTTCCCTGGAGCGGACGTCGGCCTGTCTGGCTCGGCGACCGGTTGTGCTGTCCGGCTACGGTTCTGTCTTCGGTGAACCGTGCCGGGGCGGTGGTCCGCCAAAGCGGCGGAAGAAATGTGCGGTGATGGCGCTTCCGCGAGTCGTGGCACCGAGTGTCACGTGGCGTGGTAGCACCGGTTCCGGAGCTCCCCCACAAGGGGTACCCCCACCGGCGGCCCGCTCAGTGCTCGCATACGCCGTACTGCCCAGGTACGGCGCAGGGAACACGGAGTGGCGCGGGAGGCTCCCGGAAGAATGTCTGTCCCGGAGGGGGACACGAGGCACCTCGCCATGGTGGGGTCGGGTGCAGACTTGAGATTAACACTACCGGATCCAACAAACATTCCCCCTCTCGAAATCCGGCAACCGTGTGTCAGGTCGCAAGCGGCAGCACGCTCGCTCCCCGTACATCCAGGTCCAGCCGGTTGGCGGCCCAGCCGTCGCCCGCGAGGTGGGCCACCTTGTCGGCGCTGCCGGTGTCGGCGAGGGCCATGACGGTGGGTCCGGCGCCGGAGATCACGGCCGGGATGCCGTCGGCGCGCAGCCGCTCCACCAGTGCGGCGCTCTCGGGCATGGCCGGCGCGCGGTACTCCTGGTGGAGACGGTCCTCGGTGGCGGCGAGCAGCAGCTCGGGACGCCTGGTCATCGCCTCGACCAGCAGGGCGGCGCGGCCCGCGTTGGCGGCGGCGTCGACATGCGGCACGCTGCGCGGGAGCAGACCGCGCGCGGTCTCGGTCAGCACCGGTTTCCCGGGCACGAAAACCACCGGAACGATGGAATCGTGCGGGTCCATCCTGATGGCGCGGGCCATGCCGCCCTCCATCCAGGACACGGTGAAGCCGCCGAGCAGACAGGCGGCCGCGTTGTCCGGGTGGCCCTCGATCTCCGTGGCCAGTTCCAGCAGCGCCGCGTCGTCGAGACGGGCCTCGCCGCCTATGGTCACGGCGCGCGCGGCGACGATGCCGGCGCAGATGGCGGCGGAGGAGGAGCCCAGGCCGCGGCCGTGCGGGATCCGGTTGGCGCAGACGATCTCCAGGCCGCGGGGCTGTCCGCCCAGCAGGTCGAAGGCGGTCCGCAGGGAGCGGACGAGCAGATGGCTCTCGTCCCGGGGCAGGGTCTCGCTCCCCTCACCCGCGATGTCGATGTGCAGCCCGGAGTCGGCCACCCGGACGACCACGTCGTCGTAGAGCCCCAGCGCGAGGCCCAGGGCGTCGAAGCCCGGACCGATGTTGGCGCTGGTGGCGGGGGTGCGCACCCGGACGGCGGCGGCGCGGAAAGCTGGACCGGCCATCGCTCGAAGACTCTCCTTGAGCTGCGTGACGGTTGAATGGCGCTCGATGGCGTTCGAGGGCCGTTCGGTGGACTGCCGACGACTGATGTACGAGGACCCGTCGGGCCGCGGAGGCGGCGCGGCACCGTGCCGGACGCGGGGAAAGGTGCGGCGGCGGGTTGGTTACAGCCTATCGAAGGAAGGTTCTGCGGCGACATAGGGCGCACAGGCGGCGCACGATGCGTGTCGTATGCCCCCTGTGCACCCTGACCGGGACCGGGGTCCCGGGCCGCTCAGGCGAGGCCGAGGCGCTCGGCCGCGGTGGCCGCGTCGACCGGGACGGTGACCGGCTGCGGGGCGCCGGCGACGGCCCAGTCGGGGTCCTTCAGGCCGTTGCCGGTGACGGTGCACACGATGCGCTGGCCGGGGTCGACCCTGCCCTGCTCGGCGGCCTTGAGCAGACCGGCCACGGAGGCGGCGGAGGCGGGCTCCACGAAGACGCCCTCCTGCGCGGCCAACAGACGGTAGGCGCGCAGGATCTCACGGTCCGTCACCTCGTCGATGACACCGCCGGACTCGTCCCGGGCGGCCAGCGCGTAGTTCCAGGACGCGGGGTTGCCGATCCGGATGGCGGTGGCGATGGTCGACGGGTCCTTGACGACCTCGCCGCGCACGATCGGGGCGCTGCCGGACGCCTGGAAGCCCCACATGCGCGGGGTCCGGGCGGCGATGCCGTCCGCGGCGTACTCCCGGTAGCCCTTCCAGTACGCGGTGATGTTGCCCGCGTTGCCCACCGGCAGGACGTGGATGTCCGGCGCGTCGCCGAGCATGTCCACGATCTCGAAGGCGGCCGTCTTCTGGCCCTCGATGCGCACCGGGTTCACCGAATTCACCAGCGCCACCGGGTAGTTCTCGCTGAGCGCCCGGGCGAGCGTGAGGCAGTCGTCGAAGTTGCCGTCGACCTGGAGGATCTTCGCGCCGTGCACGAGGGCCTGGCCCATCTTGCCCAGGGCGATCTTGCCCTGCGGCACCAGCACGGCGGAGACCATGCCGGCGCGTACGGCGTAGGCCGCGGCGGACGCGGACGTGTTGCCGGTCGACGCGCAGATGACGGCCTTCGCCCCCTCCTCCTTGGCCTTGCTGATGGCCATGGTCATGCCGCGGTCCTTGAAGGACCCGGTCGGGTTGGCGCCCTCCACCTTCAGGTGGACCTCGCAGCCCGTGCGCTCGGAGAGCACCTGCGCGGGCACGAGAGGCGTGCCGCCCTCGCGGAGCGTCACGACCGGCGTGGTGTCGGAGACCGGAAGCCTGTCCCGGTACTCCTCGATGATTCCGCGCCACTGGTGGGTCATTGCTGGTTACTCTCCTTCAACCCGCATGATGCTGGCGACACCCCGCACGGTGTCCAGCTTGCGCAGTGCCTCGACGGTCCCGGACAGGGAGGCGTCGGAGGCCCGGTGGGTGACGACGACGAGAGAGGCCTCGCCGTCCTTGCCCTGCTGCCGAACGGTGTCGATCGACACCCCGTGCTCGGCGAAGACGGTGGCGACCTGGGCGAGCACGCCCGGCTTGTCGGCCACGTCCAGGCTGATGTGGTACCGGGTGACGACCTCGCCCATTGAGGAGACGGTCAGGTCGGCGTAGGCCGACTCGCCGGGTCCGGTGGTGCCGTTCAGCCGGTTGCGGCAGACGGCGACGAGGTCGCCGAGGACGGCGGAGGCGGTGGGCGAGCCGCCCGCGCCGGGGCCGTAGAACATGAGCTGTCCGGCCGCGTCGGACTCGACGAAGACGGCGTTGTAGGCGCCGCGCACGGAGGCCAGCGGATGGCTCAGCGGGATCATCGCGGGGTGCACGCGCGCGGTGACCGACCTGCCGTCCTTGGACCGCTCGCAGATGGCGAGCAGTTTGATGGTGCAGCCCATCTCCTTGGCGGAGCGGAAGTCGGCGGCGGTGACCTCGGTCATGCCCTCGCGGTAGACGTCGTCCAGCCGGACCCGGGTGTGGAAGGCGATGCCGGCGAGGATGGCGGCCTTGGCGGCCGCGTCGAAGCCCTCCACGTCGGCGGTCGGGTCGGCCTCGGCGTAGCCCAGGGCGGTGGCCTCGTCCAGGGCCTCCTGGTAGCCGGCTCCCGTGGAGTCCATCTTGTCGAAGATGAAGTTGGTGGTGCCGTTGACGATGCCGAGGACGCGGTTGACCTTGTCGCCGGCGAGCGACTCGCGCAGCGGGCGGATCAGCGGGATGGCACCGGCGACGGCGGCCTCGTAGTACAGGTCCCGGCCGTGTTTCTCGGCGGCGGCGTGCAGGGCGGCGCCGTCCTGGGCGAGCAGCGCCTTGTTGGCCGAGACGACGGAGGCGCCGTGCTCGAAGGCGGTGGTGATCAGCGTCCGGGCCGGCTCGATACCGCCGATGACCTCGACCACCACGTCGACGTCCTCGCGCTGGACGAGGGCGGTGGCGTCGGTGGTGACCAGCGCGGGGTCGACGCCCTCGCGCACCTTGCCGGTACGCCGTACGGCGACGCCGGCCAGCTCGACCGGGGCCCCGATCCGGGCGGCGAGGTCGTCGGCGTGCGTCGTCATGATGCGCGCCACCTCTGAGCCGACCACTCCACAGCCCAGCAGCGCCACTTTCAGCGGACGCGTACGCATCATCCGACCTCGTTTCCTCATACCGTCTACGGTTCGATTAGTCTCACTCACCGGACGGGAGTATCTACCCTTCGTCCGGATCGTGAGACATTATTTTCATTTCAACGGGGGCCGAAGACCGCAGATCTTCCGCCCCCGCGGTGCTGGGACGCGCGTCACCCGACGTCGAGACGCAGGAGGTCCTCCTCCGTCTCCCGCCGGACGATCACCCGGGCCTCGCCGTCCCGTACGGCGACGACGGGCGGCCGGAGCACGTGGTTGTAGTTGCTGGCCATCGAGCGGCAGTACGCGCCGGTGGCCGGCACCGCGATCAGGTCGCCCGGAGCCAGGTCCGCCGGCAGGAACGCGTCCTTCACCACGATGTCCCCGCTCTCGCAGTGCTTGCCGACGACCCGGGCGAGCATCGGCTCGGCGGTGGAGACGCGGGAGACGAGCGCCACGGTGTACTCGGCGTCGTACAGCGCGGTGCGGATGTTGTCCGACATGCCGCCGTCGACGGAGACGTACGTCCGCAGCCCGTCCAGCGGCTTGACCGTGCCCACCTCGTACAGCGTGAACGCCGTCGGCCCCACGATGGCGCGGCCGGGCTCGACGGAGATCCGCGGCGTGCGCAGCCGGGCGGCCTCGCACTCGCGCGTGACGATCTCGGTGAGCGCCTTGGCGATCTCGTGCGGCTCACGCGGGTCGTCGGCGCTCGTGTAGGCGATGCCGAGCCCGCCGCCGAGGTCGATCTCCGGCAGCTCCACGCCGTGCTCGTCCCGGATGTCCCTCAGCAGCCCCACGACCCGGTGCGCGGCGACCTCGAACCCGGACATGTCGAAGATCTGCGAGCCGATGTGCGAGTGGATGCCGATCAGTTCCAGCCCGTCCAGCCGCAGGGCCCGCCGTACGGCCTCCGCGGCCTGCCCGCCGGCCAGCGGGATGCCGAACTTCTGGTCCTCGTGCGCGGTGGCGATGAACTCGTGCGTGTGCGCCTCGACGCCCACCGTGATCCGGATCTGCACCCGCTGCCGCTTGCCGAGTTCCTGGGCGGTGTGCGCGACCCGCGCGATCTCCTGGAAGGAGTCGAGCACGATCCGTCCGACGCCCGCCTCGACGGCCCGGCGGATCTCCGCGCCGGACTTGTTGTTGCCGTGGAAGGCGATGCGCTCGGCGGGCATCCCGGCGGACAGCGCGGTGGCCAGTTCTCCACCCGAGCAGACGTCGAGATTGAGCCCTTCTTCGTGCAGCCAGCGCACCACGGCCCGGGACAGGAACGCCTTCCCGGCGTAGAACACGTCGGCGTCCGGACCGAACGCGGCGCGCCAGGCGCGCGCCCGGGCCCGGAAGTCGGTCTCGTCCAGGACGTAGGCCGGCGTGCCGAACTCCTCGGCGAGCCGGGTGACGGGGATACCGCCGACGGCGGCCACCCCGTCGTCGCCGCGCGTGACGGTCTGGGCCCACACCTTCGGGTCGAGGACGTTCAGGTCGGCGGGCGGCGCGGAGTAGTGCCCCTCGGGCAGGACATCGGCGTGGCGGGGCCCGGCGGGATGGGCGGAACGGCTCATGACGTGACTCTCAGACTCTCTGTCTCTCTCCGGGCGCGCATCTGCCTGACGCCTCAGAGATGTTCGGGTGCGTCGATGCCGAGCAGGGACAGGCCGCCGGCCAGCACCTGCCCGGCTGCTTCGGCGAGGGCCAGCCGGGCACGGTGGGCGGCCGAGGGTTTCTCCTCACCGACGGGAAGCACGGAAGGCAGCAGCGGCAGCACGGCATCGGCGACGGTCACGAGATGCCGGGCAAGCCGGTCCGGGGCACGGTGGGTGGCGGCCGCGGCGAGGATACGGGGGTGGTCGGCGAGCGGGGTCAGCAGACCGGCACCGGCCTCGGTCCCCAGGGGACCGGGCTCGGCGGCGAAACCGAGACGGGAGGCGTTGCGGCTGAGCGACCGGACGCGGGCATGCGCGTACCGCACCCGGAACAACGGATTGCCCTCCCGCTGCACGAGATGCTCCGCACTGATCCGGGGCCGGTCGTGCGGAGCGGGATGGAGCAGCGCCCAGCGAGCGGCGTCCCTCCCCAGGGGGGAGGGGTCCTGGGGGGCGGGTCGGGGGCGGAGGGGGGTGGGGTGGGAGGGCGGCCCGGTGAGGGGGTCATGGTCGGCGGCGCGGCGGGCGCTCAGCGGACTGATGGATCCAGCGTGCCCGACGGTGGCAGGGTCGTCGCCCTGCCTGCCGGCGGGCTCGTGCTCGTGCTCGACGACGGCACGCCCACCCTGCGCACGGATGAGGCGTACGACGACGTCGGCGACGGCCTCGGCCCGCACCTCGTACGGCACGAGCAGCGTGACGACCTGACCGGCGAGGGCGTCGCCGTGTCCGTACCGGGCGCCCTTCTCGCGGATCTCCCGGACCAGCGCGGCGACGGGATCGACCCGCGCGTCCAGGCTGATGTTGAGGAACCCGGGCCCGGTGACGACGACGTCCCGGATGCCCTCGGTACCGACGAGCCGCGCCCGCAGCACCTCGGCGACCCTGCGCGCCGGCTGCCCGGCCGACGGGGCCAGCCGCAGCGCGACGGCGGTGGCGAAGTCCCCACACCCTCCGGGCCCCGGCTCCCCCACCACGACCCGCTCGGGCACGGTCACATTCAGCTCCCCGTCATCGACAGCACGACGCACCGCGCACAACACGGTACGGGAGAGCTGGGCGGGGGTCACGGGACAAGCGTAGGCGAGGAGGAGGGCGAGTCGGCGAGGTGGTAGGGGACGGGGGTGCGGGTGGAGGGGGCGGGTCGGGGACGGCCAGGGGTGGGGGGTGCGCGCGGAGGGGGCGGGTCAGGGACTGCCAGGGGCGGGAAAGGTCAGGGGTGAGGCAGGGGCAGGCCGGGGGGCGGCTCGGGGGCGGCACCGACCAGGCCCCCGTCTCTGCCCCCGTCCCCGTGCGGACCCCCGACTCCGACCGCTCAGGCACCGCCTGCAGAACGACCGAATGTCACAGGGTCGAGGCACGCATTCCAGCCAGAGCGGACCCGGGAGAGGACACAGAAACGCGGGGACCCGGAACCCGGGAGCCGGCAGCGCGCTCGGGCCGCTGCCGGCGACTCAGGAGGAACCGGAGGAGCCGTCCGCCCCGGGGACGTTTCCGGGACTGGGTGAGACGCCATGACGGAAGGCCCCTTCACCGCTCCCGGCGTCTCCGTCACCCGCGTCGCCACCGCCCCCGCCGTCACCGGTTGCCCCGCTACCGCCCCCGGCGACGGCCTCCCCGGCACCGCCACCCGGTTCCGCTCCCCCATCGCCTCCTTCCGGCCCCCCGATCGCTTCTCCCCCGGAGCCCTCGTCCCGCCAGCCCTCGTCCCGCCCGGCCTTGCGCTCGAGGAGTTCCTTCACCAGCCGTACCAGCTCGGCGGGCTCGAAGGGCTTGGCGAGGAAGGCGTCCACGCCGACGTCGAGGCCGGTCTCGACCTCGTACTGCGTACACGCGCTGATGATGGCGAGGGGAAGGTCGTGCGTACGGGGATCTGCGCGGAGCCGGGCGGCGGTACGCAGCCCGTCCAGCCGGGGCATGACGACGTCGAGCGTCACGACGTCGGGCCGGACCTGGTGCACCACATCCAGACACTCGGCACCATCGGCCGCGGTCACGACCTCTAGCCCTTCCAGCTCTAGGTTGACCCTGATCAGCTGCCGGATGACCTTGTTGTCGTCCACAACAAGCACCCGGCCCGGAGCGCCTGGCACAACTCGAGAGTAGGTGCGGACCGGCCACCGCGTCCGGGTTTTCCCCACTTCCACCCCGTACAGGGGACCCGCTCACCCTCCCCGGGGAACGGGGTTCCTGATCACCCCTCCGGACCTGCTAATGTTCTACCCGTCGCCGCAAGCGAGAGCGAAGCGCCCGACACGCCCCCGTAGCTCAGGGGATAGAGCAACGGCCTCCGGAGCCGTGTGCGCAGGTTCGAATCCTGCCGGGGGCACCTGTAGTTAGGTGCCCAAAGACCCCGTCACCAGCGGAAACGCTGAGGCCGGGGTCTTCGCGTATGTGCAGGCGTGTGCGGGCCGGAGCGGGCGTATGTCGGGGTCTGTGGACTATTCGTGGACAGGATCTTGGGACGTTTCCCCAGGTCAAGCCCGGAAAACGCGAAGGCTCCCGGACGCGTCCGGGAGCCTTGAGCGCGGTTCGCCGAGTCAGGCTCGGACCTCGCGGACCAGGATGTCGTCCCCGTCATAGAGCTCCAGGGAGCACGTCAGCCCGAAACGGCGGAGGAGGCCGGCGAGGTCATCGAGCCGCCGCGGGTCGACGACTCCGTTGAGCAGGACGTCCGGCCCATCGACGGGGTCGAGCTCCACTTCGCACCAACGGGTTCCCACCTCGTAGCCATTCCAGGAGGACGACCTCGACCTCCAGCCGGCCCGTACGAAGCGCTCGGCGACGGGCGAGGCGTCTCGGCAGCCGTGCAGGATGCCATTCACGTTGTTGCCCACGTCGACCCATTCAGGGTCGAGCGCTTCGCCTTCTTGGGACATGGTCACCATTCGAGTATGGGGTCCCATGATGCGGTGATCACTCGTACTCCCGCAGCAACTCCTCGATCTTGCGGTTGGCGATCTCCTGTCGTCCATCGATGCACTTGGCGTAGCGGCTCAGCAGGACCTCCACGCTGTTGCCCGCACGCTCGGCGACCTCAGTCGGATCCACCCCGGAGTTGAGCCAGGTCGACAGTGCCGAGTGCCGGAGATCGTAAGGACGCGCGGCGAGCGGGGAGGAGACTGCGGCCGGCGGTAGCGCCAGCGCACGAGCCTCCTGCCAGACGCGGTAGTACGTGGACGAGCCGACCACTCCACCGCGTTCGTTGGTGAACAGCCGCCCGTCCTCAGCAGTCCCGAACGTATCGATGTGCTGCCGGAGGATAGAGACGAGCTGGGGCGGGATCGGTACGAGCCGGACTTCCTCCGCCGGCCGGTTCTTCAGGCCCCGGTCGTCGTGGGTCTCACCGGAGTCCGTCCACTGCTTGCCGACACTGGGGCGCGTCCGGTTCAGCAGTGCCGTCCCCCAGCCGACCTCGGGCAGCTTTAGGTCTGCACTGGTGAGGCCGACGGCCTCAGCCGGGCGCAGGCCGCCGTAGTACATGCACGCGAACAGGCCGACAAGTCGGCGACCACGCGCGCGGCCGTACCCGCCGACGTACGAGACCGCAGTCAGCAGGGAACGAGCCTGCTCGGGATTGGCGACAACCCGGGGGTCGACCTCTCCGGCAACTTTCGGTTTCTTCCAGCGGATGCCCGTAATCGGGTTCTCCTTGAACTCGCCGAGATCTACCGCGTAGTGCATCGCGTTGACGAGTGTCCGACGCTTGCGCCGAACGGTCTCCGCGGCCGCCGCCGTGCCGTCAATCTTCAGCTTGAGCGAGTCCAGGACGGCCCTGCCGATCACGACGTCACCGAGGTCCGAGAGCGGGCGCGATGCCTTGGCCACCCAGTGCAAGGTGTTCGCAATCTCGGTCGGCAATTCACGCTCGTCCGGTCCGGGAAGGACGAAGGCCCAGTTACGGAGTGCCTTCCTGATTAATTCCTCGGACGGCTGCCCAGGGCGATTGTCGAGAAGGGCCATCGTCACGGCGGTCAGGGCCTCATTGATCCCATTGCGAGTGTTCGGCGCCGCGTGAGGCCACTTCATGGCCAGGTACTTCAGAGCGAAGGCGTACCAAGTCATCGAGGCCGATTTCTCGACCATCGAATCGGGCAGCCCCGTCGCCGTGTCGAATTCTTCGCCGGCATGAGTGGCGCGGAGCAACTTGGAACGGTAATGGTCCGCGAGCGCTTTGGTTCGGAACTGTTCGGAGAAGACGTTCCCGGCAACAGTCCATCGGACGTCATAGGACGACTTCTTGGTGTTCCTCTTCCGTACGCCCCACACCTTCACGTCGAGAGACTTCATGCCGCCGCCTCCAACTGCCGCAACCACGTTGTGAAGTCGCTGCGCCACACGCGGAGTTCTCCGTTCGGGAGCTTGAATGCCGCAGGCCCTTGACCGAGCTCACGCCATCGGTAGAAGGTCCGGCGCGAGACACCGCCCAGCTCATCGAGCACTTGGCGGACGGTCATCAACTCGTCGGGATCACGCTGGGGCATGTCGGTTCTCCCTCCGTCTGAGCGCCGGTTGAGCGAGGCGAGGGGCCGTGAGCGATGAGGTGTTCCGCGTTTGTCCATCCGGTTCCGGCGAAGCGCCAGTGGGTGATGACCAGGACGGTGTCCGGGTCAGGCAAGGGGTGGCCCGCTTCGGCCGCGCGGGCGCGGGTAAGCGCTTCGTTGTGGTCGACGCGCTCCTGGCGGAGGGCGCCGAGGGTGACGGAGTACGTGCGGGACTTGGTGGAGAAGTGGCCGCGGAAGCCGAGCATGTGAGCCCACTTGCGCAGGCGCAGCGGTTCGAGTTCGGGGAGCGCGCCGAGGTGCCAGCAGATGAGGATCATCCGGCGGGCGTGGTCGGTGACACCGGAGCCGATCAGGTCGGTGATCGGGTTGCGAACGGGACGGTCGAGGGTGCCGGCCGTCTCGGCGCCCTTGGTGGCGTACTTGCCGATGTAGGCGGCGACGGCCCGGCTGGACAGCTCCGAGGTGCCCGCGAAGTCCGCTGAGCGAATGGGGCGGATGTCGAACTGGTCGCCGAAGCGGAAGGCGTAGGCGCGGCCGTCGATGACCGGGCCGGGTGTCTCGGCGAGGCGGGCTGCCGAGCGGATCGCGTCGGTGAGGAGTTCGGTCGTAGCCCAGGCGGGCGGGTCGTCCTCCGCGCCTCCGGGGCCGTCGAGGCGGATGACGGCGTGGAAGTGGACGGCGCCGCGCCGCTGGTACTCGGCGACCTTGGCGTACGACACCCGGACGCAGTCACGCGTCGCGGAGCGGGTGAGGCCCGCGCGGGTTGCGATCTGCTGGCGCAGGTAGGTGGTGAACCGGCCCCAGAGGGCACCGGCGTGCGCGTTCCAGAGGACGGCCGCCCTGTAGTCGTAGCGTTCCGGGTCGAGCGGCGTGCCCAGAGCGGGGTCGTCTTCCGTGTGCGAGCGTCCGCAGCGGCACCGGCCGCCGGCTGGGCGGTTGTGGACCGGGCCGAAGGACGGAGCGGTGAAGGTGGCGAAGACCCGGGGGTGCCGGGCGACCGCCGAACCGATGCCCTTGCCGCCGCTCAGCCCGGCCGTGACGAGGTGGAAGGTGTCTTTGCGGTACGTCTCCGCGCAGGTGGCACACCGGGTAGCGCGACGGTTGTTGCAGCGGATGAGGAGCTGTCCGGCCGGAAGGTCGCGGCCGGTGATCTCCCGGGCGATCTCACCGGTGGCCGCGTGGACGTCGAGCCGGTGACCCTCCATCCGTACGGGCCGCTCGCAGCCGCCGAGACGCTGGATCTGCCGGGCGTAGGAGCCGAGATCGCCGTGCCGGGCGAGGGCGGCCAGGTGGCGGATGGCTCCAAGGGGAGCCGGTGGACGCATGTGCGGGTTCCTCCTTGTGGTGCGGGTGTTGGAGCCTGCCCTGTCTGTCTAGGGGACTAGACAGACAGGGCAGACGAAGGGAGTCGTTGTTCAGCGGCGGGTGAGGAGAGAGCGGAGAACGACGGCGCACACGGCGACCGATGTCGCGGTCACGGTGACGGCGAGCAGCATGGAGACGAGCACGGCACCCACGACCAGGACCACGGCGGTCCCACCACCGACGAGGGCGAGCGCCGTGCCGGGCGTCAAGTGGATGGTCGGGCGGGCCGGCACCGGATGGGCGGGCGTCGGTGGCGTGGCCGGGCTGGCTGCGGTCGGCTCCACGACAGTGGCGGACATGGCGACCGGGGCGGTCGGCTGCGGCATGGTGGGGATCTTCGGCCGGATCACGGGCGGTACTCCTTACGGGTCACTTGACGAGCGAGTCGATGACAGGGGCCAGCAGGCTGTCGGTCAGCAGGTAGCCGCCGAGGAGGAGCACGGCGACGAGCCACCAGGGCGGGCGGATGAGCTTGACGCCCAGGACCGCGACGCAGAGCAGGGCGAGCCAGAGCGGGACGCGCATGCGGTGATCTCCTGTCAGGCCGAGCAGCGGTGGGTGCGGGCGGCGAGTTCGGCGGCGGCGCGGGAGTCGTACTCGGCCGAGAAGTCGCAGCGGGGCGCGGTGCAGGCGGCCAGGTGGCGGTGCCTGCCGCGGTCGATGTAGGAGGCGACGTTCACGGGGCCGATACGGCGGACGTTGCGGAAGCGGCGGTTCATGGCGGTGCTCCTCTCACAGGTGGGCGGCGACGGAGGCGGTCATGGACGGGGGCAGGCCGAGCCGTGCGCGTACGGCGTCGGGGTCGGCGGGCTGGCCGGTGGTCGAGCGGTGTTCGTCGGCCAGGGCCCGGGCGCGCTGGATGAGGGCGGGCGGGAGCGCGACGGCGAGACCGGGCGGCGGTGGAGCCGGGACGGCTTCCGGTTCGGCGGGGGCGGGACCGGAGGCTGGTACTGGCAGCACGTCCGGCCCGGGAGCATCAACGGCAGTCCCAGCAGGGTGTTCGTACGGGTCGGCAGACGGCGAGTCCGGGATCACCGGCACTTCCCGGCCGTGCGGTGCGTGGGCCAGCAGAGTGCCGCCGAAGAAGGCGATGGCGGGCCAGCCCGCGACCACCACGCGGAGCGAGGCGGGAACGTGGTCCAGGTCGAGGAGTCCGGCGGTGGCGACGTTGGCGCCGAGGGAGGCGGCAAGGGCCACCAGAAACCACAGCCGGGGACTACCCGCCGCCTGCCCCGTTCGCTGCGACTGGCGCATCCGGCGCCAGGCGGCGACCAGCAGCAGGTCGACGCTGACGGGGTAGGCCCACGCCTTCCATCCGCCCTGTCCGGCCGCTGCGGCGAGGTCATGCAGGTGTGAGAAGGACAGTGCGCCCGCGATGACGGCCTGGACGACGACGGCGTCCACACGGACCAGGTGGGCACGCATCGGCTCCGGTTCCTTCCTGTTTCAGGCATGGGAGGGGTAAGGACATGGCGTGAGGCGGTCACGCCGGCCGTAGAGGGAGGGGCTACTCGGTTACCGGGCGCGCGGTGGGCGTAGCAGCGGTCGAGGAGGACGGTGCGACGGCGATGGCGGGCCGGAAGCGGTCGAGACGGGGCAGTTCAGGGACCAGAGCCGAGGTGTCGCGGCAGACGGCCGCCGCATCTTCGAGCGAGAGAAGAGGAGAGCGGACGCGGGACCATCCGCCGGACGAGTCGCCGACGACCGCGACGCCGGGCCGGTCGGCAGGAATGGACGTGGCGGCCAGTGCTGCTTCGGGAGAGATGTCGGCCAGGGCCATGTTCGCCGACGCTTCGTCGTTGACGCGGTGGCAGACGCGGCCGGTCAGTTGGGCCCTCAGCATGGTGGCGCCCTTTCCGAGTTCCGAGCCGAAGCGCTGCCCGCAGACTTCGAGGTAGATACCGGCCGCGCGGCCGAGCTGGGCGAGGCGGATGAGCTTGGTGACCATCGCGTCTCGCCGCTTCTCGTCATCCCTGTTCGCGGCGAGGAAGAGTTCCGCCACCTCGTCAACGACCAGCACTACCGGGACTGGCCGCACGGCATCCGGCAGCCCCCACACGTCCGAGGTGAGGACAGCGTCCGGATCGGCACCACTGAGCCCGATCAGCCGAAACCGGTCCTCCATCTCTTCCAGCAGCGCGTCGAGGAGGTCATTCGCCCGATCCGGGTCGTCGGCCAGCGCTGACAAACGGGGTGCGAAGGGCGCCAGTTCGACACCCCATTTGCAGTCGATCCCGACGAGGACGACCCGCTGCCGAGCCAGGCCGCACAGCAAGTTGCGCAGGTAGACAGACTTTCCGGACTGCGTGGCGCCGAGGATCAGTTCGTGCGGCACCATGCGGAAGTCGCGTACGTGCCAGTCGCCGTCCTCTCGCAGCGCCAGCGGCAGGCAGAGCGGTTCGGCCGAAGCCTGACGCCGGGCGGGCCGTACGTCGGCGAGTACGTCCCAGCCGACGAGCCGCAGTTCGAGCCAGCCTGGTTTCGTGGGGCGTACGTGGACGGCGTGGGCTCCCCAGGCATGGCGCAGTCGGTCGGCCGAGGCTGTGAAGTCTTCGGGTGCCTGCCCGGTCGCCATGCGCAGCCGCATGACGAGACCGGATGCGTTGGGCCGGGGGAAGGACCGCCGGGGCGGGACGGGTGCCGCCTGCCGGCCGATCACCCGGGCCGTGGCGACCCGGACGGCGGAGGCCGGGACCGTCAGGCCGCACGCGTCCATCGTCGCCCTGTACGACAGCAGCACCCGCAACGCGACGACCGGATACCCGACCAGCCACCAGAACACCACCGGCATCCGCCGGCGGACCACCAGCAGCGCGACCATGACGAGCAGGACCGGCAGCAGCACCCGGGCGACGTCAGTCATGGCGATCAACCCCGCGCTGCGACGGGGGCGTTAACCATAACCGCGTCGGCCCGGTAGGCGATGCCGTGGCGGCTACGCCCGCCGAACTCGCTCTCCCACGGCCGGGCGACCAGGCCCGACAGGATGACCGGCGCGCCCATGACCAGGCCGTCTCCGATCCCCTCTTCGGGAATGGTCACCCTGATCATGTCCGAGCCGCCGGCCGCGATGAACACCAGCTCCAGCGTCATGAGCCGCTGGTTGGTCACCGGGTCCACGGCGACCTCGCCGGTCTGACGGTCCCTGACCTTTACTTCGGGGAGCTTGGTGACGAGCAGCGTCGCGGCGGAGGTGTCTACGGGGATCACACGCACTGTCAGTACCTCACAGAGTCTTCGGGCGCCCTGAGATCGGCGCCGAGCAGCTTGAGTAGCCCCCTAGACAGCAGCGGGGCCATCCCCCAACTGTCTAGGGGGGTTGACAGTGAAGGTAGCCGACACCCCATTAACTGTCTAGGGGGGTATACGGCGTGGCCGCGAAACCGCGCGAAAGGGCTACCGAACGGCCCAGTGAAGGACGGTCGCGTCGTCGTGCGCCTTACCTCGCGGCCAGCGCCGGCCGTCGGGGTCGCTCTTCTCGGCCTCTCGGACACGGCGGATCAGTTCGCCC
Organism: Streptomyces sp. NPDC017095; assembly: GCF_044332325.1. Classification (NCBI taxonomy): domain Bacteria; kingdom Bacillati; phylum Actinomycetota; class Actinomycetes; order Kitasatosporales; family Streptomycetaceae; genus Streptomyces; species Streptomyces sp. NPDC017095. Next base: position 103,473 of record NZ_JBIROU010000016.1, read on the forward strand.
GGACCGGAGCAAGCGAGCACGTCCAAGTACTGCGCCCAGTCGGCGAGCTGGAAGCGATCGACAAGCCGAGTCGCACCGTCGCTCAGAAGCGTCACGGTGGACAGCGAGTCAAGTGCCACCGTGCCGATCAATGCGTGTTCGGCCGCCCGCGGGTCGGGGCCGGCGATCCAGAAGCCTCCCGGCCGGTTGCGCAGACCGGTCAAAGCCTCCCGGTAGTCGGCGAGCGCGGCGGAGTGCTCGGGCGAGCCGGTGGGCAGCGCGTCGACCGGCCCGCGCAGTCGCTTGCCGACCTCGTCCAGGCGCCGGTCGGTGACGACGGTCGTACCACCGTCCTTCTCCGCCAGGAGCAAGGAGGAATCGCCGAGGACCAGGTACTCCAGCCTTTCCCCGTTGATCCGTGCGGCGACGACCGTACTGGTGGGACTGGCCCGGTACGTCAGGTCACAGCTGTCGCCGTGCAGCGAGCGGACGCGGTCGATCGAGTCGGCCAGGCACTCGGCGAGCGGCCGGGCGGGTGACGCGGAGATGGCTTGGAGCAGCAGGCCGCCCAGCGTCCCGGAGAACCAGGCGACACCGTGTGTGCACCCGGTCTCGGCACCGCCGACGCCGGCGCCGTCGAGGAGCACGGCCGCGCCGGGAGCGGCGGCGGCGAAGTCCTCGTTCTCTCGTTCCGGGTCGGCGGGGAGCGTGGCGAGGTCGACCCTCACGCCGCCGTCTCCTCGTCGTGCCGGTACAAGGGGCAGAGCAGTTCCACGGACCGCGGTTCGCTGGTCTGGGGGTCGTACTCGACACCCACCAGGGTGGAGAACCGACGGTCACCGACCTGGCCCCACACCACGTTCAGGTCGTTGGCGAGGAGCTGCACGACACCGAGGGAGCCTTGCGTGTGGATACCGGCGATCGCGAGCAGCGAGCCGTTCCCGTCCGGGCGCGGCAGCCGGCCGAGGTAGCCGACGTCGTATGGCCGGGCCGGATCACCGTCCTGTCCCGAGCGGTGCACGGTACCGGTCTGCCGGTCCACGACCGTCCAGGGGCCGTCTTCCGCACGCTCCCAGCGCAGAACCGGGTCCTGGGCATAGGTGTCCCACATCGCCTGGGACATGCGGGGGCCGCAGACCACGACCAGGCCGTCCCGGTTCAGGTCGATCTCGCCGGTCACCGGCACGTGCTCCGAGGCGACATCAAGCCCGTACGACCGGGCCAGGTCTTCGAGCCGCTTGCCGGAACTGACGTCGTCCACGGCGACGACGGTGCGACCACGTTCGTCGTCGCGCCGCAGCGGAGTGGCCACGGTGACGGCACCCCGGCCGAGGAAGGCCCCTTCCGGCGCCGGACCGGTGTGCCGGATCTGGTGAATCCGCCCGCGGCTCAGGCCGGCTTTCTCCGCGATCTGCGCGTACGACAGCCCTTGCGCGTGCAGGTCCTGCACCACTCGGCGACGGAGGCGGGCCAGCTCTGTCACCTCTTGCTGCGCATCCGCCAAGCGGGTCGTCACCTCGCGCAGGAGCAGGTACGGATCATTAATCGTCATGATCCGTTGCAGCTCGTCCGACATGACCTCACCTCCTAGCAGTAACCAGGAGTCTAGGGCCCTAGACGGAATGGGAGGCAGCCGCCGCCCGGTACGCACGCCGATCGCATAGAAGCGCGATCTCCTCCGGGGCACGCCTTTCGGGCTCACACCCCACCGCCGGCGCATCGCTCGTCTGAACCCACCGGATGCGACGCGCTCACGCGCTCGCCCGCACCAGCTCGGCCCAGACGGAACGCCCGTCAGGCATGATCGTGTAACCCCAGTTCTTCGCGAAGGCCGCGATCAGCCGCAGCCCGCGGCCTCCCTCTTCACGACTGGTGGCGTGGCACAGGTGAGGCACGCGTTCGCCGCCCTGGTCGACCACTTCGATCCGCACGAGATCGTCGCCGAGGCCGACGACCACCAGGAACCAGCCACCGGCCAAGCCGCTCCGCGTGTGCCGCAGGGCGTTGGTCGCCAGCTCGCTCACGACCAGGACGGAGTCCTCCACCGGACCGCGTTCCGCCAGCAGGGAGGCGACGAAGTGACGAGCATGGGGCACCTCTTCCGGCAGGCCGGGGAAGATGCGGCACCACTTGGTGAGCATGGGAACCTCTCCGTTCGTCTAGGGGGCTAGACAGCCCGACGGCAGAGTATTCCCAGAGATGCACGGCGATCCAGGCATCCTAAGGAATTATTCCTCTAAGGAGTGAGGGAGTCTCCCAGGTCGCGGAACTCCTTCATCACCCGCAACAGCAGCTCGCGCACCTCATCGCCGAAGACGGCAGCCCGCTCGAAGCGCTCGAAGATCTCCTCGTAGGCGGCCACTTCAGCAGCGTCAGTGGCCACCCGCTCGTTGTCGAAGGTCTCGATCACGACCGCCCGCTGGTCGCACAAGGTGAAGCCGTGCCGCGGCAGCACGGGCACCGGCCGGCGCCAGGGGATGACCCCGAGCCGTACCGTGCTCAGACTCTCCACCGCCAGCAACCGGTCGAACTGCGCCAGCATCAACGCCGGACTCCCCGGCCAGGTCCGCAACACGGCTTCGGTGAGCACGAACACCGACTCCCGCCCCGGCTCGTACAACACGCTCTGCCGATCAACACGGGCAGCAACGGCCCGACCGACAGCCTCGGGCGTCGAGCGAGGGACGCTTTCGAAGACGTGCCGGGCGTACTCCGCGCTCTGCAACATCGCCGGCAGAACGACGCACTGGAACGAGCGCACCGACTGAGCGGACCGCACCTCTTCGTCAACGGTCGTGCCCTCGGCGACGTCAACAGCGGTCGGCTCGTCGTCCTCGGCGGCAACGACGCTCGCCAGCAGCTCCCGCGCCTCGCGAGAGACCGACTCATCAAGGCCGAGGGCGCCCAGGAGCCGGTCGAGCACGTCCCGGCTCGGCACCATGCGCCCAGTCTCGATCTTGGACACGGTCGGCTGACCTACGCCGGCCCGTTGCGCCAGCACGGCACCCGTCAGACCCGACTCTCCACGAAGCACACGAAGACGCGCACCCAGCGCCTTCATCCGCTCCCGCCGCTCACTCCCCATGTCCAGGGTTCTACACCACGAGCCAGCAGGCACCGGTACGACCGGACACACGAGCACCAGCCGAGCGTGATTCAAACTTTCTCTACTGGTTCAAGGCGGCTCGCTCCGCTCACCGCGCGCGGCCCGGCCCCAGCCGGGCCTGCGCTCCTGTCTCCGCCCCGCTCCAGCCCGGCCGGCGCCCGCGCCGCGCGCATAGCAGCGAGCCAAGACCACGAGTCGAGTGCCATACAGGAGCGGGCACGGTCAAAACCATGCCTCCGGCGGGGGGATCGGCCGGCACCGGGAGGGAGGGGGCGCCGTTCCCGGCTGCGGGTCCATAGTGGTGAGCGCGGTGTGCTCCCTTCCCGTACGCCATCGACCCAGGCAGAACCGAGCAGACGTGGTCCATGGCGTCCAGGTCGTTCGTACAGTGGCGCGCTCCACCTGGACGCCATGGGCCGCGCCCGCTCCACGGTGTGTGGGTCGACGGCGTACGGGAAGGGAGCTAAGGCTACGGTGGTTGCTGTGCTCTGCTGCAGCACACAGGGCCAGCCAGCCCTGCAGATTGCGAGAGCCGCCCGCACTGCCCTTTGGCTCAGTAGACTCGGCCACCGATCAACCGGGGGGATGATGAGCCGCTCTTCGTACGGCATTGCGACAACCTTGATCACGCTTGTTCTCACCGCTGCGTGCAGCACGACGCCAGCCAGTACGGATGTCTACTGGGGCGGGTACTCAATCGGCGAGGGCATCGACACCTCGCCTCACAGCGATCCCAACTGCGACTTAGGCATAGATCCTAGCGACACTGCTCGAAGGATTGCGGCCTGTGCAGGCTGGGCTCCAGACATCGAGGATGAATGCGGAAGGCAGCTTCCAAGCCACGTCGAACCGGCTGTCTGGATGGAAGGGTGCTCCGATGGAGCTAGCAACCATCCGGATTATAGCCAGTACGGGCCCCGCCCCAAATAGACACGGTTGCGGTCGGATAGGGGGCCGGCAACCAGGCCGTGAGGTTCAACAGCGCTCCTGAACCGCCAGCGCGGCGAGCGAGCCGGCACGAGAGCGGTTCCAATGCTCAGGACCTCGGCCTCATGCGAAGGGTTCCGCGTCCTTGATCGGCTTGACGGGGATGAGCTCAAGCCTGCCTCAGGCCAAGGGCGCCGCCCATCGTTACCAAACCCCACTGGCACGACACCACGCGACTACAGGTAACGCACCGCTCCAACAACTAGCTGGTAGACGCGCACTTGCGAGCTTTCGAGTGAGCTACGTCACCGATTCCGTGGGCAGCCTCCTGGCATCTTCTTCGCGCATCCGACGTCCTGGCTGCAGCACCGAACCCAACACGAGTGTCGCAGCTTGGTATCCTCTCCCGTCAGCGCTAGGCGTAACGAAGGAAGGGTGCCCACATGGCCTCGCAGGACACCTCCAGCCCGGAAGAGCAAGCCACGGCCAAGGTCGTCCTCCCCCGAGCCAGTCGCACTCCTAGCAGCGAGGCACTCTTTGAGATGAGTAGTTCTGCAGCGGAAACTCCTGCAGCTAGTACTGAATCTGAGTCGGTGCCTCCGCCGGAGGTCCCCGGAAAGCCTCAGCGAACCGTAATTTCAGGCGACGCCAGGAAAATCTCCCTGGAGGACAACACGGTCGATCTTGTCGTTACCTCTCCGCCGTACTGGCAGAAGCGTGACTACAAGGTAGCCGGTCAGATTGGCCAAGAAGCTAAGCCGTCTGAATACGTCGCGGCAATGATGGACTGCCTCACAGAATGGCGGCGCGTTCTGCGCCCAACTGGCTCGGTGTTCCTTAACGTCGGCGACACCTGGAAGAATCAGTCGCTCGCCGGCATCCCTGGTCGGATCGAAGCAGCGGCTACTGACGCCGGCTGGCTCGTCAGAAACCGAATCATTTGGGCTAAGACGCGAGGCATGCCGGACCCTGTACAGAACAGGCTTGCCAGCCGACACGAGTACATTATTCATCTCACTCCCCAGCGCTCGTATTACTACGACCTGTTCGAGTACGCACGTAAGTACGGTCGCGCGGGCAGCACGGCGAATCCTGGTGACATTTGGGATTTTCGCGACATCCCGATTGAACAGAATGACTGGCTCTGGGACGACGAGAGTCCGCTTAACAAGCTGGATTGGGATGTCGAAAACCCGGGGGACATCTGGGACATCGACCTCGAACGAAACATGGCTCGGCACCTAGCACCCTTTCCCAGCGAGATCGTTCAGCGCGCCGTGAGCCTGGCCTGTCCCCTTGCAGTCTGCTCAGAGTGCGGACGACCTCGCGAGCGACGTGTGGAGCGTACAGCGGATCTCGACCCCCGTCGTCCGCAAGCGCGGCGAGCTATGGAACTTGCCAGGGAGAAGAACCTGACGCCGGCGCATATCGCTGCTATCCAGGCGACGGGCATTTCGGATGCAGGGAAAGCGCTGCACGTCCAGACAGGTACTGGGCGTAACGCAAGACAAGTCCGCGAGCTCGCCGCGGAAGCGAAAGCAGCCCTCGGCGGCTACTTCCGAGAATTCACCTTTGCTCCGAAACGCACTGTCGGCTGGACCGACTGCGGTCATAACAGCTGGATTCGCGGCACGGTATTGGATCCCTTCATGGGCACCGGCACTACGCTAAATGCGGCCTATCGGTTGGGCCGGAACGTAGTCGGCGTGGACCTAAATCCAGCTTTGACACTTGAGTCTGAGTAGGACTCAGGAGCGAATTACCTCAGCCAGCGACTCCCCGAATTTTTGCTCCTCAGTGATTGGAGCTTCGGCGTCAAGATTGTACCGGTATTGAAACAAACTTACTTCCCCAACATCTCCCACCTTTAGCATCCCTGAGGTTTGTGCATTTCTTGCGGGGTGGACTAGCACAACCCGGTCCGTTGCGTAGCGCAGCGCATACGCCAATACCTGGTTGACTCCATCTCTATCGGAGTGTCGATCAACGGGCTTATTCTTCATGTCGAGGACGCAAGCCACATCCTCACCATTTGCGCCGAGAATCACGACATCCGGGGTCGCGGGAGGAGGGCCGGCATCGAGGAGGGGGAAGTTGGCTCCTACATCCCGATGCTGCGTGTATAGAGGACGCCGGCCATCGCCATTCCCGTCCAGTACTACCTCCTGCCAACCAGCCTCTGCCGCGTGTATCTCCAAGGCTCTGCGCACGTACCTCTCGAACAGATCGTTCATATCCATTGCGACTGACGGCAGCCTGACGCCAGACGACGACTTTTCGAGGAAGACTTTGCGCTGCATCAGGGCAGCCCGCGCAACATCCAGAGCGTCGCGATAGTAGGCCCGGTGGGGCGGCAGCGCGTGACGTCCCTCTACTGCTCCATCACGCAGAAAGTCCAGGTCGTGATCTAGGACCACGCCATCGAAGGCTTGATAAAGAAGGTTCACCTGGCGTTGAACCTTACGCGCTTTGACACCCAGGAGGTCTTGGCTTTGCTGGGAGATCCTCCAGAGCGCATATTTCAGGCATCGATTCAGGGCATTGTCGATCGTTCTTTCAAAGCGACTGATCCGTACCCTGTGCTCGACACCCCGGGCTTGTAGGCGCGAAGTCTCGTTGATCAGTAGGCGACCTGTCGGGAAGCTGGTCTCCTCGTAAACTTGGCGGTACTGGCGATGAAGACCCTCTTCGACCACAACCTTCACGTGCTGTATCAAGGCCGCAGCGTATAGGTCGAAAAGTGCCTCTTCCTTCTCATCTCCAGTGGCGTAAGTGCGGATCACCGAGAGAGGGAGGCGATCTACCCCCGATATTTCCGCCATGCGTGTTAGGTTCGAGATTGGCACACGAGGCTCAACAAAAATTGCTAGACGATCATTCAATGGGATAAGGCCGATATACCCCCTCGCTTGTAGTCCCAGGGTCCCACGCCGAAAAGTCACACCAAAGTAGTCTTTATTGCGAACCTCAGGATTCAGCAGCAAGGTTCCCGATTCGTCCATCAGGTCGCTGAGGGGTATATCGATCTTTCCCTGCTCGACGCACGAGATGATGCGCGGAGAAGTTACCTGGGACATCTACTCAGGTTCCGATTTCACTCATACGGCAGTGGCAGGAAGTGGGCCGGCTGCTTGGTTAGGTACAGCCTCACTCGCACGGAAAATACTTTCCCAGCGTCCCTTGATTTCGTCGAATTCCTGAGGGTACAGCTTGTAAGCCTTCTCCAAAAGGAACCGTAGCTGGTAATCCCACACGGCTCGCAGCGATTGTTCATCCTCGACGTGCCTGAAGTAGACGTGGCCAACCGCTGCGGCTGGGGTGGTTTGTGCCTTGCGGTTGACGAACTCGAAAAAGCGCACCAGGTTGCGAGCAAGCGGATCAGGAAGCCCAGCAATATCGATGAACTCCTCAAGTGCCTCCGTGCTTGGATCCATTGCGACTTGCGCAAACCTCCTGCCGAACGCCGCGTCAACCTCGTCCACACCACGATCGAGGGGATTCATGGTGGCTAGAATCAGAAGATTCTTTGGCACGCACATATCTTTGCCGGAGGCCAACTTAAAGGGCAATCCGCGTTTCGTCTTTTCGACATAAGTGAGCGCTTCACCGAAGATGCGAGCGGCGTCACCGCGACTGAGCTCATCAATAACGATCACGTATTTATTATCTGGATCCTTCGCCGCCTCCTCGCACATTTCAACGAAGTGGCCGTTGTGCGGCCTGAAACCCCCTCCATGCTCCTTAGGGATGAAGCCTTGCATGAAGTCTTCATACTGATATGAGGGATGGAATTGAACGTACCTTACGCGGGATTGATTGTCATCCGTGATCGCTGCAGCGACCTTGTTGGCCGCCCATGTCTTACCGGTTCCGGGGGGCCCAGAATAGATCACGCCGCCGAACCGCTCCAAGAGCCACAGCGCCTGTCCAACTAGCGGATGACTCATTGCCACGTTTGGCTCGTCCGGCCGGTTTGAGGCATGCCCGGACGCCGCCGCAGATGCACCGATGCCAAGCTCATTTGCGTTAAGCATACGAATCGGCTCAGAAGTCATGGTTACAGGCACAGGTAGCTCCTCTCAGAATTCCGAGCTGTAAGTAGTCACGAATTCAGCCGTCGGCGTCCGGATATCCTCGATGCTAAATATTGCGGCAGCATCACCAATCAGTTCCCCGGATCCACTTTGTCGAAAATTGAAGTGCTTGAGAAATAGACGACAGACGTCCATTTCGGCCGGAGGAGCCCCGTCGGACATGAATCCGTAGTTGCGCAACATAAACGCGCTTACTGCCAGCAAAGGAACGGGCTGGTCGAAGAGGAGATTGTGCAGCACCAGAACACCGCTCGACGTCTTGAGCCTGTAAGTGTTCTCTTCAGCGTTGACGTCAACCACCGTGAGGGGAACATCCCGCAGAGATTTCGGGGCCCAGCTACCGGCAAGGTTTGAATTCATCCAGTACCGTTCAGGCTTGCTTATCTCCTGAAAGAAAGGCCGATAGTACGGCCTATTGTCTGCCCCTCCAGGCATACTGAGGTAGCGGCCAAACTCCTTCCAGGAAGGCGCGACAGCCACCGGTGCGTCCTCGTCTGGCGTCAAGCCATGGAGGTACAGGTACGGACCAAAAAACGGATGGATGCGCCTGCTGGTCAGTGTGTCGATGGCCCACCGCACGACGTCCGTGCTCAGCACGTAAGGGTGAGCCACGGTCAGTTGCTCCTCAGTCACGACGATCACTCTAGGCTGGAGGGCGAGCCTCTGTGGACTATTTGTGGACAGAACTAGGGCCCCTCAGACCGCGACTTGCTCGTGAGCAGGGCGAACTGAGCGAACGCCAGCGGCCTCCGGAGCCGTATGCGCAGGTTTGGGTCCTGCCGGGGGCGTGCATGAGGTGCCCGAAGACCCCGGTGCCAGTGGATGCGCTGTGGTTGGGGTCTTCGTCTATGTGCGGGCCGGGGCTGCCGTGTGCCCAGGTCTGTGGACGAGTGTGGGTGGGATCTTGACGTGTTGCCCCAGGTGAGTCGTACTGTCCGTGACCTTCGCTTCCGTGTGACAGACCCCTCCGGCCAAGGGCCTGACGTGTCAGAGGTGTGCGCTTGGATGGCTGGGTGACCGTTCATGACGTTGCTCGACACCTGCCTGAGATAGCAGTCCTCCGTGAGCACTGCCGTCGCATGGCCGTCCTGGAGGCAGTCCTGAGCCCTGAGGGGGAGAGCCGCCGCCACTCCTTCGACGACCACTGGTCCGAAACCGAGTCGATGGCCTCGATGCGGAGCGGATCGGGTGACGAGTACTCGATTGTTTTCTCAACCGCCGGCGCCTACGTGCGGGGATTCGATCACGAATCGCCCATGAGCCCCTATACGGAGGACGGGCCATGGCCTGGAGTGCTCGACGCGGTTCCTGAGGTCTTCCGGCCGTATGTCGAGGAGCCGGCGTTCTCGGACGAGGACGGGATGCCCCTCGCCACTGCCTGTATGTGGCGGGAGACAGCCGACGACCGCTGGAAGGCAGGAGCGATCGACTTTCCCGATGCGGCGACGGAGGATCCGGACGGTGCCGGATACCTCTTCCAGCTCTTGGTGGACCGCTCCCCGGAAGCGTTTCAGCGATGGGCCGAGGATTACTACGAGGTCCCGGTCGACCTTGAGGCCGTTCGACACCTCTTCTCCTCCCGACCCCTGACCCAAGAAGTGGTCCGCGCGTTGAACCCGGACATCGCCCTGGGGGACCTCTCGGAGCTCATTGCGGAGATCGGCTATCCGACGGGCTGAGACGCCGGGCAACCATGAGGTCCCTGGAAGCGGTACCAGGGGGCTCAGAGGCGGGGAGGGATGCCTACCCCTACACGCGCAACATGTCGCGGACCCAACAGGGCGAGTGGTGCACTCACCCGGATGACACGGTCCTGATTTCCCCGGCACAGTGCGCGTACAGGCCCGGCTGGTGCCTTACGTGGCCGAGGACGACGTACGCCCCCCGCAGGGGTATGGACCCCGGATACTCGGCTCTCGTATGACGGGCCGTGCGGCGGTGCGCCCGCCGTGCCGCGAGCCTCGCTATGGGCCGACCGGTGCCGTCTGTCAGTGGACCACCGGTGCCGCCCCCCGTTCCGCCGACAGTTGGGCTCGGCTGCCGTGGGGGCAGTGGACTATTTTTTCGGTCAGGTCCAGGCGGTGGGCCTCTGTGAGGAAGTCGGACAAGGGGGAGCGCATCACCGTGTAGTCCTCGTAGTGCACGGGGAGGATGGCGCGGGGGGCGAGGCGGCGGGCCAGTTCGGCGCCCTGGGTGCCGTCCATGGTGACCAGGAAGCCGCCCGGGAGGCGGGTGCCGCCCAGGTGGAGGACGGCCAGGTCGGCGGCCGGGAAGCGGTGGGCGATCTCGTCCAGGCCGTCGTAGAGCAGGGTGTCGCCGGAGATGTAGAGCCGCAGCCGTGCCGGGCCGCCCACCGGGCCGAACTCGATCATGCTGCCCATCACCGGCGGCAGCAGTCCGCGCAGCACCGGCTGTCCGGCGTGCCGGCCGGGCAGCGCGGTGACCGTCGCCTGGGCCGCGCCCCGCTGGAGGGTGAACGCCCGCCAGGTCCGCAGTCCCGCCGTCCGCCGGAATCCGTGGAACACCCTCAGCCGGCGTGCCGCGTGCGGGGTGCTCAGGACCGGGATCGTGTGGTCCAGGGACCGGCGGGCCCTGCGGTCCCAGTGGTCGCCGTGCAGGTGGGACAGCACGATGCTGTCGATGCGGGGCAGGTCCCGGGGGTCCACGGCGGGTTCCGTCAGGCGGCGGCTGACCAGGCCGTATCCGAGGTGGGCGTACTCGCCGCGGTGCAGGAAGTTCGGGTCGGTGAGGAGGGTCAGCGGGCCGTACCTCATTAGCACGGTGGCGTTGCCGATGAAGTGCAGGTCGAGGGTGTCGTCCTCGGGGAGCGCGTCCGTGGAGGGCATGGCATCCGTCCTTCCGTCCGGTCCGGGGCCGGCGGCACTCGTCCCCCTGCGCTGCGGTTCGCCGGTTCGCCCCGTCCCGCCCGTTCGTCGGGCTCTCCCGCCACCGGGTGCAGGTGCGGGGGCCTCTGCGGCCTCTGCCCGGCTGGGTACCCCTCGGCCGCCGGGCCACTCCGGCCGCTCCGACCTCTCCGGGCGCGTCAGCGGCTGCCGTGGTCGGGGGCCGAGGTGGTCGAACCGGCCGGGTTCCCCGGAGCCTGCGTGCCGCGGTGTGGGGCCGGACCCTGAGGACCCGGAGCCGTGTGCGGGGCCGGGCCCTGAGCCGTGTGCGGGGCCGGGCCCTGAGCCGTGTGCGGGGCCGGGCCCTGAGCCGTTTCCGTGCCCGCCGTGCGCATCCGGCCGTAGGCGTAGACGCAGCCCGCCAGGGCCAGGTCGGACAGGAGCATGAAGCCGATGGAGTAGGAGGACTTGGCGCTGTAGACGGCGCCCATCACCAGGGGCGGGACGAAGCCGCCGAGGCCGCCCGTCGCGCCGACGATGCCGGTGACGCTGCCGACCTGGGGCTGCGGGGTGACCCGGGAGACCAGGGCGAAGACCGAGCCGCTGGCCGTGCCGAGGCCCGCCGCCATCAGCAGGAGGCAGACCGTGGCCGTCGGGGCGAGGACCGGGTCGAAGGACTGGACGGTCGCCAGCAGGGCGACCAGGCCCAGCGCCCACGCCGTGACGACCGCGGGGTGGACGCGGTCGGCGAGCCAGCCGCCGAGCGGGCGGAAGACCACCGTGACCAGGGCGAAGCCGGCCGCCCGGGTGCCGGCGTCGGTGGGGCTCAGGCCGTACCAGGTCTTCAGGTACGTGGGCAGGTAGACGCCGAACGCCACGATGCCGCCGAAGCCGATCGCGTAGAGGGCCGAGAGTTCCCAGGTGACGCGGAGGCGGGCGGCCTGGGTCAGACGGGTGGCCAGGCGGGTCGTCGGGACCGGGCGGCCGGGGCGGTCGTTGATCAGGAACGCGGCCAGGACGGCGTACGCGGCGAGGGCGATCGCGATGACCAGGAAGGGCAGGTTCCCGCCCCGGTGGTACAGGCGCGGGGTGAAGAAGCCGGACAGGGCCACCCCGCCCATGCCCATCCCGAACACGCCGAGGGCGGCACCCCGGTGGGCGGGCGGGAACCAGGAGTTGACCAGGGGCACGCCGATCGCGAACGTCGTCCCGCCGAGACCGAGGAAGAAGCCCACCACGAGCAGGGCGGCGTACGACGACTTCGCCGGGATGAGGAGCAGTACCGGGATGATCGTCAGGGCGCTGGTCAGCGGGAACATCAGCCGGGCGCCGTAGCGGTCGGTGAGCGCGCCGACCGGGACCCGGCCGAGCGAGCCGACCAGCACCGGGACCGCGACCAGCAGGGACTGGGCCGAGGCGCCCATGTGCAGGCGGTCGTCGAAGTCGGCGGCGAGCGGGGCGACGAGGTTCCAGGCCCAGAAGGTGAGGGTGAAGCCGGCGGTGGCCAGCGTCAGGTTGCGCCAGGCCGCCGCGGACGGTCTGTCACCGGTCATCGTCACACTCCCAGGAGGTCGGCCCCCGACTGCCCCTCCCCCGCGACGACTTCCATGGTCGGGGACAGGTGCGCCCTCCGCATCCCGAGCGAGGGCCGCCCCCGGTACCCCACGCTCAGCACCCCAGCCGGTACGCCGGTTCAGGTGCCGTCCGGCGGTGTCCACGCGGCCACCAGGTCCAGCAGGCCCGGGAAACGGGCGTTCAGGTCGGCGACCCGGACGTGGCTGCGGCGCTCCAGGCCGTACTGGCGCTGCCGGGTGACGCCCGCCTCGCGCAGGGCCCGGAAGTGATGGGTCAGCGAGGACTTGGGGCGGTCCAGGCCGAACCAGCCGCAGGTGTGGTCGAAGTCCTCCGACTCCAGCAGCAGTTTGCGCACGATCCGCAGTCTGAGCGGGTCGCTGAGCGCGCCCAGCACGGTCTCCAGCCGCAGGTCGGAGACGGCCGGTTCGGGCAGCGGGTCGGGCAGGCCGGGCGGCTCCGGCGGCTCGGTGACGGCCACGGCGGGCCGGCTCTCCTCGGTCCCGCGCCCGGTCGGTTCTCCGGTCACTGCGACTCCTTCCCCCGGGCTGCCGCTTCTCCGGCGGCTCCCGCTCCTTGTACGACTCCGATCGTACTGCATGCTAAGTTCGACTCCGCTCGTACAAGTACGACTCCAGTCGTACTGCCGCTCAGGGGAGGACTGTGTCATGACGGAGACCACGGCCGGCCTGCGGTCGCCGGCCTCGGCCCACGCCCGCGACGTGCCCGTGCGCTGGATCTGGCTCGCCGCCTGGCCGGTGACGGCGGTGTTCGTGCTGTCCAACGCGGCCACACCGCTGTATGTGCTGTGGCAGCGCGAGATGGGGTTCAGCAAGGGCACGCTGACCGTGGTGTTCGCCTGCTACATCGCGGGGCTGCTCGGTTCTCTCCTGGTGTCCGGGGCCGCCTCCGACCGGCTCGGCCGCAAGCCCGTGCTGCTGCCCGCGCTGGGGCTCGCCCTCGTGGCCTGCCTGGTCTTCGCGACCGCCGGTGGTGTGGCCGCGCTGGTCGTCGCCCGGCTGTGCACCGGGGTCGCGGTCGGGGCGGTGGTCTCGGCGGGCATGGCCGCGGTGACGGACGTGGCCGGGCCCGCCCGGCGCCGGCTCGCGGCGCTGGTCGCCTCCTCAGCGATGGTGTTCGGCGCGGGGCTGGGGCCGCTGCTCGCGGGCGTCCTGTCCCAGACGTTGCCCGGGCCCACGGTCACCGTGTTCGCGGTGGAGGCGGCCTTGCTGGGGACGGCGGTCGTGGCGGTGGTGCGGATGCCGGTACGGCGGGGAATCGGGGGCGGTGCGGGTGGCGGAGTCGGTGGCCGTGGCGGCGGCGGCAGTGAGGGCCGCGGTACGCGTGCGGATGGCCGTGCCGGTCACGGCGGTGGCGGTGCGGGCGGTCGTGCCGATGGTGGCGGTACGGGCGGCGGTGGTGGTGCGGGTAGTCGTGCGCATGGGTGGGTGCGGGTGCCCGGTGTGCCGCGTGGGGCCGGGTGGCCGCTCGCCCTGGGGATCGCCGTGTTCGCGCCGGGGATCACCGCGACGTCCTTCGTGCTGTCGCTCGGGCCCTCGCTGCTGTCCGGGCTGCTCGGCACGGGCAGCCGGATCGTCGCCGGGGCGCTGGCGTTCGTGATGTTCCTCGGGGCTACGGCGGTGCAGTTCGCGGTACGGCGACTGCGCCGGCGTACGGTCCTGGCCGCCGGGGCCGGTGCCACCGCCCTCGGCATGCTCGCGCTCGTCGTCGCCGTGCGCACCGGGTCGGTGCCGGTGCTGGCCGGGGCCGCGCTGCTGGCCGGGGCGGGGCAGGGCATGGGGCAGCTGGGCGGGCTGTCGCTGCTGAACTCCTCGGTGCCGGGCGGACGGCTGGCCGAGGCCAACGCGGCGCTGAACGTGGGCGGCTATCTGCCCGCCGGGCTCCTTCCCGTCGGCGCCGGGTACGTGAGCGACGCGGTGGGACTGACGGCGGGGGCGACGGTGTTCGGCACGGCGCTGGCCGTGCTGGCGGTGGGCGGGGGCGCGCTGGTGCTGGGGCGGCGCGGCCGGGCGGCCCTCGGGTGACGGCGGGCGGGACGGGGCGAGACCGACGGCCGGCGGGCGGGACCGGGCGGCCCTCGGGCGACGGAGGGCAGGACCGGGCGGCACCCCACTGACGGCAGGCAGGACCGGGCGGCACCCGGTTCAGGGGAGGCCGGGGCCGGCCGGGGTCAGGCCGACTTCTTGCGCGATGCCGTCTTCTTCGCGGCGGTCTTCTTCGTGGCCGTGCTCTTCGCCGTACTCTTCGCCGTGCTCTTCGCCGGGGGCTTCTCGCCCGCGGCCGTCGGCCTCTCCGCCGTCTTGGACGTCGACTTCCGCGCCGGTGCCGTCTTCTTGGCCGCGGTCTTCGCCGACTTCTTGGCGCCCGTCTCCTTCGGTGCGCTCCGGCCCTGGCGCAGATGGGTGACCTCGGCCTCCTCGCCGGAGGTCCCGCGGGACTCCCGCGCCGCCCGCACGCTGTTCTCCAGCGCCGCCATCAGGTCCAGCACCTTGCCGCCGGCGGCGGGCTCCGGCGACTCCGGCGGGACCTCGCCGGAGGCCTTGGCGGCGACGACCTCCTCCAGCGCCTCCCGGTACTCGTCGTGCAGGTCCTCCAGGTCGACCTCGCCGAGCGTGTCCATCAGCGCGTCCGCGAGGTCCAGCTCCTTGTCCCGGATGGTGACGTCCGTGTCCGGCGCGACACCCTCCGGGGCGCGGACCTCGTCCGGCCACAACAGGCCGTGCATCGCGATGGCGTCGCCGACCACGCGCAGCATGCCGAGGCGCTCCCGGCCGCGCAGCGCGTACTTGGCGATGGCGACCCGGTTGCTGCGCTTGAGGGCCTCGCGCAGCAGGGTGTACGGCTTGGCGGCGGGGGCCCCGCCGGCCGCGAGGTAGTACGCCGCGCTCATCTGGAGGGGGTCGATGCGGTCGGCCGGCACGAAGGCCACGATGTCGATGGTGCGAGTGGTCGGGATGGGCAGGTGGGAGAGGTCCTCGTCGGTGATCGGGATGATCGTGCCGTCGGCGTCCTCGTACCCCTTGCCGATCTCGGCCTGGCTGACCTCGCGGTCCTCCAGTTCGCACACCTTGCGGTAGCGGATGCGGCCGTTGTCCTCGGTGTGGATCTGGCGGAAGGAGATCGCGTGGCTCTCCGTGGCGTTCACCAGCTTGATCGGGATGCTGACCAGGCCGAAGGAGATGGCGCCGTTCCAAATCGATCGCACGTGCCGCACCCTTCCGTCGCCGCTTTTTCCGGTTCATCTGGAATTGTCATCTTATGACGCCTATCACAGAGGTGGAGGGGCGCCGGGTCGCGCTCAGCAACCTGGAGAAGGTGCTGTATCCGGAGACCGGCTTCACCAAAGCGGAGCTGCTGCACTACTACGCGACCGCCGCCACGGCCCTGCTGCCGCATCTGCGCGGCTGGGCGGTGTCCTTCCTGCGCTACCCGGACGGTCCGGAAGGACAGCTGTTCTTCACCAAGAACGTGCCGCCGGGTACGCCCGAGTGGGTCACGACCGCCGAGGTGCCCCGGTCGTCGGCGGACAGCCCGGCCCGGATGGTGGTGGTGCAGGACCTGCCGAGCCTGGTGTGGGCGGCGAACCTGGTCACCGAGTTCCACACCCACCAGTGGCTGGTGCGGACACCGCAGGAGGCGGACCGGCTGGTCTTCGACCTGGACCCGGGGCCGCCCGCGCACATCGTGCACTGCTGCGAGGTCGCGCTGTGGCTGCGTGAGCGGCTCGCGGTGGACGGGATCGAGGCGTACCCGAAGACCGCCGGGTCGAAGGGGCTGCACCTGCTGGCGGCGGTGCGGGGAGGTACGTCGGAACAGGCGTCCGAGTACGCGAAGGCGCTGGCGGTGGAGGCCGAGCGGGCGATGCCCCGGCTGGTGGTGCACCGGATGACGAAGAGCCTCAGGCCGGGGAAGGTCTTCGTCGACTGGAGCCAGAACGCGGCCCGCAAGACCACGGCCGCGCCGTACACCGTGCGCGCCCGCCGCACCCCGCTGGTCTCCGCGCCGGTGACCTGGGAGGAGGTCGCCGACTGCCGCAGCCCGGCGCAGCTCGAGTTCCAGGCCGGCGACATGGCGCCGCGTCTGACCGACCACGGCGATCTGCTGGCACCGCTGCTGGACCGGAGGTCGGCCACGAGGTTGCCGTGAGGGCGGGGCGGGGCGGGGGCGGTCCGGGCGGGCCCCGGCCATCAGGCCCGCCACCACCCCCGGACCCAGGGCCCCAGCCATCAGGCCCCGCCACCGGGCCCTGGGCCCCAGTCGCCGGGCCCCAGCCATCAGGTCCCGCCGCCGGCCCCCGGGCCCCAGCCACCGGACCCCGGCCCCGGCCCCCTACACCCTCCCCCAAGTCCTCCGGTCCCGGGCCATTCCGTGCAGGGCCTCCACGTCCGCCGGTTTGAGTACGCCGCCCAGTCGGGCCAAGTCCGCCAGTTGCGGATGGCGCAGGATGCGCAGCGTGCGCGGGCGGGACGTCACGGTGACCTCGGCCGGGGCGACCAGGGCGAGCAGCGGGCGGACCTCGGCGGTCAGGGCGTAGGAGGCGCGGTCGGCGGCGGAGCGCAGCCGGCGCAGCAGCGGCTCGGCCGCGCGGCGGCCCAGGGTGACCATCGGGTCGGCCACCAGGACCCTGGTCCTGCGGGCGTACAGGGCGTGGACGGCGAACAGGCCGCCGGGGCCGATCACCAGGTGGTGGATGCGGTCGCCGCCGGGGAGCGGGACGGAGTGCAGGGTGTGCCAGCCGGCGCCGTCGAGGCCGTCCAGGGCCTGGCCCACGGTCTGCTCGGCGGTCAGGGCGTGCCGGCGCGGGTCGGGGCGCAGCCGGTGGGCGGGGGCGCGGTCGAGGGCGACGAGCAGGGCCTCGCCGGGGCGGTTGGGGGCGAGGTCGTCGTCCGGGTGCAGGGTCAGCCGGGCGAGTTCGGCCGGGGTCGGGACCGGGGGCGGCCCCACCGTCACGGAGCCGGTGAGGAAGGGCCGCAGGGCGTCCAGCACCTCGTCCCTGCGGTCCTCGCCGAGCAGGCTGACCCGGCCCGCCTCACGGTCGTACCAGGCGACGCTGCTCCCGTCCTCACGGCAGACGTACAGCCGCTCACCGCCGTGCCGGAAGGCCGGCACCACGCGCAGTCCGCTCATGCCATCACCCCTCGACCATGGGAACAGGCGGGGTGCTCCCGGGGCAAGACCGGTTACCGTGGAGGCGGTCCCGAGCGGGGGAGTTGGGGAGGCGCCGTTGCGTACCCTCGGAATGCAGCCCGACGTACCGGTTCCGGAGAGCCCGTGGGACGAGGTCGTGCCCGGTCTGTGGATGGGCGGCCACGAGTTCCGCAGCCGTTCGGGACGGCTGGAGATCGCCGTCGTCGGTGACGAGTTCGACGTGGTGCAGAGCATGCTGCGGCTGCCCGGGTACGGGCCGGACCCGGGCGTGGAGCACCACGTGTGGCCGATCCCGGACGGACCGCTGGACGGGACGCAGCTGGCGGGCGTGATCCGGCTGGCGCGGGCGGTGAACGAGGCGCTGGACGCCGGCCGCCGGGTGCTCGTGCGCTGCTACCACGGGTACAACCGGTCGGGGCTGGTCATCGCGCACGCCCTGGTGCAGCGGGGTGACACGGCCGACCAGGCGATCCAGCTGATCCGGGCCCGCCGTTCGGCGTGGGCGCTGCACAACGAGCTGTTCGTGGACTATCTGCGGACGGGGCTGGCGACCGTGCGGCTGCTGGAGGAACTCGCCGAGTGAGCCCCGGCTCGCGACGCGGCGACGCGACGGCCCGGCGACGCGACGAGCCGGCGCGACGGCCCGGCGACGCGACGAGCCGGCGACGCGAAGAACCACCGGAGCGAAGAGCCATCGCGGAGCAGCACGCCGAAGCAGTACAAAGTAGACGTCCGTCAGAATGCAGACGTCCGTCAGAATGTAGGGATGCCAGACCGTCGTCCCGCGCGCACCGCTCTCCTCCTGGCCGTCGTCGCCCTGCTGTCGGTGACGGCGACGGCCTGCGGGGACACCGGCGCGCTGCACGGCGCCGGGCCCACCGCGACCGCCGTCGGCCCGGTCCGGCTGTGGCCGGACCTTAGGCCGGCGTCCAGCCCGGCCTATCCGTACGACGTGGCGACCCGGCGCACGGTCAAGGGCGTCACGGTGCCCGGTGACGACATCCGGAGGGCGGATCCGGTGGACGTGGTGGCGGCGGAGCTGGCGGCGCGCCCCGACGAGTACGGGTCCAAGGGCGCGTACCACGCCACCGTGGACCGGATGAAGGAGTGCCGGCCGGGCGGCGACCGGGCCCGGTGTCCGCTGCTGAAGCCGTACTACCGGGACCTCACCGGGGACGGCCGGGCGGATCTGACGCTCGGCTTCCGGCTGTACCCGACCAACCAGACGGCGGTACGGGTCTACACCGTCGAGCGGCACCGGCTGGTGCAGGTGCTGGCCGACAACGACGCGATCACCGGGGTGGAACTGGCCGGACGGGCGCTGATCGAGCGCTCCCCCGCCGACATCTCCGGTTACGAGTACCGCACCACCTGGGTGTGGGACCCGGGCCAGCGCGCGATGGTGTTCTCCCGCGACGAGTACCTGCACGTCGGCGACGGCCGGCACGGCAGGACACCGTCCCCGTCGGCCCGGCCCTCCGCCTCGCCCTCCGCCCCACCCCCGTCCTCCGCCTCGTCGTCCGCCGGTCTCCCGGGTGCGCGATGAGGTTCGCGCTGCCTTCCTGGGCCGGGGCCCTCGCCGTCAAGGCCGCCGCGTTCATCACGGTGATGTGCTGTGCGCTGGCCGCGCTGCTCGGCGTCCTCGTCCATGTCTCGGTGACCAACCAGACGGTCGGCCAGGCCCGTGACCTGGCGCTGTCCCGGCTGGCGGACGCCACCGGGGCGTACGAGGCCGGGGACACGCTCCGGCAGGGCGCCGGGGTGGACCCCGCGGGGCTGCCCGCGCCGCTGCGCGCGCTGGCGGTGGCCGGGCAGCGCGGCACGATGGTCGCCACCTACCGGGGGCGGCCGACCATGTGGGCGGCGGGCCCGGTGACCGGGCACCGGGCGCTGGCCGTGGAGGTCGACTACTCGCAGCAGGCCCGCACCATCGCCGGTCTCGACCAGTCGATCCTGTGGTCGTCGGTGCTCGCGATCGGGGCCACCGTGCTGGTCGGCGTGTTCGCGGTGACCCGGGTGACCCGGCGGCTGCACGGCACGGCGCGGGTGGCGCGCAGGATCAGCGCCGGCGATCTGGACGCCCGGGTGAACGACCCGCGGACGAGGGACCCGTCCCGCCCGCAGGACGAGGTCGCCGCGGTGGCCGGCGCGCTGGACACGATGGCCTCCTCCTTGCAGGGCAAGCTGCTGAGCGAGCAGCGGTTCACCGCGGACGTGGCGCACGAGCTGCGCACCCCGCTCACCGGGCTGCACGCGGCGGCCGAGCTGCTGCCGCCGGGGCGGCCGACGGAGCTGGTGCGGGACCGGGTGGCGGCGCTGCGCACGCTCACCGAGGACCTGCTGGAGATCTCCCGGCTGGACACCGGGCGGGAGCGGCTGGAGGTCGGCACCGAGGAGCTGGGAGCGCTGGCCGCGCGGGTGGTACGGGCCTCGGGCACCGACACCGAGGTGCGGGTCCTGCGGGACGCCCGGGTGGAGACGGACCGGCGGCGGCTGGAGCGGGTGCTGGGGAATCTGGTGGCCAACGCGCACCGGCACGGGGCGCCTCCGGTGGTGCTGGCCGTGGACGGGCCGGTGGTGACGGTGCGGGACCACGGCGGCGGGTATCCGGAGTACCTGGTCGCGCACGGGCCGCAGCGGTTCCGCACGGAGGGCGGGGCGACGGGGCACGGGCTCGGACTGACCATCGCGGCGGGACAGGCGGAGGTGCTGGGCGCCGCGCTGGAGTTCGCCAACGCGGCGGACGGGGGCGCGATCGCCACATTGCGGCTGCCGGCGACCCCGCCCGGCCCGGAACCCTAGACCCCGCGCACACCCACCGACGAGCGCGACCGATCCACGAACCCACGCGCCACACGCACCCGCCGACGGCCGGGGCCCATCCGGGAACCCAGGCGCCACGCGCACCCACCGACCGGCGGGACAAATCCGCGAAGCCACGCGCCACGTAGGCGGGCCGTCGTGGCTGGTCGTGCCCCCGCGGCCGAAGCCGTAGGGCGATAAGGCCCCGCGCTCCCCGCACGAGGCGCCCCATTTCGGTAGGTTCCGGGCATGACGAAGGCCGGAACCACCGTGGCGGCGGCCCCCGCTCCGCCGCGTGCCGCACGCCTCCCCCGGCGCCGGGGCGTCGAACTCTCCTTGCTCGTGCTCGCCGTCCTGCTGTCCGTGTACGGCTACTGCGCGGTGGGGCTGGCCCGGGCCGGCACCGTCCCGCCCGGCGCCGTCGGCTACGGCGCCGGGCTCGGTGTGCTCGCCCTGTTCGCGCATGTCGCGGTGCGCATCCGGGCGCCGTACGCCGATCCGCTGCCGCTGCCGATCGGGGTGCTGCTCAACGGGCTCGGGCTGGTGCTGATCTACCGGCTGGACCTGGAGACGCCGGGCGACCAGGCGGCCCCGACCCAACTGGTGTGGTCCACGCTCGGGGTGGGGTTGTTCATCGCGGTCGTGCTGGTGCTGCGCGACCACCGGGTGCTCCAGCGGTACGCGTACGTGTGCGTGGTGGCCGCCCTGGTCCTGCTGGCGGCGCCGATCCTGTTCCCGGCGGTCAACGGCGCCCGGATCTGGATCCGGCTCGCCGGGTTCTCCATCCAGCCCGGGGAGTTCGCGAAGGTGCTGCTCGCGGTGTTCTTCGCCGCCTATCTGGCCGCCAACCGCAGCGCGCTGGCCTACACCGGCCGCCGGCTGTGGCGGCTGCAGTTCCCGACCGGGCGGGTGCTGGGGCCGATCCTGACGATCTGGCTGGTGAGCGTGGGCGTCCTGGTGCTGGAGCGGGACCTCGGCACCTCGCTGCTGTTCTTCGGCCTGTTCGTGGTGCTGCTCTACGTCGCCACCGGGCGCACCGGCTGGATCGCGGTCGGGCTGCTGCTGGCCGTGCTCGGCGCCGTAGCAGTCGGACGTCTCGAACCGCATGTGGGCGGGCGGATCGAGGACTGGCTGCACCCGTTCGCCACCATCGAGGCCGGGCGGGGCCCCAACCAGCTCTCCCAGTCGCTGTTCGCCTTCGCCGCCGGCGGGATCCTCGGCACCGGGCTCGGGCTCGGCCACTCCATCCTGATCGGTTTCGCCGCGAAGTCGGACTTCATCCTGGCGACGGCCGGGGAGGAGCTGGGGCTCGCGGGTCTGGCGGCGATCGTGCTGCTGTACGCGCTGCTGGTGGAGCGCGGCTACCGGGCGGGCCTCGCGCTGCGCGAGCCGTTCGGCCGGCTCCTCGCGGTCGGGCTGGCCTCGATCGTGGCGTTGCAGGTGTTCGTGATCGCGGGCGGGGTCACCGGGCTGATCCCGCTGACCGGCATGGCGATGCCGTTCCTCGCCCAGGGCGGCTCCTCGGTGGTCACCAACTGGGCGATCGTGGCGCTGCTGGTCCGGGTGAGCGACTCCGCGCGCAGCCAGTACGACGGCCGGGAGGCCCCGTGACCGGGTACGGCGGGCGGCCGATGGGGCGGTACATCCGGCACGCCTGCGTGTTCTGCGCCCTGCTGCTGGCGGCCCTGCTCGCCAACGCCACCCGGGTGCAGGTCGTGCAGTCCGGCGAGTACACCGGCAACCCGGCCAACCGCCGTGCCGCCATCGCCCGTTACCAGCAGCCGCGCGGGAACATCCTGGTGGGCGGCCGGCCGGTCACCGGGTCGGTGGACACCGGCGAGCAGCTGCGCTACGAACGCTCCTACGCCGACGGCCCGCTGTACGCGCCGGTCACCGGTTTCTCCTCGCAGACCTACGGCACCACGCTGCTGGAGCACACCGAGGACGCGGTGCTGTCCGGGAGCGATCCGATGCTCGCGCCGCTGCCGCTGTGGAACGACGTGACACGCGCCCTGAACCCCGGCGGTGACGTCGTCACGACGCTGGACCGGCGGGCGCAGGAGGCCGCGTACCGGGGGCTGGCCGGGCGCAAGGGCGCGGTGGCCGCGGTGGAGCCGGCCACGGGCCGCGTCCTGGCGCTGGTGACCAGCCCGTCGTACGACCCGGCGGAGCTGTCCGGAAACAACGAGGCGGTGGCGTCGGCGTGGGCCCGGCTCAACAGCGATCCGGAGAAGCCGATGCTCAACCGGGCGGTGCGGCAGACCTATCCGCCGGGCTCGACGTTCAAGGTGGTCACCGCGGCGGCGGCGCTGGACGCGGGCCTGGTCACGGACCTGGACGAGCGGACCGACTCCCCGGACCCCTACCGGCTGCCCGGCACCGCCACGCGGCTGACCAACGAGGGCGACGGCTGCGCGGACGCCTCGGTGCGGGACGCCTTCGAGTGGTCCTGCAACACGGTCTTCGCCAAGCTGGGCGTGGACGTGGGCGTGCGGGACATGGCGACCACGGCGCAGGCGTTCGGGTTCAACGACACGAGCCTGCGCATCCCCTTCTCCGTGGCGCCCAGCACCTTCGACACCCGGGTGGACCGGGCGCAGCTCGCGCTGTCCTCGATCGGGCAGTACAACACGCGGGCCACGCCGTTGCAGATGGCGATGGTCACGGCGGCGGTCGCCAACGGCGGTCTGCTGCGGCCGCCGTACCTGGTGGAGCGGACCACGCGGCACGGCGGCGAGCCGTTCGCCGGGGGCGGGGCCCGGCCGGGCCGGCAGGTGATGCGGCCGGCCACCGCGGCCCGGCTGGCGGAGCTGATGGCCGGGGTGGTCCGGGAGGGCACCGGCACCAACGCGGCCATCCCGGGCGCGCTGGTCGGCGGCAAGACCGGCACGGCCCAGCACGGCGTCGGCAACACCGGGGTGCCGTACGCCTGGTTCGTGTCCTGGGCGCGGACCGAGGACGCGCCGGAACCGCGGGTGGCGGTCGCGGTGGTGGTGGAGGACGCGTCGGCGGACCGGGGCGAGATCAGCGGCGCCGGGAACGCGGCGCCGATCGCGCGGGAGGTGATGCGGGCCGTGCTCGGCCGGTGAGCGCCGGGGCCTGTCGTTCCGGGCCGAACCCGGCACGCTCCGCACGGAAGGCCCCGGGTCAGCCGGCGGGCCGGAGCATCTCCGAGCGGATCCGCACGGTGGTCCGGGCGGCGTCCGCCAGGTCCACGTCGGCGGGGTCGCGCACGGAGCCGTCGACCTCGCCGACGACGGCCGCCGTGTTGCCGTCCGCCCAGGCGCAGACGCCGTAGGTCAGGGTGGCCGCGGCGGTCTTCTGGCTGAGCACCTGGCAGCTCACGGGGGTGTCGGCGCCGGACGGGGTGACGTCGCGCGCGGGGCGCTCCACCGTCACACCCTCGGCCTCGGCGGCGCCCTTGAGCATGTTGCGGCGGATCGAGCCGGTGTTCTTGAACCGGCCGTACATGCCGGACACGAGCAGCACGGCCCGGGAGCCGTCGCCGGGCGGGCTGTAGCGGCCGACGACGGCGTGGACGTCCTTGACGCCCCAGGCGCCGTCGGCCTCGTCCTCGACCTCCTTGCCCTTGGTGCCGGAGAGGTCCTCGGCGAGGGTGTACTCGGTGCCGAGCAGGCTGTGCGGCAGGGCGAGTTCGTGCTCCGCCGCCGGGAAACCGCTGTCGAGCGCCGCGCCGAGCACCACGAAGCCGGCGACGAGGGCCGTGACGACACCGCCCACGATGCCGAGCACCAGTCCGGTCCGGCGCTTCTTCGGCGGCGGCCCCATCGGCGGCCCGCCCCAGGCGGGATACGGCGTCTGCGGCGGATAGGGCTGCGGGGCCGGATACGGCTGCCCGCCCTGGTACGGCTGCGGGGCCGGGTACGGCTGCGGGGCCGGGTACGGCTGCTGCTGCGGGTAGGGCGCCTGCCGGGGGTACGGCGGTCCGTACGGGCCGGGCGCGGCCTGCGCAGGCTGCTGGCCGTAGGGCCCCGGGTACGGCGGCTGCTGCGGAGGAGGCATGGACACGCCGAAACGCTACTGCACCCGGGCGGCCCGCCCGGCACCGCGCCCCCCGCGGAACCGGCGCACACGCCGGGCCAACAAGTCGTGCGCAAGGGATTGACGGTCTTGCTGACAGGCAGTCTCATAAGAGGCAGGACTACTACCCCCGGGTAACGAGGTGAGGGAGCCATGACGACCCTGACGGAAGCGGACGCGCTGGACGGCCTGCGCGACGCGCTCGGCCTGCTCAAGGACCGGGAAGAAGTGGCCGAACGGCTGCTCGTCTCTTCCGCCAAGCACTCCTTCGACCCGGACAAGGAGCTGGACTGGGACGCGCCCTTCGAGGAGGGCAAGTGGTTCTGGCCGCCGGAGCTGGTGTCGCTGTACGGCACCCCGATGTGGCAGCGGATGAGCGAGGAGCAGCGCATCCTGCTCTCCCGGCACGAGGCCGCGGCGCTGGCCTCGCTCGGCATCTGGTTCGAGCTCATCCTGATGCAGCTGCTCGTCCGGCACATCTACGACAAGGCGGCGACGAGCGCGCACGTGCGCTACGCCCTCACCGAGATCGAGGACGAGTGCCGGCACTCCAAGATGTTCGCGCGGCTGATCGCGCGCGGCGGCACGCCCTGGTACCCGGTGAGCCGCGCCCACCAGAACCTCGGCCGTCTGTTCAAGACCATCTCCACCACGCCCGGTTCCTTCACCGCCACGCTGCTCGGCGAGGAGGTGCTGGACTGGATGCAGCGGCTGACCTTCCCGGACGAGCGGATCCAGCCGCTGGTCCGGGGCGTCACCCGGATCCACGTGGTGGAGGAGGCGCGGCACGTCCGGTACGCCCGTGAGGAGCTGCGCCGCCAGATGATGACCGCGCCGAAGTGGTCGCAGGAGTTCACCCGGATCACGTCGGGCGAGTTCGCCCGGGTGTTCTCGGTCGCCTTCGTGAACCCCGAGGTCTACACGAACGTGGGCCTGGACAAGCGGGAGGCGATGGCGCAGGTCAAGGCGAGCGCGCACCGGCGGGAGATCATGCAGACCGGTGCCAAGCGGCTCACCGACTTCCTGGACGACATCGGCGTCCTGCGGGGCGCGGGCCGCCGCCTGTGGCGGTCGTCGGGCCTGCTGGCGTAGGTCCGGCGGTCCCGCCGCCAGGGCGCCTGGAACCGCGCGGGCACCGGGGCCGCCGCGCGCCCGCGGCGATTAGGCTGGCCGTCATGACCCCGTCGGCCACTCCCGCGTACCGCCGGCTCAGCGTCGAGGAGCGGCGCAGCCAGCTCCTCGACGCCGCGCTCTCCCTCTTCGCGCACCGCGCGCCCGAGGACGTGTCGCTGGACGACGTGGCGGAGACGGCCGGGGTGTCGCGGCCGCTGGTGTACCGGTACTTCCCCGGCGGCAAGCAGCAGCTCTACGAGGCCGCGCTGGGGTCGGCCGCCGAGGAGCTGCGCCAGTGCTTCGACGAGCCGCACGAGGGCCCGCTGCTGCCCCGCCTGTCCCGCGCCCTGGACCGCTATCTGGCCTTCGTCGACGGGCACGGCGCCGGCTTCAGCGCGCTGCTCCAGGGCGGCAGCGTGGTGGAGACCTCGCGCACCACCGCCCTCGTGGACGGGGTGCGCCGGTCCGCCGCCGAGCACATCTACCGGCACCTGGGCGTCACCGGGCCCGGTCCCCGGCTGCGCATGACCGTCCGGATGTGGATCACCGCGGTGGAGGCGGCCTCCCTGATCTGGCTGGACGAGGAGAAGCAGCCGCCGGCCGGGGAGCTGCGCGACTGGCTGGTCGAGCAGTTCGTGGCCGTCCTCACGGTCACCGCGGGCCGCGATCCGCAGACCGCCGCGCTCGTCGGCGCGCTCGCCGGGGATGGCCGAGACTGAACCCGTGAAGAGCCAGGACACCCCCTTCGAGGGCGGCCCCATGGACGGGCGCGTGCTGCCCGTCCTGCTGGGCCCCACCGGCCACCCGCCGAAGACGTACCGCATCCCCGTCCCGGACCCGGACGGCGGCCCGCCCACGGTGCTCGTCTACCGGCGGGAGCCGCGCGGGCACAGCAGGAGGCTGGGGCTGGTCCAGGGCTGGAAGTACCGCTACGACCCGGACGACCGGTCCGGCGGCGGGCTCCGGTGGCCCTGGTCCCGACCCCGCCCGGCGCCGTCGGGCAAGCCGGGTGACACGGACGGGTGACAGCGTTGGGCCGGACCGCCCAGGCTCGGCCCCCAGGGTGTGCCGGGACATCGGATGATCACCGTCACGTCTGATTATCACCGTGCGACGGAAGGCGGAGAGCCCGCCCCCGCCCGCCCGGAGGTGATGACGTGTCAGGAATGCTCCTGCGTCTGGCCGGCACGGCCGCGGTGGCGGCCCAGGCCGTCCTCGCACCCGTGTCCGCCGCCGCCGCGCCGGACCCGCAGCCGTCCGTCGCCCGGCTGCTGACGGACCTCCAGCGGCTGTACCGGCAGACCGAGCAGGCCACCGAGACCTACAACGCCACGACGGAGAAGCTGGAGCGGCAGCGCGCCGAGGTGGCCCGGCTGGACGCCGAACTGGTCCGCGCCCGGCTCACCCTAGGCGCCCACCGGACCGACGCCGGCCGGCTGGCCCGCCAGCAGTACCAGAGCGGCGACGGCCTCGGCCCCTACGTCCGCCTGCTGTTCGCGCCCGACCCGCAGCACGCGCTGGACGAGGGCCACGTCATCGGCGAACTGGCCCGCGAACGGGCCCGTACGGTGGTCCTGCTGACCGAGGCGGAGAAGCGCAAGGACGCGCTGGCCCGCGCGGCCCGCAAGGCCCTGGACACTCAGCTCGGCCTGGCCGGCCGGCAGCGGCGGCAGCGCGACGAGGTGCGGGACCGGCTGGCCGGCGTGGAACGTCTGCTGGCCCACCTCACCCCGGAGCAGCTCGCGGCCGTGGCCCGGCTGGAGGAGCAGGGCGTCGCCGCGGCCCAGCGGCGCCTGGCCACCGCGGGCGCGCTGCCCGACGACCGGCCGGCCGGACCGCGGGCGCGGCGCGCGGTCGGCTACGCCATGGCGCAGCTCGGCAAGCCGTACCGGTGGGGCGCGCAGGGCCCCGACGCCTACGACTGCTCGGGCCTCACCTCACAGGCGTGGTCCCACGCCGGCACGCCCATCCCGCGCACCAGCCAGGAGCAGTGGCGCCGGCTGCCGAAGGTGCCGCTGAACCGGCTGCGCCCCGGCGACCTGGTCGTGTACTTCCCCGAGGCCACGCACGTGGCCCTGTACGTCGGGGACGGCAAGGTCGTCCAGGCGCCGAGGCCGGGCGAGAAGGTCACGGTCGCACCACTCGCCTCCTACCCGGTGCTCGGCGCCGTACGGCCCGGCCCCGCAGGCGGGGGCGGCGGTCAGGCCCCGGTGAGCGAGCCCAGGTAGGCGGCCGCCTTGTCCGGGTCGAAGAAGAAGTCCTCGAAGTCAGCCGGGTTGTTGAAGCCGTTGGCGAAGCGGTCCGCCACCGGCTGGAGCTGTCCCGCCGCGCCGATCAGGTTCAGCACGTGCTCCGGCGGCGGCGCCAGCATGGCGTTCGTCCACTTGGTGACGTGCTGCGCGGTGGCCCAGTAGCGGTCGAACGTCTGCCGCATCCACTCCTCGTCGAACGGCTGGTCGCCCCGCTCCAGGATCGACGCCAGATACGCCGCCGCGCACTTGGACGCCGAGTTGGAACCCTGGCCGGTGATCGGGTCGTTGGCGACGACCACGTCGGCCACGCCCAGCACCAGGCCGCCGCCGGGCAGCCGGCCCACGGGGTTGCGCACGGTCGGGGCGTAGCGGCCGGCCAGCGTGCCGCCGGCGTCGGTGAGTTCCACCTTCGTGGCCCGCGCGTACTCCCAGGGCGTGAACCGCTCCATGAGTTCCAGGGTCAGGGAGAGGTGCTCCGCCGGGTCCTTGACCCCGCGGAAGGCGTCCAGCGGGCCGCCGGGTATGCCCTCCCAGAACAGGATGTCGGCGCGGCCGGAGTTGGTCAGGGTCGGCATGACGAACAGCTCGCCGACACCGGGGACCAGATTGCAGCGGACCGCGTCGAAGTCCGGGTGCTCGGGGCGCGGGCCGAGACCGTGGACGTAGGCCACCGCCAGCGCCCGCTGCGGCTCGCTGTACGGGGAGCGCTCGGGGTCGCGGGCGAACATGGACACCAGCTCGCCCTTGCCGGCCGCGACCAGCACCAGGTCGTAGGCGCGGGAGAAGTAGTCGAGGTCGCCGACGGCCGCGCCGTGGATGACGAGCTGGCCGCCGCGCTGCGCGAAGGTCTCCATCCAGCCGGCCATCTTCACCCGCTGGTCGACCGACTGCGCGTACCCGTCCAGCCGGCCCACCCAGTCGATCGCCCGCTGGGTGGGACCCGGGTCGTGCGAGCCCGGTGCGGCGACCGAGACGCCGAGTCCCTCGATCTTCGGGGCCTGGGACTCCCAGAAGTTCAGCTGGAGATCACGCTCGTGCTGGAGCGCGGTGTGGAACATGCACTGCGTCGACATCACCCGGCCGGTACGGATCTCGTCCGCGGTCCGGTTCGACATCAGGGTGACCTCGTAGCCGTGCGACTGGAGGCCGAGGGCGAGCTGGAGGCCGGACTGGCCGGCTCCCACGACGAGTATCTTCCGCATGCGGGTGAGGGCTCCTAACAGGACTACTCGGGGGTTTCGGTCAGCGCGTGGCCGACCAGCGCCAGGAGGGTCTCGATGGCCGAGATCCGCCGCCGCGCGTCCATGATCATGACAGGGACGTGCACGGGTATCGTCAGCGCCTCCCGCACGTCCGCCGGATCGAACCGCTCGCTGCCGTCGAAGTGGTTCACCGCCACGACGTACGGCAGCCCGCAGCTCTCGAAGTAGTCCAGCGCCGGGAAACAGTCCTTCAGACGGCGGGTGTCGGCCATGACGACGGCGCCGATCGCGCCGCGCACCAGGTCGTCCCACATGAACCAGAAACGCTGCTGGCCCGGTGTGCCGAACAGATAGAGCACCAGGTCGTCGTCGAGCGTGATGCGGCCGAAGTCCATGGCCACGGTGGTGGTGAGCTTGTCCGGGGTCGCGGACAGGTCGTCGGTGTCCTCGCTGGCCTCGGTCATCAGCGCCTCGGTCTGCAGGGGCGTGATCTCCGAGACGGAGGTGACCAGGGTGGTCTTGCCGACGCCGAAGCCGCCGGCCACCACGATCTTGGTCGCGATGGGAGCGCGGGTCCGGTCCGTCTGCCAGGACTTCAGGTCCTCGTCCGGCTCGGCGAACCCGGCGACGAGGGGCGTGCCTCCGACGGAGGCGGCGTCAGAGACGGCGGAGTCCACTCAGCACCCTTTCCAGCAGCGCGCGGTCCGGGCGGCCGGTACCGTGACCGGTCCCGGTGCCGTACACACGGATCTTTCCCTGGTCCGCGAGATCGCTCAGGAGTACGCGGACCACGCCGAGCGGCATCTTCAGCAGCGCGGCGATCTCGGCCACCGTGCGCATACGGCGGCACAGTTCGACGATGGCCCGCATCTCCGGCATCACCCGGGTGGCGAGGCCGCCGTTCGTCAGTTCCTTGCGCTCCTCGGGGGCCTCCAGCGCCGCCACGAACGTCTCCACCAGGAGGACGTGGCCGAAGCGGGTACGGCCGCCGGTGAGCGAGTAGGGGCGGACGCGGGCGGGTTTGCGGTCCCCGCCGCGCACCGGGAGGTGGCGCTTGCCGGCCATGTCCGGGGTGCCGCTCATCGGCTGCCCCCGGCCGGCTCGGTCTCCATGGACTTCCGCAGCTCGCTGCGGAGTTCCGGGGTCAGGACGTGCCCGGCACGGCCCACGAACAGGGCCATGTGGTACGCCACGACGCTCATGTCGCACTCGGCGGACCCGTGCACGCCGAGCAGCGAACCGTCGCTGATCGACATCACGAACAGGCTGCCCTCGTCCATCGCGACCATCGTGTGCCTCACCCCGCCGTAGTCCAGCACCTTGGCGGCGCCCACGGTGAGGCTGCCGATGCCGGAGACGATGGTGGCGAGGTCGGCGGAGGAGCCGCGCGGGCCCTTCGCCGGACCGGCCGCGCGGGACTGCTCCGCGTGGGCCGGATCGGACGACAGCAGCAGCAGTCCGTCCGAGGAGACCACGGCGACGGACTGGATGCCGGGTACTTCCTCGACCAGGTTGGTCAGCAGCCAGTGCAGGTTACGGGCTTCACTGCTCAGTCCGTAAGTAGTGGGCGCGGTCAACTGCTTGCCTCCTCGGCTGTGCCCCCCGTGGCTTCTTCGGCGTGTGCGTAGCTGGCCGGCCGCCGGTGGCCGGCCGTCTTCTCGGCGATCTCCACCTCCACGTCGCGGTAGCCGGCCTCGGCACCGCGGCGGAAGCCGCCGAGCCGGCGGCGCAGGGCCTCGGCGTCGACGCCGGTGCCGCGCTGGCGGGGCGGGGCGGTGGGGGCGGTGATCTTGGGTGTGCGCTTGGGAAGACCCTTGCTGGTGAGCCGCTCCTCCGGCTCGGCGGGTTCGGCGGCCGGCGGTGCATCGGCGGGTGTCCGCGCCCCGGCCGCGTCGTCGGCGGCCGGGTGTCCCGGCCCGCCCTCCGTGCGGTTGTCGTCGTCGGATGCGGCCGGCTCGCGGGGGGTGTCCTGGCCGGCGGCCGCCGGGTGCTCCGGCGGTGCCTCCGGGAGCAGCAGTTCCATCGTCGTCTCGGCGTAGGTCTCCGCCGGGGCCTTCGGACGGGTCTCGGTGTCCCGGGCGGGCCGGGCCGCCTGCTCGTGGGCGGGCCGCTCCGCCGGGGCCGCGTCAGCGGACTCCGCCTGGCGTACGGCCTGTTCGGCCAGGGTGACCAGGGGGTCCTTGGCGCGGGCGTGCAGGACGTTGGAGTTGGCCTCGGCGTCGACGCCGGGCAGGGTGAGGGTGCCCGTGGTGCCAAGGGCCGCGGCCTGCGGCGGGAGCGCGGCGGGCGGGGCCTCGGTGAGGAGCTGCGCCGGCAGGACCACCACCGCCGCGGTGCCGCCCTGCTTCTGCTCGCGCAGCTGGACGCGGACGCCGTGGCGGTGGGCCAGGCGGGCCACGACGTACAGGCCGAGGCCGACGCCGTCGCCGTCCTCGTGGTCGTGGACGGACCCGGGGTCGAACGCGGCGAGGCGGGCGTTGAGGCGGGTCAGGCGCTCCTTCGCCATGCCGATGCCCTCGTCCTGGACCGACAGCATGACCTCGCCCGACTCCAGCAGCCAGCCGGAGACCTCCACCGGCAGCTCGGGCGGGGAGAACGCGGTGGCGTTCTCCATGAGTTCGGCCAGCAGGTGGGAGAGGTCGTCGGCGGCGAAGCCGGCCACGTGGGCGTGCGGCGGCAGGGCCGCGATACGGACGCGTTCGTAGCGCTCGATCTCGCTGACCGCGGCCCGGACCACGTCGACCAGCGGCACCGGGCCGGGGTGCTGCTGGACGTGCTCCGTGCCGGCGAGGACCAGCAGGTTCTCGCTGTGCCGGCGCATGACCGTGGCGAAGTGGTCCAGCTTGAAGAGGGTGGCGAGCCGCTCGGGGTCCTGCTCGCGCTCCTCCAGGCCCTCGATGACCGCGAGCTGGCGCTCGACCAGGGTCAGGGTGCGCAGGGCGAGGTTGACGAAGGTGGAGCCGATGCTGGTGCGCAGCCGCTCCAGCTGGGCGGCGGACTCGGCGAGTTCGGCGCGCAGCTCCTCGCGGGCGTCGGCCATCTTCTGCCGCTGGCCCACCAGGTGCTTGCGGTCGGTCTCCAGGGTGCCCACCCGCTCGTGCAGGGCGACGGCGTGCGCGTGCAGGGCGTTGACCGAGCGGACCACCTGGGCGAACTCGTCGTTGCGGCCCGTGAAGGCGATCGGCTCCTGGGCCGTGGGGTCCTCGGCCCCGGCCAGGCGGGCCGAGCCGCGGCGCAGGACGGACAGCGGGCGGGTCAGGGTGCGGGCCATGGCGGTGGCGACACCGACCGCGACCAGCAGCAGGACGCCGAGGACGGCGACTCGGACCTCCAGGGCGGTGACGTCGTCGTCCCGCAGCTTCTCGAGGTCCTTGGTGCGGTGGTCGTAGAGCGCGGACTCGGCGCCGCGCATCAGGTCGACGCGGGCGGACAGGGCCGCGTCCAGCTTCTTGGCGCTGGTCGTCAGCTCGCTGTCGGCGAGGGTGGGCTCGTCGGTGAGCGCGGCCAGGTACTTCTCGGCCGAGTTGACCTCGGCGCCGGTGACGGTGGAGTCATAGGAGTCGACGGCCGCCTTGGGCGCGGTGTCCCGGAAGCCGGCGAGGGCCGCGTCGGCGCGCAGCCGGGCCTGCTGGGCGGCGGCGGTGAGCGCGTCGCGCCGCTTGCGGTCCTCGTCGGTGCCGGTGGCGGTCGTGGTGGGCAGGCCGGTGACGGGGTCGGTCACCGTCTGGGTGCCGCCCGGGACGTTCAGCGCGGCCAGCAGCAGGCCGCGGGCGGCCGCGGACTGCTGGACGGCGGAGTCCAGCTCGGCCAGGGCGTGCGCGCCGGAACCGGCCCGCGGCGGCGTCCGCTCGGCCAGTTGCTCGGCCAGCCGGTGCAGCTCGGTGATGGCCGCCGTGTACGCCTGGTGGGTCTGGAGGGCGTCGTCCTTGCCGGTGAGCGCGGCGCGGCGGACGGCGCCGATGCGGTCCAGGGCGGTGCGCAGGTCCGCCGGGGTGTCGGTGTCGGCGCGCAGCTCCTGGACCTGCCGGTCCACGCGGGCGCTGCGGTCCTCGGAGGGCGCCTTGGACTTGGGGCGGCCGGCCGCGACGTAGGAGGTGACCTGGTCGCGTTCGTCGGCCAGCGAGTGGGCGAGCGTCAGCGCGTCCTGGGTGCGGACGGCGAGCGTCACCAGTTCCTGGGAGTCGCCGACGTCCCCGGAGGCGCCGAGCAGCGCGGGCGCGCCGGCCCCGGCCACGGCGGCGGCCACCACGGCGACGGCGACGATCAGCCGGGTGCGCACATGGCGGGGGCGACCGGTGCCCATGGGTGTCTCGGGGACGGTCCCCGCGGGGGCCGTCTGACTGCCTGTGCGCCGAGGCCGCTTTTTCTGCACCGGTGCTCGCATTCCTGAACTCGTCTACCCAGGGGTCCGGGTGGCACCCCGTCAGCTCGGTGCCAGGTGGTGCGTACACCCGGTTCGTATGGTTCCCGACCCTCCCAGCGCCGGTGGGCAGTGGTCGCGCATCACCTGACCCGCCACCCGAAGGAGTGAACATCGGAGGGGAGTTGGCGGGCAAGTTCCTCTGGCGTGTGCCCGGCTCCCCCGCGGCGGGCCGGTTGGACGCGCGCGGCAGGCTTTGGCAGTATTCGCCACCACGCCTTCCCGGACTGCCCCATTCTCCCCCAAATCAGGCGTCTGACCTGCGAGGTCGCGGAATTCCACCGGTCCTTGCCGGCCGTTGGCGCGCCATGTGAAGGGCTCGTGCAGACTGGCCGGATGCGCACTGATCTTGTTTCGGAACCCGGCGCCCCGGGCCGCCCCAACGAGGACTTCGCCGGTGTCGGACTACCCGCCTGCGGACAGGGAGGTTGCGCGATCGTCCTGGACGGAGTGACCCCGCCCCGGGGCGGGACGGGCTGTCTGCATTCCGTGCACTGGTTCACGGCGCGGCTGGGCGGTGCGCTGACCGAACTGACCGTTTCCTGCCGAGATCTGACGCTGGCGGAGATTCTCGCGCGGGCGATCCGGCGTACCGCCGACGCCCATGCGGACACCTGTGACCTTTCTCACCCGCGGACGCCTCAGGCAACCGTCGCCCTGGCCCGCTGGTCCGCCGCGGAGGTCGAGTACCTGGTGCTGTCCGACGCCGCGCTGCTGCTGTGCGGGCCCGACGGCGGGGTCACCCCGGTGCTGGACGACCGGCTCGCCCGGCTCCCGCCCGCCGCGCTGGCCACGGAGTCCCTGGTCGACACGCGGCTGCGCAACAAGGAGGGCGGCTTCTTCACGGCCGCCGCCGATCCGGCGGTCCACGCGCGCGCGGTCACCGGGGTGCTGCCCCGGCACGCGGTCCGGGCGCTGGCCGCGCTGACGGACGGCGCGGCCCGCTGGACGGAGACGTTCGGCGCGGGCGACTGGACGGCCCTGTTCGAGGTGGTCGCCAAGGAGGGCGCCCGGTCGCTGGTCGAGCGGGTGCGGGAGCTGGAGGCGGCGGACCGCGAGCGGCGGGCGTTCCTGGGGCGGGGCAAGACGCACGACGACGCGACGGTGGTCTACGCGGAGCTGTGAGGCGCCCCGGGGCGTGCGGCGGCCGGGCGGCCGGCCGGGCCCGCACGGGCGCGGGGAGCCGGCGGCGGGGCGGTCATCTGGCCATGACGCCGTTCAGCTCGTGCAGCAGCCGGGCCAGTTCGGAGACCTCGCGGCGGTCCCAGTGGGCGAGCTGGCGGACGTAGCGGGCGCGGCGGGCCTCGCGGACGGTGCCGACGCGGCGGCTGCCCTCCTCGGTGAGGGTGACGAGCCAGGCGCGGCCGTCGGCCGGGTCGGGTTCGCGGGCGACGAGGCCCAGCTCCTCCAGGGCGCGCAACTGGCGGGACATGGTGGCCTTGCCGACCCCGATGTAGGCGGCGAGTTCCGTGGCCCGCTGGCCGCCCAGTTCGTCCAGCCGGATGAGCAGGCCGTACGCGGAGGACTCCAGGTCGGGGTGGACCTCCCGGGCCATCTCCGCCTGGCTGGCCCGGGCGCGCCGCAGCAGTACGGTCAACTCGCGCTCCAGCGACAGGAATTCCTGGTCTGCACCACTGGGCGTCGCCTGGCCGGCGGCGCGCAGCGCGCCGTCGTTTGCGTCCTCGTGCACGTCAGCACCCCTGATCGGTTTCGCAGTCCTGAAAGTTTCTGTCACACGTCGCCATCACCGCAGCTCCGCCAGTATTTCGCAGGCGTAGACCAACGGCGTCGTCCGGACCCCCTTCCACGCCGTCATCTACGTGCGTAGCTTCTTTATCACGCGACGAATGGCATGCCCACGCCAGTGGCACGCGGTCAGCCCCCCACGACCCCGCCCGCTTCCCCGCTCCCCTCCCCGGAGGCACGTCATGACCGTGCTCAGACCCGGTTCCGCCCGCCGCACCCGCCCCCGCCTCTCCCGCCGCATCACCCTCGGCTCCCCGCGCCGGCTCGCCGTCGTGGTCACGGCACTGGCCGCGGGCCTGTCCCTCACGCTCCCGCTCGCCTCCGCGCAGGCCGCGAGCACGCCCGCCCGCGGCTCCGCCTACATGGGCATGGGCGTCCTCGCCCACGACGGCCGGGACGGCACGCCCAGCACGGGCGACGCCACCCAGACCGAGGGCGTGGACGTCTCCGGCTACCAGGGCAACGTCGCCTGGTCCACCCTGTGGGGCAGCGGGGTCCGCTGGGCCTACACGAAGGCGACGGAAGGCACGTACTACACGAACCCGTACTTCGCCCAGCAGTACAACGGCGCCTACAACGTGGGCATGATCCGCGGCTCCTACCACTTCGCCACCCCGGACACCACCAGCGGCGCCACCCAGGCCAACTACTTCGTGGACCACGGCGGCGGCTGGTCCCGCGACGGCAAGACCCTGCCCGGCGCCCTCGACATCGAGTGGAACCCCTACGGCGCCGCCTGTTACGGCAAGACCGCGAGCCAGATGGTCGCCTGGATCGCCGACTTCCTCGCCGCCTACAAGGCCCGCACCGGCCGGGACCCCGTGATCTACACGGCCACGAGCTGGTGGACCCAGTGCACCGGCAACTACGGCGGCTTCGCGGTGAACAACCCGCTGTGGATCGCCCGTTACGCCGCCGACCCGGGCACGCTGCCGGCCGGCTGGTCGTACTACACGATGTGGCAGTACACCTCCTCCGGGCCGACGGTCGGGGACCACGACAAGTTCAACGGCGCCCTGGACCGGGTGCAGGCCCTCGCCAACGGCTGAGGCACCGCCCGGCCGCGCGCGATGCCCCCGGCCGGCCGGCCGGGGGCGTTCCGGGCGCACGACGGGGGCCCGGGTCTCCCTCAGGGAACCCGGGCCCCGCCGTCCCGTGACGTCCGTCACGCCGCCACGGGAACCTCCGGCTCCGCGGCGCTCGTGGCGGGCGCGAGAGCCAGCTCCAGGACCTGGCGGACATCGGCCACGGTATGCACCTCCAGCGTGTCCAGCACCTCGGCCGGGACGTCGTCCAGGTCGGGCTCGTTGCGCTTGGGGATGATCACGGTGGTCACCCCGGCGCGGTGGGCGGCGAGCAGCTTCTGCTTCACGCCGCCGATCGGCAGCACCCGCCCGGTCAGCGAGACCTCGCCGGTCATGGCCACATCGGTGCGGACCAGCCGGCCGGAGAGCAGCGAGGCGAGGGCCGTGGTCATCGTGACGCCCGCGCTCGGACCGTCCTTGGGCACCGCGCCCGCCGGGAAGTGGATGTGCACGCCCCGGTCCTTCAGACCCGCCACCGGCAGCTCCAGCTCGGCGCCGTGGCTGCGCAGGAAGCTCAGCGCGATCTGCGCGGACTCCTTCATCACGTCCCCGAGCTGACCGGTGAGGGTCAGGCCCGCCGCGCCGGTCTCCGGGTCGGCCAGGGACGCCTCCACGAAGAGCACGTCACCGCCGGCGCCGGTGACCGCGAGCCCGGTGGCCACGCCGGGGACGGCCGTACGGCGCTCGGCCGGGTCCTGGGCGGACTCGGGCACGTGGTGCGGCCGGCCGATCAGCCCGCGCAGCTCGCCGTCGGTGACCGTGCACGGCAGCTCCCGCTCGCCCAGTTCGTGCTGGGCGGCGACCTTGCGCAGCAGCCGGGCGAGGGACCGCTCCAGGGTGCGCACGCCCGCCTCGCGGGTGTACTCGCCGGCCAGCTTGCGCAGCGCGCTGTCGTCGATCGTGACCTCGGCCCGGTCCAGGCCGGCCCGCTCCAGCTGGCGCGGGAGCAGGTGGTCGCGGGCGATGACGATCTTCTCGTCCTCGGTGTAGCCGTCCAGGCGGACGATCTCCATCCGGTCGGCGAGGGCCTCCGGGATGGCCTCCAGGACGTTGGCGGTGGCGAGGAAGACCACGTCGGACAGGTCCAGCTCGACTTCCAGGTAGTGGTCCCGGAAGGTGTGGTTCTGCGCCGGGTCGAGGACTTCGAGCAGGGCGGCGGCCGGGTCGCCCCGGAAGTCGGAGCCCACCTTGTCGATCTCGTCCAGCAGGACCACCGGGTTCATCGAGCCGGCCTCCTTGACGGCCCGCACGATCCGGCCGGGCAGCGCGCCGACGTACGTACGGCGGTGGCCGCGGATCTCGGCCTCGTCGCGGACGCCGCCGAGGGCGACCCGGACGAACTTGCGGCCCATCGCGTGGGCGACGCTCTCGCCGAGGCTGGTCTTGCCGACGCCGGGCGGGCCGACCAGGGCGAGCACGGCACCGCCGCGCCGCCCGCCGATGACGCCCAGGCCGCGGTCCGCGCGCCGCTTGCGCACGGCCAGGTACTCGGTGATGCGCTCCTTGACGTCCTCCAGGCCCGCGTGCTCGGCGTCCAGCACCGCCTTGGCGCCCTGGATGTCGTACGCGTCCTCGGTCCGCTCGTTCCACGGCATCTCCAGGACGGTGTCCAGCCAGGTCCGGATCCAGGAGCCCTCGGGCGACTGGTCGGAGGCGCGCTCCAGCTTGTCGACCTCCTTCAGCGCGGCCTCGCGGACCTTCTCCGGCAGGTCGGCGGCCTCCACGCGGGCGCGGTAGTCGTCGCTCTCCTCGGCCGAATCCTTGGAGTTCTCGCCGTTCAGCTCGCGCAGCTCCTTGCGGACGGCCTCGAGCTGACGGCGCAGCAGGAACTCGCGCTGCTGCTTGTCGACGCCCTCCTGGACGTCCTTGGCGATGGTCTCGGCCACCTCCTGCTCGGCGAGGTGGTCGCGCAGCTGCTGGGTGGCCAGCCGGAGCCGGGCCACC
Organism: Streptomyces sp. NPDC017095; assembly: GCF_044332325.1. Lineage (NCBI taxonomy): Bacteria > Bacillati > Actinomycetota > Actinomycetes > Kitasatosporales > Streptomycetaceae > Streptomyces > Streptomyces sp. NPDC017095. Next base: position 141,768 of record NZ_JBIROU010000016.1, read on the forward strand.
GGGTCGGCGATCTCCAGCAGTTCGACCTTCTGGTCGGTGGTCAGGAACGGCGAGTAGCCGGAGTTGTCGGCCAGCGCGGACACGTCGTCGATGGCCTGGACGCGGTCCACGACCTGCCAGGCGCCGCGCTTCTTCAGCCAGGTGGTGGCGAGCGCCTTGTACTCCTTGACCAGTTCGGCGACGTGGCCCGGCAGCGGCTCCGGCACGCTCTCCCCGACGCTCGCGCCCTCGACCCAGAGCGCGGCGCCCGGTCCGGTGGTGCCGGCGCCGATACGGACCCGGCTGCGGCCGCGGACCAGGGCCCCGGGGTCACCGTCGGCCAGCCGTCCGACCTGCTCCACCGTGCCGAGGACACCTGTCTTGGCGTAGGTGCCGTCGATCCGCGGCACCAGCAGGACCCTGGGCTTGCCGGGTTCGGAACGGGCGGCGGCCTGCGCGGCCTCCACCGCGGCCCGCACCTCGGCGTCGCTCAGGTCCAGTGGCACCACCATGCCGGGCAGTACGACCTCGTCGTCGAGCGGCAGCACGGGCAGGGTCAGCGTGAACGCCGGTGACTCAGCAGCCATGATCTCCCCTTAGGCAGTCAACTTGAGCTATGCCGACTCAATGTTCTGGCGGCTCCCAATGTTCCCGAAGCGGTGTTCGCTCTGAGCGATCACTTGCCGGCCGCCACTCGTCCGTGGACGTCCCGCGCAATTCCCGTGAACGTCCGGCCCTGTTCGAGCAGGATGGGGGCCATGACTGCCGTGTACGACACTCCCGTGGTCCTGGACCGGCGCGACGGCCCGTACGGCGAGGTGGTGCTGCGCCGGCACGGCGCGCTGCTGCAGATCATCGCCAACGGCTGCTTCCTGATGGACACCTCCGACGGCCGCTCGGAACGCCTGCTGGTGGACGCCGCGCGCACCGCGCTGGACGGCCGGCCGGCGCCGGAGGTGCTGATCGGCGGGCTGGGCGTGGGCTTCTCGCTCGCACACGCCGCGGCCGATCCCGGCTGGGGCCGGATCACCGTGGTGGAGCGCGAGCCCGCCGTCATCGACTGGCACCGGGAGGGCCCGCTGTCCGCGCTGTCCGCCGCCGCGCTCGCCGACCCGCGCACCCGGATCGTACGAGCCGATCTCGTGGCGTACGTCAATGAGACATCCGACACGTTCGACGCGCTGTGCCTCGACATCGACAACGGCCCCGGCTGGACCGTCACGGAGGACAACGACGGCCTGTACTCGCCGGCCGGACTCGCCGCCTGCGCACGGGTGTTGAGACCCGGCGGGGTGCTCGCGGTGTGGTCGGCCGAGCCCTCTCCGGAATTTGAAGGAACCTTGCGGAATGCCGGGTTCCAGCAGGTGCGTACCGAAGAGGTGCCGGTTGCCCGGGGCGTTCCCGACGCCGTCCACCTCGCCGTCCGGCCTGGATAGCGACAGCGCGGTGAGTCCCCGTAATGTGCTGCCCTGACGCGGATCATTCAAGCGTCAAACGCAGACATGGGATCACCCCACGGATTCCGGAAAGCAACAACAGGGGCGGGCGATGGAGCAGACACACACCTCCCAGAGCGGCGCGGCGACGACCACCCCCGGCGCACAGCGCCGGGTGCTGGTCGTCGAGGACGATCCCACGATCGTCGACGCCATCGCGGCCCGGCTCCGTGCCGAGGGATTCCTGGTGCAAACGGCGGGGGACGGTCCGGCCGCCGTCGACACGGCCGAGGCCTGGCAGCCGGATCTGCTGATCCTCGACATCATGCTGCCCGGCTTCGACGGCCTCGAGGTGTGCCGGCGGGTGCAGGCCCAGCGGCCGGTGCCGGTGCTGATGCTCACCGCGCGGGACGACGAGACGGACATGCTGGTCGGGCTGGGCGTGGGCGCCGACGACTACATGACCAAGCCGTTCTCCATGCGGGAGCTGGCGGCCCGTGTGCACGTGCTGCTGCGCCGGGTGGAGCGGGCCGCGCTGGCCGCGACCACGCCCCGGTCCGGCATCCTGCGCCTGGGCGAACTGGAGATCGACCACGCCCAGCGCCGGGTGCGGGTGAAGTCCGAGGACGTCCATCTGACGCCCACCGAGTTCGACCTGCTGGTGTGCCTGGCGAACACCCCGCGCGCGGTGCTCTCCCGGGAGCAGCTGCTCGCCGAGGTGTGGGACTGGGCGGACGCCTCCGGCACCCGCACGGTCGACAGCCATATCAAGGCGCTGCGCCGGAAGATCGGCGCCGAGCGGATCCGCACCGTGCACGGTGTGGGCTACGCCCTGGAGACACCGACCCCGTGAGCGGCGGCGGGCGCCAGGCCGCACGGAGGAGCCCCGGGACCCTCGGCGAGGAATCCTGGGGCGGCGTTCGCCCGTTCTCGATCAAGACCAAGCTGGGCGTGCTGGTCGTCATCGCGGTGCTGATCACCACCGGGCTGTCCATCGTCGCGGTGCACACCAAGACGGAGCTGCGCTTCATCACGGTCTTCTCGATGATCGCCACGCTGCTCATCACGCAGTTCGTGGCGCACTCGCTCACCATGCCGCTGGACGAGATGAACGCGGTGGCCCGCTCCATCTCGCACGGCGACTACACGCGCCGGGTGAAGGAGCACCGCCGGGACGAACTCGGCGACCTGGCCCAGACGATCAACGTCATGGCCGACGAGCTGGAGGCCCAGGACAACCAGCGCAAGGAGCTGGTGGCGAACGTCTCGCACGAGCTGCGCACCCCGATCGCCGGGTTGCGCGCGGTGCTGGAGAACATCGTCGACGGGGTCACCGAGGCCGATCCGGAGACCATGCGGACGGCCCTGAAGCAGACCGAGCGGCTCGGCCGGCTGGTGGAGACCCTGCTCGACCTGTCCCGGCTGGACAACGGCGTCGTCCCGCTGAAGACCCGGCGGTTCGAGGTGTGGCCGTACCTGTCGGGCGTGCTGAAGGAGGCCAACATGGTCGCCTCGGCGCGCGCGGGCATCGCCTCCGGCTCGGGCAGCCACACCCGCAAGGACGTCCATCTGCACCTCGACGTATCGCCGCCGGAGCTGACCGCGCACGCGGACCCCGAGCGCATCCACCAGGTCGTCGCGAACCTGATAGACAACGCGGTCAAGCACAGTCCCGCGCACGGCCGGGTGACCGTGAAGGCGCGGCGCGGGCCGCAGCCGGAGTCGCTGGTGCTGGAGGTCCTCGACGAGGGCCCGGGCATCCCCCGGTCCGAGTGGCACCGGGTGTTCGAGCGGTTCAACCGGGGTGCCGTCACCCGGCCGCACGGCCCGGGCAGCGACGGCGGCACGGGCCTGGGGCTGGCCATCGCCCGGTGGGCGGTCGATCTGCACGGCGGCCGGATCGGTGTGGCCGAATCCGAGCGGGGCTGCCGGATCATCGTCACTCTCCCGGGACTGACTTCCCTGCCGGGTTGACGTACAGTCCGCACCGGAAGCTCAAGATCCACGACGGGCCGCCGCCGCTCGGCGCAGCTGGACACGTGTGATCAGGGCAGGCCCGGGCACACGTCGAACGACAGTGCGCCGGGCCCGTGCCGGCGCACCCTCTCACCTGCCGAACCACGCTTGTTTCCCGCCATATCAAGCCCCGAAACAAGATTTCCGATGTGACTTACACGACGATGACCTTGCTCGACCTGACCTTCCCCGCCAGGGAGGCGTAGCCTTTATTCCCGCTGTCCATCACCTTGTGAAGCGGAAGAGGGCGGTTGCCGCCGTGTCGCCACAGTCCCCCAGTAACTCATCGAGCGCCCCCGGCCTCCGGCCGGGCGGTACCCCCACCACCGACGACCGAGCCGGGAAGAACCCCGCCGCCGCGTTCGGTGCGAACGAATGGCTCGTCGACGAGATCTATCAGCAGTACCTCCAGGACCCGAACTCGGTGGACCGAGCCTGGTGGGACTTCTTCGCCGACTACAAGCCGGGGGCTCCTGCCACCCCGGCCCCGGCGGGCACCGCGGCCACGGGGGCCGCGGAGACCACCTCCCGCACGGCCGCGCAGGCCGCCCCGGCCCAGGCCGCCGCCCCGGCCCCCGCGCAGGCACCGGCCCCCGCGGCCCCCGCTCCCGCGGCGCAGGCCGCCCCGGCCAAGCCGGCGCAACCCGCACAGGCGCCCGCTCAGCCGAAGGCCGCCGCCCGGCCCGCTCCCGCGAAGGACGCGAAGGAAGCGCCCGAGGGCCCCGAGCTGGTCACGCTGCGCGGCCCGGCCGCCGCCGTGGCGAAGAACATGGACGCCTCGCTGGAGATGCCGACCGCCACCTCGGTCCGCGCCGTCCCGGTGAAGCTGCTGTTCGACAACCGCATCGTCATCAACAACCACCTCAAGCGCGCCCGCGGCGGGAAGATCTCCTTCACGCACCTCATCGGGTACGCGATGGTGCAGGCCGTCAAGGCCATGCCCGCGATGAACTGGGCGTTCGGCGTCAAGGACGGCAAGCCGACCCTGATCAAGCCGGCGCACGTCAACCTCGGCCTGGCCATCGACCTGGTCAAGCCCAACGGTGACCGCCAGCTCGTCGTGGCCGCCATCAAGAAGGCCGAGACGCTGAACTTCTTCGAGTTCTGGCAGGCCTACGAGGACATCGTCCGCCGCGCCCGCGAGGGCAAGCTGACGATGGACGACTTCTCCGGCGTCACGGTCTCCCTGACCAACCCCGGCGGCCTCGGCACCGTGCACTCCGTGCCGCGGCTGATGCCCGGCCAGTCCGTGATCATGGGCGTCGGCGCCATGGACTACCCGGCGGAGTTCCAGGGCACCAGCCAGGACACCCTGAACAAGCTCGGCATCTCCAAGGTCATGACGCTCACGTCGACCTACGACCACCGGGTGATCCAGGGCGCCGCCTCCGGCGAGTTCCTGCGCAACGTCGCGAACCTGCTGCTCGGCGAGAACGGCTTCTACGACGACATCTTCGAGGCGCTGCGCATCCCCTACGAGCCGGTCCGCTGGCTCAAGGACATCGACGCCAGCCACGACGACGACGTCACCAAGGCCGCCCGCGTCTTCGAGCTGATCCACTCCTACCGGGTCCGCGGCCACGTCATGGCCGACACCGACCCGCTGGAGTACAAGCAGCGCAAGCACCCCGACCTGGACATCGTCGAGCACGGCCTCACCCTGTGGGACCTGGAGCGCGAGTTCGCCGTCGGCGGCTTCGCCGGCAAGTCGATGATGAAGCTGCGCGACATCCTCGGCGTGCTCCGCGACTCGTACTGCCGCACCACCGGCATCGAGTTCATGCACATCCAGGACCCCAAGCAGCGCAAGTGGATCCAGGACCGCGTGGAGCGCCCGCACTCCAGGATGGAGCGCGAGGAGCAGCTGCGGATCCTGCGCCGGCTGAACGCGGCGGAGGCCTTCGAGACCTTCCTGCAGACCAAGTACGTCGGCCAGAAGCGCTTCTCCCTGGAGGGCGGCGAGTCCGTCATCCCGCTGCTCGACGCGGTGATCGACTCCGCCGCCGAGTCCCGGCTGGACGAGGTCGTCATCGGCATGGCCCACCGCGGCCGGCTGAACGTGCTGGCCAACATCGTCGGCAAGTCGTACGCGCAGATCTTCCGCGAGTTCGAGGGCAACCTCGACCCGAAGTCGATGCACGGCTCCGGCGACGTGAAGTACCACCTGGGCGCCGACGGCACCTTCACCGGCCTGGACGGCGAGCAGATCAAGGTCTCGCTGGTCGCCAACCCCTCCCACCTGGAGGCCGTCGACCCGGTCCTGGAGGGCGTCGCCCGCGCCAAGCAGGACATCATCAACAAGGGCGGCACGGACTTCACGGTCCTGCCGGTGGCGATCCACGGCGACGCGGCCTTCGCGGGCCAGGGCGTGGTGGCCGAGACCCTGAACATGTCGCAGCTGCGCGGCTACCGCACCGGCGGCACGGTCCACATCGTCATCAACAACCAGGTCGGCTTCACCGCGGCCCCCGAGTCCTCGCGTTCCTCCATGTACGCCACGGACGTGGCCCGCATGATCGAGGCCCCGATCTTCCACGTCAACGGCGACGACCCCGAGGCCGTCGTCCGCGTGGCGCGGCTCGCCTTCGAGTTCCGCCAGGCGTTCAACAAGGACGTGGTGATCGACCTCATCTGCTACCGCCGCCGCGGTCACAACGAGTCGGACAACCCGGCCTTCACCCAGCCGCTGATGTACGACCTGATCGACAAGAAGCGCTCGGTGCGCAAGCTGTACACCGAGTCGCTGATCGGTCGCGGCGACATCACCCTGGAAGAGGCCGAGCAGGCCCTCCAGGACTACCAGGGCCAGCTGGAGAAGGTCTTCACGGAGGTCCGCGAGGCCACCTCGCAGCCGGCCGCCGGCGACGTCCAGGCGCCGCAGGACGGCTTCCCGGTCGCGGTCCCGACCGCGGTCTCCGCCGAGGTCGTCAAGCGGATCGCCGAGTCCCAGGTCAACGTCCCGGACAACATCACCGTCCACCCGCGCCTCCAGCCGCAGCTCCAGCGGCGCGCGGCGATGGTCGAGGACGGCACGATCGACTGGGGCATGGGCGAGACCCTCGCCATCGGCTCCCTGCTGCTGGAGGGCACCCCGGTCCGGCTGGCCGGCCAGGACTCCCAGCGCGGCACGTTCGGCCAGCGCCACGCGGTGCTGATCGACCGGGAGACCGGCGAGGAGTACACCCCGCTGCAGTACCTCGCCGAGGACCAGGCGCGGCTGAACGTCTACAACTCGCTGCTGTCGGAGTACGCGGCGATGGGCTTCGAGTACGGCTACTCGCTGGCCCGCCCGGACGCGCTGGTGATGTGGGAGGCGCAGTTCGGCGACTTCGTCAACGGCGCCCAGACGGTCGTCGACGAGTTCATCTCCTCGGCCGAGCAGAAGTGGGGCCAGACGAGCGGTGTCGTGCTGCTCCTGCCGCACGGCTACGAGGGCCAGGGCCCGGACCACTCCTCCGCGCGCCCCGAGCGGTTCCTCCAGCTCTGCGCGCAGAACAACATGACGGTGGCCATGCCGACCTCGCCGTCGAACTACTTCCACCTCCTGCGCTGGCAGGTGCACAACCCGCACCACAAGCCGCTGGTCGTCTTCACCCCGAAGTCGATGCTGCGTCTGAAGGCGGCGGCGTCGAAGGCGGAGGAGTTCACGACCGGCGGGTTCCGCCCGGTCATCGGCGACAGCACGGTGGACCCGGCCGCGGTCCGCAAGGTCGTCTTCTGCGCCGGCAAGGTCTACTACGACCTGGAGGCGGAGCGGGTCAAGCGCGGTGTCACGGACACGGCGATCATCCGCATCGAGCGGCTGTACCCGCTGCCGGGCGACGAGCTGCAGGCGGAGGTCAACAAGTACCCGAACGCCGAGAAGTACCTGTGGGCGCAGGAGGAGCCGGCGAACCAGGGTGCCTGGCCGTTCATCGCGCTCAACCTGATCGACCACCTGGACCTGGCGGTCGGCGCCGACATCCCGGCCGGCGAGCGGCTGCGGCGCATCTCGCGCCCGCACGGCTCGTCCCCGGCGGTCGGCTCCGCCAAGCGCCACCAGGCGGAGCAGGAGCAGCTGGTGCGTGAGGTCTTCGACGCCTAGCCGTCCCACCTGAGGGCCCGGTACCGAGTTCCCGCTCGGCACCGGGCCCTTCTGTGTGTCCGGGCCGGGTGCGGCGGCCGCGGACGGCCAGGGTCGGGGCCGCCGGCGCTGATCGGCACCGCGGAGGGCCGGGGTCGGGGGCGCCGGCCCGGACCGGCGCCGCGGACGGCCGTGCCGGGGTCGCCGGCCCGCACCGGCGCCGTGGGGGGGCGTGGCCGAGGCCGGAGGTCCGGCCCGGCGCCGCGGAGAGGGTGGCCGAGGCCGGGCCCGTGCCGCCGGGCCGGGGCACGACCACGGCGGCCGTCCCGGTGCCGGTGCGCGGCTCCCAGGCGCCGGCGGCGGTGCGGGGGCCGCTGGCCCGGATCGGCGCCGCGGAGGGCCGGGGTCGGGGCCGGACGCCCGGCCTGGTGCCGGGGTCGGCGGTGCCGGGACCGCCAGCCCGGTCCGACGCCGCGGGGGGACCGTGGCCGGGGCCGGAGGCCCGGTCCGGCGCCGCGGGAGGGGGCGTGGCCGGGGCCGGGCCCGTGCCGCCGGGCCGGGGCACGACCACGGCGGCCGTCCCGGTGCCGGTGCGCGGCTCCCAGGCGCCGGCGGCGGTGCGCTCCTGCCAGGCCACGCTGAACGCGGTCTCCCCGCGGCACATCACGGCTCCCCCCTTGCCCACGGCATGGGCGCAGGTCAACAGCCAGCCCGGGGCGATGAAGAACCCCGAACCCCAGTGCGCGTCACGTTCCGTTGCACACCCGTCACCAGGTGCGCCGATGCGCGCGAGAGAGGGGCGCACCAGCTCCTCGAAGGCGCTCATACGGCGCCCGGGGCCGGGGACCGCGGCGGTACGAGCCTTTCCCCTCCATCAGCGAAGCCGACGAGGAGGCGCTGGACGGGGACGGCTGCTGGGACACCGGACTCGGTGGCCGGGTCATCGACATGGCGGAGGGACTGGCCGGCACGGTCGGCGGTGTCGTGCGCTCCCTGCGCGCCGGTCTGGACACACCGGCACCCGTCGAGGTCTCCGTCAGCTTCGGCATCGAACTGACGGCGCAGTCCGGCAAGATCGTGAGCGCCATCGCGGAAGGCGGCGGCCGTTCCTCCCTCGCCGTGTCCCTGACCTGGACCGAACCGGCCGCGACGGCGGACGGCGCGGATCCCGCGGCGCCGGGCGGGGCGGTAACGCGCGGGGAAGGGCAGGGGGAGGGGAAGACAAGGCCGGGGAACGATACGGCCGACGATCGCCCCTGGGACCGCAAGCGGCTGCTCGCCCGCACTGGGACGGTCCCACCGCCCGGCTGGTTCGGCCGGCCCGGGAGGTCCGGCCCGGGGGCCCGGCCCGGTTGGTCCGGCCCGGTTGGTCCGGCCGGCCGGACGCGCTACGCCCCGGGCTACGCGTCGTCCTCGCCGCTACTCGTCGTCCTCGTCGTCGAGCCGTGCGAGCCAGGTGGCCAGCCGCTCCACGGGCACCTCGAAGTCGGGGTTCAGGTCCACGAACGTGCGCAGCTGCTCGGCGAGCCACTCGAAGGTGACCTCTTCCTGGCCACGCCGCTTCTCCAACTCCTCGATACCGCGGTCGGTGAAGTACATAAGGGCACGTCTCCTGCGCAAACATCCAGCCGGCAACTCTCCCCACCACCCTAAGCGCCCCGGCCGCACGCACCTAGCCGCGGGCGGGCGCAGTCCTCCAGCGGCCAGGCGCAGGCGGAGACGGAGGGGGCACGGAGGGGCGCGGCCCGGTGCCGCCAGCGTCGCCCGCCCCCCTCGAACGGGTGTCTTGACTTCCGAATCCCGCGATATATCGTGTTGGATAGAGAACGCGATATGACGTGTCGCCGTACCCATGCCCGTCCAAGGGGGTCCCATGTCCGAGTGGTCCGTCAGCGAACCCCAGAAGCTGACCTTCGACGCCCCCGTGCGCGACGTGCGGGTCCGCATCGTGAACGGCACGGTGAACGTCGTCGGCACCGACGAGCCCGCCGCCCGCCTGGAGGTCTCGGAGCTGGAAGGCCCGCCCCTGGTGGTCACCCGGAGCGGCGACACCCTCACCGTGGCCTATGAGGACCTTCCCTGGAGAGGCCTGCTCAAGTGGCTCGACCACAAGGGCTGGCGCCGCAGCGCCGTCGTCTCCCTGGCCGTCCCTGCGGACACCCGCGTGGAGGTCGGCGTGGTCGGCGCCGGGGCGGTCGTCTCGGGCATCCGCGGCCCCGCCGTGATCAAGGGCGTGACCGGGGACTCCACTCTGGTCGGCGTCTCGGGCCCGGTCCGCGCGGACACCGTCTCGGGGAGCGTGGAGGCGCAGGCGGTCACCGGGGACCTGAAGTTCCACTCGGTCTCGGGCGACCTCACCGTGGTGGAAGGCTCCGGCCCCTCCGTGCGGGCCGACACCGTCAGCGGCTCCATGATCGTCGACCTGGACCCCGACGGCCCCACGGACGTCGGCCTCACCAGCGTCTCCGGTGAGATCGCGATCCGTCTGCCGCACCCGGCGGACGCCGAGGTGGAGGCGAACACCGCGAGCGGCACGATCTCGAACGCCTTCGAGGGACTGCGGGTGCGCGGCCAGTGGGGCATGCACAAGGTCACCGGCCGCCTGGGCGCGGGCACGGGCAGACTGCGGGCCACCACGGTCTCCGGTTCGATCGCCCTGCTGCGCCGCCCGCACCGGGACGACGAGGACCCCGCCGCCCGGGACCCCGGCCCGGCGCAGACCCCCGACACCGCTTCCGCCCCGGCCGGTGACACGACCGACAAGAAGGTGCTCTGACATGCCTCCCGTCTTCGCCCACGGCCGTCTCCGCCTGTACCTGCTGAAGCTGCTGGACGAGGCCCCTCGCCACGGCTATGAGGTGATCAGGCTCCTGGAAGAACGCTTCCAGGGTCTCTACGCCCCCTCGGCGGGCACGGTCTACCCGCGCCTGGCCAAGCTGGAGGCGGAGGGCCTGGTCCGGCACACCACGGAGGGCGGCCGCAAGGTGTACGCCATCACGGACGCGGGCCGCGCCGAGCTGGCCGGCCGCAGCGGTGAACTGGCCGACCTGGAGCTGGAGATCCGCGAGTCGGTCGCGGAGCTGGCCGCCGAGATACGGGCCGATGTGCGCGGCGCGGCCGGCGACCTGCGCCGCGAGATGCGCGCCGCGGCGTCCGAGGCCCGCCGGGACACCCGGGCCTCCGGCAGCGGTTCCCCTTACGGGGAGTACGGCGAGCCGGCCGACACGGAGGCGTGGCAGGCCGCGAAGGAGGAGATGCGCCGGGTCAAGCAGGAGTGGAAGGAGCAGGCGCGGCGCGCGAAGGACGAGAGCCGCCGGGCCCGCGAGGAGGCCGAGCGGGCCCGCCGCCAGGCACAGGAGGCCCAGGCACGGGCGCGGGCCCAGGCACAGGAGGAGGTGCAGCGCATCGCCCGCCGCGTCCAGGACCGGGTCCAGGACCACTTCACCCGGGGCGACTGGCCGACCGGAGTCCGTGAGGGCCTGTCCGAACTGGCGAAGGAGTTCGGCGAGTTCGGCAGGGACTTCGGGAAGGGGTTCGGGAGGGACTTCGGCAAGGACCGGGGCGCCACCCGCACCGCCGGGGACGAGGCCGGACCCTCACCGTCCCCGGAGCCGCACATCACCGTCACCACGGATGACTTCCCCGCCGTGTACGAACCGGCCTGGGCCCACGAGGACCCCACCGGTGACCCGGCCCGCGACCTGGACCGCCTCCTGGACCGCTTCCGTGACGACATCCGCGACACGGCCCGCGACCACGGCGTCACCCCGGCCCAGCTCCGCGAGGCCCGCCACCACCTCTCCGCGACGGCGGCCCGCATCGCGGCCCTCCTGCACACCCCGACCACCTGACCCGCCCCGGGACCCCGCGCCGCCCGCCCACCCGCCCGCTCACCGAGACCGGCGAACGGGGTGGGCGGCACGGGGCCCGGAGCGAGCGCCCCGCTTCGGTCACCCGCCGGCCGGCCGGGACGGGCAGTCGGGCAAGCACACCCTCGACACCGCCTCGAACGTCACCCCGTGATCGGCCAGCACCTCACCCGCCACCCCCGGCAGCACCGTCAGCGCCAGCAGCAGGTGCTGGTCCCCGATGAACCGCTCACGCCGGCCGTGGGCCACCCGCAGCGCCCGCTCCAGCACCTTCTTGGCCTCCCGGCCGAAGGCGGGCCGGCGGCCGGTCGGTACCGCCCGGTCCCCGGACAGCGCTCCGGCCCCGTGCACCTCCTCCACCCGCGCCACGATCTCCCCCACATCGATCCCGAGCCCGGCGAGCGCGTCCGCGTCAGCCCGGGTCAGTCCGGCCCGCCGCCGTGCCTCGGCCAGGGCCCGCCGCACCGGCTCCCGTGACTCCGCGAGCCCGAGGGCGGACAGCGCGGAGGAGGCCGGGCCGCCCGCACGGTCGAGCAGCGCCAGCAGCAGATGCCCGGCATCCACCGTCCGCGCCCCTCCCTCGCGCGCCTGCTCGACCGCCCCCGCGACCACCGCCCGCGCGTCCTTGGTGAACCGCTCGAACATCAACGCCTCCCGTACTTCTTGTGCACGGCTTGCCTGCTGACACCCAGCTCCGCGGCGATCTCCTGCCACGACCAGCCCTGAAGGCGCGCGCTGCGCACCTGGACCGCCTCCAACTGCTCCAGCAGCCTGCGCAGCGCGGCCACGGCCCGCAGTCCGATCCGTGGATCACGGTCGCCGGCACGCTCGGCGAGATCGGTTGCCTCACTCATAGCGTCAATCTAGGTTGACACTCCTCATCCGTCAACCAAGGTTGACGTCCGCCCCGCGCAAAAGGCGGGCCCGGCATCCGGACCCGCCTTCCGAACCAACGGCCTCCACGACCTCAGGAGTTGGTGAGCACGATCTTCCCGAACTGCTCCCCGGACGCCAGCCGTTCGAAGCCCTCGCGGGCCCGGTCCAGCGGCAGTTCCTCGTCGATGACGGGCCGTACACCGGTCGCGGCACAGAAGGAGAGCAGATCCTCCAGCTCGTCCTTGGTGCCCATCGTGGAGCCGACCACCTTCAGTTCGAGGAAGAAGATCCGGGTCAGCTCGGCGTGCGAGGGCCGGTCCCCGCTGGTGGCCCCGGAGATGACGAGCGTGCCGCCGGGCCGCAGCGACTTCACCGAGTGGGACCAGGTGGCCGCGCCCACGGTCTCGATGACGGCGTCCACCCGCTGCGGCAGCCGGGCGCCCGGCTCCACCGCCTCCACGGCACCCAGCTCCAAGGCCCGCTTCCGCTTCGCCTCCTCCCGGCTGGTGGCGAAGACCCGCAGCCCGGCCGCCTTGCCGAGGACGATCGCGGCCGTGGCGACACCGCCGCCCGCGCCCTGCACGAGGACGGAGTCACCGGGCCGTACCCCGGCGTTGGTGAACAGCATCCGGTAGGCCGTCAGCCAGGCGGTCGGCAGGCAGGCGGCCTCCGCGAAGGAGAGTTGCTTCGGCTTGGGCAGGATGTTCCAGGCCGGCACGGCGACCTGTTCGGCGAAGGTGCCCTGGTAGCGCTCGGTGAGGATGGAGCGCGGCTCGTCGGGGCCGACCCCGTGGCCGGTCTGGCCGATGACGGAGTGCAGGACGACCTCGTTGCCGTCGGCGTCGATCCCGGCGGCATCGCAGCCGAGGATCATCGGCAGCCGGTCCTCCGGGAGGCCGACACCCCGCAGAGACCAGAGGTCGTGGTGGTTGAGGGAGGCGGCCCGCACGGTGACGGTGCTCCAGCCGGGACGGGCCTCGGGAGCCGGACGCTCTCCCGACTCGAGGCCGGAGAGCGGCTGGTCGCGGTCGATTCTGGCGGCGTAGACAGCGAACATGGAGCCGACGATAGGGGCGCGCTGCCCCCGGCGGAACCACGGCGCTCTGTGACACATGCCCTCTTGCGCACCAGCGTCCGTGCGGCGCAGCCCCGGCGGCGACCGCGTGGCGCGGCCCGGCGGCGACCGCCCGGGGAAACCTCGCGCTCACCCGGCCGACCGGGTGAGCGGGGCGAAAAAACGGCCCCGCCCAGGCGGGCGGGGCCGTGGGGTGTCGCGTCAGCGGCGGGCGACGCCCTCCGCGCGCGCGGCGGCCGCGACCGCCGCGGTGACGGCCGGGGCGACCCGCTCGTCGAACGGCGACGGGATCACGTAGTCGGCGGCGAGGTCGTCACCGACCACCGAGGCCAGCGCCTCGGCGGCGGCGATCTTCATGCCCTCCGTGATCCGCGTGGCCCGCACCTGGAGCGCGCCCGCGAAGATCCCGGGGAAGGCCAGCACGTTGTTGATCTGGTTCGGGAAGTCCGAGCGCCCGGTGGCGACGACCGCCGCGTACTTGTGCGCGACGTCCGGGTGCACCTCGGGGTTCGGGTTGGCCATCGCGAACACGAAGGCGCCCTCGGCCATGGAGGCCACGGCGGCCTCCGGGACCGTACCGCCGGAGACGCCGATGAAGACGTCCGCGCCCGCGAGGGCGTCCTCCAGCGAGCCGGTGAGGCCGGCCTTGTTGGTGAACCCGGCCAGCTCGCGCTTGACCGGGGTCAGGTCGTCCCGGTCGGCCGACACGACACCCTTGCGGTCCGCCACCGCCACGTCCCCGATGCCGGCCTCGACCAGCATCCTGGCGATGGCGACACCGGCCGCGCCGGCGCCCGAGATGACGGCCCGCAGCTGCCCGATCTCGCGCCCGCTCAGCCGCGCCGCGTTGCGCAGCGCCGCGAGCGTCACGACGGCCGTACCGTGCTGGTCGTCGTGGAAGACCGGGATGTCCAGGCGCTCCTGGAGCCGGCGCTCGATCTCGAAGCACCGGGGCGCCGAGATGTCCTCCAGGTTGACTCCACCGAACGAGGGAGCCAGCCGGACGACGGTCTCGATGATGTCGTCCACATCGGTGCAGTCGAGGGCGATCGGGACCGCGTCCACGCCGCCGAACTGCTTGAACAGGATCGCCTTGCCCTCCATCACGGGGAGGGAGGCCTGGGGACCGATGTCCCCGAGTCCGAGCACGGCCGTACCGTCGGTCACGACGGCGACCACGCCGGCCTTCCATGTGTAGTCGTTGACCAACTCTGGCTGTTCCGCGATCGCGGTGCACACGCGCGCGACTCCGGGCGTGTACGCGAGGGAAAGGTCGTCCTTGTCGCGGACCGGCACGGTGGCCCGCACGGCCATCTTGCCGCCGCGGTGCAGCGCGAACGCCGGATCGAAGGAATCGAGGGGCTCGGCCCCGCCGTCCTGGTCCGTACCGGCGTCGCTGCGAGGATTGACGATCTCCGCTGCCACTTTGTCTTACCCCTTAGGTATGCATGGTTTGAGGGTCGACCACTCCTGGTGAGGGGTGGGCGGGCACCGCGTACGGCCCGATTGCTGATACGTGCGAGGCCGTACGCGACGGGCGCGCCGCACACGCGCCCTGAGCCCCGGATGAGGGGTGTAAAGAACCTTCTTACCGGACCGGCGGCACCCGCGACGAGTCCAATAGGTCCAAGGTCACATCCGGGAACCGGAAGGCGACTCGAAAGTGACACGCGGCCGACGGGCCGGAATGGCGGGAAATCACCCGGACCCGACTGCCCACATGGTGAGACACGCCGAAGATTCTCCGGTCGGAGGGCCGGATTCCCGTAGAAGGTTCGGCGGGTATGGACCAAGGATGTACCGACCTGAGGCGGTTCGGGGGTCACCCGTTATCCGATTTTGACATAGCGGGTCCTCTGAATGGCCTAGTCCGAATGGCAAGATGCCGTAAACCCACGAGGTCGCGACACCCGAAGGTGTGTGTTTCCGTCGACCCATCGGCAACTCTTCCCATCCGCCGGAGGAACCACGATGACCGCAAGCTCCACCCGTCGTACCACCGCCGCGCGCTCACGTCTGGCCGCGGTCGGTGCGATCGCGGTCGCAGGCACCCTGCTGCTCACCGGCTGCGGTGACCAGACGAAGGACAAGAACAAGGACTCCGGCAGCGCGTCCACCAGCAGCGCCCCGCTCGCCGACAAGCTCCCGCAGGAGATCCGGAGCAAGGGCAAGCTCAGGGTCGGGACGGACGCGGCGTACGCGCCGATGGAGTTCAAGGACTCGTCCGGCAAGATCGTCGGCATGGACCCCGACCTGGCGGTGGCCCTGGGCAAGCAGCTCGGGGTGACGTTCGAGTTCCAGAACGGCACCTTCGACACCCTGGTCACCGGTCTGCGCTCGGACCGCTACGACATCGCGATGTCGGCGATGACGGACACCAGGAACCGTCAGGAGGGCGTCGACCCGGAGACGGGCAAGAAGGTCGGCGAGGGTGTCGACTTCGTCGACTACCTGACCGCCGGTGTCTCGATCTACACCCGCAAGGGCGACACCCAGGGGATCAACGACTGGGCGGACCTGTGCGGCAAGAAGCTGGCCGTGCAGCGCGGCACCACCTCCGAGGACCTGGCCAAGGCGAAGTCCAAGGAGTGTCGTGGCGGCAAGAAGATCACCATCGAGCCCTTCGACGACAACGAGCAGGCCCAGACCCGGCTGCGCTCGGGCGGCGCGGACGCCCTGTCGGCCGACTTCACGGTCGCCGCGTACGGCGTGAAGACCTCCGGCGGCGGCAAGGACTTCCAGATCGTCGGCGACCAGGTGGACGCCGCTCCGTACGGCATCGCCGTCGCCAAGAAGGACACCCAGCTGCGCGACGCCCTCCAGGCCGCGATGAACGCGCTGATCAAGAACGGCGAGTACCAGAAGATCCTCGACAAGTGGGGCGCGCAGGACGGCGCCGTCAAGGAGTCCGTGATCAACGGCGGCAAGTGACCGCGATCGACGACAGCGGCCACTGAGAGGCACTACCCGTGACTGACATAGAGAAGACGGCGCGCCCGGGCGGCACGCCGGCGGCCGGCGCCGAGGCCGTCAAGGCCGTCCCGGTCCGGCACTACGGACGGTACGTTTCCGCCGTGATCGCGATCGCGCTGCTCGTCGCGATCGTCTACGCGTTCGGCCAGGGCAAGATCAACTGGCACGCGGTTCCCGAGTACTTCTTCGACGACCGGATCATGACCGGTGTCGGCAAGACCCTCCTGCTGACGGTCCTGTCGATGCTGATCGGCATCGTCGGTGGCATCGTCCTGGCGGTGATGCGGCTGTCGAAGAACCCGGTGACCTCCTCCATCGCCTGGTTCTACATCTGGTTCTTCCGCGGCACCCCGGTCCTGGTCCAGCTGTTCCTCTGGTTCAACCTGGGCCTGGTCTTCGAGTACATCAACCTGATGCCGATCTACAAGGACTACTGGTCGAACTTCATGACGCCGCTGCTGACGGCGTTGCTCGGCCTGGGTCTGAACGAGGCGGCCTACATGGCCGAGATCTGCCGGGCCGGCCTGCTCGCGGTGGACGAGGGGCAGACCGAGGCGGCCCACGCGCTCGGCATGAGCCACAGCAAGACCCTGCGCCGGGTGGTCATCCCGCAGGCGATGCGCGTGATCGTGCCGCCGACGGGCAACGAAGTGATCAACATGCTGAAGACGACCTCGCTCGTCGCGGCCGTCCAGTATCCCGAACTGTTCCGCTACGCCCAGGACATCGGCCAGAACTCCGGTGCCCCGGTGGAGATGTACTTCCTCGCCGCCGCCTGGTACCTGCTGATGACCTCGGTACTGAGCGTGGGCCAGTACTACGTCGAGCGGTACTACGCCCGCGGCTCCAGCCGCCAGCTGCCGCCCACGCCGTGGCAGAAAGTGAAGGCCAACATGCTGTCGCTGGGCCGCCCGAAGGGAGCGGTGGGCGCATGACCGAGAAGCTGAGCAAGCCGCAGGACACCCCGCCCCAGGACACCGTCCCGATGGTCAGGGCACAGGGGGTGCACAAGTCCTTCGGCCATGTCGAGGTGCTGAAGGGCATCGACCTGGAGGTGAAGCCGGGCGAGGTGTTCTGCCTCATCGGGCCCTCCGGTTCCGGCAAGTCGACCTTCCTGCGCTGCATCAACCATCTGGAGAAGATCAACGCCGGGCGGCTGTACGTCGACGGCGAGCTGGTCGGCTACCGCCAGCAGGGCGACAAGCTGTACGAGCTGCGCGACCGCGAGGTCGCCATGAAGCGCCGTGACATCGGCATGGTCTTCCAGCGCTTCAACCTGTTCCCGCACATGACGGCCGTGGAGAACGTCATGGAGGCGCCGGTGCAGGTGAAGGGCGCCAACCGGAACGAGGCCAGGGAACGCGCCATGCAACTGCTGGAGCGGGTCGGCCTGGCCGAGCGCGCCGGGCACTACCCGTCGCAGCTCTCCGGCGGCCAGCAGCAGCGCGTGGCCATCGCCCGGGCCCTGGCGATGGACCCGAAGCTGATGCTGTTCGACGAGCCGACCTCGGCCCTGGACCCGGAGCTGGTCGGTGACGTCCTGGACGTCATGCGGGACCTCGCCGAGTCCGGCATGACCATGGTCGTCGTCACCCACGAGATGGGCTTCGCCCGGGAGGTGGGCGACAGCCTGGTCTTCATGGACGACGGCGTGGTGGTCGAGTCCGGCCGGCCGCGGGACGTCCTGACGAACCCGCGGCACGAGCGGACGCAGTCGTTCCTGTCGAAGGTGCTGTGAGGCCCTGTCCGCAGTGCGGTAAAGGCCTGCCCGAGGTGCAGTTCGAGGCGCGGTAAGGGGCCTTGTCCGCGGCGCGAGGCGCTACGGCGGGCCGGTCGCCCGGCGACACGGGGAGGGGCGGTAACGGGATTCCCGTACCGCCCCTCCCGCCTGTCCGGGCCTACTTGAGCGCGAGCAGCAGGGTGTCGGAGGGCGAGCACCACACCGGCCGGGCCTCGCCGAAGCCGTGCGCCCGCAACGCCTGGGCGTGCCAGGACGCGGACGGCGTCTCGCCGTCGGCGTGGGCGCCGTAGATCTCGAAGCGGCGTGCCGTGGGTGCGGCGAGGACCGGGTCCTGGGCCGCCAGCGCCCACCACTGCTCCCAGTCCAGCGCGCCGTCGCGCCTGGCCTGCTCCCTGCGGGCGCGCCGCTGGGCCTGCTCGGCCGCGTTGATCCGGGGCGTGGAGTCGTCGATCATGTGGTCGGCGTTCAGGAAGACGCCTCCGTCGCGCACGAGCCCGGCGAGCCGGCCGTACAGCGTGCCGAGCGCGTCCTTGCGCAGCCAGTGGAGGGCCGTGGCCGTGAGAACCGCGTCGTAGGTGTCGTACGGCAGCCGGTCCGGCCAGCCGGGGTCCGTCAGGTCGGCCTCGACGAAGGTGACGCGGTCGTCGTCCGCGAAGGTGCCGCGGGCGATGGTGAGCAGGGCGGGGTCCAGGTCGACGCCGGTGCTGGTGGCGTCCGGGAAGCGGGCGAGGAGCCGGGCGGTGATGGTGCCGGTGCCGCAGGCGAGGTCGAGGACGCGCGGCCGGGGCCCGGTGAACGCCTCCACCATGTCCAGCATGATCCGGAACCGCTCCTCGCGGTCGGGCATGTACCACTCCTGCTGCCGGTCCCAGCTCTCCTGCCAGGCGAGCCAGTCGGTTCCGGTACTGACGGTCATGAGAGCCCTCGTCTCCGCACACATACGTAATACCCTGGACGCACGACCGGCTGTTACCCGACCGCAGACACGACCCTAAGACGCCCGCGTAAGGACTACAAGTGGAACTGGCCTATTACTCGGATTACGCCGTACGTCTCGTCAACAGCGAGGAACCGGCCCGGGGCAAGGACACCCTGACCACGGTGGAGGCCGTCCGCGACCTCTTCGGCGTCAACGCGTCGGCCGCCCGCCGCGCCACCGACGCCGACGTCACCCGCTTCCGCTCGGTCCGGGCGCGGCTGCGCGCGGTCTTCGAGTCCGCCGACCAGGGCGACGAGACCCTGGCCGTGGACCTGCTCAACTCGCTGCTGCTGGAGTTCCCGGTCAGCCCGCAGATCTCCGGGCACGACTTCCGCGACGACGACGGCCGGCCGCTGTGGCACATGCACCTGGCCGACCACCCCTCCAACGCCACCGCCGGCTACGCGGCGATCGCGGCGATGGGCCTCGCCTTCCACCTCACCGAGTACGGCGTCGACCGGCTCGGCCTGTGCCAGGCGCCGCCGTGCCGCAACGCCTACCTGGACACCTCCACCAACCGCTCCCGACGCTACTGCTCGGACCGCTGCGCCACCCGCGCCAACGTGGCCGCCTACCGGGCCCGCAAGCGTCTGGAGGCCGACCGGCCGGGCAGCAGCGGGCGGGCCGCCGAGAACGCCCAGCGCAGCAGCGCCAGCGGCGAGCGCTGATCCGCCCGGGCCGGCCGGAAGCGGAACCACGCCTTGCCCAGGATCAGTTCCTCGGGCACGACCCCGTAGTCCGTGCTGTCGCCGCCCGCGTAGGGGTTGTCCCCGAGCACCCACCAGCCGCCGTCGCGCCGCTCCACGGCCCGCTTGACCACCAGCAGGTCCTGCTGGAAGGGGTGGCGCAGGACCACCACGTCACCGGCCCTGACCTCGCCCCCGTACCGCACCAGCAACTGGTCACCGTGACGCAGCGTGGGCACCATGGACGGGCCGGTCACCTCGGCCAGTCCGAAGGGCGCCACGGCCCTGCCCCGTTCGCTGTCCTGCGACAGTTCCGGCATCCCCGGCACCTCCCCGGTCCGTTCCTCCACCAGTCTCAGTCTCACCCTGGACTTTTGTCCTAAGCCCTAGGGGGCAGCCGAGAAATCGCGTTCCTCAGGGAGTAATGTCGCACCTGAGAAGACGATCACGAGGAAGGAATGCTCCATGCTTTCCCGCCTGTTTGCCCCCAAGGTCAAGGTCAGCGCCCACTGCGACCTGCCCTGCGGCGTGTACGACCCGGCCCAGGCCCGCATCGAGGCGGAGTCGGTGAAGGCCGTCCAGGAGAAGATGGCCGGCAACGCCGACCCGCACTTCCAGGCTCGCGCCACCGTCATCAAGGAGCAGCGCGCGGAGCTGGCGAAGCACCACGTCTCCGTCCTGTGGAGCGACTACTTCAAGGCCCCGCACTTCGAGAAGTACCCGGAGCTGCACCAGCTGGTCAACGACGCCCTGAAGGCCCTCTCGGCCGCCAAGGCGTCGACCGACCCGGCGACGGGCCAGAAGGCCCTGGACTACATCGAGCAGATCTCCAAGATCTTCTGGGAGACCAAGCAGGCCTGACCCCCGGGTCCTCCCTGGTTCCCCGGCCGCGCCCGGTCCGCGTCCCGCCGTCTTCTTCGGCGGGGGTGCGGACCGGGCGCGGTTTTTTTCGACCGCGCCGTGTGCTCACCGAACTCGGCGGCGGGCCGCGGGGCTTGGCCGGGGTTGTGCCAAGCTGGGTGGGTGACCGCTCTGGAGGATCTGAGACGGCTGCGGCGGGTGCGGGACCGGATGGACCGGGAGTACGCCGAGCCGCTCGACATGACCGAGCTGGCCCGGGATGCCCTGATGTCCCCGGGCCACTTCCAGCGCAGCTTCCGCAAGGCGTTCGGCGAGACGCCGTACAGCTATCTCATGACCCGCCGGATCGAGCGCGCCAAGACGCTGCTGCGCCGGGGCGACCTCACCGTGACCGAGGTGTGCCTCGCTGTCGGCTGCACCTCCCTCGGCTCCTTCAGCTCCCGCTTCACCGAGCTGGTCGGCGAGACGCCGAGCGCCTATCGCGCCCGCGACCACCAGGAGAGCGCGGTGATCCCGTCCTGTGTGGCCCGCAGGCTGACCCGGCCGCGCCGCCGTCCGTACTGAGGCACGGTGTGCCGGCCCGCTCTAGGGTGTGGCCATGGATGTGAAACTCGCTCAGTGCTTCCTCGCGGTGGACGACCATGACAAGGCCATCGCCTTCTACCGCGATGTGCTCGGCATGGAGATCCGCAACGACGTGGGGTTCGAGGGGATGCGCTGGGTGACCGTGGGCTCCCCGCTCCAGCCGGACGTGGAGATCGTCCTGGAGCCGCCGGACGCGAGCCCGGACGCCTCCCCCGCCGACAAGCAGGCGCTCAACGAACTCCTCGCCAAGGGCCTGCTGCGCGGGGTCATCTTCACCACCCCCGACTGCGACGCGCTGTACGAGCGGGTACGGGAGTCCGGCGCCGACGTCCTCCAGGAGCCGACGGACCAGCCGTACGGCGTGCGGGACTGCGCCTTCCGGGACCCGGCGGGCAACCAGCTCCGCTTCCTCGAACGCCCCTCGGGCTGACAGCCGCCGGGCGGACAGCCGTCTGGCCGGGAACCGCCCGCTCCCGGCCCCGCCGGCTCAGCCCCAGGGTTCCACGTCCACCACGGCCTCGGCCGGCACGGGACCGTACACGTGCGGGAACTCCTCCCCGCCCGGCTCCGCCGCCTCGTACCGCACCGGCGCCCCGACCCGGGCCGGGTCCACCACCAGGACGACCAGCTCGTCCGGGCCGTCGTAGCCGCCGTAGAGGAACTCGGCGATCCGCGGGAGCTGCTCCCGGGTGGAGAAGTGGATGAAGCCCTCCTCCTGGAGGGTGCGGCCCCGGGTGGACCACTCATAGGCGCCCCGCTCCCGTGCCGCCTCCCACAGGGCACGCTCGGTGATGTGCAGGATGTACGGCAGTTTCGGCATGCGCCCACGCTACGGCGTGCCGGGCGGCCCCGGTGCCCGGACCGTGCCGTTCTACGCGTCGGCGGACGGGCCGGGACCCGAGGGACTTGGACCGGAGGAGCCTGCACCGGAGGGCCCGGGTCCGGTGTGCCGCTCGCCCGCGGCGGGCCGGGCCGGGTCCGTGTCGGCGCGGGCCGCGCAGCCGGGGTTGTGGCAGGGGCCGGGGCCCCAGACCGGTACCCAGGCGCCCAGCGTCTTGTGCCGCTTGACGACCGTCCCGACGGGCTGTCCGCAGACGGGACAGACGGATTCCTCGCTGCCCATGCCCTCAGGGTAGAGCGGCCGGGGCCGCGGCGCTTCCCGTCGGGCCGGCACCGGTCCCGGCGGCGGACGGCGGCCCCGCACACCGTGGCGAAGTGCGGGGCCCGCCTGACCGGAACCCCCGGTGGAGCGTGCGAGGCCGGCACGCGTCCGAGGGCTCCGGGTTCTCTCCGGCCGCCGGTCCGGCGGCCTCAGCTGCTGCGCCGGGTGACGAACTCGGCGAGCGCCAGCAGACCGCCCGCCGCCTCCGGGTCGGGGATCGCGCGGGTCAGTTCCTGCACGGCCCGGGCCATCCGGTCGGCGGCTTCGGCCTGCGCCCAGTCCCGGCCGCCGGCCCGCTCCACCGCCAGTGCCGTACGCGCGATCTCCCCGTCCTCGCCCCCCTCCCTGGGATACGGCCTCGCGTACATCACGGCGAGGTCGGCCGCGCCCGGCGCACCGGAGGTGAGCGCCGCCACCACCGGCAGGGACTTCTTGCGGGCGGCGAGATCCGCGCCGACCGGTTTGCCGGTGCGCCGTGGGTCTCCCCATATGCCGATGACGTCGTCGATCAACTGGAAGGCGAGCCCCGCCTGGCGGCCGAAGCCGTCCAGCGCGGCGACATCCGCCTCGTCGGCTCCCGCGTACAGCGCGCCGAGTGCGCAGGCACAGCCCAGCAGCGCGCCCGTCTTGGCCTCGGCCATGGCCAGCACCTCGTCCAGCGTCACCGCGTCCGGTGCGCGCTGCTCCAGCTCGCTGTCGGCGTGCTGGCCCTCGCACAGCTCCATGACGCAGGTGGTGAGCCGGGCCGCGGCGCGAGCGGAGGCGGGGTGCGGGTCCTCGGCGAGCAGCCGCAGGGCCAGCGCCTGGAGGGCGTCCCCGCCCAGGATCGCGTCGGTGTCCCCGAACACGGTCCAGGCCGTCGGCCGGTGCCGGCGGGTGGTGTCCCGGTCCATCACGTCGTCGTGCAACAGCGTGAAGTTGTGGACCAGTTCGACCGCCGCCGCCGCGCGGACGGCCGCCGCCCGGGCCGCCGGGCCGCCCAGGGCCGCGGCGGCCGCCAGCACGAGTGCCGGTCTGATCGCCTTGCCCGCGTTGCCCGCCGCCGGTGTGCCGTCGGCGTGCTGCCAGCCGAAGTGGTAGAGCCCGATCCGGCGCATGGAGGCGGGCAGCGACTCCACGGCGGCGCGCAGCTCCGGGTCGACCAGAGCCCGGGTGCGTTCCAGTTGCGCCGCCGCCTCCTGCCCGTCGGGCGGGCCGGCGGTGCTCCCGGTCATCCCCCGGTCCTCCCCCGCCGGGTCGGGCGGCACGCCGGGGGAACGCTCGTCGGTCGTCGTCATGGACTCGTTCATGTCTCCCCCTCGGCTGGTCCGCACGGGCCGGCGTCGCCGCCCCGGCGGGACCCGCGCCCCGGGGGCCCGCGCCTTTCGGCGGCCGGGGGCACGGGCGCGGTGTGCGGGGACGTCACCTCCACCGGCCGATCTCGACGTTCTCCAGTACGCCGAGCGCGTCGGGCACGAGAACGGCCGCCGAGTAGTACGCCGTCACCAGGTACTTGATGATCGCCTGTTCGTTGATGCCCATGAACCGGACCGACAGGCTCGGTTCGATCTCGTCCGGGAGGCCGGACTGCCGCAGGCCGATGACGCCCTGCTCGGACTCGCCGGTACGCATGGCGATGATCGAGGTCGTACGGGCCTCGGTGATCGGGATCTTGTTGCACGGGTAGATCGGCACCCCGCGCCAGGTGGGGATGCGGTTCCCGGCGATGTCGATGGTCTCCGGGACCAGCCCCCGCTTGTTCAGCTCGCGGCCGATCGCGGAGATGGCGCGCGGGTGGGCGAGGAGCAGCTTGGTGCCCCGGCGGCGGCTGAGCAGTTCGTCCAGGTCGTCCGGGGTCGGCGCGCCCTCGTGCGGCTGGATCCGCTGGTCGTACTCGCAGTTGCTGAGCAGGCCGAACTCCGGGTTGTTGACCAGCTCATGCTCCTGGCGCTCCTTCAGCGCCTCGACGGTGAGCCGCAGCTGCTGCTCGGTCTGGTTCATCGGCTGGTTGTAGAGGTCGGCCACGCGCGAGTGGATGCGCAGCACGGTCTGGGCGATGCTCAGTTCGTACTCGCGGGGCCGTGATTCGTAGTCCACGAAGGTGTGCGGGATGTCCGGCTCACCGGAATGGCCGGCCGCCAGCTCGACCTCCTTCTCGCCGTACTTGTTGGTCCGCTGCTGGGGGATCGCGCGGAGCCCTTCGAGATGCGCCCGCAGTGTCTCGGAGCGCTCCGCCACCTGCTCGAAGTCCTGTCGGCTGAGCACCAGCACCGTGGTCGCGGTGTCCGCGCGGACGGTGTGCTCCCAGATCGCCTCCGGGTCGAGCAGCGCCTGGTCGCCGAAGTAGGCGCCGTCCGCGAGGACACCGAGGACGGCGTCGTCGCCGTAGGGACCCGTGCCGATCTTCTCGACCCGGCCGTGGGCGAGGAGATAGACCTCCTGCGTCGGGTTGCCGAAGTCGGCGATCACCTCGCCGGGGGCGAACTGGCGCTGACGGCAGCGCCGGGCCAGCTCCGTCAGCACCTCCTCGTCCCCGTACGACCGCAGGGCCGGCAGTTCACCCAGTTCGTTCGGGATGACCTCCACCTGGTTGCCGGTCTTCACGAAGGTGATGCGTCCGTCCCCGACGGCGTACGTCAGCCGCCTGTTCACCCGGTAGGTGCCGCCTTGGACGTCCACCCAGGGAAGCGTGCGCAGCAGCCAGCGGGAGCTGATCTCCTGCATCTGCGGCACGGACTTCGTGGTGGTGGCCAGATTCCGCGCGGCGGCCGTCCCGAGGGATTGCTGCGGCCTGCCCTGCTCCGTGCGGACCTCATCGCCTACCGACATAGAGAAACGCCCTCCCATGTAATGCCCGGTGCCCACGCGCACGGCGCACCGGTCTCACGTCCGAGCGTCCCAGCACGGAGCGTGGTGGCGCCATTACCCGAAAGAGCGGGAATGGATCATCGGATTACTGGGCACAACGAGGGATCTCGTCCAGTGCCGCGCGGCGGGCGCCCGCTGTCCGGATCGGCTCGCACACCGTACGAACGAGGTGTTCCGTGACGTCCGGTTTCGGTAGAAGCAGGCAGGACGCCCGGCCACGACCGAAGGCCGGGCGGGCACGGCACGAAGGAGTCGGGCATGGCCCCACCCATGTCGGCGGACGACTTCCTGGACGCGCTCCGGGCGGAGGGCGTCACGGTCGTCGAGGTCGGTGACTGGCAGGACCACAACCGCGATCACCAGGGTCCCTGGGGCCCCGTGCACGGGGTGATGATCCACCACACGGTGACCCGGGGCAGCGCCCGCACGGTGGAGCTGTGCCGCGCCGGCCACCCCGATCTGCCGGGCCCGCTGTGCCATGGCGTGATCACCAAGGACGGCTCGGTCCACCTGGTCGGCTACGGCCGCGCGAACCACGCCGGGCTCGGCGACGACGAGGTGCTGCGCGCGGTGATCGCCGAGAAGGGGCTGCCGCCGGACAACGAGGCGAGCACCGACGGCAACCGGCACTTCTACGGCTTCGAGTGCGAGAACCTCGGCGACGGCGCGGATCCGTGGCCGGACGAGCAGGTGGAGGCGGTCGTACGGGCCGCGGCGGCGCTGTGCCGCCGCCACGGCTGGACGGAACGGTCGGTCATCGGCCACCTGGAGTGGCAGCCGGGGAAGGTGGACCCGCGGGGGCTGACGATGCGGTCGCTGCGGGAGCGGGTGCGGGACCGGCTGAAGGACCGGCCGCGGTGAGCCGCGGGTGACAGCGGCGGCGCAGCACAGGCGACAATGAAGCCGTGACCAGCCCGGACCCGCTCGGCCCCGCCCTTCCCTCGCCCCTTCAGGAGACGCGGGACGCCCGGTTCGAGCGCCGCGGGCTCCGGCTGCTGCTCAAGCGGGACGACCTCGTCCACCCGGAGCTGATCGGCAACAAGTGGCGCAAGCTGGTGCCGAACCTCGCGGCGGCCGGCGGCCGGCCCCTGGTCACCTTCGGCGGCGCCTACTCCAACCACCTCCGGGCCACCGCCGCCGCGGGCCGGCTGCTGGGCCTGCCGACCACGGGCGTGGTCCGCGGCCAGGAGCTGGCCGGCCGCCCGCTCAACCCGTCCCTGGCCCGGTGCGCGGCCGACGGCATGCGGCTGCACTTCGTCGACAGATCGACGTACCGCCGCAAGGCCGAGCCGGAGGTCCTGGCCGCGATCCTGCGCGCGGCCGGCGCCGAGGACGCGTACGCCGTCCCCGAGGGCGGCAGCAACGCGGAGGCGGTGCGCGGCTGCCGTGCCCTGGGCGCGGAACTGCGCGGGCACGCCGAGGTCGCCGCGGTCGCCTGCGGCACCGGCGGCACGCTCGCCGGACTCGCCGCGGGGCTGGCGCCCGGCGGGCGCGCGCTGGGCATACCGGTCCTGAAGGGCGGCTTCCTGGAAGCCGAGGTACAGGCTTTGCAGGAACGTGCCTTCGGCGCCCGCACCGGCATCTGGTCCCTGGACGACCGCTTCCACTTCGGCGGTTACGCCCGGACGACACCCGTCCTCGACGCGTTCGCACAGGACTTCGAGCAGCGGCACGGTCTGCCCGTGGAGCGTCTCTATGTCGCCAAGTTGCTGTACGGACTGCTCGCCCTCGCCGAAGAGGGCGCCTTCGCGCGCGGGACCACGATCGCCGCCGTCGTCACCGGGCGGCCGTTCCCGGAGCCCGGCGCGCCGGGCTCCGGGCCCTCGGTGGCCGGCCCGGGGTCGCCGGCGTCGGCCCCGGCACCCCCGGAACGCTAGGCGGTCTCCCTGAAGGCCGCCGCCTCCTCCAGGTCCAAGCGCCTGAGCAGGGCGCGCAGCATCTCGTCGTCGATGTGGCGGTGGTCGCGGAGCCTGACGAAGACCTCGCGTTCGGCGCTGATCATCTCGCGGGACAGCCTGCGGTAGGTGTCGTCGACGGACTCGCCGGTGACCGGGTTGACCTGGCCGAGCCGCTCCCAGACGGCGTTGCGGCGGCGCTCCAGGACCGTGCGCAGCCGGTCGACGAGCGGCGGCGGCAGGTCGTTGCGCTCGTCCGACAGCAGCGCGTCGAGCCGGGCGTCGGCGGCCCGCGACGCCTGCGCCTGGGCGTTCGCCTCGGCCAGCGTCTCGGCCTGCCGGTCGCGGCCGGGGAACTTCAGCAGCCGGATCAGCGGCGGCAGCGTCACGCCCTGGAGGACGAGGGTGCCGATGACGGTGGTGAAGGTCAGGAAGAGAATCAGGTTGCGCGGACCGTCCGCCATGGTCGACGGGATGGCGAACGCGATGGCCAGGGACACGACACCGCGCATACCGGCCCACGAGGTGACCATCGCGCCGCGCCAGGTCGGGTTCTCCTCGCGCCGGCGGATGCGCGCCGACAGCAGCCGGGGCAGGAAGGTGGCCGGATAGACCCAGACGAACCGGGCCACCACGACGACCAGGAAGACGGCGACCGCATACCAGGCGGCGGAGACGCCCTCGTACTCGCCGAGCCGCCGCAGGACGATCGGCAACTGGAGGCCGATCAGCGCGAACACCGCGGACTCCAGCACGAACGCGACCATCTTCCACACCGCCTCCTCCTGGAGCCGGGTGGCGAAATCGACCTCCCACGCGCGGTGGCCCAGATAGAGGGCGACGACCACGACGGCGAGGACACCAGAGGCGTGGGCCTGTTCGGCGACTCCGTAGGCGACGAACGGGATCAGCAGCGAGAGCGTGTTCTGCAGCAGGGGCTCGCTCAGGTGGGTGCGCAGCCAGTGCAGGGGCGCCATGAGCACGAGACCGATCCCGACACCGCCGATCGCGGCGAGCGCGAACTCCCCGATACCGCCGCCCCAGGTGGCGCCCGCGCCGACGGCGGCGCCGAGCGCCACCTTGTAGGCGGTGATCGCCGTGGCGTCGTTCAGCAGGGACTCGCCCTGGAGGATGGTCGTGATCCGGGAGGGCAGGCCGACCCGGCGCGCGACCGCCGTGGCGGCCACCGCGTCCGGCGGTGCCACCACCGCGCCCAGCACCAGCGCGGCGGGCAGCGGCAGCCCGGGGACGATCAGATAGGCGGCCAGGCCGACCACGAGGGTCGCGAAGAGCACGTACCCCACCGACAGCAGCGCCACCGGCCGGAACTGCGCCCGCAGGTCGAGGTAGGAACTGTCGCTCGCCGAGGTGTACAGCAGCGGAGGCAGCAGCAGCGGCAGGACGACGTGCGGATCGAGGGTGTACGACGGCACCCCGGGGATGTACGAGACCGCGAGTCCCACGGCGACCAGCAGCAGGGGCGCCGGCGCCGGTGTGCGCCGGGCCGCCCCGGCCACCGCCGCACTGCCCGCCACCAGCAACAGCAGGGGCATCACGTCCATGCTCCTCGCCCACCCTCGTTTGTCCGCGCGGTCACCCGCACACCCGTCGTAATCTGGCAATCATGAAACAGTGCACGCACGCCGACGCGCTGCCGCACCCGGACCCGGAGCCGCTCGACGACACCTGTCCGGAGTGCCTGCGGGACGGCACCCACCCGGTGCAGTTGCGGCTCTGCCTCACCTGCGGCCATGTCGGCTGCTGCGACTCCTCGCCGGGGCGGCACGCGACCGAGCACCACGCACGGACCGGTCACCCGGTGATGCGGACCTTCGAGCCCGGCGAGGACTGGCGGTGGTGCTTCGTCGACCACGTACTCGTCTGACGTGCGCCCCCGCCCGGCGCGCGCCGGCCCGTCCGCCGCGGGACCGCGCGTCCGGCACGCACCGCGCCCGTCGGGTGCGCACGCGCCGTCCGCCATCCTCCCGCTCGTCTGACGTGCCCGTTCACGCGGGGGCGTCCCCTTTGACCGCGTTCTCGTGTGACACTGCATGCGGCGGCTGCCGCACGGCGGTTCGAGCGTCTGACGTCTGGGTACGTCAATCCGGCGCGCGCTCTTCCCATTTGGGCCCGCAGACCCTCTAGACACGGAGCGTATCCACAGCTTTACTGTGAGTGACGCCAAGGGGTTGGGGCCCGGGGACGAGAACGTTCGGAGCGCGATAGCGTCACCGCTTGAACCACGTACGCGTTACCCCGGGGGGCGACCCTCGGCCCTGTATAGCTTGTACCACCATGGAGGTGAGGGTGTCCCAGATCGCAGGCGAGCCCGTGGCGAACCAGGACTTCGTGGAAGTCCGGCTGCCGGCTGCGGGTGCCTACCTGTCGGTGCTGCGGACGGCCACGGCCGGTCTGGCGGCCCGCTTGGACTTCACCCTGGACGAGATCGAGGACCTGCGCATCGCGGTCGACGAGGCCTGCGCGATCCTCCTCCAGCAGGCCGTGCCCGGATCGGTCCTCAGCTGTGTCTTCCGGCTCGTCGACGACTCGCTGGAAGTCACGGTGTCGGCGCCGACCACGGACGGCCACGCCCCCTCGCGGGACACCTTCGCCTGGACCGTGCTGTCGGCCCTCGCGGGCAAGGTCTCGTCCGCCGTGGACGAGGACAAGACGGTGTCGATCAGTCTCTACAAACAGCGTGGCGCCGGCCCCGGGCCGGCGTGAGGAACGGGGACGGGCCGGTGCGGGACGAAGAGCGCGGCACGCGGGAGCTGCCGGCCGGGGACGGGGGTGCCTCCTGGCCGGCCGATGCCGAGACCTCCGGGGCGGGGCCCCGGGACGGTTCCCGGCGCATGGCGGACGGCATCGACGGCATCCCCGAGCAGGCGAGGCCGCACCCGGAGGACGGCTCCGCGCGGACCGGTGGTGAGGGCGCCGGAGAGGGCGCCCCGCCCGGGACACGCGACGGCGCCGGCTCCGTCCGCGCGGGGGCCAGGGCTCGGGGAAGGGCTACGGGCGGGACGATGAGCGAGCACGAGCGAGACGCCGGGGACGACACGCCGGACAAGGAGATTGTCCGGGCCGTACACCACGACGCCCACGACCGCAGCGGGGCGCGGGCGATGTTCGTCCGGCTGCGCGCGCTGCCGGACGGCAGCCCGGAGTACGCGGAACTGCGCAACCAGCTCGTCCGCATGCACCTGCCGCTCGTCGAGCACCTGGCGCGCCGGTTCCGCAACCGCGGCGAGCCGCTGGACGACCTCACCCAGGTCGCCACGATCGGTCTGATCAAGTCCGTCGACCGGTTCGACCCCGAGCGCGGGGTGGAGTTCTCCACATACGCCACCCCGACCGTCGTCGGCGAGATCAAGCGGCACTTCCGCGACAAGGGCTGGGCGGTCCGCGTGCCGCGCCGGCTCCAGGAGCTGCGGCTGGCGCTGACCACCGCGACGGCCGAGCTGTCCCAGCTGCACGGCCGCTCGCCGACGGTGCACGAGCTGGCCGAGAAGCTGGCCATCTCCGAGGAGGAGGTCCTGGAGGGCCTGGAGTCCGCGAACGCGTACTCCACCCTGTCCCTGGACGTCCCCGACACGGACGACGAGTCGCCGGCGGTCGCCGACACCCTGGGCGCCGAGGACGAGGCGCTGGAGGGCGTGGAGTACCGGGAGTCCCTCAAGCCCCTGCTGGAGGATCTGCCGCCGCGCGAGAAGCGGATCCTGCTGCTGCGCTTCTTCGGGAACATGACCCAGTCGCAGATCGCGCAGGAGGTCGGCATCTCGCAGATGCACGTCTCCCGGCTGCTGGCCCGCACCCTGGCCCAGCTGCGGGAGAAGCTCCTCGTGGAGGAGTGAGGCGCGAGCCGCCCACCGGCCCGGTGCACCCGGGCCCGTCGCCTCTAGTCGGTCCGGCCCGGGCTCTTGATGCCGAGGGCCCTGGTCGTCTCGCCGTTGACGAGGAACACCAGCGCCGCCACGGCGACCACCGCGAGCACGATGCCGACCGGGATGGCCACGCCGTCGGCGTGGAGCAGGTTGTAGGCCACCGGAAGGGCCATCAGCTGGGTGATCACCGCGGGCCCCCGGCTCCAGCCGCGCCGCAGCAGCAGTCCGCGCGCGGCGAGCAGCGGCAGCAGCGCGAGGACGACCAGCGTGATCCCGAGGGTCACGGCCTGCTGCCGGTCGTCCGGGTCGCCGGTGAATCCGAGGACGAGCACCCACAGGCCGCCGGCCGCCAGGGCGACGCCCTCCAGCCCGGCCAGGATCGCCGCGTACGTCAGCCGGCGCGGCCGCGGTCCGGCGGTGTCGGCGGCGGTGGTGTCCGGGGCGGGGTTCTGCTCGCTGCTCACCCCAGCAGGGTAGCCCCGCCCCCGGAGCGCGCCGCCGCGTCCCGCGCCCGAGTGTCCAGACTCACGCCCCCGCCTCTTACCGGATCCCTACCTCGGTCTGGGCCCGATACCCCCCAGTAGGTACGCTGCCATGCATGCGTGCACTTCTCGTGGTCAATCCGGCGGCTACCACCACAAGCGCACGCAGACGTGACGTGCTGATCCACGCCCTGGCGAGCGAGATGAAACTGGACGCGGTCACCACCGAGTACCGCGGCCACGCGCGCGACCTCGGCCGGCAGGCGGCGGAGAGCGACGACATCGACCTGGTGGTGGCGCTCGGCGGCGACGGCACGGTCAACGAGGTCGTCAACGGCCTGCTGCACGCCGGCCCGGCCCCCGAGCACCTTCCCGGCCTGGCCGTCGTACCCGGCGGGTCCACCAACGTCTTCGCCCGCGCCCTGGGCCTGCCCAACGATCCCGTGGAGGCCACCGGCGCCCTGCTGGACGCGCTGCGCGACGGCACCGAGCGGGTCGTCGGACTCGGGCTGACCTCGGGCCCGCCGGGCACCGAGGACGAGGCGGTGCCGGCCCGCTGGTTCACCTTCAACGCGGGGCTCGGCTTCGACGCGGGGGTGGTGGGCCGGGTCGAGCAGCAGCGCGAGCGCGGGAAGAAGTCGACGCACGCGCTCTACGTCCGTCAGGTCGTCCGGCAGTTCCTGGGCGAGCCGAACCGCCGGCACGGCACGATCACACTCGAACGGCCCGGCGCGGACCCGGTCGAGGATCTCGTCGTCGCCATAGTCTCGAACACCTCCCCGTGGACGTATCTCGGCAATCGCCCTATGTACACGTCACCTAAGGCCTCGTTCGACACGGGCATCGACGTGCTGGGGCTCAGCCGCCTGTCGACGGCCGCGGTTGCCCGGTATGGCACCCAGTTGCTCACTTCGTCCCCCGAGCGCGGACCACACGGCAAGCACGCCGTATCACTGCACGACATGGATGAGTTCACCTTGCATTCGAAGGCGCCTCTGCCCCTTCAGATGGACGGTGACCACCTGGGGCTGCGTACCAGCGTGACGTTCACAGGCGTACGCCGTGCACTGCGTGTGATTGTGTGAGCGGAACGGGCGAAAGTCCTTTCACTCGAACGTTTAGGCCAGGGTCCACCCCATGGAAGTACGGCTGTGACCTAGTCGACACCGAGGAATCAAAAAAAACTTTCCTGAAGGGGTTGTATCCGCCGCTGAGGTTTGCGAGTCTCTACGTGGCGATCGGGACGGCCCGCAACATCGGCCTCCACTGATCACCGGAACCCCTCTTCAAACACAGGACCACGCCGGGTGAAGACTCGGCGGTCGGCCCTTCACTTGTTGGGGGATTCGTGAAAGCGTTCACATTCACAAGCAACTTGCACGTAATACCAAGGAGAGGTAGCAGCCATGGACTGGCGTCACAACGCCGTTTGCCGCGAGGAAGACCCCGAGCTCTTCTTCCCCATCGGCAACACCGGTCCTGCGCTGCTGCAGATCGAGGAAGCCAAGGCCGTCTGCCGTCGCTGCCCGGTGATCGAGCAGTGTCTGCAGTGGGCGCTTGAGTCCGGCCAGGACTCCGGCGTCTGGGGTGGTCTCAGCGAGGACGAGCGCCGCGCCATGAAGCGCCGCGCCGCCCGCAACCGGGCTCGTCAGGCCTCCGCCTGACCTACCCACCCCTGCTGACAGCCTGAGCTTGGCGGCGCGCACAGCACGTACGCATCTCCCGCCCCCGAGCCGCAGCGCGCAGTTCCCCCGATGCTCCCCCAACTCTCGGCTTCGCTCGAGCCGGGGGGACCCCCATCGCGATACAAGCAAAGCAGCAACGAGCGACAGCCCCGTACCTCACGGTCCGGGGCTTTTTGCTGGAGGCGGGGACGCCGGAAAGCGGGGCTGCCGAATGGCGCCCACCGGAAAAGGCGTTTACTTCTGCGCCCGCACCGGGATGTCGAGGATCACCCGGGTGCCCCGTCCGGACGCCGGCACCATGTCGAACGAACCGCCCAACTCGCCTTCCACCAGCGTGCGTACGATCTGCAGACCGAGGTTGCCCGAGCGGTGCGGGTCGAAGCCCTCGGGCAGTCCGACGCCGTCGTCCTGGACGGTGACCAGCAGCCGGGCCTCCTTGGTGGTGCCCCCGCGCACCGCGGAGACCTCGACCGTGCCGGTGTCGCCCTGCCGGTAGCCGTGCTCCAGCGCGTTCTGCAGGACCTCGGTGAGGACCATGGAGAGCGGGGTGGCGACCTCGGCGTCGAGTATGCCGAACCGTCCGGTGCGCCGGCCGGTCACCTTGCCCGGCGAGATCTCGGCCACCATGGCGAGCACCCGGTCGGCGATGTCGTCGAACTCCACCCGCTCGTCCAGGTTCTGAGACAGCGTCTCGTGCACGATGGCGATCGAGCCGACCCGGCGGACCGCCTCCTCCAGGGCCTCCCGGCCGCGTTCGGAGTCGATGCGCCGGGCCTGGAGCCGCAGCAGGGCGGCCACCGTCTGGAGGTTGTTCTTCACCCGGTGGTGGATCTCCCGGATGGTGGCGTCCTTGGTGATCAACTCGCGCTCGCGCCGCCGCAGTTCGGTGACGTCCCGGAGCAGCACCAGCGAACCGATGCGGGTCCCCTTGGGCTTGAGCGGGATGGCCCGGAACTGGATGGCGCCGTCATGGGCCTCGATCTCGAACTCGCGCGGCGCCCAGCCGCTCGCGACCTTGGCCAGCGCCTCGTCCACCGGGCCGCGCGTCGGGGCGAGTTCGGCGGTGGTCTGTCCGAGGTGGTGGCCGACCAGGTCGGCGGCGAGGCCGAGCCGGTGGTAGGCGGACAGGGCGTTCGGGGAGGCGTACTGGACGAGTCCGTCCGCGTCCAGCCGGATCAGGCCGTCGCCCACGCGCGGCGAGGCGTCCATGTCGACCTGCTGGCCGGGGAACGGGAAGGAGCCGGCCGCGATCATCTGCGCGAGGTCGGAGGCGCTCTGGAGGTAGGTCAGTTCCAGGCGGCTCGGGGTGCGCACGGTGAGCAGGTTGGTGTTCCGGGCGATCACGCCGAGGACGCGGCCCTCACGCCGTACGGGGATGGACTCGACCCGTACGGGGACCTCCTCGCGCCACTCCGGGTCGCCCTCGCGCACGATCCGGCCCTCGTCCAGCGCCGCGTCCAGCATGGGCCGCCGGCCGCGCGGGACCAGATGGCCGACCATGTCGTCCTGGTACGAGGTCGGGCCGGTGTTGGGGCGCATCTGGGCGACCGAGACGTACCGGGTGCCGTCCCGGGTGGGGACCCACAGCACCAGGTCGGCGAAGGAGAGGTCGGAGAGCAGCTGCCACTCCGAGACCAGCAGGTGAAGCCACTCGAGATCGGAGTCGTCGAGGGCGGTGTGCTGGCGTACGAGTTCGTTCATGGAGGGCACGTCTGCGAGCGTACCCGGGGCCTCGCGGTGGCCGGAGAACACCCGCGGGCCGCGGCGCCTGGAAGGGACCCTCAACCCTCCCGGCACCGCAGCCCGGAGCATCAACGGCCGTGGGGTGTGCGGTCCCGGTCGGCCGAAGGTCGAGGAGCCGGGGCAGTCAGGGCAGAGAGCACCGGATCCTCGGTCCGCCTTCCTGTGCGGGGAAGACGGAGGCTTGTCGCTGGTCGATTGTGGACTAGACCAGATCGCGTGTCCATGGCGCGTCCAGGGCGTGGAAGGCGCCCCCCTGCCCAGGGGGCGACGGCACGCGATGCCACAGAAGCCTAGCCCGCCCGGGTCAGTCGTGGGGCCAGACGGCCAGGGCAATTTCCGCGAGCGCTTCCAGTTCCTCCCGGCGTGCGCCGTCCCGGGCCTGCTGGGACATGCCCTGGATCATGGCGCCGGCGTGCCGGGCGAGGGCGCTCGCGTCGGTGTCCGCCGGCAGCAGCCCGGCCGCGACGTCCGCCCGGATCCGGGACTCGATGCGGGCGATGTTGGCGTTGCGCAGCTCCCGCAGCAGCGCCTCGACCTCGGGGTTGGTGCAGTTGGTGGCCGCGTGGACGATCATGCAGCCGTGCGGGTGGGCCGGGTCGGTGTACACGGCGGCGGCCTCACGGAGCATGCGCGAGACGCCCGCGCGGGCGGTGGGCTCCTCGTCGAGGGCGCGCTCGGTGAGCGCGCCGTGCGTGCTGCCGTAGAGCCGGACGACCTCGTCGAAGAGGGACCGCTTGTCGCCGAAGGCCGCGTACAGGCTGGGTGCGCCGATGCCCATGACGCGGGTGAGGTCGGAGACCGAGGTGGCCTCGTATCCGTTCTGCCAGAACGCCAGCAGTGCCTTCTCCAGCGCCGTGGCGCGGTCGAAGGAGCGCGGCCGGCCCCGCGTGCGGCCGGTGCCGGCCTTGGTCTGAGTGTCCTGCCCCGTCGCCATGGGGACCATTTTATAGCGGGCCCTAGAAAAATGACGGCGGGGTGGTGTACGGTTTTTTTGTAACGACCGCTAGACAATTCTGGAGGGGCGGCCATGGGTGCGCTTACGGGGAAGACCGCGCTGGTCACAGGGGCGAGCCGGGGCATCGGACGAGGTATCGCCGAGCGCCTGGGACGCGACGGGGCCCGGGTGGTGGTGCACTACGGCACCCGGGAGCAGGCGGCCAAGGAGACGGTGGCGGCGATCGAGGAGGCGGGGGGTTCCGCGTTCGCGATCGGGGTGGAGCTGGGGACGCCCGGGGACGCCGAGCGGCTGTGGGCGGAGTTCGACCGGCACGCGGACGGGCTGGACATCCTGGTGAACAACGCGGGCATCGGCACCGCGGCGCCCGTCGAGGAGATCGGCGAGGAGGAGTACGACCGGGTCTTCGCGGTGAACGTGAAGGCGCCGTTCTTCCTCGTCCGGCACGGGCTGGGACGCCTGCGCGACGGCGGCCGGATCATCAACATCTCCTCGGGGCTCGCCCGCACCGCGGTGATGCCGGACAAGGTGGCCTACGCGATGACGAAAGCCGCCCTGGACGTCTTCTCCCGGGACCTGTCCAAGGTGCTGGGCCCCCGCGGGATCACGGTGAACTCGGTGGCGCCCGGGATCATCGACACCGACAACACCGCCGAGTTCCTGCACGGCACGCAGGACGGCCAGGCCCAGGCCGCCGCGATATCGGCGCTCGGGCGGGTGGGGACACCGGCCGACGTGGCCGACGCGGTGGCCTTCCTGGCCTCGGCGGACGGCCGCTGGGTGACCGGCCACTGGCTGGACGCGACGGGAGGTTCCCTCACCTGAGAGTTTCCCCCGCCTTCCCCTGTTCTTCCCGGGCTCTCGATCGCCGATTCTGTTAGATTGGTCTAAACCACATAGACGCACGAGCCCACTGAAGAACGGCAGGCCCAGCGTGGAAGTTGTCATCGTTCCGGACGCCGCGGCGGGTGGCGAGCTGATCGCCGAGGCCATGGCCCAGCTGCTGCGACGCAAGCCCGGCGCCCTGCTCGGCGTGGCCACCGGCTCCACCCCGCTGCCCGTCTACGAGGCGCTGGCCGCGAAGGTGCGCGCCGGCGCCGCGGACCCCTCGCACGCGCGGATCGCCCAGCTCGACGAGTACGTGGGGCTCCCCGCGGACCATCCCGAGTCCTACCGTTCGGTGCTGCGCCGTGAGGTGCTGGAACCGCTCGGCATCGGGATGGACGCGTTCATGGGTCCGGACGGCACGGCCGAGGACGTCCAGGCGGCGTGCGAGGCGTACGACCGCGCGCTCGCCGAGGCCGGCGGGGTCGACCTGCAACTGCTCGGCATCGGGACCGACGGGCACATCGGGTTCAACGAGCCCTGCTCCTCGCTCGCCTCGCGCACCCGGATCAAGACGCTGACCGAGCAGACCCGCGTCGACAACGCCCGCTTCTTCGAGGGCGACATCGAGCAGGTCCCGCACCACGTCATCACCCAGGGCATCGGCACGATCCTGGAGGCCCGGCATCTGGTGCTGCTGGCGACCGGCGAGGGCAAGGCGGACGCGGTCGCCGCGACCGTCGAGGGCCCGGTCGCCGCGGTCTGCCCGGCCTCCGCGCTCCAGCTCCACCCCCACGCCACGGTGGTCGTCGACGAGGCCGCGGCGTCCAAGCTGAAGCTGGCCGACTACTTCCGGCACACCTACGCCAACAAGCCGGAGTGGCAGGGGATCTAGGAACCCTCGCTTGGATCATGCCGGATCAGTCCGGAGCCGCCGCGGGGCCGAGGCCGGCGGGGGCGGAACCGGGGAGCGCGGCCCACGCTCCCCTCCCGGCCCTCGCTGCCCTCCCGGGCCATCCCGGGCCCCCAGCCCTCCTTCCCCCTCTACTCCTCCTCCCCTCCCCCGCACCCGCCGTCCGCGTCTGCCCCGTCCGCCCCGATGGACTAGACCAAGAGCTGGTGCGACGGTATATAGAGGGGATCACCGAGCGTGCGGGTGGAGTGCTGACGCGGCAACCCGTGCCACGATGTGAGCCGTGGCCGATGGGATGTCGGCCGCTGTCGGCATTGGGAGCCGGGAAGGCGGAGCATGAGCACCGACGTCAGCAGTGCGGAAAACGAGACCGGCACCACCCGTACCGCGCGCGTGCCCAAGTACTACCGCTTGAAGAAGCATCTGCTCGACATGACCGAGACGCAGGTGCCGGGCACGCCGGTCCCGCCGGAGCGCACGCTGGCGGCCGAGTTCGACACGTCCCGCACCACGGTCCGCCAGGCCCTGCAGGAGCTGGTCGTGGAGGGCCGGCTCGAACGCATCCAGGGCAAGGGCACCTTCGTGGCCAAGCCCAAGGTCTCCCAGGCGCTGCAGCTCACCTCCTACACCGAGGACATGCGGGCGCAGGGCCTGGAGCCGACCTCGCAGCTGCTGGACATCGGGTACGTCACCGCCGACGACCGGCTCGCCGAGCTGCTCGACATCACCGCGGGCGGCCGGGTGCTGCGCATCGAGCGGCTGCGCATGGCCAACGCCGAGCCGATGGCGATCGAGACCACCCATCTGTCGGCCAAGCGTTTCCCGGCCCTCAGGCGCTCGCTGGTGAAGTACACCTCGCTGTACACCGCGCTCGCCGAGGTCTACGGCGTCCACCTCGCCGAGGCCGAGGAGACCATCGAGACCTCCCTGGCCACACCGCGCGAGGCCGGGCTGCTCGGCACCGACGTGGGCCTGCCGATGCTGATGCTGTCCCGTCACTCGCTGGACCTCGAGGGCAAGCCGGTGGAGTGGGTGCGGTCGGTGTACCGCGGGGACCGGTACAAGTTCGTGGCCCGGCTGAAGCGGCCGGTGGAGTAACGGCACGATAACGTCCGGATGCGTTCGCTGAATCGGTATACCGATATGCGGACGAGGGCTTCCGCCGTCCCGATTCCGTCACCTAGATTGCCTGCTCATTGCACAGGTGATCAGCGAGGGGACGGAGCCGTGGATGTCCGAAACACCTGAAGTGAGACCACCGGTGGTGACACCGGTCAGGGTGATCATCGCCGTGTGTCTCGTGGCGCCCTTCGTGGCGATGCTGTGGGTCGGCTCCTACGCCAAGGTGGACCCCACGTTCATCGGGGTGCCGTTCTTCTACTGGTACCAGATGCTCTGGGTGCTGATCTCCACCGCGCTGACCATGCTGGCGTACAAGCTCTGGCAGCGTGACCAGCAGGCCCGCGCGACCACGAGGGGCGGTGCCGGACGGTGAAGGACGGCGTCAACGGCGTCGCGCTCGGCGTCTTCATCTTCTTCTTCCTGGCCGTCACGGTCCTGGGCTTCCTGGCCGCGCGCTGGCGCCGGGCCGAGAACGAGCACTCCCTGGACGAATGGGGCCTGGGCGGACGGTCCTTCGGCACCTGGATCACCTGGTTCCTGCTCGGCGGCGACCTGTACACGGCGTACACCTTCGTCGCCGTACCGGCGGCGATCTACGCGGCGGGCGCGTCGGGCTTCTTCGCGGTGCCGTACACGATCCTGGTGTACCCGCTGATCTTCACCTTCCTGCCCCGCCTGTGGTCGGTCTCGCACCGCCACGGATACGTCACCACCTCCGACTTCGTGCGCGGCCGGTTCGGCTCGAAGGGGCTGTCGCTGGCGGTGGCGGTGACCGGCATCCTGGCGACGATGCCGTACATCGCGCTCCAGCTCGTCGGCATCCAGGCGGTGCTGGACGTGATGGGCGTCGGCGGCGGCGAGGACACCAACTGGTTCGTGAAGGACCTGCCGCTGCTCATCGCCTTCGGTGTGCTGGCGGCCTACACCTACTCCTCCGGTCTGCGCGCGCCCGCGCTGATCGCGTTCGTCAAGGACGGGCTGATCTACCTCGTCATCGCGGTGGCGATCATCTACATCCCCATCAAGCTGGGCGGGTTCGACGACATCTTCGCCAAGGCCGGGCACGCGTTCAGCCAGGTCAACCCGGTCACCCACAAACCGCGCGGGGCGCTCGCGCCGGCCGAGGCGGGCCAGTGGACGTATGCCACGCTGGCCCTCGGCTCCGCGCTCGCGCTGTTCATGTACCCGCACTCGATCACCGCGACCCTGTCGTCCAAGAGCCGTGAGGTGATCCGCCGCAACACCACGATCCTGCCGCTGTACTCCCTGATGCTCGGCCTGCTGGCCCTGCTGGGCTTCATGGCGATCGCGGCCGGAGTGAAGGTCGACAACGGGCAGTTGGCCATCCCGCAGCTGTTCGAGGACATGTTCCCGGACTGGTTCACGGGCGTGGCGTTCGCGGCGATCGGTATCGGCGCGCTGGTCCCGGCGGCGATCATGTCCATCGCGGCGGCCAACCTCTTCACCCGCAACATCTACAAGGACTTCATCAAGCCGGACGCGACACCGGCGCAGGAGACCAAGGTCTCCAAGCTGGTCTCGCTGCTGGTGAAGGTCGGCGCCCTGATCTTCGTCCTCACCATGGACAAGACCGTCGCCATCAACTTCCAGCTCCTGGGCGGCATCTGGATCCTGCAGACGTTCCCGGCCCTGGTCGGCGGCCTGTTCACCCGCTGGTTCCACCGCTGGGCGCTGCTGGCCGGCTGGGCGGTCGGCATGGTGTACGGCACGGTCGCCGCGTACGGCATCGCCTCGCCGACGCAGAAGCACTTCGGCGGCAACGCCAAGGAGATCCCCGGCATCGGCGAGATCGGCTACATCGGCATGACGGCGTTCGCGCTGAACGTCCTGGTCACCGTGGTCCTGACGGTCGTCCTGAAGGCCGTGAAGGCCCCCGAGGGCATCGACGAGACCAGGCCGGAGGACTACACGGCGGACTCCGGCGACCCCGGTGTCCAGGTGGAGCTGCCGCCCGCGACGGCAGGGGCCAGTCACTGAGACAGGCCCTGAAGGGCGCGGACGGCACCGGGTAGCACCCGCGACGGGCCGCCGGAAGCGAGGCTTCCGGCGGCCCGTCGCCGTACCCTGCGGCGGACTCGGCGGAGCGGCCGGGACCGGGGCGCCCGCGGCCGGCCGCGCGGCCCGGGGCCGGGCGCCGGCGGGCACCCGGGCCGGGCGGGCGCGGGGCACCGGCGCCCGTGTCCGGAGGATCCTCGGGCACGGCGACACAACATCTGGGGGTGCGAGGACAGCCCGGCACTAGATGTATGCTCGTCCTCGCTGTCGCCGCAGGGGAATCCGGTGCGAATCCGGAACTGTCCCGCAACGGTGTGCCGGCGCGTCCGCGCGCCTGTCGAGTCCGAGCGCCTGCCGTCAGCCCACCCGGCCGTCCGGCCCGGGTGTGTTCCGACGTCCGGGCCTCGTGGAGTGGGCCGGGGGACGCGGCGCGCCGTGCGTGCTCGTGGTCGTCTCCTGCCCTCCGCCTGGCCCCGTGCCGAGCGAGGGAGATCCCCACGTGACCATCGCGCCAGCCGACCCGGCTCCGGTCAGCGCACCGGAGACCGACGGTCCCGGTGCCGCTCTGCTGCGGACCCTGACCGAGCTGACCGCCGATCTGCCCGACGCCGACCCCGGCCGGGTCGCCGCCGCCGCGCTGCGCGGCCGGTCCGCGCGGGCCGACGAGGCGGAGCTGCGCGAGCTGGCGACGGAGGCCGCCGCCGGCCTGATCGCCGAGGACCCCGCCTACTCCCGGCTGGCCGCCCGGCTGCTGACGCTGGCGATCCGGGACGAGGCCGCCTCGCAGGGGGTGACGTCCTTCACCGAGTCCGTCGCGGTCGGGCACCGCGAGGGCCTGATCGCCGACCGCACGGCGGACTTCGTCCGGCTGCACGCCGGGCGGCTGGACGCGCTGGCCGGTGACGCCGTGGCGGACGGCGCCGACGACCGCTTCGGCTACTTCGGCCTGCGCACCCTGCACAGCCGCTACCTGCTGCGCCACCCGATCACCCGCAAGGTGATCGAGACGCCCCAGCACTTCATGCTGCGGGTGGCGAGCGGTCTGGCCGAGGACGACACGGTCCGCTCCATGGACGAGGTCGCCTCGCTCTACCGGCTGATGAGCCGCCTGGACTACCTGCCCTCCTCCCCCACCCTGTTCAACTCCGGCACCCGCCACCCCCAGATGTCGTCCTGCTATCTGCTGGACTCCCCGCTGGACGAGCTGGACTCCATCTACGACCGCTACCACCAGGTGGCCCGGCTGTCGAAGCACGCCGGCGGCATCGGCCTGTCGTACTCCCGCGTCCGCTCGCGCGGTTCGCTGATCCGGGGCACGAACGGGCACTCCAACGGCATCGTGCCGTTCCTGAAGACCCTGGACGCCTCGGTCGCCGCGGTGAACCAGGGCGGCCGGCGCAAGGGCGCGGCGGCGGTCTACCTGGAGACCTGGCACTCCGACCTCGAGGAGTTCCTGGAGCTGCGGGACAACACCGGTGAGGACGCCCGCCGTACGCACAACCTCAATCTGGCCCACTGGGTGCCGGACGAGTTCATGCGCCGGGTCGCCGCCGACGCGTCCTGGTCGCTGTTCTCCCCGGCGGACGTGCCCGAGCTGGTGGATCTGTGGGGCGAGGAGTTCGACGCCGCCTACCGCCGGGCCGAGGCCGCCGGCCTGGCCAGGAAGACGCTGCCGGCGCGGGAGCTGTACGGCCGGATGATGCGGACCCTGGCGCAGACCGGCAACGGCTGGATGACCTTCAAGGACGCCGCCAACCGCACCGCCAACCAGACCGCCGAGCCCGGCCACGTCGTCCACTCCTCCAACCTGTGCACGGAGATCCTGGAGGTCACCGACGACGGCGAGACCGCCGTCTGCAACCTGGGGTCGGTGAACCTGGGCGCCTTCGTGCGCGACGGGGACATCGACTGGGAGCGGCTGGACGACACCGTCCGCACGGCCGTGACCTTCCTGGACCGCGTGGTCGACATCAACTTCTACCCGACCGAGCAGGCGGGCCGCTCCAACGCCAGGTGGCGGCCGGTGGGCCTCGGCGCGATGGGTCTCCAGGACGTCTTCTTCCAGCTGCGGCTGCCCTTCGACTCCGCGGAGGCCAGGCAGCTCTCCACCCGGATCGCCGAGCGGATCATGCTCGCGGCCTACGAGGCGTCCGCCGGCCTCGCCGAGCGCAACGGCCCGCTGCCCGCCTGGGAGAAGACCCGTACGGCCCGGGGCGTCCTGCACCCCGACCACTACGGGGTCGAGTTCGCCTGGCCCGAGCGCTGGGAGGCGCTGCGCGCCCGGATCGCGCGGACCGGCCTGCGCAACGCGCTGCTCCTGGCGATCGCGCCGACCGCCACCATCGCGTCCATCGCGGGGGTGTACGAGTGCATCGAGCCGCAGGTCTCCAACCTGTTCAAGCGCGAGACCCTGTCCGGTGAGTTCCTCCAGGTCAACTCCTACCTGGTGCGGGACCTGAAGGAACTGGGCGTGTGGGACGCCCGCACCCGCGAGGCGCTGCGCGAGGCCAACGGCTCCGTGCAGGACTTCCGCTGGATCCCCGAGGACGTCCGGGCGCTGTACCGCACGGCCTGGGAGATCCCGCAGCGCGGCCTGATCGACATGGCCGCCGCCCGCACCCCGTTCCTGGACCAGGCACAGTCGCTGAACCTGTTCCTGGAGACGCCGACCATCGGCAAGCTCTCCTCGATGTACGCGTACGCCTGGAAGTCCGGGCTCAAGACGACGTACTACCTGCGCTCGCGTCCCGCGACGCGCATCGCCCGCGCCGCCCAGGCGCAGCCCGCCGTCCCCGCGCAGGCCGCCCCGGATACCGATGCGGTCGCCTGCTCCCTGGAAAACCCCGAGTCCTGCGAGGCCTGCCAGTAATGTCCCGTAACACCCACCTGCTCGACCCCGGCTTCGAGCTGACGCTGCGCCCGATGCGCTACCCGGACTTCTACGAGCGCTACCGGGACGCCATCAAGAACACCTGGACCGTCGAGGAGGTCGACCTCCACTCCGACGTCACCGACCTGGCCAGGCTCACCGCCGAGGAGCAGCACCTCATCGGCCGGCTCGTCGCCTTCTTCGCGACCGGCGACTCCATCGTCGCCAACAACCTCGTGCTCACGCTCTACAAGCACATCAACTCCCCCGAAGCCCGCCTCTACCTGTCCCGGCAGCTCTTCGAGGAAGCCGTCCACGTCCAGTTCTACCTGACGCTCCTGGACACCTACCTGCCCGATCCGGAGGACCGCGCCGCCGCCTTCGCCGCGGTCGAGAACATCCCCTCCATCCGCGAGAAGGCCGAGTTCTGCTTCCGGTGGATC
Organism: Streptomyces sp. NPDC017095; assembly: GCF_044332325.1. Classification (NCBI taxonomy): domain Bacteria; kingdom Bacillati; phylum Actinomycetota; class Actinomycetes; order Kitasatosporales; family Streptomycetaceae; genus Streptomyces; species Streptomyces sp. NPDC017095. The sequence continues at coordinate 185,745 of NZ_JBIROU010000016.1, forward strand.
GACGAGGTGGAGAAGATCGACCGGCTGGAGACCAAGGCCGAGCGCCGCCGTTTCCTGCTCAACCTGATCTGCTTCGCCGCCTGCATCGAGGGGCTCTTCTTCTACGGCGCCTTCGCCTACGTCTACTGGTTCCGCAGCCGCGGTCTCCTGCACGGCCTGGCCACCGGCACCAACTGGGTCTTCCGCGACGAGACGATGCACATGAGCTTCGCCTTCGACGTGGTCGACACCGTCCGCAAGGAGGAGCCGGACCTCTTCGACGACCGGCTCCAGCAGCAGGTCACCGACATGCTGCGGGAGGCCGTCACCGCCGAGCTGCAGTTCGCCCGCGACCTGTGCGGCGACGGCCTGCCCGGTATGAACACCGAGTCCATGCGCCAGTACCTGGAGTGCGTCGCCGACCAGCGCCTCACCCGCCTCGGCTTCGCGCCGGTCTACGGCTCCGAGAACCCGTTCTCCTTCATGGAGCTGCAAGGCGTTCAGGAACTGACGAACTTCTTCGAGCGCCGTCCGTCGGCGTACCAGGTCGCGGTGGAGGGCACCGTCGACCTGGACGAGGACTTCTGATCCCGCCTCCCCTCCCGTGCCTGTCGGGCCTCCCGGATCTGCCGGTCGATGCGCCGGTCGCGCACCGCGCCGAACAGGGACGGGAGGATCAGCAGGACCAGGATGCCGAGGGTGAGGCTCATTCCGATGAGGCCTTCGATCTGGTTTCCGTTCATGGACACCACTGTCGCTCCGGTCACTCCTTACCGGGAGTGGCAGTACGGCCGTAGACCCTCGAATTCCTGCCAGCGCTGCGGCACACTGGGGGCATGCTGAGGAACGTGGCCGCCGTCCTGCTCGACGGTGTGCACCCCTTCGAGCTGGGTGTCGTGTGCGAGGTGTTCGGCATCGACCGCAGCGACGACGGGCTGCCGGTGTACGACTTCGCCGTGGTCTCGGCGGAGGGACCCGCCCTGGGCGCCCAGGGCGGGTTCACCATGTCCGTGCCGCACGGCCTGGAGCGGCTGGAGGAGGCCGACCTGATCGCCGTACCGGCCGGTGAGGCCTATGCGGTGCGCGCCTTTCCGGAGGAGCTGCTGGCGGCGCTGCGGCGGGCGGTGGACCGGGGCACCCGGGTGCTCAGCGTCTGCTCCGGGGTGTTCGTGCTGGCCGCGGCGGGACTGCTGGACGAGCGGCGGTGCGCGGTGCACTGGCACCACGCCGAGCAGCTCACCCGGCGCTACCCCCGGCTCACGGTCGAGCCGGACGTGCTCTACGTGGACGAGGACCCCGTCATCACCTCGGCCGGCACCGCCGCCGGGATCGACGCCTGTCTGCACCTCGTGCGCAAGGAGCAGGGCCCGGAGGTGGCCAACAAGATCGCCCGCCGGATGGTGGTGCCGCCGCACCGCGACGGCGGGCAGGCGCAGTTCATCGAGCGGCCCCTGCCGCAGGCGCCGTGCGACACGGTCGGCGAGGTGCTGGCCTGGATGGAGGCCCATCTCGACCAGGAGGTCACCGTCGAACAGCTCGCCGCCCGCGCCCACATGGCGCCGCGCACCTTCGCCCGGCGCTTCCGGCAGGAGACGGGCACCACTCCCTACCGCTGGCTCCTGCGCCAGCGGGTGCTGCTCGCCCAGCGGCTGCTGGAGGGCACGGACGAGACCATGGACGCGATCGCCTGGCGCACCGGCTTCGGTACGGCCGCGGCGCTGCGTCACCAGTTCCTGCGGGCGCTGGGCACCACCCCGAACGCCTACCGGCGCGCGTTCCGGGGCCCGCAGGCCGCCTGAGCGCGCGCCGGACCGGCCGGGGCCGGTGCCGAAACGCGAAGGCGCCCGGCCGGGGAGGTTCCCGGCCGGGCGCCCAAGTGCGCGGTGCCAGTCAGTCGTTGGCGACCACGGGGTAGCGCGGTTCGTTCTCGGCCATCTGCCGCAGCGCGTCCTTGCGGTCCCGCTTCGAGAGCCGGTCGATGTACAGGTAGCCGTAGAGGTGGTCGGTCTCGTGCTGGAGGCAGCGCGCGAAGTAGCCGGTGCCCCGGACCTTGACCGGGTTGCCCCGCTCGTCCTGGCCGGTCACCTCGGCGTAGTCGGGGCGGGCGAGCGACGCGTAGGCCGTGGGCACGGACAGGCAGCCCTCGTTGCTGTCGTCGAGCCGGCGCCGGTCGGCGGGCAGGTCGACCAGCTTGGGGTTGCACACCACGCCGACGTGCCGGACGCCCTCGTCGTCCTGGCAGTCGTAGACGAAGACCTTCAGGTCGACACCGATCTGGTTGGCGGCCAGGCCCACGCCCTCGGCGGTGCGCTGGCTGGCGAACATGTCGGCGACGAGCTGCTGGAGCTCCTCGCCGAACTCGGTGACGTCCCGGCACTCCTTGTGCAGCACCGGGTTGCCGACGACCGTGATCGGCCGCGAGGTGCCGCGCCCGCGCCAGGCCCCCTCGCGCTCCTCGCAGTCCTCCGTGTCGACGACGTAGCCCTCGTCGTCGACGGGGAGCACGCCCGCGTGCTGCTGATCGGTGTCCTGCTGCGCCATGACCGACGTACGCCTTCCTCAAAGAACAGGGGGAGATGTTGCTGATACAGGGTACGTGGGGCTCAGCACACCTCTTCGAGATCCCGCCAGTCCCGCGAGTCCGGGCTGTCGGCGACCCAGCCGTCCAGCAGACCGCGCACCAGCGACGCCGGCGCGGCGACCCCGCACTCCCGCTCGGGCACCCACAGCTGCCCGTCCGTGCGGTGCCCCAGCGGCCCGGGGTGTCCGGGCTCGCTGTGGTCGTGCGGGTCCAGGTGCACACCGTCGCCCTCGTCGGAGGGCATCCGGGACTCGCTGCACGTGCGGCACAGCAGCCGCACCGAGGACGACCAGTCCTCCGCGGCGAACCCGGCGTCGGCGGCCAGCTGTTCCAGCGCGTCCCGGTCCGCCTCGGTGGCCGCCTCCAGCAGGACCACCCAGGTGGGCACGGGGGACGGCGCCCACAGCTCGATCTCGTCGAAGACCGGGTAGGAGTGCCCGGCGGAGGTGGTGCGCTCGCCGTGCGGGACGCCGTCGTGCAGCACGACCTCGCCCCAGCGCCGCCCGGACGAGGGCAGCGGGATGGACAGGACCTCCAGCCGGGCCGGGTCCAGCCGGCGGCCCCAGACGACCTCGGCCTCGCCTTCCGGGGAGAGCCGCACGGCCGCGCTGCCCAGCTCCATGCCGAGCGGCTCGGCGGCGGCCGCCGCGCCGCCGGGCACCTTCAGTCCGTACGCCTGCCAGGCGCGGCGGGCCAGCGGCCAGTCCTGGAGGGCGGTCGCGGCGATGCCGACGTTCCACCAGTCCGGTGCGCCGGTCTCCCGGTCGAGCAGGGCGACCGCGCGCAGCCCGGCGGCGCGGGCCTGCTCCCAGTCGTGCCGGAACTTGTGCAGCAGGGCGAGGTTGAACCAGGACTCCGACAGCCAGGGTTCCAGATCGGCGGCGCGGGTCAGCAGTTCGCCCGCGTCCTCGTACCGGCCGTCGCCGATGAGCGTGAACGCGCGGTCGGTGGCCTGCCGCCAGGAGGCGGAGGGCCGGTGCCGTCCCTTGCCGAAGATCCTCACGATTCCCGCCTGCCAGTTCCATTTCCCGCTGTGGGCTGGCTTGTGCCCCCGGACACCCTCTCCCTCGCATCCAACCACGTACGGCGGGAAAGGCGCTCATTACCCATGGGTTACCCAGCCGGGCCCGGGGTCAGACAGCCCGGTTCCTCGCACCGGTGGGCGCTCCCGGGCCGCCTGGGGCCGGGACAGCACCCGGGCGAGCGCTTCCACGACCTCCGGAGCGTAGTCCCCGGCGGTGCCGAGCCGCAGCTCCTCCAGCGCGCGCAGGGCTCCCTCGCAGCCGGCGCCCCGGCTCTTCTCCTCGTAGGCGTTCACGGCCCGGACGACGCGGGCGGCGAGCGGCTGTTCCGGGCAGGGGTCGGCCTGCCGCTCGACGACGACGGCGACGGCCGGGTCGACGCCGGTCTGCCGGACGACGGCGCCGCCGAGCAGGGCGATGCGCCGCTGCTCGGCGGCGGGCAGGGCGGCGGTGGCACCGGCCGGGACCGGGTCGACCAGGCTGAGCTGCCCGATGTCGTGCATCAGGGCCGCGTACTCCAGGACGGTCAGCTGCGGTCCGGTCAGCCCGAGGTCCCGGCCGACGGCGAGGCTGAGCGCGGCGACCCGCCGGGCGTGCCCGGCGGGGGTGCAGCCGGCGATCTCGGTGGCGCGGGCCAGGGAGGCGATGGTCTGCCGGCAGGTGGCGCGCACGGCCGCGTGCCGGCCCGCGGAGAGCTGGACCAGCAGCAGCGGCAGGCAGAACACGGGCAGCGCCCACAGCCCGGCGACAGCGACCGCGAGCGCCGTCACCGCGCCGGTCGCGACGACGGCGGAGCCGATGCCGAGCAGCCCGCGCACCTCCTCGCGCAGCAGCGGACCGAACGGCCAGCCGGTGCGGCAGTGGGCCAGCGCGGCGGCCAGGACGGTGCCGCACAGGGAGGTGAGGGCGAGCAGGACGAACAGCAGCAGGGTGTAGGCGGGACCACTCCAGCCGGTGAAGACGCCCTGGTTGTACAGGGGTTGGAAGCAGACCGCGGCGAAGCCGACGGTGAGGACGCGGCGGGCCAGGTGGTCGGCGGTGGGGCCGCGGCCGGACCAGATGTGCGGGACGGCGCCGAGCAGCGCGGCGACGAGGGCGACGGTGACCACCTGGGCGGCGCCGTGCTGGCTGGGCCGCCCGGCGACGGCGCCCAGCAGGGCGTACGACAGGGAGCCGGCGGCGCCGAGGGGCGCGGCCTGGCGTCCCTCGGCGTCGCTCCACCGGGCCAGCTCGCCCACGGCGGTGAACACCCCGAAGGCGAGCGCGTCGCCGCGGTCGGCCAGTCCGGTCCCCAGGGTGGCGGCGAGGGAAACGGCCGCGACCAGGGCGGCGGCGGTGTGGATCAGCCGCAGGACGGTCACCGGCGCGCTCCCGTGTGCGGGCCGTGCCCGGCGGGCGCGGTGCCGTGGGCCGGTTCGTCGGCGGTGACCGCCGGGTGCCAGCCGGACCGGTCCAGGGCGCGGACGAGCGCGCCGACCACGCGCGGGTCGAAGTGGGCCCCGGCGCAGCGCTCCAGCTCGGCGACGGCGGCCTCGACCGGGCGGGCCCGGCGGTAGCAGCGGGTGGAGGTCATGGCGTCGAAGGCGTCCGCGACGGCGACGATCCGGGCGCACTCGGGGATGCGGTCGCCGGCCAGGCCGTACGGGTAGCCGGTGCCGTCGAGCCGTTCGTGGTGGTGGAGGATGGCCGCGCGGGCCTCGCCGAGGAAGGAGATCCCGCGGACCATCTCGTGGCCGTACTCCGGATGCAGCTCGATGATCCGGCGTTCCTCCGGGGTGAGCGGCCCGTCCTTGCGCAGCAGGCGGGTGGGCACGCCCAGCTTGCCGACGTCGTGCAGGATGCCCGCGAAACGCAGCACCTCCACGCGCGCGTCGTCCAGGCCGAGTTCGCGGGCGATCAGCACGGAGGCGTGTCCGACGCGCTCGCTGTGGCCGCGGGTGTAGCCGTCCTTGATGTCGACGGCCTGGACCAGGGCGCGGATGGTGGCCTGGTGGGCCGCGCGTTCGCGGTGGTACTGCGCGAACACCCACCAGGACACGCACATCGGCAGCAGCACGAGCAGCGCGGAGACCGGGCCGTAGGGGCTGCGCCAGAGCACGGCCATCATCAGGCCGGCCAGTCCGTGCACGGCGACCGGGGCGAGGGAGCGGGCCGGCAGGCGGTGCCAGGAGCGCCGCGGCGGCACCGGTCCGGCCGCCGCGCGCAGACCGCGGTCGAGCGCGGTGAGCACCAGGCAGAAGGCGAGGACGGCGGCGCCGGCGGGCAGCAGGGCGTAGGGGAAGTCGGCGCGGGCGACGGCTTCCGGGCCGCCGAGCGCCCCGTGCACCCGGGCGGCGGCCCACACGGCGAGCGCGGGCCGCGCGGCCCGCCAGACCCGGCGCGGCAGGGCCGGCCGGTGCGGGACCGGGGCGAGCAGGGCGGCGGGCAGCGGGACGAGCGCGGCGGCCGCCGGGGGCAGCAGGAACGCTCCGGCGAGCAGGACGGGGTAGAAGGTGCCGCCGAGACGGCGGTGGACGGCGTGCTCGCAGGCCGCGTACAGCGCGGCGAGCAGACCGAGCGCGGCCCAGGGGAGGTGCCCGCCCGGCGGACGCGGCGGGCCCAGCACCGCCGGCACGCTCAGCAGGGCGACAGCGGCGACAAAGCCGCGCGCCCTTGCCGGCAGCCTGTCCATCCCGCCCCTTCCCGACCGTGCCCGTCCAGGCTCGGAGCCTAGGCCGGGATGCGGCGGGTGGGGGACCTATGACCTGAGCATTAGCACGTTCGGGTGATACGCCCCGGCGTGTCAGGACTCCTGGGGAGCGGCCGGGGCCGCGGTCACGTCGTGGTCCGGGACGGCGTGCCCGGAGCGGATCAGATCGATCCGTCCCATGACCTTGGCCCGCAGGTCGGCGGGGACGTCATCGTGTCCGCAGCACCGCTTCACCAGCTTCTTCACGGCCTGCTCCAGGCCGTACTTCTCCAGGCACGGCGAGCATTCCTCGAAGTGGTGCTGGAACTTGTCGCGGTCGACGGCCGGCACCTCGCTGTCGAGGAACTCGTACAGGTGGTCGAGGACCTCACTGCAGTCCGTCTCGTGCGGCTCTCCGCAGCTCATGAGCCCGAGCCTTTCGCTTCGTTCGACTCTCCCGCACCCGCCGGGACCAGCCCGCGCTCGCGTGCGTAGTCCTCCAGCATGCCGCGCAGCTGACGGCGGCCCCGGTGCAGCCGGGACATCACCGTGCCGATGGGTGTCCCCATGATGTCCGCGATCTCCTTGTAGGCAAAGCCCTCGACGTCCGCGAGATAGACGGCGATGCGGAATTCCTCGGGGATCGCCTGGAGCGCTGCCTTCACGTCCGAGTCGGGCAGGTGGTCCAGCGCCTGCGACTCGGCGGAGCGCAGACCCGTCGACATGTGCGACTCGGCGCGCGCGAGCTGCCAGTCCTCGATCTCCTCGGCCGCGCTGCGCTGGGGTTCGCGCTGCTTCTTGCGGTACGAGTTGATGAACGTGTTGGTGAGAATCCGGTACAGCCACGCCTTGAGGTTGGTGCCCTCGCGGAACTGGTGGAAGGACGCGTACGCCTTGGCGTACGTCTCCTGCACCAGGTCCTCGGCGTCGGCCGGGTTGCGCGTCATGCGCAGCGCGGCCGAGTACATCTGGTCGAGGAATTCCAGCGCGTCCCGTTCGAAGCGCGCGCTGCGCTCCGTGGTCGTCTCGTCGGACGCGCCCACGCCGATGCCCTGGCCCTCGGGCGGCTCCGCCTGGCCGTTGTCGGTCCCTGCGTCGGTCCCAGTGACCGGACCCACCTCCTCAAGATTTCGGGCAGGACCGGAACCGATCCCACTCGTTTCGGAGGATAGAACACGACCCGTGCCTGCCGCCGCTCGAATAGGAGCGGTCTTGGCCGCGTGCAGCACCGACCACTCCAGGTCACTGATGCTGCGGCGGCTCGGGCAGATGGTCGAACCCATGCGGCGGACTTCCTCTCCCACGACGTCGATGCCGAGGCCGTCGGCACTTCTAAGGGCGTCAACAGCGCCCCGCCGCACTGCATTCCCGGGTCACCCCAGTGACTCGACCCACTCCCGTACGCCCCCGGTGATGATCTCCAGAGCCGCCTCCTGGGACAGCTCGGCGCGCCGGGGCACGGCGAAGCCGTGATCGCCGTACGGCACCTCGAGCAGCCGGAAGCCGTCCGGCGGGAACTCCGCCGGTCTCCCGAAGGGGTCGTTCCCGCCCTGCACGACCAGCGTGGACACGCCCGCGCCCAGCAGCTCCCCGGCGCGGGACTTCTCCGGCCGGCCCGGCGGGTGCAGCGGGAAGCTCAGCGCGAGCACGGCGTGCGCGTCCAGCTCGGCGGCGGTACGGCAGGCGACCCGGGCGCCCGCGCTGCGGCCGCCGGAGATCACCGGCAGGCCGGGCCCGGCGAGCGCGGGCCACACACCGCGCCACCCGGTGTCCAGTGTCTTCGGAGCGGGCGCGACCTTCTTGCCGGCGACCCGCCAGGGCTGCTCGACGAGGGCGACGGTCACGCCGTGCGCGGGCAGCATGGCGGCGAGCGCCTTCAGGTCGCGCGCCTCGACGCCGCCGCCGGCGCCGTGGCCCAGGGCCAGCACCAGCCGCGCCCGCCCCGCCTCGTGCCAGGTGATCCGGGCGTCTCCGGCGGCCGTGTCGACGATCTGTGTCCTCACGTCAGAAGAGTGTGCCCTCTTCCGGTGCCTCCAGCTCCTTCAGCAGTTCCGGTCCGTTGTTGCGGACGTTGCTGACGGCGGTGGAGACCGGGTAGGCGCGCATCAGGCCGGCCGGCGGCGGCGCGAGCAGGTCGCGCAGCTCGCCGGGGTCGGTGCGGGCGGGGTCGAGCCAGGCGTCCCAGCGGTCGGGGGTGAGCATGAGCGGCATCCGGGGGTGGATGTCGGCGAGGGAGCCCGGGCCCTCGGCGGGGGCGACGGCCAGCGGGGTCCGCTCGGCCTCGGTGGTGATCACCGAGCAGGTGACCCACCAGGCCCGGGGGTGGTCGTCGGGCAGGGTGCGGTCGCGCCAGAACTCGTACAGCCCGGCCATCGCGAACACCGAGCCGTCGGCGGGCAGCACGAAGTACGGCTGCTTGCGCGGCCGCTTCTTCCTGCCCTCGACCTCCAGCTCGCGCTCCTGCGAACCGGTGACCCACTCGTAGTAGCCGTCGGCGGGCAGGATGCAGCGGCGGGTGGCGAAGGCGCGCCGGTAGGCGGGCTTCTCGTGCACGGTCTCCGCGCGGGCGTTGATCATCCGGGCGCCGCCCTCGGGCGTCTTGGCCCAGGAGGGCACCAGGCCCCACTTCAGGGTGCGCAGCTGGCGAACCGGACGCGGGGATTCCGCGTCTTTCAGGGGACGGTCCAGGACGGCGTAGACCTCTTTGGTCGGCGCCACGTTGTAGTCCGGTCCGAGGCTCTCCTCGGGTTCCCACTTCTCGGCCTCGAAGATGCTCGCGAGATCCTCGGGCGCACGACTCGATGCATACCGTCCGCACATACGTGCCACACTGCCAGATTCCGCACCAGGACAGGGAGCCCTTCGCACCATGGACAGCCTCGCCGCCCCCGCGCTGCCCGGTCTCTGGGACCGGCTCACCGGAACCCAGCCCGACCCCGGCCTGTGGGTGGTGCTGGGCACCCTGGCCGTCGCGCTGGCGGTGGTCGTCCCGCACCCGGTGTGGCGGATAGCGCGCAACGCGGTCACCATCGCGCACGAGGGCGGGCACGGCCTGGTCGCGCTGCTCACCGGCCGGCGGCTCACCGGCATCCGGCTGCACTCGGACACCAGCGGGCTCACGGTCAGCCGGGGCAAGCCGTACGGGCTCGGCATGATCCTCACGGCGGCGGCCGGCTACACCGCGCCCTCGCTGCTCGGCCTCGGCGGCGCCGCGCTGCTCGCCACCGGCCGGATCACCCTGCTGCTGTGGGCGGCGACGGCGCTGCTGGCGGCGATGCTGGTGATGATCCGCAACGCCTACGGCGTGCTGACCGTGGTCCTCGCGGGCGGGGCGTTCCTGCTGGTCTCCTGGCTGGCGGAGCCGCGGGTGCAGGCGGCCTTCGCGTACGCGGTGGTGTGGTTCCTGCTGGCCGGCGGGGTCCGGCCGGGCTTCGAACTCCAGGCCAAGCGGGCGCGGGGCGGGGCCGGGGACTCGGACGCGGACCAGTTGTCGCGGCTGACGCACGTACCGGCGGGCCTGTGGCTGTTCCTGTTCCACGCGGTGTCCCTGTGCTCGCTGATCGGCGGCGGACGCTGGCTGCTGGAAGGTTGACCCCGGGCCCTCCTTATAAAGTGGCCCCATGGCCCCGAACACCGCCTCCACCGCCCTCTGGCCCGCCCCCCACGCGAGCGGAGCCGTCGACGCGACGGTCCACGTGCCGGGGTCCAAGTCGGTCACCAACCGCGCCCTGGTCCTCGCCGCCCTGGCCTCCGAGCCAGGCTGGCTGCGCCGCCCGCTGCGCTCCCGGGACACCCTGCTGATGGCGGCCGCCCTGCGGGCCATGGGCGTGGAGATCGAAGAGGGCGTCGGGCCCGACGGCACCGGCGAGGCCTGGCGGGTGCTGCCCACCGGGCTGCGCGGCCCGGCCACGGTCGACGTCGGCAACGCGGGCACGGTGATGCGGTTCCTGCCGCCGGTGGCCGCGCTGGCCGACGGTCCGATCCGGTTCGACGGGGACCCGCGGTCGTACGAGCGTCCCCTCGGCGCGGTGATCGACGCGCTGCGCACGCTGGGCGCCCGGATCGACGACGACGGCCGGGGCGCGCTGCCGCTGACCGTGCACGGCGGCGGCGCCCTGGACGGCGGCCCGGTCTCGGTCGACGCCTCCTCGTCCTCGCAGTTCGTGTCGGCGCTGCTGCTGTCCGGCCCGCGCTTCAACCAGGGCGTCGAGGTGCGGCACACCGGCGCCACCCTGCCCTCGCTGCCGCACATCCGGATGACGGTGGACATGCTGCGCGCGGTCGGTGCCCAGGTGGACACCCCGGAGGCGGGCGGCGAGCCGAACGTGTGGCGGGTGACGCCGGGCGCGCTGCTCGGCCGGGACCTGACGATCGAGCCGGACCTGTCCAACGCGCAGCCGTTCCTGGCGGCGGCCCTGGTCACCGGCGGCAAGGTACTAGTCCCGGACTGGCCGGACCGCACCACCCAGCCGGGCGACCGGCTGCGGGAGATCTTCACCGAGATGGGCGGCTCCTGCGAACTCACCGACGCCGGACTGGTGTTCACCGGTTCCGGATCGGTCCACGGCATCGACGTGGACCTCGCCGACGTGGGCGAGCTGACCCCGGGCATCGCCGCGGTGGCCGCGCTCGCCGACTCGCCGTCCACCCTGCGGGGCGTGGCCCATCTGCGGCTGCACGAGACGGACCGGCTGGCCGCGCTCACCAAGGAGATCAACGAGCTGGGCGGTGACGTCACGGAGACGGCCGACGGCCTGCACATCCGCCCGCGCCCGCTGCACGGCGGGGTGTTCCACACCTACGAGGACCACCGCATGGCGACCGCCGGCGCGATCATCGGCCTGGCCGTGGAGGGCGTGCGGATCGAGAACGTGGCGACGACGGCGAAGACCCTGCCGGACTTCCCCGAGCTGTGGACCGGGATGCTCGGGCAGTAGGGAACGTACGCCATGCGCCGCTACGGCAAGCACACCGACGAGGACGACATCCGCAGCCGCCCCAACCGCAAGGGCAACCGGCCGCGCACACACATCCGGCCCAAGCACGAGGACGCCGCCGAGGGCATGGTCCTCACCGTCGACCGGGGCCGGCTGACCTGCCTGGTGGACGACCGGGTGGTCATGGCGATGAAGGCCCGGGAGCTGGGCCGCAAGGCGGCCGTGGTGGGCGACCGGGTGGCCCTGGTCGGCGATCTGTCCGGGCAGAAGGACACCCTGGCGCGGATCGTCCGCATCGCGGAGCGCACCTCGGTGCTGCGCCGCACGGCGGACGACGACGATCCGTACGAGCGGGTGGTCGTCGCCAACGCCGACCAGCTGGCCGTGGTGACCGCCCTGGCCGACCCGGAGCCCCGCCCCCGGCTGATCGACCGCTGCCTGGTCGCGGCCTACGACGGCGGACTGTCCCCGCTGCTGGTGCTCACCAAGTCGGACCTGGCCCCGCCGGACAAGCTGCTGGAGCTGTACGGCGACCTGGACATCCCGTACGTCGTCACCAGCCGGGAGGAGCTGGAGAACGGCAGCGCGGTGGCCCGGGTGCGCGAGCAGCTGGACGGCAGGGTCACCGCGTTCGTCGGGCACTCCGGCGTGGGCAAGACGACCCTGGTCAACGCGCTGGTGCCGACGGACCGGCGGCGTTCGACGGGCCATGTCAACGCGGTGACGGGCCGCGGCCGGCACACCACGACCTCGGCGCTCGCGCTGCCGCTGCCGGACGGTGCCGGCTGGGTCGTCGACACCCCGGGCGTACGCTCCTTCGGCCTGCACCACGTGGACCCGTCCCGGGTGATCCACGCCTTCCCGGACCTCGAACCGGGCACGGCCGACTGCCCGCGCGCGTGCAGTCACGACGAGCCGGACTGCGCGCTGGACGCGTGGGTGGCGGACGGGCACGCGGACCCGGCGCGGCTGTACTCCCTGCGCCGGCTGCTGGCCACGCGGGAGCGCACGGAAGGCGACTGAGTCTGGCGGTGTTTGCCGGGCAGCCGGCTCGGTAAGTGCATAATCGCACCGAGCCGGGGATCCGGATCCAACGGGAGGACCGCACATGGCGTGGCTGCTGGTCATCGTGGCCGGAGTGCTGGAGACCGGCTTCGCCGTGTGCCTGAAGCTGTCGCACGGTTTCACGCGGCTGTGGCCGACGATCGCGTTCGCGTCGTTCGCGCTGGGCAGCTTCGGCCTGCTGACCCTGTCCCTGCGGAAGCTGGACGTCGGTCCCGCCTACGCCGTGTGGACCGGGATCGGCGCGGCGGGCACCGCGATCTACGGCATGGTCTTCCTCGGCGACCTGGTCTCCACCCTGAAGATCGTCTCCATCAGCCTGGTCATCGTGGGCGTGATCGGGCTCCAGTTGTCGGGGTCGACGCACTAGGGTCTCGCGTGCGGATCAGGCCGGACCAGGTCGCGCGGGAGCACCGCCCGTACCAGGTCCGCGATGCCGCCCTCCGCGGGCGGGGCCGCGACGCAGGACAGGGCGAGACGGACCACCAGCTCGCAGGCGCGCAGCAGCCGGGCGGTGTCGGCCGGGGCGGCTCCGGGTCCGGTGAGCGCGGTCGCCGCGCGGTCCCGGACGATGCGTACGAAGTCGGGGGGCGCCGGCAGCGCGGAGTCCGCGCGGCGCTGCGCCGGCACCGGGGAGCCGACGGGCGCGGCGGTGAACGGCGGGGCCGGCAGCCACTCGTGCCAGCAGCCGGTGAGCAGGGCCCGGACCAGCGCGTCGTCCCGGGCGGCGGCGGCCGTCCACTCGGCGGTGGCGGTCAGCCGGTCGGAGGGCTCCGCGGGACCGGTCAGCGCCCGCTCGACACCCGCGAGGTAGCCGTCGGCCGCCCGCCGGACCAGCGCCCGGGCCAGGCCGTCCTTGCCGCCGAACTCGTTGTACAGGGTCTGCCGGGACACTCCCGCCGACGCGGCCACGTCGACCATCCGCACCGCGGACCACGGCCGGCGCGCCAGCGCCGCCCAGGCGGCGTCCAACAGCAGTTCCCGGGCAGCGGGCATCCTCGCCTCCCTGGACCACAGTGACTCTGCGCCCAGATTTGACGGGCTTGTGTGCACTGTCAAGGGTTCGCGGGGAGCGTGGGGAAGTGCGGCGGAGTACGGGGAACGCCGGCCCGTCCGCCGCCGTGCCGCGGCTGATCACGCGGTTTGCGGTACGTCCGCGCGGGGCGCACACGCGGACGCGCCCCCTGTGGATCTGTACCGGCCCGGCCGGTAGCGTGCCCCGTATGGCCGACTACCTCGACGACCTCCGCCTCGCCCACGTCCTCGCGGACGCGGCCGACGCCGCCACCACGGCCCGCTTCCAGGCCCTCGACCTCAAAGTGGAGACCAAGCCGGACATGACCCCGGTGAGCGAAGCGGACAAGGCGGCGGAAGAACTCATCCGCGGCCGGCTCCAGCGCGACCGGCCCGGGGACTCCGTCCTCGGCGAGGAGTTCGGCGTCGAGGGCACCGGGCCCCGCCGCTGGGTGATCGACCCGATCGACGGCACCAAGAACTACGTCCGCGGCGTCCCGGTCTGGGCCACCCTCATCGCCCTGACCGAGGAGTCGGAGGGCGGCTACGAGCCGGTCGTCGGCGTCGTCTCCGCGCCCGCCCTCGGCCGCCGCTGGTGGGCCGCGAAGGGCCACGGCGCCTTCACCGGCCGCGACCTCGCCTCCGGCACCCCCCTGCACGTCTCCCGCGTCGGCAGGCTCGCGGACGCCTCCTTCGCCTACTCCTCGGTCACCGGCTGGGAGGAGCGGGGCCGGCTGGACAGCTTCCTGGACCTGGGCCGCAAGGTGTGGCGCACGCGCGCGTACGGCGACTTCTGGCCGTACATGATGGTCGCGGAGGGCTCCGTGGACCTCTGTGCCGAGCCGGAGCTGTCCCTGTGGGACATGGCCGCCAACGCGATCATCGTCACGGAGGCGGGCGGCACCTTCACCGGCCTCGACGGGCGTCCGGGCCCGTACGGCGGCAACGCGGCGGCCTCCAACGGCCTGCTCCACGACGAGCTGCTGGGACACCTCGGGTCGCGCGACTGAGCCACCGGGGCGGCCGGCGCGCTCCCCACCCGCTTCGCGCGCCCTCTTGTTGGCCCGTGCTCCGCCTGGCACTCTGGGCGCACCCCCACTTGTGAATTTGTGAATCCCGGACTTCTCCGGGATTCCTAGGAGGTGGCCCCTTCATGCTCGTCCGTGACGCCATGACCACGGTGATCCTCACCCTCGGCCCCGCGCACACCCTCCGCCAGGCTGCCAGCCTGATGTCCGCCCGCCGGGTCGGCGCCGCCGTGGTGTTCGACCCGGACGCCGGCGGCATCGGCATCCTCACCGAACGCGACATCCTCGACTCCGTCGGCCTGGGCCAGAACCCGGACGCGGAGCGCATCCACGCCCACACCACGACCGACGTGGTCTTCGCCGCGCCGACCTGGACGCTGGAGGAGGCGGCCGGCGCCATGGCGCGCGGCGGCTTCCGGCACCTGATCGTGCTCGACCACGGCGAGGTGACCGGGATCGTCTCGGTCCGCGACATCGTCCGCCGCTGGACCGCGGCCCGCGCGCCCGTCCCGGTGCCCTGAACACGCGAAGCGGGCCGGACCCGGAGCACCGTGGGTCCGGCCCGCCCAGCCGCGAGGACGGCCGGCTCAGCCGCGCAGCGTCCGCACCGCGATCTCCAGCCGCTTGCCGAAGTCCGCGTCGGCGTTCGCGAAGTTGCCGATCGCACGCTCGACGATGTCCGCGCGCGACACCTTCGAGAGGGCGCCCGCCAGGTTGGCGACCAGGCGCTCCTGCTCCTCCGGGGTCATCAGCCGGTAGAGGTTGCCCGCCTGCACGAAGTCGTTGTCCTCGGCGTGCACCGGCGTCGGGTGGCTGCCCGTGCCCGCGAGGAAGCCGTCGAAGGGCTGCCACAGCGGACGGCCGGTCTGCTGCGGCCCGCCGAAGCTGTTCGGCTCGTAGTTCTTCGCACCGCCGTGCCGGCCGTCGTAGAGGTAGCCGTCCCGGGAGTGGGTGCGCGCCTCGGTGGCGTGCGGCCGGTTCACCGGCAGGTGGTCGGCGTTGATGCCGACGCGGTAGCGGTGCGCGTCGCCGTAGGCGAAGAGCCGGCCCTGCAGCATCTTGTCGGGCGAGGGGCCGATGCCGGGCACGAAGTGCGCCGGGGAGAAGATCGACTGCTCGACCTCGGCGAAGACGTTCCGCGGGTTGCGGTTCAGCTCCAGCTTGCCGATCTCGATGACCGGGTAGTCGGCGTGCGGCCACACCTTGGTCAGGTCGAACGGGTTGAAGCGGTAGGTCGCCGCGTCCGCCGCCGGCATGATCTGCACGCCCACGGTCCAACTCGGGAACTCGCCGCGCTCGATCGCCTCGCGCAGGTCGCGCTGGTGCGAGTCGGGGTCCTTGCCCGCCAGGACCTCGGCGTCCTCGGCGGTGAGGGTCTTGATCCCCTGGTCGGTCTTGAAGTGGTACTTGACCCAGAAGACCTCGCCGGCCTCGTTGCTCCACTGGTAGGTGTGCGAGCCGAAACCGTCCATGTGCCGGTACGACGCCGGGATGCCCCGGTCGCCGAAGAGCCAGGTCACCTGGTGGGTCGACTCCGGCGACAGCGACCAGAAGTCCCACACGTTGTCGGCTTCCTGGCTGCCGGTGTACGGGTCGCGCTTCTGGGTGTGGATGAAGTCCGGGAACTTGATCGCGTCCCGGATGAAGAAGACCGGGGTGTTGTTGCCGACGAGGTCGTAGTTGCCCTCCTCGGTGTAGAACTTCAGCGCGAACCCGCGCGGGTCGCGGACGGCATCCGCCGCGCCGAGGTTGCCGGCCACGGTGGAGAACCGCAGGAAGACCTCGGTCTCCTTGCCGGCCTCGGAGAGGAACGCGGCACGGGTGTACGGCGTGACGTCCGCGGTCACCGTGAACGTGCCGTACGCGCCGGCGCCCCGGGCGTGCACCACCCGCTCCGGGATGCGCTCCCGGTTGAAGTGGGCCAGCTTCTCCAGCAGCAGCTGGTCCTGGAGGAGGACCGGTCCGCCGACGCCCGCCGTTTCGCTGTTCTGGTTGTCGGCGACCGGCGCCCCGGCCTCCGTGGTGAGCGGTCCCTGCGTCACGTGCGCCTCCTGCGTCAACTGACTAGTCCTGTCCTGCGGCCAAAGCCAGGTTCGATCCTACAATGGACTTTGTCTAAGTCAAGCAGTGATCCAAAGTCACACCTATTCCCGACCTGGTCCGGTTTGCTGTTAGGCTGGTAGCTATGAGCGACCTTCTGGAACGGCTGCGTGGACGCGGATGGCGGATGACCGCGCAGCGGCGCGTGGTGGCCGAGGTCCTGAACGGCGAACACGTTCATCTGACCGCCGACGAGGTGCACGCGCGGGCCGTCGCGAGGCTGCCCGAGATCTCCCGGGCGACCGTCTACAACACGCTGGGTGAGCTGGTCACGCTCGGCGAGGTGCTGGAAGTCACGACGGACAAGCGCGCCAAGCGGTACGACCCGAACGCGCACCGGCCGCACCACCATCTGGTGTGCGCCCGCTGCGGCGCGATCCGCGACGTCCACCCGTCCGGCAATCCCCTCGCCGACCTCCCCGACACCGAACGCTTCGGCTTCACGGTGTCCGAGGTGGAGATGACGTACCGGGGCCTGTGCCCGGACTGCGCGAGCGCCTAGCCTCCCCGTCTCGCTGGAGCCCCGGTGTCCACCGGGGCTCTTCGCGTACGCCCGGGGGTGCCGTGCGCGCGGGCCGGCCGTGTGCGCAGGAAAACACCGAGGGCCGGAACCCATTTCTGGACTCCGGCCCTCGGCCTTCAGTAGCGGGGACAGGATTTGAACCTGCGACCTCTGGGTTATGAGCCCAGCGAGCTACCGAGCTGCTCCACCCCGCGTCGATGAATATGACTCTACGCGAGTGGAGCCCGGCGAAGCAAATCCCTGAAAGCCGAAGTGGCGGGGGTCACTATGGGGGCGCCGGGGGAGGCGGTGCACGCCTCCGAGCGGGGCCCGGGGGGCCGGTAGACGCTCCCGAGCGGGGCCCGGGGGGCGGTAAACGCCTCCGAGCGGGGCGCCGGGACGGGGACCGGCCCGGCACGGGGACGGGGACCGGCCCGGCACGGGGACGGGGACCGGCCCGGCACGGGGACGGGGACCGGCCCGGCACGGGGACGGCCCGGACAAGGCGAGCGGACCCGCCAGGACGCGGGGGTCACACCTACCCGGCGAGGCGCGGGCGCCACGCCCACCCGGCCGGGCGGAGGCGACGGGACGGCCAGGGCGAGTCGCCGGCCGCACCGGCGCGGCGGGACACCGGGGCGGTGGGGCGGTGGGCGGACCGGGAGCGGGAACAGCCCGGACAAGGTAAGCCGACCCGACAGGATGTCCGGGCCACACCCACCCGACTGGGACGACGAGCAGGCGCCCCCTCGGAGCCGGGCACCGGCCGGGCCGAGGTGACGGGACGGCCGGGGCGGGTCGCCGGCCGCACCGGCGCGGCGGGACGCGGGCGCCACGCCCGCCCGACCGGGACGGCGAGCGGGCGCCCCCGGCCCGGAGCCGGGCACCGGCCGGGTCGAGACGGCAGGGCGGTCGGGACGAGTCGCCGGCCGCACCGGCGCGGCGACGGGGCGCCGGGGCGGTGGACGGCCCGGGACGGGAACGACCCAAGGCGGGGACGGCCCACACAAGGCGAGCGGACCCGCCAGGACGCAGACACCACACCCGCCCGCCTCGGACGGCGAGCCCCGGAACCGAGCACCGGCCGGGCCGAGGCGACGGGACGGCCGGGGCGAGTCGCCGATCGCACCCACGCGCGGCCGGGCGCCGGGACGGTGGACGCCCCGGGGCGGGGACGACCCCGATACGGCAAGCGGGCTCACCAAGACGCGGAGGCCACACCCACCCGACCGGGGTGGCGAGCCGGCGACCTCCGACCGGAACCGGGCACCGGCCGGACCGAGGCGACGGCACAGCCGGGGGTGAGCCGCCGGCCGCACCGGCGCGGCAGCGGGGCGCCGGGGCAGTGGGCGGACCGGGGGCGAGGACGACCCGGGCAAGGCGAGCGAGCCCCCAAGGCGCCGAGGTCATACCCACCCGGCCGGGACGGCGAGCCGACGACCTCCGACCGGAGCCGGGCACCGGCCGGGCCGCGGCGACGGGACGGCCGCGCGGGGCGCTGGCCGCGGCAGCGCGGCGGGGCCGCCGGGCCGTCGGGTTACGCCGACAGTTCCTGGCGTAGTGCGTCCCGGAGGCGGCCTGCTCGTTCGGCTACCTCCGCCGGGCCCAGGGCCACCGCCCGGTCGGCCCACCGCTGTCCCTCCGCCAGCTCGCCGCGACGCGCGTAGACCAGGGCCAGCCGCAGTGCCGCCCGGCCGTGCCCGGCGTCCGCGGCGCGGGTCCACCACACCGCCGCCTCCGGTTCGCTGCCCTCGCGGGCGAGCAGCAGCCCCAGGTTGAAGGCGCCGTTGCGCGACCCGGCCTCGGCCGCCTTGCGGTACCAGCGCGCCGCCTCGACCACGTCACCGCGGGCGGCGGCGAGCATCCCCACCCGGACCTGCGCCCGCCGGTGCCCCTGGCTCGCGGCCCGCTCGTACCACTCCTCGCACTCGGTCTTCTCGTGCACGATCTCGCCCAGCTCGTGCGCCGGCTCCGGCGGGCGGCGCGCGTCGAGCAGGGTGGCCAGCCGGTATGCGCCTTCCGCGCTGCCGCCGCCCGCGGCGCAGCGCAGATGCCGTTCGGCCTCCCGCTCGTCGCCCTCGCGCAGCCGGGCGATCCCGACCTGGAGCGCGGCCTCGGCGTGCCCGGCGGCGGCCGCCCGCTCGTACCAGCGCAGCGCCATCACCTCCTCGCCGCGTCCGGCGTAGAGGATGCCGAGGTTGAACGCGGCGTCCACGCTGCCGGCCTCGGCGGCCTTGGAGAACCACGGCTCGGCCCCGGTCGCGTCGCCGCCCTGGAGCAGCAGGATGGCCAGCGCGTTGGCGGCCTCCCGGTGCCCGGCGTAGGCGGCCTGGCGGTACCACTGCTCGGCCTGCGCGGTGCGGCCCTGTTCGGCGCAGAGCAGCGCGAGGTTGTAGGCGCCGTTGTCGTCGCCCGCGGTCAGCGCGGCCCGGTACCAGCGCTCGGCGGTCTGGGTCTCGCCGCGCTCGGCGTGCAGCGCGCCCAGCGCGTTGGCCGCGTTGCCGTCGCCCTCCTGGGCGGCGCGCAGCCACCACACGGCCGCGCTCTCGGTGTCGCCGGCGTCGCGCAGCAGGAAGCCGAGCGCGCAGGCGGCCCGCGGTTCGCCGTCCTTGGCGGAGGTCAGGTACCAGCGCCCGGCCTCCTTCAGCTCCCCGCGCCGCTCCAGGATCGCCCCGAGTTGCAGCGCGGCCCGCCGGTGACCGCGCGCGGCGGCCTGGCGGTACCACTGCTCGGCCTCCGTGACACCGGCGTCGGCGCCGGCCTCGTCCCCGTGGTCCGCGGCGCGGTCGAGTGCGCGCGCGAGCCGGTAGGCGGCCTCGCGGTGCCCGCGTTCGGCGGCGGCCCGCAGCCAGTGTCGGGCGCCGGCGTCCCCGCGGTGCTCCAGCAGGTCGGCGAGCGCGTAGGCGCCGAGGACATGGCCCTGCTCGGCGGACTGGCGCAGCCAGTACTCGGCGGCCGGCTCGTCCCCGCGCTCGCGGTGGTAGCGGCCGAGCGCGTGCGCGGCGGCGGCGGAGCCGGCCACGGCGGCGATCCGCCACCAGCCGGCCGCCTCCTCGGCGTACCCGCGCTGGTGCAGCAGGACTCCCAGGTTGTTGGCGGCGGCGCGGTCACCGGCCGCGGTGGCGGTCCGCAGCTGGGGTTCGGCTCCGTCGAGGTCGCCGCGGCGCAGCAGCATGGCTCCGAGGACGCTCGCCGCTTCCGCGTCGCCGTTCTGCGCGGCGAGCGCGAGGCGCGTCTCCTCGGCGGCCTCCCCCAGGTCCGCCAGCTCGTCGCGGGCCGGCTCCGTACCGGCAGGCTGCACAAATCGCCCTGACTCGAACAGAGTTGCCTTGTCCCCCATAACGTCCATCGTCGCACCACCTGCAACCTGGGTACACCCGGTATACCGCAGCCCGTGAGGTCACTTCAGCGTTTTGTCGACATGCCCACAGAGAGACAAGTCAAGCACACACCACCCGTCTACCCACGACGGCGCGGCCGACCCCCCTTCCGGCACGCGAGTTCCACACCACGCACACCACGAAGGCCCGGATCCGTATTGGATCCGGGCCTTCGACTTCAGTAGCGGGGACAGGATTTGAACCTGCGACCTCTGGGTTATGAGCCCAGCGAGCTACCGAGCTGCTCCACCCCGCGCCGTTGCAGGTCAACCGTACCACGGCGCGGGGGCGGTTCGGTCAGCTCCCCTTGCCACCGCTCCCACCAGCGCTTTTACCGGCCTTGGCCTGGGCCTTCTCGGCCTGCCGCAGCGCCTCCTGGAGATCCTTCTGCGCCTTGGCGTACGCGTCCCAGTCCGGGCCGTCCTTCAGGGCCTGCCGTCCCGCGTCGAAGGCCTTCTGGGCGTCCTGGAGGGCCCGTTGGACCGCCGGGTCGGTCTTGCCGGAGGGGTTGCCGCTGCCGGTGTCCGGCGGCGAGGTGTCCGAACTCCTGGCCCGGAAGACCTTGTCGAGCGCCTCGCCGAGGGTGTTCTCGAATGCGGTATCACCCTCATAGGTGACCAGCACTTTGCGCAACAGCGGGTATTTGAGGCTGCCGCCGCGTACGTAGACGGGTTCCACGTAGAGCAGTCCGCCGTCCAGCGGCACGGTCAGCAGGTTGCCGTACTCGATGTCGGAGTCGCCGCCCTTGAGGAGTTTGATCGCGGCGGCGATGTCCTGTTCGGAGTTGAACTTGCTCTGGACCTGTTTGGGTCCGTCGACGGTCGTGCCGGTCGGCAGTTTCAGGATCCTGATCTTGCCGTAGTCGTCGGTGCCGGCCTCCGCGTCGACGGTCATGAAGGCGCTGAGGTTGTCCCGGCCGCTCGGCGTGAACGTCGTCGACAGCGAGAACGCCTGCTTCGCCTGGTCCGGCATCCGCATGCTCAGGTAGTACGGCGGCACCGCGTCCCCGGACTTGTTGGTCGGGTCGTTCGGCACCTGCCAGACCTCGCTGCCGGTGAGGAAGGTGTCGGCGTCCGTCACGTGGTAGCGGGTGAGCAGTTCGCGCTGCACCTTGAACAGGTCCTGCGGGTAGCGCAGATGCTTCATCAGGTCCGGGGAGATCGCGCTCCTCGGCCGCACCGTGTCCGGGAACGCCTTCATCCAGGTCTTCAGCACCGGGTCCCGGGTGTCCCACTGGTAGAGCCTGACCTCGCCGGTGTACGCGTCGACCGTCGCCTTCACCGAGTTGCGGATGTAGTTGACCTGGTTCTGCTGGGCCACCACCGCACGCGAGTTGTTCGTCGCGGTCAGCGAGTCGGCGGTCGTGTCGCCGAGGGTCGTACGGGAGGAGTACGGATAGCTGTTGGTGGTCGTGTAGGCGTCGACGATCCACTGGATGCGGTGGTTCACGACCGCCGGGTAGGTGTCGCCGTCGATGGTCAGCCAGGGGGCGACCGCCTCGACCCGCTCCTTGGGTGTGCGGTTGTACAGGATCCGCGAACCCTTGCCGATCGCGCCCGAGTAGAGGATCTGCGGCTCGTTGAACGTCAGCGCGTACGCGGCCCGGTTGACCGGGTTGTCGAGGTTGACCCCGCTGCCGCCCCGGTAACTGGTCGGCTTCTCACCGCCGTTGTCGGAGTAGTCGATCTCCTTCTGGGGACCGCCGACGATGGAGTAGGTGGTGGTCTTCTCGCCGTAGTAGACGCGCTGTTCGTACGTGCCGAGGTCGCCCTTGGACGGCAGGTCGTACTCGGTGAAGACCGGCTCGCCGTCCTCCGCCTCGGTGCCCTTGGCGGCGACCACGCCGAAGCCGTGCGTGTAGCGGAAGTGGTCGTTGATCCAGTTGTTCTTGGGGATGCCGGCCAGGTTCAGCTCGCGCAGCCCGATGACCGTGTCCTGTTCCTTGCCGTCCTGGCCGGGGTACCGGTCGACGTCCAGGTTGGTCGGGAAGGCGTAGTAGTCCTTCATCTCCTGGCGCTGCTGGAAGGTCGGCGAGACGATGTTCGGGTCCAGGATCCGGATGCTCGCCGCGTCGTCCGCGTCACCGCGCAGCGTGCTCTTCTCGGACGTCGTGGACGTGCCCTCGTACCCGGAGACCTTGGTGTCGTCGATGCCGTACGCCTCACGCGTGGCCTTCAGGTTCTTCTGGACGTACGGCGCCTCCTTGGCCTGCTCGTTCGGCTGGACCTGGAACTTCTGCACGATGGCCGGGTACAGGCCGCCGATGAGGATCGCCGAGAGCACCATCAGGCCGAACCCGATGACGGGCAGCTGCCAGGTGCGCCGCCACAGCGTGGCGAAGAACAGCAGCGCGCAGATGACGGCGATGCAGAACAGGATGGTCTTGGCCGGCAGATAGGCGGTGGCGTCGACATAGCGCATGCCGGTCCAGTTGTCGGTCGCCTTGAAGTCGCTGGACTTGACCGCGAGGCCGTAGCGGTCGAGCCAGTAGGCGACCGCCTTCAGCGCCACGAAGATGCCGAGCAGCACCGACAGGTGCCCGGTCGCGGCGGCGGTGGCGCGCGCGCCGGGGCTGGTGACGCGCAGGCCGCCGTACAGGTAGTGGGTGAGCGCGGCGGCGATCAGGCACAGGACGGCGGTGGCGAAGCCGAAGCCGAGCAGGAACCGGTACCAGGGCAGGTCGAAGGCGAAGAAGGAGACGTCGAGGTGGAACTGCGGGTCCTTCTGGTGGAAGGGCACGCCGTTCACCCACATCAGCCAGGTCCGCCACTGGCCCGCGGCCGAGGCGCCCGCGATCAGCCCGACCAGCGAGGTGACCGCGAGCAGCAGCCACTTCTTGTACGGCGCGATGCCCATGCGGTAGCGGTCCAGGCTCTGCTGCTCCATGGACATGGCGCTGAGCGGGGGCCGCAGCCGGTGCGCGAGCCAGATGTTGAGGCCGACCGCGGCCGCCATCAGCAGACCGAAGACGAAGAAGAGGCCGATCTTGGTCGACAGGGTGGTGGTGAACACGGACGAGTAGTGCACCGACCGGTACCAGAGCCAGTCCGTCCAGAAGCCCGCGAACATGGTGAAGAGCATGCCGAGGACGGCGAGGACGCCCAGGGTGACGAGCAGGGCCCGGACCCTCCGGGACGGTCGGCCCGCCCTGATCCGTGGCCCCGTCGGGCCTCCGCCGCGGTCCGGCATCTGGAAAGCCAAGGTGCGCCCCTCGAAGTTCGCTGTCGATCCGTCAGGCCCCCGGGTTCGCGGGCCCTCCGTGGCCCCCCGTGTTCGTGGGCCCACACTTATGCAACTTACTCACGGTTTACTCGGTTCCCGATTCCGGCCGGGAACGAGGCAGGATTGTGACCATGTCCAACACTCCCATGGCAGCGAGCCCGCTCACCCGGGCCGTACTCGAGATCGACGAGTACGTCTCCGGCCTCGGCTGGGACCAGCCCGCTCGCCTTTTCGCCCTCGTAGACACCGCACGGCTGCGGGCTCAGGAACCTTCGCTCGCGGCTCAGCTGGGCCTCGGGGACGAGTCCGAGACCGTCGGTCTCACCCCGATCGAGCAGGACGAGGTCCCCTCCGGCAAGCCGCTGGACGAGTTCCTCGCCACCATCGCCTGGCCCGACGCCGTCACCGGCTGCGCGCTCACCGTCGAGCGGCTGATGCTGCCGCCGTCCGCCGAGGCCCAGGTGCCCTCCGGCCTGGACGAGACCAGGCTGGCCGAGTGGGTGGCCCGGCACCCCGAGCGCCAGGAGGTCCGGATGACGGTGGCCGTGCTGCGCGACGGCGGCCGCGAGTCGGCGCTGCGGCTGCGCGAGAAGGACTCCCCGACGGAGGTCCTGACCGGTCCCGATCTGGTGCCGGGCCTGTCGGACGCGCTGGCGGCGACGTTCGCGGACTGATCCGGCCCGCCGCGCCGCGCCCGGCGGACCGCCGCGGCGACCGCCCGTCCGCCGCGGTACGCCGCCGGGGCGTGCCGGTACGACCGATGGGGGCGCCCCTGCCGTCCAGGGAGCGCCCCCGGCCGTACGCCGGTCCGCTCAGCCCTTGGCGGTGCACTTCGGCAGGCCGGCGGTGTCGCCGGCGCGGATGTCCTCGAGCGCGTGCAGCGCGTCGTCCATGGTCTTGACCCGGACCAGGGTGAGCCCGTCCGGGGTGTCCTTGGCGGCTGCCCGGCAGTTGTCGGCGGGGGTCAGGAAGTACCGGGCGCCCCGGCTGCGGGCGCCGACGGTCTTCATCTCGACGCCGCCGATGGGGCCGACCGTGCCGTTGTCGTCGATGGTGCCGGTGCCGGCGACGAATCTGCCGCCGGTGAGGCTGCCCGGGGTGAGCTTGTCGTAGATGCCGAGGGCGAACATCAGGCCGGCGCTGGGGCCGCCGACGTCGGCCAGCTTGATGTCGATGGTGAACGGGTACGTGTGGTCGGTGCCGGCGGAGATGCCGACGATGGCCCGCTTGGGCCCGCCGTCGTCCGAGGCCGCGGTCGTGATCGCGATGTCCCGGGTGCGGGTCGCCGTCTTGTGGGCCTTCTGCGCGGCGGCCTGCTCCTTGGCGGGGACGACCGTGAAGACGACGTCCTGGCCGGGCTTGTGCTTGGTCACCAGCCGGGCGACGTCGGACGGCTGCTTGACCGCCGTGCCGTCCACGGCCTTGATCACGTCACCGGCGTGCAGCCGGCCCTCGGCCGGGGAGTCCTTGACGACCGTGGAGACGATCACCCAGGACTTCACCGGGATGCCCAGCTCCTTCAGGGCGGCGACCTTGGCGCTCTCCTGGGACTGGCTGAACTCCTCGGCGTTCTCCTGGGTGGACTGCTGCTCCGTCTTGCCGTCCGGGTAGAGCGTGTCGTGCGGCACGATCCTGCTGTCGTGCGCCAGCCAGCCGTAGACGGCCTCGACCAGGTTCATCCGGTAGTCCGCGCTGGTGACCCGGACGGTGGTCATGTTCAGATGGCCGTCGGCCGGATAGGTCTTGTGCCCGGACACCTGGAGCACCGGCTCGCCGTCGTGCTCGCCGAGCGTGTTCACGGTCGGGCCGGGGGACATCTCCGCGTACGGCACGGGGATGAGCACTCCCGCGCACAGGAGCGCGATCAGCATCAGGGTCGAGGCGAGCATCGTCGCGGTGCGGCGTGGCATGCCCCGACAGTACGTGACGCCACTGTCAGCGCACGGTCAGGGCACCCCTGTCACGCGCCGCGCGCACCCGGCCCGGACTTCTCCATGGCCGCGCGGAACCGGGCGTATCCGTCCAGCTCGGGACCGTCACCGCGGACCTTGCGCGTCCGGTTGGCCCAGCTGCCCCACAGACCGCCGCCGACCGCGGCCACCAGCGGGATCAACAGCCAGACGAGCACCCCCATGCCGACCTCCCATAGCCATGAGCGTCCGCAACGGACTGATCAGCAGATTAACCATCCGCTCGGACAACGCTCACGCGAGGGTGCCGGTTACGCAACCGGAGAGGCCGGTGAGCCTGACGCGCACCCGGCCGGACGGCCGGGCTCAGCAGGCTCCGACCCACTCCTCGGTGCCGTCCGAGAACGTCTGGTGCTTCCAGATGGGCACCTCGTGCTTGAGGTCGTCGATCAGCCGGCGGCAGGCGTCGAAGGCCTCCGCGCGGTGCGGGCAGGCCACGGCGACGACCACCGCGAGGTCCCCGACCCGCAGATCGCCCACCCGGTGGACGGCGGCCAGCGCCCGCACCGGGTGGCCGGCGACGACCTTCTCGGCGATCCGCCGCATCTCGGCCTCGGCGCTGGGGTGGCAGGAGTAGCCGAGGGCGGCCACGTCGGCGCCCCCGTCGTGGTCGCGCACCGTCCCGACGAACAGCGCGACACCGCCGGCCGCGTCGTCCCCGACCGCCCGGAACACCTCGTCCACCGAGAGCGGGGTCTCCCGGATGCCGATCAGCTTGATGGGATCGTCAGCCGCCCGCTCGCCCGGGTGGTCGTTCGTGAGTGCCATGGGACCATCGTGCCGCACGGGCCGTGGGCGCGGAATACGACGTTCGCCAGGCACGCGCGCGTGCCGCTTTGGAGGCTCCTACAGCCGCGTCGCGGCCCGCCAGCGCCTCACACCCGCCGCCGGGCCTTGCGGGCCCGCCGCACGACGGCCGCCGCGCCCAGCAGGGCCACCGTCGCGCCGGCCGCGCCGGCCGCCGTGGCGTCCTTGCGGCCCAGCCGCCGCCCGGCCACCGTGCGCCGCCCGGCCACCTCCTCCAGCAGCTGGGCCAGGACCTCCTCGTTGGTCCACTTCGGCCGCCACCCGGCCTCGTGCAGCCGGCTGCCGCTGACCACCCAGGGGTACATCGTGTACGCCAGGTCGCCGGCCGGGGACGGGGTGAGCCCGATCCGGTGCAGCCGGGCCGCCGCGCCCAGGGCGACCGCCGACGGCAGCTCCATCCGGCGGATCCCGCTCAGCTCCTCGACCTCCTCCTGCTCCAGCCACCCGTCACAGCCGACGGCCAGCTCCCCGTCCGCCTTCTCCAGCACGGCGTACTCCAGGGCGCTGCACAGGTCCTCGACGTGGCAGAACTGCCAGGCGGGCCGCGACCCGGCGACGACCAGCAGCCGGGGGGACTCGAAATACCGGGTCAGGGCGGTGTCGGTGCCGCCGACCAGGACGGCGGGCCGTACCACGGTCACGTTCAGCCCGGGATGCGCGCGCGGAGCGCGCCGGGCCAGCCGTTCGATCTCCAGCAGGTCGCCGACACCGGTCGCCTCGGCGGTGGCGCGCAGCTCGGCGTCCTCCGACAGGGGCAGCTCGTTGTCCGGCAGCGCGCCGTAGACCATGGCGGAGGTGCACAGCACCACCCGGTGCACGCCGGCCGCCGCGGCGGCGGTCAGCACGGTCTGGGTCCCCCGGACGTTGTACGCCGTGCGCGCCGCCGGATCGCTCTCCAGATCGAGGTCGAGCGCGAGGTGGACGACGACGTCGGCGCCGCGCAGCTTGTCCGCGATCGCCGGGTCGCGCACGTCCAGGATGTGCCACCGCGCCTCGGCGCACTCGCCGCGCCGCTCGTCGATGGCGACGACCTGTCTGATCTCCTCGCAGGCGGCGAGCCGCTCGGTGAGCAGGGCGCCGACCCCGCCGGCGGCGCCGGTCACCGCGACGACGGGCCCGCGCACGGCGGCTTTGCGCGCGGCGGGAGAGGTTGCGGGGTTTCGCGCTGCGCGAACCTGTGGATCTGGGGAACTCACCGGGCGTCTCCAGCGGTTGTCTTCAGTACGCGCGCATATGACGCGTACGTACCAGGTGCGTCCATCCTGCCGCAGGCCTTCCGCAGGCGAAGCACCGAGGCCCTATCGGGTCCGGGTGTCTACGCTGGGTGGTGTTGTCGGGCAGCCGCGCCGCCGGAGTGAGACCGGTGGCCTTACCAGCCGAGGATTCCCGTGAGTGACACCCCATTCGGTTTCGGCCTTCCGCCGGAGGAGCCGGAAGACGGCGACGAGGGCAAGAAGAAGGACCAGCAGAGCGGTGGTGGGCAGGGACCGGCCAATCCGTTCGGTTTCGGCGACCTGCCCGGAGCCGGCGGCTTTGGCGGCCCCGGCGCCGACAACCCGCTCGCCGCGATGTTCGGCTCCCTGAACCCCACGGACCTGGGCGCCGCCTTCCAGCAGCTCGGCCAGATGCTCTCGTACGAGGGCGGCCCGGTGAACTGGGACATGGCCAAGCAGATCGCCCGCCAGACGGTCGCCCAGGGCACCGCGGACGGCACCAAGGACGCCAGCGTCGGTCCGGCCGAGCGCCGGGCGGTGGAGGAGGCCGTCCGCCTCGCCGACCTGTGGCTGGACGACGCGACGTCGCTGCCGTCGGGTTCCGCCTCGGCGGTGGCCTGGTCGCGCGCGGAGTGGGTGGAGGCGACCCTGCCCGCCTGGCAGGAGCTGGTCGACCCGGTCGCCGAGCGGGTCGGCGCGGCCATGGGCGACGTCCTGCCGGAGGAGATGCAGGCCATGGCGGGCCCGCTGATCGGCATGATGCGCTCGATGGGCGGCGCCATGTTCGGCACGCAGATCGGGCAGGCCGTGGGCGTGCTCGCGGGCGAGGTCGTCGGCTCGACCGACGTCGGCCTGCCGCTGGGCCCGGCCGGCAAGGCCGCCCTGCTCCCGGCGAACGTGGCGGCGTTCGGCAAGGACCTGAGCGTGCCGCAGGAGGAGGTGCGGCTCTACCTGGCCCTGCGCGAGGCCGCCCACCAGCGGCTGTTCGCGCACGTGCCGTGGCTGCGCTCGCACCTGTTCGGCGCGGTCGACGGCTACGCGCGCGGCATCAAGGTCGACACGGCCAAGCTGGAGGACGTGGTCGGCCAGTTCGATCCGCAGAACCCCGAGCAGTTGCAGGACGCGCTCCAGCAGGGCATGTTCCAGCCCGAGGACACGCCCCAGCAGAAGGCGGCCCTGGCCCGGCTGGAGACCGCCCTGGCGCTCGTGGAGGGCTGGGTGGACGCGGTGGTGCACGCCGCCGCGAAGCCGCGCCTGGGCTCCGCCGACGCGCTGCGCGAGACGCTGCGCCGCCGCCGCGCGACCGGTGGCCCGGCGGAGCAGACGTTCGCCACGCTGATCGGTCTGGAGCTGCGCCCGCGCCGGCTGCGCGACGCCTCCCGGCTGTGGGCCTCGCTCACGGACGCGCGCGGGGTGGACGGCCGGGACGGCCTGTGGGCCCACCCGGACATGCTGCCGACCGCGACCGACCTGGACGACCCGGACGGCTTCGTGCACCGCGAGCAGCTCGACTTCTCGGAGCTGGACAAGATGCTCGGCGAGGCCGCCGGCAAGCCGGACCTGCACAAGAAGGACACCGGGGCCGCCGACGCGAAGGACACCGGGGCCGGCGAGGGCAAGGGCGACGAGGGCAAGGGCGACGAGGGCAAGGGCGACGACGCCGAGTGAGCCTGTACGACGACGCGGTCCTCGTGCTGAAGGGGTACGAGGGCCAGAGCGGGCTGCGCCAGGAGTACCTGGACCACCTCGCGGCGCATCCGGACGGCCTGTGGAAGGCGTGCGGCGCGGGCCATCTCACGGCCAGTGCCCTGGTCGTCGACCCCGCGGGCGGCCGGGTGCTGCTCACCCTGCACCGGAAGCTGCGGATGTGGCTCCAGATGGGCGGCCACTGCGAGCCGGGTGATCCCACGCTCCAGGCGGCGGCCCTGCGCGAGGCGACGGAGGAGTCCGGTGTCGCCGGGCTGGCACCGCTGCCCGGCGGCCCGGTGCGGCTGGACCGGCATCCGATCCCGGCGCCCTGCACCTGGCACTTCGACGTGCAGTACGCGGTCCTGGCCCCGCCCGGCGCGGTGCACGAGATCAGCGACGAATCCCTCGACCTGCGCTGGTTCGCCTACGAGGAGGTGGCCGGCGTGGCCGACGAGTCCGTCGTACGGCTGGTGGAGGCCACGCGCGCCAGGCTGTGAACGGCGCGTGCGGCGCGACGCCGGCCCGGACGGGTAGGGTCTTTCGTTTGGATCAGGCCGGATCAGGGAGCGGGGTCTGGTGCCGTGCATCGCAAGGCGGAGGAGGGCGCCATGGCGGAGCCATGGCAA
>NZ_JBIROU010000017.1:0-159844 GCF_044332325.1 Streptomyces sp. NPDC017095
GACGGACACGGAAGAACCTCTTGCCTCGGGGACGGGGGATCGCCCGCATGGGACGGGCCACACGCTGTGGCCGCATGCGTCGGCGCCGCGGCCCGGGTGGGCTCGTGGCGCCTGGCGACGTCCTTCAGATAAGCAGCCCCGGCAGGTGTCCGCAATGCCCCCCTTTACTAGTGGTGGCCGGATTCGGGATGCGTGCCGAGAATGTGACGCGCCTCTCAAACCGCAGGTCAGGAGGGGTGCGAGGTGGGGTGAATCGGGCAAATGGGTCTACGGTCCGGGGTCGTAGGTGACGTGCGTCATGTGGGCCTCTTCACCGTCCCGCTCACCCGGCGCGGGCGAGAGGTCACCGTGCGGGACCGTCGAAAGTGACCGTGGTCTCGAAAAGCGGCCCGCCGAGTGGCCCGTCGGCTCGCCCGGCGCAGCGCCCGCAGCACCGCCGGACCGCTTCGCCCGGAACACGGACCGGGAAACCGAGGTGCACCACGCCCCCGCCCTCCCCCGTCGCGGCGGCCTTCTAGGTGACGAAGTCGCTGTACGAGATCACGCGCCGGGACGCCGGCGCCGACAGCGACGTGATCTTCGACCGCGCTGCTGCGGGCGTGCTCCCGCAGCAGCGGCCGGCCCAGCAGCACGCCGACGGCCACAGGGGCGACCGCGCAGCCCGGGCTCGACTCGCGCCCCGAGGGCCGTTTGATCACCCCCGGGCTGCGGCTGTACGAGGAGGAAGTACCGCTCGAGGGATTCCGCGTGGTCCGCCCGCCCGATGCCGGCCCGCTGGTCAGACGGCTCCTGGCACAGCTGGGTGCGCAGGGAGAAGCCCCTGGTCCGGCAGCCGGGATTCTCCTCAGCAGCCCTGTGCGGCGCCTTTCGGGGCATCCGGTCCCCATCGGCACAGCATCACGGGCACTGACGGGAGGGCATCCGTATGGTCAGCGGAGAGTGGATCGTGACGGCGGTCGGGGGACGAGCACCGGATTTCGTGCCCGCGTGGGTGGAGCTGCTGCTCTTCGTGCTGGCTCTTGGGCTGGCTGGGGTGGCCATGCACCGGCGGAACAAGCGCTGATCCCCACGAGCGAACGCCCTGCATCGTCTCGCAGGAGACGGCGGTTCCGCGGTGCGAAATCGCCGAACCCCGGGTTACCGAAGGTCAATTGCCGGGTAGCGTGAGCACTCGACCGGCTCGGCACGGCTGAGTCCGGCGGGACAGGGGAGGTCTGGGGGATGGCGGACGATTCTTCGGTTCGCGGCGGTGGGCTGTCGCGGCGCGGACTGCTCGCGTCGTCGGCCGCCGCGGGTGGCGCGGTGTGGCTGCTGCGCGGCCTGGTCCGGCCGGACGGCGCGTACGCCGCCGACGCACCCCCGACGCCGCCGGGCTTCCCGACCGGACCCGACATCTACCGACGTGTCTACGAGAACTGGGCCGGCGAGATCCACACCGACCAGTTGTGGACGTGCGCCCCGCGCCACCCCCAAGACGTGGTCGACGTCGTCAACTGGGCGCACGGCGCGGGCTGGACGGTACGCGCGCAAGGGAAACGGCACGGCTGGGCCCCGCTCACGGTGGCCGACGGCACACCCGCCGCGACCCGGGTCGTCCTGCTGGACACCACGGCACACCTCACCGCCATGACGCTGGAGCGGCGGGCCGCCGACGGCTCGGCCGAGGTCCGGGTCCAGACCGGGGCCACCCTGGAGGACCTGCTCGCGTTCGCCGGCGCCGCCGGTTACGGCGTCACCGCCGCGCCGGCACCCGGACAGCTGTCGGTCGGCGGCGCGCTCGCCATCGGCGCGCACGGTACGGCCGTCCCCGCCGTCGGCGAAAGCCCGTCGCCCGGCCACGGTTACGGTTCGCTGAGCAACCTGGTCACCGAACTGACCGCGGTCGTCTGGGACGAGGACACCGGCCGCTACGTCCTGCGGACCGTCGGCCGGGCGGAACCCGACTGCGACGCGCTCCTCACCCACCTCGGCCGTGCACTCGTCACCGAGGCCGTCCTGCGCGTGGGCGCCGACCAGAACCTCGGCTGCCAGTCCCTCCTGGACATCCCAGCCGCCGAACTGTTCGCCGCCCCCGCCACCGCGGCCGGGAAACGGACCCTGGCCCACTTCGTCGACCGGACCGGCCGGGCGGAGGCGATCTGGTTCGCCTTCACCGACAAGCCATGGCTGAAGGTCTGGAGCGTCACCCCGCGACAGCCCCTGGGCTCCCGTGCGGTCGACGAGCCGTACAACTACCCGTTCTCCGACTCCCTCCCCGAGCCGGTGGCCCGGCTGGCCGGCTCCCTGGTCTCAGGGGCCTGGGCCAGCGCGCCGCTCTTCGGCCGGGTGCAGTACCTGCTGGCCAAGGTGGCGCTGACCGGCGACATCACCGACGTCCTGCTCTCCGACGACCTCGTGCGGGACGTGCTGACCGGTGACGTCCTCACTCATCTGCTGGCGGGCGGGCTGCGGTCGGACCTGTGGGGTGCCTCCCGCAACCTGCTGGAGTACGTACGGCCCACCACGCTGCGCGAGACCGCCAACGGCTATGCCGTCCTCGTCCGCCGCGCCGATCTGCAATGGGTGGTCAGCCGGTTCGCCGACTTCTACCGCACACTGCTCGCCGAGTACGCGGCGCGCGGCGAGTACCCGGTCAACGGCCAGGTGGAGATCCGCGTGACCGGCCTGGAGGACCCGTCCGTGTGCGGCGTACCCGGCGCGCGGCCACCCCTGCTGTCCCCCCTGCGACCGCGCCCCGACCGGCCGGACACCGACACCGCCGTGTGGATCGACATCCTCTCCCTGCCGACCACACCCGCCCTGCACCGCTTCTACCGGGAGGTCGAGCAGTTCTTGTTCGCGCTGGACGCAGACAGGGCGACGGTCCGGGCGGAGTGGTCCAAGGGCTGGGCCTACACCGACACCACCGCGTGGTCCGACCCGGACATCCTCGCCCGCACCGTCCCCGCCAGTCTGTGTGCCGGGGGCGGCCCGGGCTGGGACGAGGCCGTCACGGCCCTGGAGCGGCTCGACCCGCACCACGTGGTGTCCAGCCCCTTCCTCAACACCCTGCTGCGCTGATCCGGCGAACGTGCCGGGCAGGGACGGACGAACACGGCCTCACCGGGCGCGGGTACGCTCCGCTCGGTGAGACCGCGCCCGATTCCCCGGCACGGCGGGCCGGGGCTCCGGTCCGGCTCCCCTTCCGGCGGCCGGGGCGGATCCTCGGGCATCTGATCGGCCCGACGTCGCACGCAGGCGACGACGGCCCTCCCAGTTGGGCGGATCCTCACCCGGCGACGGCGAGTGAACGAAGGTCGGCATCCAGCATCCGGATCAACTCACCAACCCGTCCGCCGCCACTCGGCGCCGTCGGGAAGCGTTTGAGCACGTCAACGACGACGGGCGTCGCACGACGCAGCGCCCGCTCAAGGTGCTCGACACCAACGCTCGGATCGTCGCCGGCGACGAGTTCGGCCGCTCTGGCCGCGTGAGCGCCGGCTCCGAGGATGTGCTTGACCTGGGTGGCCTTGGCCAGCGGATGCAGGTAGGCGGCGCCTGCCGCGGACATCGCTGCCCGGGCCGCCTCGCGCGCAGCCGCGGTGTCCGCGCTCTTGGCTGCCTTGAGTGCCGCCCACGCCCTGTCGCGCAGAACCTTCCCTCGCTCACCACCTCGGGCGAACTCCCACGCGGCACTGATGGCGTCTTGAGGCCGCAAGTCGTCCGGCTGATCGCTCTCGAATACCTCGAGCACCACTTCCGCACACGCTGCGGCGAACGCGGTGACCTCACGAAGATCTTGCTTACTCAGAGCTGTCTCGCTCATTTCCCCCGCCATGACTCCATCCTCGCCCATTGCGCTGGACAGCAAGGCGGCTGGGTCGCTCCCCGCACTGGATGCAGAAGGTGGCGGCGTCTGAACGCGCCGCACATCACGTAGGCCACGGCGACGGTGTCCACGGCCGCCAGGACGCCGTCGACCACGGGCCGCACCCGCGCCTATACGGCCACGACCGCCACCCGTGCCCGCTCCGCCGCCGGTCGATGACGTCGGTGCCGTAAACCCTGAGCCGGGCGGGCGCGGGCCCCGCAGCCGGGGCCCCGCCCCTCAGGAGTCGGTCGGCCCGCGTCCCAGGCGACAGCCGAGGACGAAGGTGAGGGCGAACAGGGCCGCGGCACCGGCCAGGCTCGCCCGCATCCCCGCCACGAAACCTCCCGACACCAGCGTTCCGAAGACCGCGATCCCCAGCCCGCCGCCCACCTGCCGGGCCGCGTTGAGCACTCCGGCCGCCAGGCCGGCCCGCTCGGCCGGCACGGCCTCCATCATGACCACCGTCAGCGGCGGGACGGTGAGCGCGCAGCCGAGGGCCAGCGGGACGAGGAGCGCGGCCACCACGATGGCGGACGTGCCGGCGTCGACGTACAGCAGACCCAGCAGGCCCGCCGTGGCGAGCGCCTGGCCCACCAGCAGGGGCAGGCGCGGGCCGTAGCGGCCCGCCAGCTTTCCGGCCACCACGTTCGTCACCGCGATCAGCGCCGACATCGGCAGGAACACCAGCCCGGCGTAGAGCGCCGAACGGCCCTGCACGCGCTGGAAGAAGAGGGAGAACAGGAACACCGTCCCGTAGAACGCCACGCTGCACGCCGCCCCCGCCGCGACCGCCACCCGCACCGCCCGGTCGCGGAACAGTCCGAGCGGAACGACCGGGTGCGGCTGGCGTGCCTCGGTCCGGACGAACAGGACGGCCGCGGCGACGGCTACGGCGAAGGCCGCGATCCCCGTCGTCCCGCCCTCGATCACCGCGAACGTCAGCGCGGTCAGGGCGATCACGGCCGTCAGCTGCCCGGGCAGGTCCAGCGGTGCCGGCCGGCGCTCGGAGCGCGGCGCACGCAGCAGCAGGACCAGGGCGACCGCGCCCAGCGGCAGGTTGACGAAGAAAATGCCCCGCCAGTCCCAGGCCGTGGTCAGCGCGCCGCCCGCCACGGGACCCAGCGCCACCGCGACCGAGCCCCCGGCCGCCCACAGCGCCACCGCCCGCGCCCGACGCGCCGGATCGGTGTACGCCTGCCGTACCAGTGCGAGCGAGGCGGGCAGCACCACGGCCGCGGCGACTCCCTGCACCACCCGCGCGCCGATCAGCGCCGCGAGGCCCGGCGCCAGGCCGCAGGCCGCCGAGGCCAGAGTGAAGACGGTGATGCCGAGGGCGTAGGCCCGGCTCGCCCCGGCCCGGTCGGCGAAAGCCCCTGTGGAGAGCATCAGAGCGGCGAAGGCCAGGGTGTAGGCGTCCACCACCCACTCCAGCCCGGACAGGCCGCCGCCGAGCGCGGAGCCGATCTCCGGGAGGGCCACGTTCACCACGGAGGCGTCGAGGGTGATCAACGCGAACCCGAGGAGGGCGGCGAACAGGGTGCGGGCGGGAGCGGGCCGGTCGGCCGGCTCGGCCCGGGGGCCGCGGAGTCGGAGGGACCGGGCGGTCTGATCGGTTGGCATGTCCCCATGCTGCGGAGGGTCTTCGCCGTACAGTAGTGGCCTGAATGCCATGCTTCCGGAGGTTCTGGCCATGCACCGTGTCGCCGTCGTCGCGTCGCCGCCCGTGTCGATGTTCAACCTGGCCATCCCCGAACTGCTCCTGGACAAGGCCCGGATCGACGGGCGCCCGGGTTACGAGGTGGTGATCTGCGCCCCCGACCCGGGGCCGGTGGCCACCACCGGCACGCTGGGGCTGTCGGTGCCGTGCGGCCTGGAGGCCCTGCGCGGGGCGCACACCGTGATCGTGGCGGGCGCCGGTGAGCCCTTCGCCCCGGACCCGCGGGTGCTCCGGGCGCTGCGCGAGGCCGCCGCGGACGGTGTGCGCATCGCCTCCATCTGCACCGGAGCCTTCTCGCTCGCCGAAGCCGGGCTGCTCGACGGCCGCCGGGCCACCACCTACTGGGCGCACACCGAGGAGATGCGCCGTCGCCACCCCGCCGTCGACGTCCGGGGTGACGTCCTCTACACCCAGGACGGCCAGTTCCTGACCTCCTCCGGCTACGCCGCCGGCATCGACCTGTGCCTGCACCTCATCCGCACCGACTACGGTGCGGCCGTCGCCAACGAGGTCGCCCGACTGGCCCTGGTCGCCCCCGTACGACCCGGCGGCCAGACCCAGTTCACCCACACCCCGCTGCCGTCCGAACGCGGTACCGCCTGCTCCGACACCCGCGGCTGGGCCATGCGGAACCTGGACAAGCCGCTCACGCTGACCGACCTGGCCCGGCACGCGGGCGTCTCCGTGCGCACCCTCACCCGCCGGTTCCACGCCGAGAGCGGGGTCAGCCCGCTCCAGTGGCTGCTGCACCAGCGCGTGGAGCGCGCCAGGGAACTGCTGGAGACCACGAATCTGCGCATGGACCAGGTGGCCGCCGCCTGCGGTCTCGGCACCGCCGACTCGCTGCGCGGCCACCTGGTCCGCCGCACCGGCCTCACCCCGAGCGCCTACCGCGCCCGGTTCGGCCGGCCCGGCGGAACCGGCTCACTGCCGTCCGCGTCTTCTGCGACATCGATGACCTCCGCGTCCTCCGCGGCTTGATCGATGGCCGTGCGGCCGGACACCGGGTGATCCGGACCGCGCTGACCGCCGAGGCCGGGACCATCGCCGCGCTGCACCACCGGTTTCCACGTCGGCCCCGGTCACCGGCGCTCCGGCATCGGTACGGCGCTGCACGCGGCCTGCGTGGGTGGCATCCGGATGTCCACCACGGCTACGCCGGGCCGGTGCTCGATCACCGCGGCGAGCAGCCCGGGTGCCGTCCCGGCGGTGGCCACCACATCACACCCGCGGGCGCGCAGCAGCTAGTCCTCGGCCAGTACCCCGCGCCGGCACCTGTTGATCATGTCGTCATTATCGGGCCCGGTCGGCGTCCGGGCGCGTACGTCTGCGCCCTGAGCATCGGTTCCGGGTGCGGGTGATTCGCGTGGCGTCCCGTACGTGAGGAGTCGTCATGCGCGACACATTGGCTGCGCGGGTTCCTGGCGCGCGTGTCCGTCCCGCCCCCGACTCCCCTTTACCTGCCCCGGATTCCCTTTGCGACGTATTCGTCATGAGTAGCCGTGTTGTTCACCGGAGATGCGCGTGGGCCCGGCCGTCTCCGGCCGGGCCCTAAGCGTGGGCGTGCGGTGTCAGGTCACCATCGGTACCAGCGGCCGCGGCCGCCACCGGTGTTGGTGGAGCGCATCACGAAGCCGAGCAGCCACACCACCAGCACGGCGACCGCCACCCACCACAGGATCTTGAGGGCGAAACCGGCACCGAAAAGGACGAGCGCGAGAAGCAGGACAAGCAAAAGGGGAACCATAATTATCAACCTCCTGGACTTCCGATTGCCCTGCATTCCTGTTCACATTCCTCGATCACACCTTTGTTTGTGCTGAGCGAGCCGGGGCACGAGCCGGTTACCGCAACAGCGAACCACTACTCCTGGGAGGTCCTGGATCATGAGTGCCGACGAGAAGGCCAAGGCGAAGACCGAGCAGGCCAAGGGCAAGACCAAGGAGGCCGTGGGCAGCACCCTCGGCAACGACCGGATGGCCGCCGAGGGGCAGGCCGAGAAGAGCACCGGCGACGCCCGCGACGCCAAGGAAAAGGCCAAGGACGCCTTCAAGCACTGACGCCCTCCCCTTTTTTTCCGCAGCGCCGAAGCGGGGCCCTTCCCGACAGGGGGAGGGGCCCCGCTTCGGCGTCACCCGCCAGGAACTCGGACCGTTTCCCGGCTTCCTCGCACTCCTGGAAGTTGTGCACGCCCATCAAAGGGCACTGGTGCGATCGGGGCCTGGTGCCGTTGCCGTACCGGGCGTAGCCGATGCACTCGACCCCAGCCGCCCCGCCCGCGGAACCGCTCAGATCCCGCAGGAGGAGGCCGACCAGAAGCGGGAGTTCTGGCTGCCCAGGTGAGCATGGGTGCTGTGGCCCGGGTAGCCCGGACCGAGGATCTCGTTGAAGCCGTGGTTGCGAGCCTGTTTGACGATCTCGCAGTAGGACGGCGAGCCCACCAGGTCGATCCCGCGCCCGTACAGGTGGTTGCTGGTCGCGGCTCCGCCGACGGCGTTGTTGCAGGAGTAGGAGCGGAAGCCACTGCTGGTGGTCAGGGGCCGGTCGCCGAGCGCGTGCCGCAGCGCCTCCAGTTTCCACATCTGGTGCAGCGCGTTGGCGCGGGCCGCCGCAGCGGAGACGGCCCCGCCGGACCAGTCGGAATTGCAGCGGTTCATCTCCGCGTAGGTGAAGTGGGCCGGCGTGCAGTCGCTGTCCTGCAAGGCGTAGATCTTGCTGAAGGTCGCCGGGCCCGCGACGCCGTCCGCTCCGAGCCCGTACGCCTGCTGGAAACGGGTGACGGCGGCCTTGGTGCCGGGCCCGAACTCCCCGTCTATCGCCAGGACGGCGCCGTACCCGGGGTAGCCGGCCACCCTGATCTGCAACTGCCGCACGTCCTCACCGCTGCTGCCCTGGCTCAGCGTGCGCGGGAAGGTGTAACAGTCGTCCGCGTGCGCGGTGCCGGCGGTGAGCGTGGCACCGAGACCAGCAAGTGAAGCGAGCATGACAAGCGAGAGAAGGGTACGGAGCGCGCGTCTGAGCATGGTGCCTCCCAAGGAGGGGATGGGACCTTCGACGGTGCCGGAACGTGCCCGGACCGTCAAGGACCCACGATCGTCTCGCCCGCGGTCGTAAACCCCGACCCGTACCGGCCTGCCGGGGCCACTTTGATGACACCTTCTGTACGCGATGGGTACGTCATGCGTACGCGGAATCTGCGCTTCAAGGGGGATGTGCGGCACGGGAAGCGCCGCGTGCGGTGCACGGAACCCGATCTCGCCGGACGTCAGGGTCACACTCGGCAACGCACCGCCCTCTTGGACTGCGACAGACACGCGTGAGAGGGGCGGCATTGTCGGGGCCAACGGCCCTACGGGGCGGCAGGTCTGCGTACAGGCGCTGGCCGAAGGACATGTGATCACTGCTGTCACCCGACAGCCCGGGGCCTTCCCGCTGAGGCATCCTCTTCTGCGCGTCGTCCGGGGCGACGTGCACGACCTCGCCGCGGTCGACGCCGCGGTGGCGGGCCAGGACGGGGTGATCTCGACGCTCGGGGTGCCCTTCAGCCGCCGGCCCGTCACGGTGTACAGCGCGGGCGCCACCCACATCACCCGGGTCATGGCCCGGCACGGCGTCACCCGCCTGGTCTGCGTGACCTCCACCACCGTCGGCGGGCAGGAGTCTCCCGGCGAGAGTTTCCTCTTCCGCAAGGTGCTCGAACCCTTCGTCGCGCGCTTCGTCGGGCGCAGCGTGTACGAGGACATGCGCCGCTCGGAGGACATCGTGCGGAGCAGCGGTTGCGACTGGACGATCGTCCGTCCGGCCGGCCTCTTCGACGCGGCCGCCGTCAGTGCCTACCAGATGGCCGCGGGACCGCGCTTGCCCGGCCGGTTCACCTCCCGCGCGGACCTGGCCGACGCGCTGCTGCGTCAGGTGGTCGACGCCCGTGATGCGCGGGCGGTGGTCGAGGTGCGCACCGTGGAGGGGGTTCCCGGCTTCATCGGCATGCTTCGCAAGGAGGCGTTCGGCGGCAGGCGGAGGGGCCCGGGCGCTCCGGGCAGTGGCCCTGACGGGGACCGCGCCGCGGCTGTCGGCGGCGTCCCGTTCTGAGGCTTCCGGTCCGCGTGTGGCCGGGCGCGCCGTTCGCGCGCGGCCGGCCACGGTCTACGGCCCCGGACACGGCCCCGGACAGCGGACTTCCGTGCCGGAGGTCGGACAACCGTCCCGCCGACTGGTGAACCGCCGTCAGTCAGCCGTGGCCTCCTGCGCGGTGTCCGGCGTGACATGAGCCAGCTTCTCGGGATTGGTCACGGCGTAGATCCCCGACACCTGGTTCTCCTCGGGGCTGAGG
This sequence comes from Streptomyces sp. NPDC017095, assembly GCF_044332325.1. Classification (NCBI taxonomy): domain Bacteria; kingdom Bacillati; phylum Actinomycetota; class Actinomycetes; order Kitasatosporales; family Streptomycetaceae; genus Streptomyces; species Streptomyces sp. NPDC017095. The sequence goes on from NZ_JBIROU010000017.1 coordinate 9,898, forward strand.
TCGATCACCATGACGGCGAACGGGGCATCGTCGGCGAGGAGCAGCGCGGAGGGGTCGCCGTTGACCGTCCGGTAGCGGACGTCGATGTGCTGCCCCCGCCGGGAGACGGCGCCGGCGATCAGGCGGGCGACCTTGTCGCGGCCGTGCACCGGGCGCAGAGCCGCTTGCCGGACCTTGCCGCCACCATCGGTCCACATGGTCACGTCCGGCGCCAGGATCTCCATCAGGGCGTCGACGTCACCCCCGAGTGCGGCGGCGAGGAACCGCTCGGTCACCTGCTGCTGCATGCGCGGATCGGCCTGGTAGCGGGGGCGGCGGGCCTGGACGTGCTCGCGGGCGCGGTGGGCGAGCTGCCGTACGGCGGACGGGGCGCGGTCGAGGATGTCCGCGATCTCGGTGTGCCGGTAGCCGAACACCTCGTGCAGGACGAACACGGTGCGTTCCAACGGCGTGAGAGTCTCCAGGACCACGAGCAGCGCCATCGACACCGCTTCGGCCCGCAGGGCGGGGGCGGCGGCGTCGGGGGTCTCGACGGTGCCGGCGGCCTCGGTGACCAGGGGCTCGGGCAGCCAGGGGCCGACGTAGGTCTCGCGGCGGCGTCTGATGGCGGCCTGCTGTGCGAGAGCGGCGTTGACGGCGATCCGTACCAGGTAGGCCCGCGGGTTGACGACTTCTTCCGCGTCCGTGGCCCGGTGTCTGGGCGCCCACGCCAGCCAGGTGTCCTGGAGTACGTCCTCGGTGTCGGCCACGCTCCCGAGCAGGTTGTAGACGATGGAGAACAACAGCTGTCGGTGCTCGGCGAACACCGTCGTCGTGCTGTCTTGCGTACGGTCGGGCATCGGCGCGGCCTCTCTTCTCGGATCCCCTTGAGAGGCCCGACGGCACGGGAAGTGTGACATCCGGGCGCCACACGTGCTGCGGACCGTGTCGGCAAGTCCCGGTGTCCTTTTGCTCTTTGGCTGGCTTCGTTGTCACGCGGCTCGTCGTCGTCTCCGCAACAACCCTGAGACGCGGGTCACATCGGCGATATCGGTGTCACGGTCCCACGCCCACCTGCCTCTCAGGATGGCAGCCGTATCGACCGAGACAGGCGGAACTCACCGTGCCCGCCGCGAAGAAGACACCCACTCACGCAGGAGCCACCTTGAAGATCTCCCGACTGGTCGCGGCGTCCGTCGCGGCCGGCGCCGTCGTCACAGCCGTCGCCGTCCCGGCGAACGCCGCCGTCCCGGCCGACCAGCACCGTGACCCCGCCACGGCGGCCCTCCCCGCCCATGCGACCGCCGACAGCGCGCCGAACCTGCCGTGCGGCACTACCGAGCGCGATGACGACACCAGTCCGACACTCACCATCGCCGCGGTCACGGGCACCGTCAACATCCGGACCGGAACGACCTCCCAGTGCAGCATCGTCGGCACCATCGGGGCAGGCGAAGCGATCAACTACCACTGCTACGTGTGGGACGCCATCGGGCGCAGCTGGACCTACCTCCACACATCGGAGAACGAATACGGGTGGGTGCTCAACACATCTCTTCCCGACCCCTACGCCACCGGCTGGCACGGCAGCACAGTGCGCTGCTGACCGGACCCGGACACGCCCGGCACCGCACACAGCGCGCGGTGCCGGGCCGGCTGTCCCGCGTGCCGCGCCGGGCCGGGCCGGCCGGGGAGCGCGGGCAAAAACCCGTTTGGCGGGCCACCGTCACCGCTGCTACGTTTCCCAAGGCCGTGCGAGAGAACGAGGAGGTGGTACCCGTGAACGCAGTATCGACACGGGTGCTCCCCTCCGGGGTCACGGTCGGGCGGTAGGTCGTCCGGGAGCGCCGTTGCAGAGCACTCCCGAAAGGCACGTCCATGCACGTCACTTCCGAACAGTTCCTCGACGACGGTGTTCTCGAGCGCGCATTCACCCTCGGTGACATCCCCGGCATCTTGTGGACGCCCCCCTCCGTTCCCACACCGGCGCCACTGATCCTGCTCGGCCACCCGGGTGGACTGCACAAGATGTACCCCCGGCTGGTGGCCCGGGCCCGGCACTCCGCGGCGGAGGGCTTCGCCACCGCCACCATCGAGCTTCCCGGCAGTGGCGACCGGCCCCGTTCCGCCGCCGCAGAGCAGGCCCGCGCCGACCTGCGCCGGGCCCTGGAGGCCGGCGAGCCGGTCGATGAGGGGATCGTGGACCGGCTCGTCCTGCCGCTGGTAGAAAAGGCGGTCCCGGAATGGCAGGCCACCCTGGACGCCCTGCTGTCGCTGCCCGGGATCGGGGGCCCGGTCGGCTACTCGGGGGGATTGATCTCCCTCGGGATCCGGCTGGCGGTGGCCGAGCCGCGTATCTCGGCCGCCGTCCTGTTCGCCGGGAGTTTCGTGCCGCGCGCCCTGTTCGAGGAGGCCCGGCGCGTCACCATTCCTCTGCACGTCCTGCTGCAATGGGACGACGAAGGCAACGACCGGCAGGCGGCCCTGGAGCTGTTCGACGCCTTCGGCTCCCAGGAGAAGACCCTGCACGCCAATCTGGGCGGGCACACCGGCGTCCCGCAGTACGCGGGGGACGCCGCGGCCCAGTTCTTCACCCGGCACCTGAAGTGAGGCCGCGCCCTCGGGCCGCCAGACGACGGTAACCCGCGCCGGTCGCGGCTCACCGGCGCAGACCCCGGCGCCCCTCTGCTGCTCGCGCCGCGGGCCCCTGCCGCCTCGGCAGGAGCCCGCACCGGCGTGCCCGAACAGGCGGCCCGAGCCCGGCCATCGCGCCTCACGCGGGCACGCGGGCACGCGGGCACGCGGGGTGCGACAACGTGGCATTCGGGCCTCGGTGTCACACGGCACGAGTTGGACATGACCGTCGCTGAGGATGCCGCACACCTGCCCGGTCCCCGCGTCCGCGGGGGTAGCTCGGACGGCGAGCGCGGCGCCCTCCCGTGTAGGTGGGCACCGCGCTCGGCGGCGTGTGGGTGGGAAGCGGAGGGGCTCAGCGGCGCGGGAGTGCCTCGGCTACGGCGATCTGGGCGGGGTCGATGGTGGTCCGCCCGTCCTCCACGTCCCATAGCGTGTTCTGCAGCAGCCGGCCCAGGGTCCAGCCGGCCGCGCGCTCGCGGTCCAGTTCCAGTGCCTCGGTCAGCAGGTCGAAGCGGCGCCGCACCACCCGCGGGGCGTCTCCGGTGGCCTCGATCTTCTCCCAGCCGGTGTCCAGAGCCGGCCACAGGTCGAAGCCCGGGTCGCCGACCAAGGGTTCGGGGTCGATGGCGAGCCACGGTTCGCGTTCGGCGGCCAGCACGTTCTCGTAGTGCAGGTCCCAGTGCAGGAGCCGGTCGCCGGGTTCGTCCACCAGCTCGGCGACGGCCGATGCCCAGGCGTGCAGCCGCCTCCGGTCGTCCGGGTCCGACAGCGAGACGACGGCCTTCGGCACCGCCGACAGCATGGCGTGTGCGATGTCGTCGAGGCGGCGCAGGCCTCCGGGCGCCGGGACGGCGTGCAGCCGGGTCATCAGGCCGGCCAGGGTGCCCATGGCCGCGTCGTCGTCGACGACGGACGCGAGGGTACGCGAAGCGTCCAGGCGCTCCAGCAGCATGGCGCTGCTCTCCGGGTCGTGATCGAGCAGCCGCACGATGCCGTCGCCCTTCCAGGCCCGCAGTCCGATCAGCGCGGCGGTTGTCTCCTTGCGGGGCATCTGGAACTTCAGCGCGGCCCTGCCGCCGTCCTCGCGCCGCACCGGCACTACCAGCGAGGCCTCGCCGGAGCCGGTGGCACCGTCCCGTTCCAGCCGCCACCGGTCGAGAAGCTCCGCGACCAGTGCGGGCAGGGCGGCGATCCAAGCCCGTTCCGCCTCGCCGCCGTTCTTGGTGTACGACGTGATCAGGGCGTCGGGGACGTCGGGGTCTTCCGGCGACTTCACGCGGGGCTTCCCTTCGCGGAGTGGACTTCCCGCCCCCGGCCGACGGAACCCGAGCGGGTTTCGCCTTGCCGGGGGGCTGCCGTGCGGGAGGGGGGCGGGCGGTACGTGCTCAGGCACCTGACGGTAGTCCGGCCTGGTGCACCGCACCGAGCGTTTCGCCGCCCGTGGTGCGGCGGTTCGTCAGGTCGACCTCGACCTTCCCCAGGTGTTCGGCCACCTGCCGCCACCTGTCGGCGCACTCACGGGCGAGTTCGGCGATGACCGTTGAACGGCACTGCCGAACAGCCGGGCCCAGCCCTGCTGCGCACGGCCACCGCGTTGAGCCCAGCAGCCAGATCTCGCCGAGCAGTTGCTTGCCCGCGGTCTCCTCCAGATGCGGGTGTCGTGAACGCTGTGATCCGGTCCGCCGTGAGGTCGCGTACGGAGGTGCCGGCAAGGGCGTACCGGGTGCGGGGCGGGGCGGGGCGGGCCGGCGGATTCTGCCGAGGTACCGCGCGTCCCCGCACCCGTTCGCACGGTGCCGAGGTACCGCTATGCCTCCGGGTGCCCTGCGCGGGCGGCTGGCGCAGCGGCGTTGGTCAGCATCGGGGCGCTGCGGACGAGGCGTAGTGCCGTCGTCAGCAGGAGGCCGCCGACGACGTTGCCGAGGACCGCCCAGCCCAGCCAGCCGAGCCAGTCGACGTAGCCGTAGGGCGTCCGGCCGGTGTGCAGGCCGGCGAACGCGACCAGGGAGTCCAGGACCGAGTGCCACAGCCCGAGGCCGGCCAGGACGAACGCGGTGGCGACCGAGGCGATGATCTTCCCGGTCATGGACTCGGTGCCGTGGTGCATGCGGGTCATGAGCGTGATGACGCCCCCGCCCAGTACGGCGAGGCAGAACGTGCCGAGGGTGTAGCCCCCGTCGACGAAGTGCGCGCCCGCGGCGGCCGCGGTGGGGTGCAGGCCGGGGTAGGCCCGCATGACCAGCCACGTGAACACCCATCCGCCGATCAGGTTCATCGCCAGGACCGTCGTCCACAGCCTGGCCAGCTGGGTCCAGGTGGCCGCACCGGCGATGACGGTGGCGACGGGCACCAGAAAGCCTTCCGTGAACAGCTCGCTGTGACCGAGCAGCAGGGCGATGAGCCCCACGGAGAAGGCCAGTCCGGCCAGGAGTTCACTGCCGGTCTCGTGCCGCACGTAGAGCAGGGTCATGACGCCGACCCCCACGTCGATGCCGCCCAGCAGCGAGGTGGCGACCAGCGACGTCCAGGTGCGGTGCAGCCGTGGCCGGCCCTCGGCCACGATCCGTTCCGCCGCTTCGGCGACCCGCCGCTCCCCGGGTCCCTGCATGATCGGGTCGTCCGGCTCCATGACGGCTCCTCCGCTCTCGCGTCCTCGCGGGAACGCGGCCCCGGCGTCCCGCCGGATGCGTTCCCGGAGCGATCTTCGGCGCGGGCGCACCCGGATCCCGTCACCCACGCCGTACGGGACCGCGCCGTTCGCGCGCCCGGTGTCGCGTTCCGTCCACCCGGTGGACCGGGAGGCAGGCCCGGGAACGGGACGCCGGGGCCGCTGGGCGGCGCCCGCCGGACCGGCGAGGGGACCGGCTGCCCGTCCCCCGTTGGGCTGTCGGCCGTCGTGGTCTATCGTCTGAATCCTGAGATCAGGACGAGGAGGACGGCCGGTGGCGCCGCAGGACGATGCCGTGATCGGCTGCACGGGCGAAGTACTCATCGGAACGCGCGGGCCGGCGGGTCCGGGCGAGGTCCTCGTGCGGGTCAGAGGCGGTACCGAGACCTTCCTCGCCTGGTCGGAGGAGCCCCTGCCGGTGGGCACGACGGTTCTCGTGATCGAATCACGGGGATGCCGCGAAGTCGGCGTCATCGAGTGGGTGGATCCATTGGACGCGCTCGGCGGAGGCATCGTCGGCGCAGGCTGAGGAGTCAAGGATGTTCGGTTACCGCGTTCCCGCGCCCGACGAGGCGATGTTGATCTCGGGGGGTCGGCGGGGACTGGGGGGCGCGCCGTTCCGAGTGGTGACGGGGCACGGCAAGTTCGTGCTGCCGGTCTTCAGGAAGGTCCGCTTCCTCACCCTGTCGATGTGCGAGTCCGAGGTCACCGAGACCTGTGTGACCCGCCAGGGCATCGCGCTGCACGTCCGCGCGGTGATCGCCTTCAAGGTCGGCAACGACCACGAGAGCATCATCAACGCCGGCCAGCGCTTCCTCTCCGACCAGGAGCAGATGTCGGTGCTCACCGGACGCATCTTCGCGGGGCACCTGCGGGCGATCATCGGCTCGATGACCGTCGAGGAGATCGTCACCGAGCGGCAGAAGCTCGCCGCCGAGGTGCTGGACACCTCCAAGACGGAGATGGCCAAGATCGGCCTGACCGTGGACTCGCTGCAGATCCAGTCGATCGACGACGGCGACACGGGGTACATCGACGCGATGTCCGCGCCGCACAAGGCGGCCATCCAGCGGCAGGCGCAGATCGCGCAGGCCCAGGCCACCCAGGCCGCGGTCGAGGCGGAGCAGGCCGCGGCCCGCAAGCAGGCCGAGTACGCCCGGCAGACCGCCATCGTCAAGGCCGAGTACTCGGCCGAGGTGGACCGCGCCCAGGCGGAGGCCGGGCAGGCCGGACCGCTCGCCCAGGCCCACGCCCAGCGGGAGGTGCTCGCGGCGCAGACGGAACTGGCCCAGCGCCAGGCCGAGTTGCGTCAGCAGCAGCTGGTGGCGGAGGTTGTGAAGCCCGCCCAGGCCGAGGCCGAGCGGGTCAGGATCCTCGCTGCCGCCGAAGCACAGCGGATGAAGATCCAGGCCGAGGCGGCGGCCTCGTACGACCGGGTGGCGCTCGACCGGATGCTGATCGACCAGCTCCCGCAGATCGTCAAGGAGGCCGCCGGCGGCCTGGCCGGTGCCAACGTCAACGTGCTGAACGGTGCCGACGGCCTCGGGGAGATCGCCGCCGGACTGGTGTCCCAGGGTCTGACCATCCTGGACTCCGTCCGGCAGAACCTCGGCGGCCAGGACTCCGACGGCCACCGCCCCGAGGAGCACAAGGGCAAGAACCTGCCCCAGCTGGGTGCGGGCGCCGGCAGCAAGCCGGACGACGGCCCGGTGAACGTCGACTAGCGGACGCCGACGCCGGTCACCGCGGACACCGGTCACCGCGGACGCCAGCGCCGGTCACCGCGGACGCCAGCGCCGGTCACCGCGATCGGCCCCGGCCGCGCGCGGTGACCGTCCGGGGTGACCGCCCGGCACTCCCTGCGACGCCCGGCCACGTCGCGCGGCTCGTCGGATGCGTCACGCCGGACTCGCTCCCCCGTCCTACTCGGCAACTCGCGGACGGCGGAGTCCAGTTGGTCCAGGCCCGGGTTCATCCAGTTCTTCAACCGTGTCGACGGGCCTGCCCGGCCGGGTGGTCGGCGAACGCGATGGGGATGCGGCCCAGGGCCATCCCGCGGAGCGCTGCCGAGCGGTGCCCGGACCGTCACCTGCCTGGAGGAGACGAACGGCCCATCGGGGTCGCCGCGACGCGGTGCGGGCCCACCGGTCCGATCAAGTCATATCCATAGACGGGTAGTGACTGGTCGTCAGCTCCTCAGTAGGTTGGTCACCCCAGCACACCGCACTGGTTGTGAGGACACCATGGACCCGCTCGTGACCGCCGCCGCGACAGCACTGGTCAGCAGCATGGCCACGGACGCTTGGCAGCAGGTGCGGGCAACGGCCGTGGCGCTGTGGCAGCGGGCGCTCCCGGAGTCGTCGACGGCGGTCGACGCCGAACTGGCCCAGGTCCGCGAGGAGATCGTGGCCGCGCGCGACGGTGACGACCAGCAGGCGGAGGCCGATCTCGCCCAGGAGTGGGGACTCCGACTGGCCCGGCTGCTGCGTCAGGCACCCGAACTCACGGAGGAATTGGGCAGGTTGCTGGACGACGAGTGGCTTCCGCTGCTGGGGGCCGCCGACAGGGAGCGGGCCGCCGGCATCCGGATGACCGCCCATGCCTCCGGGCAGGCACGGATCTACCAGGCCGGCCGGGACCAGCACATCACCTGATCGTGGCGGGACGAGAGGACGGGGAGCCCGGACCGGCCGCCGCCGGACACGGGGACGACGCAGACCCCAGGGGTAACGCGGATCGCGGCGATGAGAAGGGTGGCACGGACGGCCCTTCCGGGCAGCCTCGTTCCGGTGTGGAGGACGACGGCCGCCCCGTGGTGATGAACGCCGCGGCTCACGGCGACAGTACGGTTCTGCAGGCCGGACGCGATCAGTTCGTCGCCGAGCGCGATCTGCACCTGCACTACCGCGACGGCGTCCGCGGTGCGCGCCGCGCCGGCACCGTGTCACCGGCCGACGAGTGCCCCTATCCGGGGCTGGCGGCCTTCGGCCCGGAACAGGCGCGCTGGTTCTTCGGCCGGGACCGGCTGGTGGCCGGGTTGGTCGAGCGTCTGGCCGAGGTCCTGGACGACGGCGGCGCCGTGGCGGTCGTCGCGCCGTCGGGAGCGGGCAAGTCGTCCCTGCTGAGGGCCGGACTGCTGCCTGCGATCGCCCGGGGCGCGCTCCCCGCGGCCGGGTCGCGGCACTGGCCCCGCCTGGTGCTGACGCCGACCGCCCGTCCCCTGACCGCACTGGCCCACCGCCTGGCCCCCCTGCTGGGTCTGCCGCCCGACGAAGCCCTCCGGGTACTGCATGACGCTCCGGAGCAGGCGGTCGTCCGGCTGCGCGCCGATCCCGGCCATCGGGCCGATCCCGGACATCGCACCGACCCCGGACACCACGTCGATCCAGGGCATCGCGCCGGGGCCGTACCCGGGCAAGACCCCGCAGATCGGATCCGCGGGGCCGACCGACGCGTGGTCATCGTCGTAGACCAACTGGAGGAGATCTTCACCGAGTGCTCCGGCCCGGTGGAACGCCAGGCCTTCCTCGACACCCTGGAGGCACTCGCCCGCCGCAGCCCGGCCGGCGGGGCACCGGTCGCCCTGGTGGTCTACGGCCTGCGCGCCGACTTCTACGCCCCGTGCGCGAGCCGTCCGCACCTGCGCGAGGTGCTGCAGCGCCGCCAGGTGCTCGTCGGGCCGCTCAGCCGGGACGAGTTGCAGGAGGCTGTCGTCTTCCCGGCCGAGGACGTCGGTCTCACGGTCGAACCGGGGCTCGTGGACCTGCTGTTGCGCGACTTGGGGGCCGACGCTTCCGGCGGGCCCGGTACCACGGGAGGCGAGGCGTACGAGGTGGGCCGGCTGCCGTTGCTCGCGCACGCGCTGCGCACCACCTGGCAGCAGCGCCACGGCAGTACTCTCACCGTCGACGGCTACCGCAGCACCGGGGGCATTCACCACGCCGTCGCCACCACCGCCGAGCGCATCTTCCGGGATCTCGGTCCGGCATCCCGACAGGCCGCGCGGTTGCTGTTCCTCCGCTTGGTCCGGATCGGCGACGGCACCGAGAACACCCGCCGCCGCGCCCGCCGCACGGACCTCCTGGCGGGCATGGCCGACCCGGCAGCCGCAGCGGAGGCACTGGAGGCGTTCACGCGCAAACGCCTGCTCACCCAGGCCGAGGACACCGTGGAGATCACCCACGAGGCGCTGCTGTCGGCGTGGCCGCGGTTGCGCGGATGGATCGACACCGACCGGGCCGGGAACCTGCTGCGCCAGCGGCTGGAGGACGACGCCGGAGCCTGGGAACGCGACCGCGAGGACACCTCCAGGCTGTACCGGGGCGCCCGGCTGGACGCCGCCCGGAACTGGGCCGCGGGCAACGGGGGCGGCGGGCTGAGTCCCGCGGCCACCGCGTTCCTCAACGCCTCGGAAAGCGCTCGGCGACAGGAGGCACGGCGGCGGCGCGCCTGGACCGCCACCCTGGCCGCCGTCGTGGCGTTGGCCTTGGTGGCCGCAGGCGCGGCCTGGCAGCAGAGCCGAGTCGCCGAACGCCGCCAGGCGGAGGCGGTGGCCCGGCGGGCCGCCGCGGTCGCGGACAACATGCGGTACTCCGACCCGGTCACCGCCATGCGGCTCGGCCTGGCCGCCTGGCGGACCGCGCCCGGCCTCGTCGAAACACGCTCGGCCCTGCTCGGGTCGTGGATGCAGCGCGAGGAGGACCGCTTCCGGCCCGCCGGGGCCACCTCGGACGGTGAGTTCCGGCTCAGCGCCGACGGGCGGACCCTGGTGCAGGTCGCGGTCGGCCACGTCACCACCTGGGACGTGGCCGGGCACCGCCGTACGGGCAGGTTCCGCGGACCGGGCGAGGACTGGTACGGCCTGCTGGCGGTCGGCGGGGACGCCCGGCGACTGGCACTCGACATGGGCGGCGGGCTCGCCGTGTGGGATGTCCGGCAGGGCCGGACGGTGTGGAAACCCGCCGGCCCCCACTCCGGGACCGTGGCGGTCTTCGACAAGGCCGGCCGTTCGCTCCTGCTGGCCGACGAGGGAGGCGGTACGGTCGGCGGTCCCGTCACCACACGGCTGTGGGACCTGCGCACCCGCCACACGCTGTTCCAGCGCCGGACCCCGAAGATCACCGGCGCTCGGATCAGCGACGACGACCGGTACGTCGCCCTGTGTCCCGCCTCGGGGCCGGTCCAGCTCTGGCGGGTCGCGGGGCAGCGGCGGGTGCCGCTTCAGCATGCTCCCGCCGTCGGCGACGACGGCCAGTGCGCCGTGGCAGTCAGCGGTGACGGGCGCCGGGTGACCTTCTCCGTGGGCCGTTCGCTGACGACGTGGGACACCGCTTCCGGCCGCCGGACCCACCAGGTCCTCGGTCACGGCTACGACGCCTTGCGTTACGGCTCCGACGGACGGTTGCTGGTCGCCTCCGGGCAGGAGGGCATCGAGGTGTGGCGGCCGGGCGCGGACGAGGCGCTCTTCGCCTACCCGACCACCGCCGACTCGAACGCCGCGGTGAGTCTCGACGCGGACAGCCGGTACGCCCGATATCTGGTGGGCGAACAGGGCGAGGCCGGGAACGGGGTGGCGGTCCGCACGGTCCGGCTGGCAGACCTCACCCGCCTGCCGCGGCAGGCGGGTGAGGCTCCGGCGACCTGGTACGGCCCGGACGGCCGACGGCTGCTGTCCGCGTGGCCGGCGGGCGAGAGCTCACGATTCGGGTTCGCCGATCCCGACGGCGGCCGGCTGGTGCGCCGGCTGCCGGATCCCGGACGGCCCGGCACCGAGACCGTGCGGGACGGCGAGGACGACAAGGGCGAAGAGGGCGTCGCGTGCCTCCCGCAGGCCGCGTTCAGCGCCGACGGCGACAGCGCTGCCTACGCGTTGGTGCCCGTGGACGAGAAGGTCACCCGGCAACCGGTGGTGGTCTGGCGCGCGGACGGGAAGCCCGTCACCCTCTCACTGCGGCTGTCCCGCGACGAGGGCGTCCGGGGCATCGCCCTCACCCCCGGGGGACGCTGGCTGGTGACCTCTTCGAAGGAGGGAGGGACGAACGGGCGGCTGGTGGTCTGGGACGCGAGGACCGGAGCCAGGCACAGGACGATCCGCGGCATCGGCGGCGGCAGTCTCGTGGTGACCGCCGACGGGCGCCGGGTCGCGGCCGGCGACGGCCAGTACGCCGACCTGTCCACCGGACGGGTGGGACGGATGCCCCTGGACGTCGACACGGGCGGCGGCGCCGCCGGCGGCGGGACGGCGGACTCGGGGCCCGGCGGCAGCGTCTCCGAGCTGGCGCTCAGCCGTGACGGCCGGCACGTGGCCGTCGGTGACGGGTCGGGGCGGGTGGTCCTGCTGGACGGCACGCTGACGCGCCGACGAGGTGAGATCTCCGGCCTCTTCACCAGCCACCAGCAGGACTCGGCGGAACCGGTCACCGCGCTCGCCTTCTCCGCGGACGGCACCACCCTGGCGGTCGGCGGGCTGGACGGCACCGTACGGCTGTGGGACGTCAGGTCCAACCAGGCACTCGGCACGACGCTCCCCGCGCCGGCCGGCCAAGTGCTGGGCCTGGTGTTCCGGGGTGGCGGCGCCGGGGACAGCCTGTACGTGGCGAACGACAGCGTGCCCTCACGCGCCTATCCGGTGGCGCCCGCCTCCGTCGCGGCGGCGGTGTGCGCACGGGCCGGCGGCGGCCTCTCCCGGGCGGCGTGGGCGGACTTCCTGGCCGAGGTGCCCTACCGGAGGGTGTGCGAAGAGAACCTCGGCAGCGGATGAGCATGGCGTCCCGGAGCGGGGCCTGGTTCGATCGGCCCGGCCGTCGGCGGGGCGTGCCTGTTGCTACGGGAAACCCGGCCGGGCCGCGGAGTACATCAGGCGCACCACCGGCGCCCGCGGACCGCCCCGGATGTCGGCCGGTGTTCACCTGACGGCAGTCACAGTCGCGTAAAGGTAACGGGTCTGGACCATCGTGCAGCAGGCGCGGCGCCCCCGCCCGTGCCGACACCGGAAGGATCCCCGTGGAACGCAGAGCTCTGATCGCCACAGCAGCCGGCGCCGTCGCGCTGGGCGCGCTCACCCCCGCACCGGCCGAAGCCCGCACCGAACGCGGTGAAGGGCCGCTGACCACCTTCAACGTCATCAGCGACATCCAGGGCGACCTCGGTGATCTGGCCACCGCGCTCGACGACATGCACGCCACCAACCCGTACAGTTCGGGGCTCGCCGTGGCCGGCGACATCACCCCGCGCGGTTACGACGCCGAGTACGCCGAGGTGCGCCGGGTCCTCGACCGCGGCCCGCGTCCGCGCGAGATCGCCTGGGCCGTCGGCAACCACGAGTTCTACGTCCCGAAGTGGGCCGACCCCGGCACCCTGGCCCAGGCCACCTGGCCCAACGGCGCCACCGAGGACTCGCTGTTCCGCAGTTTCCACCGGTTCGCGCAACGCGGCACGGTCTACGCGGAGACGACGTTCGCGGGCATACCCGTCCTCACGATCGGGACGGAACGCTACATGCACTACCACGACCCGAAACTGTGGGACGAGGTGTGGCTGAGCGAGGCCCAGTTCCGGTGGCTGGCGGACCGGCTGGCCCACTGGACGCGCCGGCGCAGGCCCGTCATGGTGATCACTCACCATCCGCTGCCCGACACCGTCTCCGGCACCCGCAACAAGCTCTACATGAGCGACTACCTCCAGGCCGACCACCTGCTCTCTCTCCTCGGCCGCCACCGTGACGTGTTCCTCTTCAGCGGGCATACCCACTGGGACCTCGGCTTGTCCGACTGGTACGTGCGCCGCGTGGTGCCGGGCACCGGCAATCTCGACGGCTTCTCGGTCGTCAACACCGGTGCCGTACAGACCGGTTACACGGACAACGGGCAGGGCGGCGAGAACGCGGTCGGCGGCGCCTTCAACCAGGGCCTCCAGGTCGAGGTGCACCGCGACCGCGTGGTCCTCAAAGCCCGCGACTTCGCCACCGGCACCTGGCTGAAGCAGGTCACGGTACCGCTGTCCACCCGGATCTGAGCGGAGCCCGGACCCGCGGCGGCCGGTCGTCGAGCGCCGGCCGCCGCGGTTCCCGCCACATCAGCCCCGCGGCAGGCCTCGGTGTGTCAGTTCGCCAGGCGCCAGCGCTGGTTCGTTCCGCCCGTGCAGCTCCACAGCTGGGTTTTCGTTCCGTTGGCCGTTCCCTGGCCGCTGGCGTCCAGGCAGAGCCCCGATCGTGCCGCTGTGATCGTGCCGTCGGAGTTGATGTTCCATTGCTGGTCGGTCTGTCCGCCGCAGTCCCAGATCACCGCCGGGGTGCCGTTGCCCGCTGTCTGGCCGGGGGCACCCGCGCTCAGGCACTTGTTCCCGTAGACGACCAGTTGCTTCCCCGAGGTGTGACTCCACCGTTGGTTGGAGCCACCGTTGCAGTCCCACAGTTGTGCCTGCGTGCCGTTGGCCGTGGTGGAGTTGGCGATGTCGAGGCAGCGCCCCGACTGCTGGCCGACGAGCTGCTGGTCGCCGGTGGGCGGTGGCGAGGCCGAGTCGAACTGTGTGAAGAACTGCCATACCGCTGCCGATGTCCAGGTGCGCCAGCCGCCGCTGGTGGAACCGTCTAGGGGACCGGGGTCGTGGCCCCCGTCGAACGCGGCCCAGACGACCGGGTATCCCGGCCTGCATCCGGAGTAGGCGGTGATGAGGTGCGTCAGGCTGCCATAGGCCGGTTCGGGCGGGTTCTGCGGGGTGCAGCCGTTGTTGCGGACGAAGGTGTCGCGCAGTTCCCGTCCGGCCGAGACGGGCAGCACGTCGTCCCTGATCCCGTGCAGGCCCATGTAGGCGATGGGCTGGGTGCCGCCGGCGCATCCGCTGAGGTTCGCGCCGGAGTAGACCGCGACCGCGCGGAAGACCGTGGCCCGGGAGCAGGCGAGGGCGTACGACATCGCGGCGCCGTAGCTGAAGCCCGCGGAGAACAACCGCGTGGTGTCGACGCACAGACCTGCTTCGAGCTGGCTGACCATGGCGTCGACGAAGGCCACGTCCTGGCCGCCCGGGTTGGCCCAGCCGTTGCCGTTGCCCTGGGGGGCCACGAAGATCGTGCTGTTGTCCGTGTCCGCCAGACGCCGTAGACCGTAGTAGGACCAGTTGTACCCGTCCGTTCCGCCTGAGTCGACGTCGTTGGCCGTGCCGCCCCGCCAGTGGAAACCGAAGATCAGCCGGTAGGGGTGGCTGTTGTCGTAGGCGGCAGGGACCCGCAGTAGGTAACTGCGCGTCTGGCCGCCGCTTTGCAGGGTGTGGGTACCGCTCGTCAGCGCCGGGGCCTTGCCACAGCCGGCGCTCGCCTGGACGGTGCCGGTGGTGGTGGGCGCGGGTGCGCCGCGGCCGCTGCTGAACGAGGTGCCCGCGGCCGACAGGACGAGGAGGAGCGCAGCCGCGATCGACATCAAGAGTGGTTTGTGTTTCATGCACTCCTTCTTTCGTGGGTGGGGACGGACAGGGAACGGGGCAGCCGGGGCGTTTCAGGTGCCGGCCCGGCGCGGTAGTCGGTGGCCGTGCGCCGGGTCAGCCGTGTGTCCACCTCTGGTTGGCGCCGCCGGTGCAGGTCCACAACTGGAGCAGGGTGCCGTTGGCCGTTCCCGCGCCGGTGGCGTCCAGGCACAGGCCGGACTGGTCACCGGTGATCGTGCCGTCGGAGTGGAGCGTCCATTTCTGGTTGCTTCCGCCGTTGCAGTCCCAGATGTCCACCTTGGTCCCGGGGCTGGTGCCCTGGCCCGAGGCGTCCAGGCAGCGGCTTCCGTAGACCCGCAGTTCACCGGCCGAGGTGTTCGTCCACTGCTGGTTGGCGCCGCCGTTGCAGTCCCACAGCTCCACCTGGGTGCCGGCCGTCTGCGACTGGTTCGGCACGTCCACGCACCGGCCGGACGCGGTCCCGACGATCGTGCCCGTCGTGCCGCCGTCGTTGCCGCCGCTGCCGGGGGTGATGGACAGGTTGTCGAACTGTGCCGTCTCCCCCTGGCTGGTCGCGTAGCCGATCTGCCCGCCGGCCCAGGTGTGGTCGCTCACCGAACCGACCGTGGCGCCGTCGACGACGGCGGTGACGGTGGAGCCGGCGAAGGTGAGGGCCAGGGTGTGCCACCGGTTCGTGCCCAGCGCCGCGGTCGTCCCGCGTGCCAGGGCGGACACGCTGCCGCCGGTGTTCGAGTTCAGGATCGACCAGGCCCCGGTGTCGCTCACCCGCAGGTGGTAGGCGTTCAGTCCGCCGGTGCTGCTGTAGTCCTGGGCGTTGGCCCGGCCGATCAACTCGGCGTACCCGGGCTGTTCGAGCATGACGTCCGAGGAGAGGGTGTAGTCGCTCCAGCTCACGTCACCGAGCAGGGCGTGCGGATCGGACAGCGCGTCCCAGGTGATCGGCTTCTGCGGGCTCATCTGGCGCACGCACTTCCCGCCCCGGCCGCCGCCGCAGCCGGCCTCCTCGAAGGCGCCCTGCCAGTCCATGAGGTACCTGGCCTCGGTGCCGGTGTCATAGCTGTCGAAGGAGTCGCCGTACGGCAGCTTCAGCGTGCCCTGGGCGGGGCCGGTGGCGGTGCCCTTGCCCTGACCGGTGGTGGTGGTCAGGGTGTAGACCCGGCCGGGCTGGACGGTGAGACTGAAGCCGCTGCCGGACGGGGTGATGTCCGTGGTGTGCGCGAGATAGTCGGCCGGGTTGGCGGAGGTGACATCGGTCGACCAGACGTGGACGGTCTTGGCGGACAATCCCCCGGTGACGGTGAAGTTCAGCGTCTGTGCGCCGCCGGCGTCCATCGTCTCGACGACCGTGGAGTAGTCGGAGTTGTTCGTCGACTTCAGTGAGACGTAGCTGCCGTTGTTCCGGTTGCCGCCGATGTAGCCGCTGGAGGCGTCGAGGTAGTGCCATCCCGGGGCGGTGAACTGGCTGGTCTGTGCCATCACCCAGGCGTTCTTGCCGATCGTGTAGTGGCCCGACCAGGGCTGCGAGGCCAGTGCGAGACCCATGGTGGGGTACGGCAGGTTGGGTGTGACCGAGGCGACCACCGGCCAGTTGAGGTAAGCGGTCATCCGGCCGTCGATGTATCCGCGGTTGATGCCGCGCGCCAAGGCCTGCGCTCCCCCGTTGTAGTCGTCCGAGCCGTTCTCGCTGGCCCACAGCGTCTTGCCGGACGAGGTGGCGGCCGACGGGACCGAGCAGGTGGACTGGGACGACCGGTAGCCGCAGGGGTAGTGCGTGCCGATGACGCTGACCGCGGAGGCGAACGCCGGGTCGGCGTTGATGTCGTTGGCCACAGACCAGTCCGAGTCGGCTGCGACGATCTTGACGTTGCCGTAGCCGTTGCTGTCGAGCGCGCTGCGCAGTTGCTCGTACCAGGTGATGTCGTAGCCCCGCTCGTTCCACCCGCCGAGATAGTCCATGCTCAGCCCGTGCTGTCTGGCGCAGCCCAGCCACGAGAGCAGGTAGCCGGTCATGTCGGTGGACCAGAAGTTCCCGCCGCCGATCCAGCCGGGCGCGCCCCAGGCGAGCCCGTACAGCTTGATGTTCGGATTGCGGGCTTTGGCCTGCTCCATCAGCCACCATTCGTAGCCCCGGTCGCAGTTCAGGTCGGACCGGGTGTGCTGGTGACTCGGCTCGGCCCCCGAGGTGGAGTTGGTGTCCCCGCCGATCTCCGCCTTGAGGATCTGCAGGGCGGCGCCGTAGCCGGGCTTGAACAGGTAGTCCAGGATCTGGTCGCGCTGGGGCTGGGGGTAGTCGATCAGGAGTCTGCTGTTACCGCCCCCGCCGCTGATCGCGCCGACGCCGTCGAAGGTCCGGCCGCCGGACGCGCCGTCGATCGTGAGGGAGGTGGCGGCCTGGGCCGGGGCGGCGGTCGTGGCGACGATGCCGCCGGCCGTCACGAGGAGGCCCGCGAGCACGGCCGTCACGACGCGCAGGCGTCGGAACGACCGGCTGAATGCTGACACGATGGGGTCCTTTCGCAGGTGGGGGGGTGCCGTCCCGCGCGGGAGCCGGTCACGGGGGCCGGGGCTGCGCGGTACCGGCCGCCGGGCCGGGTCCCGCGCGTGGGCGGGGGCGGTCATGCGCCGGGGCGGTGGCCGGGTGCTGCCGCCCCGGCGCACGGCGGCGCCGGGTTCCTGGGGTTCAGCCCAGTGACCACTGCTGGTTGGACTGGCCGTTGCAGGTCCACAGCTCGACGGGGGTGCCGTCGGTGGTGGCGCCGCCGGTGACGTCCAGGCACAGGCCGGACCGGGGGTTGGTGACGGTGCCGTCCGTATGGAGGTCCCACTGCTGGTTGGCCTGGCCGTTGCAGGGCCAGATCTCCACCTTCGTCCCCGGCGTGGTCTGGTTGTCGTAGACGTCCAGACACCTCTGATCGCCGCCGGAGTAGACAGTGAGCTGGTGGGCGGTGGAGAGCGTCCAGAGCTGGTTGGCGCCGCCGTTGCAGCTCCGGATCTGTACCTGGGTGCCGGCGGTCGTGGCCGAGCCCGGTACGTCCAGGCACTTGCCCGACCCCGACCCGTGCAGCTCACCGGTCACGCTGGTGCCGCCGCTCGTGCCGCCCGCGACCCGGTACATCACCGTGGCGTGCGCGGGCACCGAGGCGCTGATCGTGCCCGCGGTGGTCGAGGACGTTCCCGACCACAGGTCGGTCAGGGTGTAGGCGGACGCGCCGGTCTTCCCGATCGCGGCCGCGCTGGTGGTGATGGCCGCCGTCGAACCCGTCTCGTTGAACAGCGCGACCGACACGTCCCCGTTCGCGAGCGGCTTGGCCAGCACGTCCAGGCCGCCCGAGGACGACACCAGGGTGCCCTGTCGGCCCAGCGGGTCCTGGTCGACCGCGATCACCCGGGAGTTGGTGAGCGTGGACAGGGTGTCCTTGCTCGCCGAGGCGATGTTGGTGCCCGCGATCAGCGGTGCGGCCATCTCCGCCCACAGACTGAACTCGCTGCGGCTCTCGGTGGCCGTCAGCGAGCCGTTGCCGACCTCCAGCATGTCCGGGTCGTTCCAGTGGCCGGGGCCGGCGTAGGAGGCCAGTCCCGCGTTGCTGTGGAAGATGGACAGCATGCTGGAGAAGGTGGCGCTGATGTCCCCTGTGGTGCGCCAGCTGTTGCCCACGTCCGCGCCCCAGGTCCACACGTTCTCCTGGCCCCAGTTGCACAGGCTGAACAGGATGGGCCGGCCGGTGGCCGCCAGGGCGTCCCGCATCGTGGTGTACCGGGTGCGGGCGGGCGCCCCGGTGTTGTTGCAGTTGTCGTACTTCAGGTAGTCCACTCCCCACGAAGCGAACGACTGCGCGTCCGTGGTCTCGTGGCCCAGGCTGCCCGGGTACCCGGCACAGGTCGCGGTGCCCGCGTCCTCGTAGATCCCCAGTTTGAGCCCCAGCGAGTGCACGTAGTCCGCGGTGCCCTTGATGCCGTCGGGGAACTTGGCCGGGTCCGGCACCAGGCGGCCGCCGGAATCGCGGTTGTGGGTCATCCAGCAGTCGTCGATGTTGACGTACGAATAGCCCGCCGCCTGCATGCCGTTGGTGTGCATGGCCTGGGCGGTGGACTTGATCAGCGACTCGGAGACATCGCAGCCGTACGCGTTCCAGTCGTTGAAACCCATCTGCGGTGTCAGTGCGAGCCCGTTGCCCAGCGCGGTCGCGGGCTGCGCCGTCCCGAGGGCGAGGAGGGGCACGAACACGGCGAGCAGCACCACGGAGAACGTGAGCGCCAGCATTCTGCGTAAGGACATCCGCGGGGCCGGCGTTCGCGGTCGCCCGGTCCTCTCGGTGGTGTGGGGCATGATGCATCGACTCCTGGGGTCGGGTTCCGGGTGAACACGGGCAGGGTGGCGGGCAGGTTGCGGCGGTCCCCGGCCGTGCCGGCCTGCCGGAAGGCGCGCGGCGGTGACGGCCGCCGCGCCCGGTACGGCGGCCGGTTCGCGGTATCCCGGAGCCGGCCGTGGGGAGGCGCCGGGGGGCGCCGGTCACGTCACCTGAAGTTCCAGTGCTGGTTGGTGCCGCCGCCCGAGTCCCAGATCTGGACCGGGGTTCCATTGGCGCTCTGCCCCGCGGGAACTTCCAGCGCCCGGCCGGAGGCCACGTTGGTCAAGGTGTACGACCCGTCGCCGTTCCGGCTCGCCCGCCAGTGCTGGTTCGCTCCGCCGTTGGCATCCCAGATCTCCACCCGCGTGCCGTTGCCCGTCTGGCCGCCCGGCTCGTCCAGCACCCGTCCGCTGGCGACATTCGTCAGCGTGTAGGAGCCGTCACCGTTCTGGCTCGCCCGCCACTGCTGGTTCGTCCCGCCGTTGGCGTCCCAGACCTGCAAGGGCGTGCCGTTCGCCGTCTGGCCGCCCGGCACGTCCAGCGCGCGCCCCGCGGCGGCTGCGCTCAGCTCGTACACCCGGCCCGTGACGATGCCCCCGGTGTCCCCCGTACCGCCGCCCAGCGCGGACAGGGCCGCGTCGTAGGCCGGCTTCTTGTTGCCGTTGCCGTCGAACAGCAAGGGGTTGTCGCCCGAGCGCCACGAGTCGCTGTCCCGGATCCCCCAGACGGTGATGCCGGTGCAGCGCGAGACGTTCAGGCACGCCCGCACCGTGTTGGCGTAGGCCGTCGGCGGCGCCTGGGCGATGTCGAGTTCGGTGATCTGCACGTCGACGCCGAGGGCGGCGAAGTTGGCCAGCGTGCTCTGGAAGCCGGCCGGCGGGCCGCCCGCGCCGAAGTGGCTCTGGAAGCCGACACAGTCGATGGGCACCCCGCGCGACTTGAAGTCGCGCACCATGGCGTAGACGCCCTGGGTCTTGGCGTCGGTCCAGTTCTCGATGTTGTAGTCGTTGTAGCAGAGCCTGGCCGAGGGGTCGGCGGCCCGCGCGGTGCGGAACGCCTCCTCGATGAACCCGTTGCCGAGCACGTCCTGGAACACCGAGCTGCGGTGCTGGGTGGAGCCGTCGGCGAAGGCTTCGTTGACCACGTCCCAGGCGTAGATCTTGCCCTTGAAGTGGGTCATCTCGCTGGTGATGTGGTTGTTCATCACACTGCGCAGCGTGTTCGCGTCCCTGATGCCGCTCACCCAGCCGGGCAACTGCCCGTGCCACACCAGGGTGTGGCCACGCATCCGTTGCCCGTGCGCGGCGGCGTGGCCGACGATCTGGTCACCGGGGCCGAAGTTGAAGGTGCCGCGGGACGGTTCGGTGGTGTCCCACTTCATCTCGTTCTCCGGGGTGATCATGTTGAACTCCCGGTCGAGAATCGTGCCGTACGTCGGGTCGCCGAGCCTCCCGGCGGCCACGGCCGTGCCGAAGTAGCGGCCGCTGTCGGCCGCGGCCGCGCCCAGCGTGCCGGAGGCCGCGTGGGCGGCGGGCGCCGCCGTGCCGGCCAGGGCCAGTACCGTGCCGGCGGTCAGGCCGGTGACCAAGGTCAGTGCCTTGCGGAGACGAAGTCCCTCGTCGAGCCAGGACATCAACGATCATTCTCCTTGTGTGGGGGGACACCGACCGCGAGACGATCCCGCGGTGAAGTCCGGAGTTCTGATGCGTTCATGACATGCGTGCCGTGCGAGTGGAACGGTTCAGATGGGTTCGAAGTATCGAACAGAGGCCGGAGTGTCGGGCAACCTGGATACTAGGGAACCGGTGAACGGCGTCAATACCTCTCGCACGAATCGCTGACAGCTTCGAAACATTCGGCGCGTCGGATGCGGAACGCCGGGAACGCGCGTCGCCGGTCGCCGCTGCCCTGCCCGTCGAGGCGGCGGCGACCGGCTGGTACGGCCGGCAGTCAGCGCCGGCTGAGTTTCCACAGGTGGTCGGCGGTGCCGTTGTCGTCCCATTGGATGACTGGGGCGCCGTCGGCGGTGCTCATGTTCTGGACGCCCAGGAGCAGGTTGCTGTGGTAGTTGACGATCTTGTAGTAGCCGGTGCCGTCGGACACCATCCGCCACAGGTGGTCGGGGGTGCCGTTGTCACCCCAGATCAGCGCGGTGCCGCCGTCCGAGGTGCTCTCGTCGGTGATCCCCAGCAGCAGACCACCGGCCTGGTTGCGGATCTTGTACAGGCCCGAGCCCGCGGACACCAGCGTCCAGGTCTGGGTGGCCGCGTTCCCCGCGGGGGCCTGGTCGACCAGCGTGCCCTGGGTGGTGCCGCCGTTCCGGGTGTCGAGCGCCAGACCGCTGTTCTTGTTGGTGATCTGGTAACTGCCTTCGAGAGTGGAGCCGTTGCCGCTCCCGGGGGTGATCCTGATGTGGTAGCCGTAGGTGCTGTTCACGGTCACCGGGACCGTGAGGGAGCCGTTGCTCACGGAATAGTCGGACTCGGAGAGGGTGCTCGGCCCGGACACGGCCACCGTGCGTCCCGGAGACGGTGTGTACTCGACCTTGACGTGGACGGTGGACCCGAATGCCGAGAGCGAGCCCAGTCCGTTCACGGTCACGGCGGAGTCGCCGGAACCGCCGCCGAAGACGACGTCGATCTGGTTGCCGGCGCTGTTGCGGGAGGCGGCCCCGTCGATGCCCGTCTGGGCGGGCGGGGTGGTGACGAGCATGCTGCCGCTCATGTCGGCGTACCACTTGTACAGCCAGTAGGCGCCGTTGGGGCTGCCGCCCTGGCCGGTCAGCAGGTCGCCCAGCGCCCCGGACTGGTTCCAGAAGGCGAGTTCGGCGTCGTGGACGCCCAGGCGCTCGAACTTGGCGAGGTAGCCCACCAGGGCACCGGGGACGCCGACTTCGGCAGGGGCGGCGTACTCCTCGATCGCGATCGGCCGCGGACTGATGCCGTACTTCTTCTCCAGGGCGGTCACCGTCGCCACATCACCGGCGATCTTGGAGGACCGCGTCAGCTCGTGCCAGGCGATGATGTCCGGCACCGTGTTGGTGGCGACCGCGTTGCGCAGGAAGTTGTCCATGTCGCTGATGTTGTCCGAGAAGCTGGGACCCTGGATCGGCGTCGTGGTGTCCTTGGACCTGATCTCCCGGTAGGTCCTGGTCCAGAAGTCCTCGAAGGTGCCGTTGGCGGACAGCCAGGTGTTGTCGGACTCGTTCCAGGGCGCGTACGCGGCCAGGTTCGTGATGCCCGACGCCCTGGTCTGCGCGATCTGGTCGTCGACCACGTTCAGCCAGGTGCTCCAGCTGAACTGGTAGGGCCAGCCCGCGTAGTAGTCCGACAGCCGGTTGACCACCTTCGCTCCGGCTCTGGCCGCCTTCGGCGCCACCGTCAGGACGTCACCGGTCGGCTGCTGCCGGCCGCCCTGCGGTTTCTGCACGAAGGTGTGCGGCTTGATGGCCTGCACCAGGCTGTCGGCCGGGGCCGTGGCGTTCGCCAGACCGTACAGACTGCCCGTCGCGACGTGCGTGACCGGGCGCAGGGTCTGGTCGGCGCTGACCACGAGGGTGGTGGACGGGGACGGGGCCGCCTGGGCGGAGGGCGCCCCGGCGAACATGGCCGAGGCCACGGCCAGTACCGCGGCTCCGAGTGCGGCGGCGCCGGTCAGTGGTCGGCCGGGTCGGTGATGCGCGAATGCACGCATGACGGATTCTCCTCCGAAGGAGTGGGAGAGGGGCATGGCGACAGCACGGAGATCCATGCGGGCGCCCGGGGTGAGCGGCTCTGAGTCACCGGGCACGTCATCAGGGCGGCCCGGCAGCCATCGTGGGATCAGTCCTTGACCGCGCCCGCGGTGACGCCCGCGGCCACGTAGCGCTGGGCGAGGACGAGGAGGACCGCCGCGGGCAGGGACGCGATGACGGCGGTGGCCATGATCGCGTTCCACTCCTGGTTGTTGTTGCCGATGTAGTGGTAGATGCCGAGGGTGATCGGCCGCCAGTCGCCGCCGCCGTCCAGCGTGTTGGCGAAGACGAAGTCGGACCAGGCCCACAGGAAGGCGAAGAGCGAGACCGTGACGATCGCGTTGCGGCTCACCGGCAGGACGACGGACAGGAACGTGCGCACGGTGCCGGCGCCGTCGATGCGGGCCGCGGCGATGAGTTCGCCGGGGATCCCGGACATGAAGGCCGTGCAGATCATGACGCCGAACGGCACGGCGATGGTGGAGTCGGCGATGACCAGGCCCCACCAGGAGTTCAGCAGCCCGAGGTCCAGGAAGACGCCGTAGAAGCCCATCGCCATGACGATGCCGGGGATCATCTGGGCGACCAGCAGGACGAGGCCGAGGACTCCCCCGCCGCAGGGTTTGAGCTGGGCGAGGGCGAAGCCGGCCGGGGCGGCGAGGAGCAGGGTGAGCACGACCGTGCCCAGACCGATGAGCAGGCTGGTGCCGAGGTAGGGCAACTGGTCGTTCACCACGGCCCGGTAGCCCTCGAACGTCGGGTGCAGGGGCAGCAGGTCGGGCGGGCTCTTGCGCATGTCCTGCTGCGGGGTGAGGGACACGTTGAGCATCCAGTACACCGGGAACAGCATCAGGGCGGTGAGGACGAGACCGGTGACGGTGTGACGGCGGGATCCGGTGCGTGACCTCACGGTTCCTGCCTCCTCTGGACGCGGATGTACAGCAGCCCGAAGGCGAGGGCGATGAGGATGAGGAGGTTGCCGACGGCGGCCCCGGGACCGAACTTCGGCAGCAGGCTGCCGAACCCGAGCCGGTAGGACCAGGTCGCGAAGGTGGCGGAGGCGTCGCCGGGACCACCCGTCGTCATGATCCAGATCAGGTCGAACACCTTGAGGGTGTAGACGAGACCGAGCAGCAGGGTGATCGCCGACACCGGCCGCAGCAGCGGGAAGGTGATGCGGCGGAACTGCTGCCAGGCGCCGGCCCCGTCCAGGGCCGCGGCCTCGTACAGCTCACCGGGGATGTTCTGCAGGCCGCTGTAGACGATCACCAGGTTGAACGGGATGCCGATCCAGATGTTGGCGATGATCACGGAGGTCAGCGCCCAGCCCGGGGAGTCGAGCCAGTCGACCGGGGACACGCCCACCAGGTGGAGGGCGTAGTTGACGACGCCGGACTCGCTGTTGAGCAGCCACGACCAGGTCGACGCCGACACGATCAGCGGGAGCAGCCAGGGGATCAGGAAGAGGGCCCGGAGTGTGCCGGCCAGCCGGAAGTGCCGGTTGAAGAAGACGGCGAGGGCCAGCCCGGCCGCGAACTGGCAGGTGATCGACACGAAGGTGAAGATCATGGTGTGGCGCAGCGCCGGACCGAACGTGGGATCGTCGAGGACGTTCCTGAAGTTGTCCAGCCCGGTGAAGGGCGCGTCGCCCGCCACGAACGACCGGACCGTGTAGTCGCGCAGGCTCAGGTCGAGGTTGCGGTAGAGGGGATAGACGTAGCAGGCGGCGAGGTAGAGGACCAGCGGGGCGAGGAAGGCCAGCGCGGTGAGCCGGCTCCTGCGGCGCTGCCGGCGCCGGAACACCGGGACGTCCGTCCGGTCATCCGGCCCGGTCACCGCGGGCTTGACCGGTGAGGGCGGTGGATGGTGGTCGAGGCGGGCGGTGGTCATGCGAACTCCTGGGTGCGGGTGGCCTGCCCGGAGCCGTGGTAGTGTCCGGGCGGTTGCGGGTGCCGTGTGGCTCGGGGGAAAGGGCCCCGGGAGGTGTCGTGAGGGCGTCGGCGGTCAGTCGCCCTTGCCGGCGGCCGTCTGCGCGGCGTCGAGGGCGTCCTCGGGGCTCTTGCTGCCGGACAGCGCGGCCTGGACGGCGGTCCACATCGGCTGCGAGACGGCCGGGTACCTGGTGCCGAGACCGCCGCTGGTGCGACCGCGTGCCGCGGCCACCGCCTTCACCCACGGCCGCAGCCTGGGGTCCGACTCGACCTGTCGGGCCTGCACCGTCGCGGTGGGGGCGACGTACGTCAGGGTGGTGTCCGTGGCCAGCAGGTGGGCGGAGCTGGTCAGGCAGGTGACGATCCGTTTGCTGACGTCGTAGCGCGAGGTGTCCTGCTGCACGGGGACGGTGACGAACTCACCGCCGGTCGGCACGGGCGCCGAGCCGCCGTTGTGGCCGGGGATGGCGAGGACGCCGTAGTCGAGGCCGGCCTGGTCCGCGTTGCCGAGCTGCCAGGTGCCGTTCTCGCCGAAGGCGTAGTCCCCGGTGGCGAACTCCTGCCAGCTGGTGGTCTGCGTGTTCTGGAGGACGTCCTTGGGCGCGTACCCCGAGGCGACCCACTGCTTCCACAGGGACAGCGCGGCCACGCCCTGGTCCGAGTCCAGCTCGGTGAGGTCGGCGCCGGCGCCCCAGAACCAGGGCAGGAACTGGAAGCTGCCCTCTTCGGTGTTATTCGCGGAGAAGGTGATGCCCTTCTTCCCGGCCGCCTTGACCTTCTTCAGGGCTGCCGTCAGCGAGGCCCAGTCCTTGACGGAGGCGGGGTCGACGCGCGCGGCGGACAGGACCTTCTTGTTGTAGTAGAGGGCCAGCGTGTTGGCGCCGATCGGCACCCCGTAGGACGCGCCGTCGATCTCCCCCGCGCCGAGGATGTTCCTCAGCACCGGCTTGGTGTCGAGGCCGAGGTCGCTGGTCTTGTTGAGGATTCCCGCCTCCACCAGCGTGGACACGACCGGGTTGTCGACGAGCATCACGTCGGGGGCGTTGCCCTGCTGGGCGGCGAGCAGCGCCTTGTTGCCCAGGTCCGTGGTGTCCATGCCGGTGCGCTTGATGTCGGCCCCGGCCTCGCTGCCGCACTGGGTGACCAGCTTCCCCCAGGCGGAGGAGGCGTCGAACTGCGGATACGGGTCCCAGAAGGTGTACGTCCCGCCGGCCTTGCCGGACCCGGACGCCGAGGAGCCGGCGCCGCCGCAGGCGGCCAGGGAGGTGAGCGCGCCGAGGGCGGCGATGGCGGAGATCAGGCTACGGCAGGTGTCTCTCACGGTGACCTCGTCGTCTCGGGGTGTTCCCCTGCGGGCAGGAGGGGAGGGCGGTGCGGGGGGCGGCCGTGGGGTTCAGGAGGTGGGCAGCCAGACGCGCATGCTGCCGTCCTGACGGTTGGCCCACGCGTAGTAGGGGATCGCGGTCAGTTCGAGGGGTTCGCCGGCCGGCGTCGTGTCGGTGTCCCCCGCGCTCCGGTACGGCCACCAGCCGGCGTCGGGGATCCGCCGGCGGTGCCCCGCGGCCACGACGGTGGTGACTCCGCCGAGCAGGTCCGGGCGGTGTGTCACGGTGAGGGGGCGGGTGGTGTCGAGCACGATGTCGTCCAGGCCGCCGCCGGGGTGGTCGGCCTGTTCCAGGCAGTACACGAGCGGCCCGCGTTCGATGGCCACGCAGCCGCGTACGGCGTCCACCCGCGGATCGGCGGCCGTGAGGCGGGGTTCCAGGCCGAGTTCGAGGACGACCTCGTCGCCGGGTGTCCAGGTGCGCTCCAGCCGCAGCCAGCCGTCGTCGGCCGGCGCGGTGGTCCGGTCGTACACGGTGTCCCCGCACCGGACGCGGAACTCGCCGCACCACTGCGGGATGCGCAGCGAGAGGGTCCAGGGCCGGTCCGCCGGGGCGTCCTCCACGGTCAGTCCGATCACGCCCTGCCAGGGATAGCCGGTCCGGCAGCGGACGGTGACGCCGTCGGCGGTGTAGCTGCCGGTGACGTACTGGTGGATCTGCAGGCCGCCCGCGTCGCCGCTGGCGAGGTAGTGCTCCAGGGAGGCCAGCAGGCGCATCACGTTCGGCGGGCAGCAGGCGCAGCGGAACCAGCGGGTACGACGGGCCGACTGGTCCCCACCGGTGTCGGTGTGGCCGTCGCGGACCTGGAGCGGGTTGACGTACAGCCAGCGCTCGCCGTCCAGTGAGACGCCGGCCAGAAAGCCGTTGTAGAGGGTGCGTTCGATCAGGTCGGAGTAGCGGGCCTCGCCGGTGAGCAGGGCCATGCGCCAGCTCCACTGGACGGAGGCCGCGGCGGCGCAGGTCTCGCAGTAGGCGCGCTCGTTGGGCAGCTCGAACGGGTCGCCGAAGTCCTCCTTGTCGTGGTGGGCGCCCAGTCCGCCGGTCAGATGCGTCTTGGTGGCGGTCATCGCCGCCCACAGCCGTTCGGCGGCGGCGCGCAGTTCGGCGTCCCCGGTCTCGGTCGCGAGGTCGGTCGCGGCGGCCAGCAGGTACAACTGGCGTACGGCGTGCCCTTCGACGTCGGTGGCCTCGCGCAGCGGCACGCGGTCCTGGCAGTACGCCTCCCCGCCGAGCAGGCCGTGACCGAAGCGGTCGACGAAGTAGCCGGCCAGGTCCAGATAGCGGCGTTCACCGGTCTCCCGGTACAACTCCACCAGGGCGGTCTCCACCTCGGGGTGGCCGTCGACGCCGTCGATGGGTCTTCCGCTGTCCGCAGGGCCGAAGACGCTGTCGATGTGGTCGGCGAACCTGACGGCCACGCCGAGGAGTTCGGGCCGTCCGGTGGCCCGGTGGTGGGCCACCCCGGCCTGGATCAGATGCCCTGCGCAGTACAGCTCGTGGCCCCAGCGCAGGTCCCGGTACCGCTCGCCGCCTTCGCGCAGCTGGAACCACGTGTTGAGGTAACCGTCGGGCCGCTGCGCGGCCGCGACGAGGGAGACGATCCGCTCGACGTCGGCCGCGAGCGGGCCGTGGTCCTCGGGCGTCCCCTGGGCGAGCTGCCAAGCCGCGGCCTCCAGCCATTTGTAGACGTCCGAGTCCACGAACGGGTAGGCGCCCTGGAACCCGCCCTCCGCGGTGCCCGCCGCCACCCGCAGGTTGTCCAGGTTCCCCGCCGACTCCAGCAGGCCGGGGCCCAGGGGGATGGAGGTGCGCGAATTCACCTGCCGCCGGGTGCCCCAGAAGCCGGCGCCGACCTCGGCGGTGGCGGGGACCAGTGCGGTCTTGGCGCCCGGGCCGAGG
The DNA here is from genome assembly GCF_044332325.1 of Streptomyces sp. NPDC017095. Lineage (NCBI taxonomy): Bacteria > Bacillati > Actinomycetota > Actinomycetes > Kitasatosporales > Streptomycetaceae > Streptomyces > Streptomyces sp. NPDC017095. The sequence continues at coordinate 37,917 of NZ_JBIROU010000017.1, forward strand.
CGGACCGGGCCCACGGGGGCGCGTCCCGCTCCGGACGGGGCCGAGGAGGCGGAGGCGGGCACGGCGGAACCTGGGCGGGGCATGGCTCTCCCGGAGAGGTAGAGGGGAAAACAGGGAAAACGGGTACAGTCCGGCGCACGTCGCAGGTCATGCGTCCCGGGAGCGGCTGGACGGTGCTCCGCTCCTCGGACTCGTCTGGGAAAACGTTTTCTGCCGGAAACGTAGGGAGCCCGCGCACGTGGGTCAAGGGGGTGCGACAGGTTTTTTCCGGCCTGCTGTCAGGAGCTGGTCAGGAACCGGGAGGGATGCCAGGATGGGCATCGCCGACGTCGTCTAGGAAAAGGATTGCGCGTGACCGCCGTTTCAGGGTCTCCCCCAGCCGGGCGGGCCAAGCTGGCCGATGTCGCCAAGCTGGCCGGTGTCAGTGTGGGGACGGCCTCGAAAGCGCTGAACGGCAGCGGCAGGATGCGGCCCGAGACGCGGCAGCGGGTCCTGGCCGCCGTCGAGGCCCTCGACTTCCGGCCCAACCAGCATGCGCAGAGCCTGCACACCGGCCGCAGCTGGACCGTCGGGCTGATGACGACCGACGGCATCGGCCGCTTCAGCACTCCCGTACTGCTCGGCGCCGAGGACGCGCTCGGCGCCGGGAAGATCTCCGTGCTGCTGTGCGACACCCGGGGCGACGCCATCCGCGAGCAGCACCATCTGCGCAACCTGATGGACCGCCGGGTGGACGGCATCATCGTGACCGGCCGGCGCACCGACCCACGTCCTCCCCTCACGGGCATCGAGCCGATCCCCACGGTCTACGCGCTCTCGCCGTCCACCGACCCGGACGACATGTCCGTCGTGTCCGACGACCGCAGCGGAGCGCGGCTGGCGGTCGATCACCTGCTGGCGACGGGCCGCACCCGGATCGCCCATGTGACCGGCCCGGCACATCACGCGGCCGCCCGCGACCGCGCCCGGCACACCGTCGAGTCACTCGACCGCTCCTCGCTGCAACTCTCCGCCGGCCGGGTGCACTTCGGCGAGTGGAGTGAGGCATGGGGCCGCCGCGCCGCCGCGGCGGTCCTGCGTGCCGCCCCGGACACGGACGCCTTCTTCTGCGGCAACGACCAGATCGCCAGGGGCGTCGCCGACAGCCTGCGCGAGAACGGCGTGGACGTTCCCGGCGAGGTGGCGGTCGTGGGCTACGACAACTGGGACGTCATGGCCCTGGCCTGCCGCCCGCCCCTCACCACGATCGACACGGACCTCGCGGAGATCGGCCGGCAGGCCGCGCTGCGTCTGCTGGACGCCATCGGCGGCGCGCCCGAACCGGGCGTGCGGACCGTTCCCTGCCGCCTCGTCGTCCGCGAGTCGAGCTGATCCGCCGCGGGATGCGGGCCGAACGGCCGATTGGACGGCGGACACCGGTCAGCGCTCCGTGCGGCTGTCGCGTGGTGGGCACCGCTGAGCGTTGGTGAGCAGGGAAGGAGGCTGTGAACTGTGCAGTGGCCGGGTGGATGATCGTCGCGTCCGGCCTGGGAGACGGCGAACGGCCTGGTCCCTGGGACGCACCCCCCTCACACGACGAGAGCCCCGCTGAACGCTCTGAAGAACCACCTTCCCCTCGGCGTGCTCGCTGCCGCCCGCCTCGCCGCGGGCCGCTCCGCAGGCTCACGCCGACGGCGCGTCCAGCGCCTGCGGTGGGGCTTCCCCGGCAGGGGCCTGGGCCGGGCCGGCGGGGCCGTCGGCATGGCCTCCCCCGGTCCCGTCGACAACGCCGCCGAGGCTCGGTGGAAGTGGGAGTGGTTCACCCGCTGGCGCCGCGGGCCGACGCGCCGGTCAGTTCGCACTGCCAGCCCGGATTCCGCACCCCCTGCCGGCATGGCGGTGGCGGACGGCGGACCGGTCCCCCGGTGCCCTCGCGCCTTGCCGGCCGGCGAGGCGTGAGGGCAGCAGTGAGCAGTGGTTGGTCTGTGGGGTGAGCACCGGCCGGAGGCGGCATGGCTCTCGAGGGACGCTCCGGGCCCCCGGCCGTCGTCCGGGAGCGCGGACGCCGCGTCGGCCCTCACCGGTGACTCCATGGCCTCGCGCAGGGCGGGCCATGGCACCTCCCCTGGGACAGCAGGTTCGATGAGACTGAGCAGAATGCGCGCGTCCGCGGTGGCGGGTGCCACGGCTGTGCTGGCACTTGCGGGCGGGCTGGTCCCGACGAGCGCCCACGCGATCCTCGGAGGGGTCGAAGCGGGAAAGCTCCGTGGCGCCGTCCAGGTCAACGGCTCGCTCGGGTACACCTGTTCCGGCATCCTGGTGGCCGAGGACTGGGTGCTGACCGCCAAGCACTGCCTGGCGGGCGAGACGGACCAGACCATGAGCGTGTACGTCGGCGACCGCCCCCTGGGCCAGGGCACTTACCGCAGACTGCAGGGATTCACACGGTGGTCCCTCGGTGACGCGGCCCTGTTGCAACTGGACAAGGAGATCCCCAACGCGGCCTTCATGATGGCGCCCCGGTGAACCGTTATCCCGCCATCGGAACATCCCTGGCCGCTTCGGGCTGGGGAGTGACGGACAACGGCACTCTCGCGTCCCGGCTGAGGGTGTGCACGGTGAACTTGTCCGACGTGGAGACCGACGGCAACGGCATCATGCACTTCATCCTGAGCCGGGTCGACGGGATCCAGACCAACGGTGACTCCGGTGGTCCGGTGACGGACAGGGCTGGCCTGACGTGGGCCATGGACCTCGGTTCGTCGCGCACCCACCCGGGCATGGAAGCCGCGCTCTCGCTGGCCGACGAGGAAGTGCAGGACTGGATGCTGGACAAGATGACGAGTTGAGCGGCGGTCCGGGGTCGACGGTCTCGTCGAGTGCCGCGGCAGCACGGTGCCGGGAAGCCCCGGCCGCAACGAAGGGCCCGTCAGCAGCCGTTGACGGGCCCCGCGCAGGTCGGCGGAGCGCAACCGTGAGATAGCCGCTGCCCAGCCTGAAGCGCCTGCCGTACTCCCGCATCCGCCGCGCTACGACGCCGGTTGCCCCGGGTCCCGCGAGGGCAGCCATCTCGTCGTTTCCCGCCTACGCATCATCGGCGGTTTCGCGGTAGACGCCGGCGTCATCCGCGCCACCGGACCACTCATGGAAGTCGGTATTTCCCAGATTCATGTTGACGACGAAACTCTCCAGGTGTTGCCGCGGGATACGGAAGGACGGTGCGGGGTCACCGGGTGGATTGTCGACGGCGAGCAGGGGCAGGCCGGGTGAGGTGAGGGCCTGTTGGTCGGCGACGAGAAGGACGGTGTGGTGGGGCCAGTCGTCCTCGTCACGGTCGATCAGGCTGCGCAGTTGGTCTTCGCTCAGACCGTCGTAAGCGACGTCGTCGATGGGTATGACGTCGATCAGGCTGCCGTCCTCACCACCGTGGTCGATGAAGTCCAGGAGACCGCGCCACGCCTGGGGGACGGTGAAGCACGTGCGGACGAGGACGATCCCTCCGTCCTCGGAGTGGATCTCGGGGGCATCGACAGCCGGCTGGTAGGGCGAGGTGCGGGGACCGGTGTAGTCGGCTGCGGGGCGGGTGGTGTGATTGCTGCTCTTGTGGATCCGCTCGGGACCAAGGGGGGCTTTCCATACCTGCACAAGGTAGGTCTCGGGTGAAGGGTTGGTGCTGGACGGGCGGGGCTTGCGGGGCAGGGCCGCACCTTTTACGCAGGCGCGGCCTTGTGCGTGCGCGCGGATGCGGTAGGTTCCGGGGCCGTCGAATGCGAGGTTGGTGCTGAATGCCACGTCATAGCTGGCGATGAACGCCTGGCCCCGGGTGAGATCGGTGGAGATGTCGAGGACGTCGTCCCAGCCCTCCGTGTCCAGGGCGGGCTCTTCGGCGTGGATCTCGACGGTGACGCGGACGTAGCCGCGTTCGACGCCGGTCAGGATGGTGCCGAAGTCCTCGTGGAAGCCGATGAGGCCGTTGGTGACGGCGGAGTGTTCGGGGAATTCCATGACGCCTTCGAGCATGGGATCGATGAGAAGGGCACGGTCTTCGACGTAGAGGTCCTTGGTCTCGTTGGTCACGCCTTCTCCAGCTCCGTCCCGTCTTCCCCGTGCGGGGCGCTGGGCGCTGCCCCCTCACGGGTGGGGCCTGCACCCAAATCATCGATGAGTCACGGCAGTTGTACTTGATGCGCCCATCGTAGGCGTTTCCATTGCGGCCGTCCCTTTCCGCTGGATCTGATGGACCCAGGCCACCACGAAACCAGAGCAGGGCCAGCAACCGGTTTGATCGATGTCATGCCACGACGCTGGCGCTGATCGCGGTCCGGCGTCCTGCTGTAGGGGGGCGGCTATGCCCTGGTGACCGGGTCGGGGTTCCCCTACGGCATCTGTTCCCTGGAGACGCTTACAGGTCGGCGGCTGAGCTGCGGCCGCGATACCTGAGCATCGGCGTTTCGGCCACTCCACCCGGGCCGCGTGCTCTTGCGCGGCAAGGGTCGGTGCAGGGCACACCTTCGGACAACCGCTCCGTTCCGGCGTGCGCAACCCGTCCGAAAGCGCACGTGTTCGAAATCGGGGTGGCGTCGTTGAACACGTCGACACCATCACCACGCGCTCTGGGAGGGAACACATTGACGCCAGTCGAACCAGGCAGCGACGAGACCGCGAAGTCGCCGAAGGCCGCAGCTCCAGCCGGCATCTCGGACGCCGAGCGCGAACTGTACGGAGGCCGGCTGCGCTACGACCAGTCCTACGTCCGGCACGCGGGGCCGCTGACCCGGCTGGGCTTCGGGTCCATGGCGGCCGCGCTGCCCCGCATGGTGGGCATGGTGCTGCGCACCGGCTGGGAGACGGACCGGCGGGCCCTGACGGGGGTCGTGATCGCTCAGCTCGGACAGGGCGTGACGGCCGGATGGGGACTGGTGGCCGTCAACAGCGTCCTCACCGAGCTGTTCGCCGACGGTCCGACCGCGGACAAGCTCCGCGACACGTTGCCGTCGCTGGCGGCGCTCGCCGTCGCGGCGGTGGCGACCGCGGTGCTGTCGGCGTGGTCGACCGCCATGTCCGGCCGGCTGGAGCCGCAGGTCGAACGGGCGGTCTCCGCCCGGTACTACACGGCCGTCACCGGTGTGGAGGTGGAGGCCACCGAACGGCCGGAGGTCCAGCGCGTCCTGGAGGCGGGGAAGTTCGGCACGGACTCCGCCCGCAGCATGCTCCGGCTGTCCGTGGGCGTGGGCAGTGTGGTGATCGGCATGGCGGCGGCGGCCATCGTGCTGGCGTCGCTGCACTGGGCTCTGCTGCCGATGCTGCTGGCCATCGCCCTGCCCAAGGGGTGGGGTGCGGTGCGCTCCGCGCGCCGTGACTACATCTCCCGCCTGAACTGGGTCGACCACCGCAGGGCGATCGCCTCCCTGCTGGCCTATCTGACCCGCCCGCACGCCGCGGGCGAGATCCGCGTACACGCCGCCGGCACCAAGCTGCTGTCCAGCTACGAGGAGATGTCGCGGCAGACGGAGGCGGAGCAGCGCCGGCTGGCCCGGGCGCAGGCTTCCACGGATCTGGTCGCCGGCGGCTTCGCGGGGCTGGCATCGCTGGCCTGCTACGGGGTGTTGTGGTGGCTGCTGGCCGGCGGTGGCCTGCCACTGGCCGTCGGCGGTACGGCGGTGATCGCCATCCGCACCTCGACGGCGCGGCTCACATCGCTGGTGCAGCAGGTCAACCGGCTGTACGAGGAGCTGCTGTTCCTCACCGACACCGAGGACGCCATCAAGGTGGCAGGCGAGAACGCCATCCCGTCCTCCGGCACCCCGCTGCCCTCACCGGCGCGGGAGGTGCGGACGGAGGCCGTGTCGTTCACCTACCCGGGAGCCGACGGTCCCTCCCTGCGGTCCGTGAGCGTGCGGGTGCCCCGGGGGAAGGTGACGGCCCTGGTCGGTGCGAACGGTTCGGGCAAGACCACCCTGACCAAGGTGTTGGCCGGGCTGCTGCTGCCCACCGAGGGGAACGTGTGGTGGGAGGGTGAGTCCGGTGAGCGGGTCGAACTCCGCGAGGCCGACCGCACCCAGGTCTTCGGCGCCGTGGGGCTGCTGGCCCAGGACTTCCCGCGCTGGGAGATGACCGCGGCCGCGAACGTGGCCATCGGGGTGGGTGACCGCCCCCGGGACATGGACCGCGTCCGCGAGGCAGCCGAGGACGCGGGCGTACTCGGCCTGATCGAGGGCCTGCCGCACGGCTGGGACTCGATCGTGTTCAAGGGCTACGAGCGCGGTGTCCAGCTCTCGGGCGGGCAGTGGCAGAAGCTGGGAACCGCTCGGACCCGGTACCGGCGGGCGCCGTTCCTGCTCGTCGACGAGCCGACCTCGGCCCTCGACCCCCACGCGGAAATCGCCGCGTTCCGGGGACTGTGGTCGCTGGCGGAGGAGGGGCACGCGGTCGTGCTCGTCACCCACCGGCTGGCCGCGACCATGAAAGCCGACCACATCTACGTCCTCGACCAGGGGCGCGTCGTCGAAGACGGCACGCACGAGGAGCTGATGGCCCGCGAAGGCGGCCTGTACCAGGCCATGTTCACCGCCCAGGCCGCCCAGTACGGGCTCGCACCCGCGGCCGGCACGCTGCCCGGCCCCCGCGGCACCCAGCCGTCCGACCACGAGTTCTGCGAGCGGCCCGGTCCTTGTGCGCCCGTCTCTGACCGACACGCGGGGCCCGGCGAGCCATCGCGGTGACAAGCGTGCGCCGACGAGGGTGACGTCCGGGAGCAGTCACCCGCCTCAAGCAGGTCCGCGCGATCGCCACCGCTTCGGCGGACTCGCCGGTCCTAGCGGCGGGAGTACATGGTCCCGCCGAGCGCCCAGTTCTCGCGTTCGACCTCCTCGATGATCACCCAGACGTCCTCCTCCTTGGCGTCGCAGGTGCGCACGATCGCCTCGGTCACCTCCTTGACGAGGGCTTCCTTCTGGTCGGAGGTTCGACCGGGGAACATCTGCACGCGGATCATGGGCATGGGGTTCTCCTCAAGAGGTTGGGGATCGGTGGGTCAGCTGAGCGGAGCGACAAGGTGAGGCTGGCCGGGCTCGACGACACGTTCGACGCGGCCCGCGGCGCCGCCGAGCAGCCGGCCGCTGTCCGCGGCCGGTCCGTCGGCGAACGGCGCGAGCACGCGCTCGAACAGCTCTGCCAGGACGCCTCGTCGGGACTCGGCCTGACGCGTGCCGGTGACGGCGACGGTCAGGTCCCGGTGCACGGTGCGGCCCGCGCCGGTCACGCGTGCGCGTCGGTCAGGCGGCGCGGGTCGAACAGCGAGATGTCGTGGGTGCTGGCGCCCTCGGTGGCCAGTTGCGCGATCACCTCGCCGAGCGCGGGGGCGAACTTGAAGGCGTGGCCCGAGGTGCCGGCGGCGACGGTGATCCGGTCGCTCTGGGCCGACGGGCCGATGATGAAGCCCAGGTCGGGCGAGTTGTCGTACATGCAGACGCGGCTGCGCAGGTAGCGGCCGGGCAGCGCCGGGATGCGCTTGGCCAGGAACTCCCGTACGGCGTCGACGTCCTGCGTGCTGACGTGGCGGTCGAGGGAGTCCGGGTCCGCGAGTTCGCCGCCGCTGTGGATGCCGGCCTTGACGCCGCCGGAGGGGCCGTCGACGGCCGGGTGGCCGTAGCCGACCGTGCCGTTCTCGCCCTCCCAGATCCAGTACGGCTGACGGCCGGGGTAGAAGTCCTCGGCCCGCGAGACCGGGTCGAACCAGAGCATCACCTTCCGCAGGACCTTGATGTGCGGCCGGAGTTCGGGGAGCAGTTGCGGGGCCCAGGCGCCGGCCGCGACCACCAGGCGGTCGGCCTCGTACACGCCGGTCTCCGTGCGCACCCGCACACCGCTGCCGGTGTCCGAGAAGTCCAGCACCTTCTCGTCGAACCGCAGGTCGGCGCCGTGCTCGCGGGCGAGGTCGAGGTGTGCGGTGACGACCTGCTCGGGACGTACGTAACCCGAGGACGGGTCCCACACGGCGACGTCGCCCGGCCCGGGGTTGAACTCCGGGAAGCGCGAGCGGATCTCGTCGCTCTCCAGGTACTCGAACTCCAGGCCCGCCTCCCGGGCCGAGGTGAGCGCGGCGGGCACGAGCGCGCCGCCGGCCGGGCCCACGCAGATCCCGCCGGTACGGTGGAACAGCGTCTCGCCGCGGATCTCGCCGAGCTCGTCCCAGAGGTCGTAGGCGCGGTCGAGCAGCGGGACGTACCCGGCGCCCATGAAGTACGCCTTCCAGACCCCGCGGCTCTCGCCGTGGCTCGCACCGCGCGCGTGCGCGGGCCCGAACCGGTCGATGCCGATCACCCGGCTGCCGCGCGCGGCCAGGTGGTAGGCCGCGGCGCTGCCCAGCCCACCCAGGCCGACTATGAGGACATCAGCGGTTTCGGTCACGCTCTCTCTCACTCTCCGGTGGTGGCGGTCGGGGCGGCGGTCCTCATCAGGTCACTGACCTCCCGGCGCAGCCCGACCGGGCTGGCGGCGAAGTGCGCGACCACCTTGTCCCTGGTGTGGTCGGCCTGTTCCTGGCTGAGCTTGAGCATCGTGTCGACCGACTCGACGGTGAAGCGGAAGGCGCCGACGCCGTCGACGATTCTGTCGAAGTAGTCGAGCGACGGGCCCGGGTCCCAGCCGAGGCCGTGCTTGGCCTCGAAGGCCGCCACCGTCCAGCGCACCACGTCGAGCGCGTCCTCCCGGGCGGGCATCGGGTGGATGCGGCCCTGGACGTGGGTGGTGGCGAAGTTCCAGGTGGGGGCGGCCGGGGTCCGCTCGTAGACGGCGGCGGAGACGTAGGCGTTCGGGCCCTGGAAGACCAGGGTCGCGTGCTGCCCCTCGTACAGCGTCTCCCAGTGCGGGTTGGCCCGGTTGAGGTGGCCGTAGAGCGTGACGCCGCTCAGCGACTCGATGTCCTCGGGCTCGGTGGTCGGCGGGAAGATCACGGGCAGGTGCGTGGCGAACGGCACCGCGGGTCCGTTGGTCAGCAGCAGGGCCAGCGGGTACTCGCGGATCAGCCGGACGGCTTCGGTGTCCGGGGACTGGTAGACCTTCGGAACGAACATCTCGTGCGTCTCCTTTCTCCTGGGCGCCCGTCCGGCCTCCCGGAAGCCTCCGGGAGGCCGGTCATCGAGCGGGCGCGGTGAGGACCTGGGAGGGACCCGCGGCCGTGACGGCGGCGAGGATCTCGCCGGCGCGCACCGCGGTGACCGAGAGCAGCGTCGAGGCCAAGCCGTGGGTGTGCTCCGTCGGGCCTTGCAGGTAGATCCCGGCACGGACCCGGTCGGTGGTGACGAGCCGGTAGTCGCGGTCGAGATGCGGGCGGGCCTGGTCGTCCAGTTTGAGCTGGTCGGCCAGCGAACCGAGCAGGGCGAGCGGATCGGCCGGGCGGTACCCGGTGCCGAACACGACCGCGTCCGTCTCGAACTCGGTCAGCTCCCCGGTGGGCAGGTGCTCCACGACCAGCCGTACCGCGTCGGCCTCCTGCGACAGCGAGGCGAGCCGGCTGACGTTCATCATGACCAGCCGCGGCCGGGTGCCCTGCACCTGCTCCCGGTAGGACCGCGCGTACAGGTCCTGGATCAGTTCGAGGTCCACGACCGCGTAGTTGGTGTTGCGGTGGTAGTCGACCAGCCGGCGGCGGACGTGCTCGGGCGCCGCGTAGTACGCGTCGACGGCGTCGGGGTCGAAGATCTGGTTCGCGAACGGGGAGTCGTCCGACGGACTGTACCCGTAGCGCTCGAACACGGCCCGCACCTCGGCCTCCGGGAACCTCCCGTGCAGGTACGCCACCGCCTCGGCGGCGCTCTGCCCGGCACCGACGACGGTGAGGGTGCGCGGCGCGACGGACTCGAACTCCGGCAACCGGTGCAGCAGTTCCGAGGTGTGCCAGACCCGGTCCGACCGCTCGACGCCGTCCGGCAGCCAGGGCTGCAGACCGGCGGCGATCACCACGTTGCGGGTACGGAGCACCTCCTCGGCCCCGTCGCGGTGCACCACGACGTCGAGCAGGTCGACGGTCCCGTCCGGGCCGGGCACCGGCCGGATGTCCATCACCTGCGTGCCGTAGCGCACCAGGTGCCCGACCCGCTCGGCGCACCACGCGAGGTAGTCGTGGAACTCGGTGCGCAGCGGGAACAGCGACTTCTGGTTGATGAACGCGGCGAGCCGGCCCCGGTCCCGCAGATAGCACAGGTAACTGTGCGGGCTGGCCGGATTCCGCATGGTGACCAGATCCTTGAGGAACGACACCTGCATCGTCGCCTCGTCCAGCAGCATTCCGGTATGCCAGCCGAAGGCCGGCTGCCGCTCCAGGAACAACGCGTCGCACCCGGCCGCCTCGCCCGCTTCGTCCAGCGCGAGCGCGACGGCCAGATTTGACGGTCCGAATCCGACGCCGATCAGGTCGAGCACCGCTTCCGGCATGGTGGGGCTCCTCTGACGAAGTGGGGAACGGGTTGCGTCCCGGCGTCTGCGATGCCTCCGTTTTCCGTGGTGCAGCCGGGACGGGACCGTATTCATCCTTGATCGGGCCGTCCCGCTCAAACAAGCAGCGCTGTCGGCGATGGCCCGATCACGTTCCGCTTTGGCCGGTTCGAACCCGAGCCCGAGTGGCTTTGTCGCCCATCGGATTGCTTGTCGGCAAAGAAGGCTGAGAATCGGTCATGTACGTCCGGGGGGCTAGGTTCACTCGGCCAGACGGCGCCTGCTGGTCATGCCCGGGCCGAAGTCGATTTCCTGCGGCTTCCCACGGCTTCGGCCGCACCACCCGCGCCCCCGGAACACCCGCTTCGTAGCGATCCGGCCACCTCAGAGATCATTACGTTCGGAGTTCCGAGCCTGGCAGGTTTGTGCGGGCACGGAGAGAACCTGCGAGCCGTCACGGGTGATCCGATAACACTGCCGGGTGGTCTCGTCCGACACCACGATCGACATCCTCACCGTGCTACCGCTCCTCGTTACGGCGCTGACCGTGAGGAACCGCCGGTAGGGCGCTAAAGCCCTCCGTACTCCGGCACGGTTCAGCTCCGACGCTTCCAGAGCAGCGACACGCCGGCCGGCCATCCGGGCGCCGCTGCCGATCGCGGCAGACGGGCCGCAGGCGTCGTACGTCAGGACGGACGTCGTCGACGTCCAACCGTGGCCTTCAGCCCGGGCGTAGGTGTATGCGAGGCATCTGTCGATCACGTCCCGACCGATGCCGGAGAGTGTCCTGGTCTCGTACTCGACCCGTTTGACCACGCGTGCACTGAACACGTGACGGGACGCATCGTGGGAGATCAGGGGAGCGCCGGTGTGCTGGTGGATAACAGCGGTGAGAGCGTCCGGGTCAGCGGAGTCTTCGCCATTCAGGGCGCGTAGAGTCTCGTTCTTCGTTCGGCGCAGCTGGTCGTCGAGCGCCAGCAGAGCCTGCTGCCGGTGCTCGGCGTTCACCTTGTCGATGTGCCATGACCAGTACCACAACGCGCCGAGTACGGTGCCGGGCACGACGATCAGCACGACCAGGACGGTCAGACAGCCGATGGTCATCCCACGCTCCAGCCGCGCCATGACCACCCGATCACGCCCATAAACCCGGCCCATGACGGGAGCGTAGCCTGACGTCCCCGCGCCCTTCGGGTGGAACGATTCGAGGCTGCGGCAGATGTTCTGTCCCGGCTTGGAGATGCCGGGGCCTGGTCGGCGGGGTCCACGGTGGCACACGCGTAAGGGATCGTGGCACCGCCCGGGCGCCGGTCGTCGGCGTCCGGGCGGGAGGGCCGGGGTCGGACCGGGCCGCTCGGGTGTGGTGTCAGCGGGAGTCTCCGAAGATGAAACCGCTGAGGTACGCGTGGAGTTCGTCCTTCGACAGGTCGCCGCTGCCGTCCGTGTCGAGTTGCTCGAACGTGCCCTCGATGCGGTCCTGGGACACTCCCCATGCGCGGTGGTAGCGCTCGAACTCGCTCTTCGAGACCTTGCCGTCACCGTCGGTGTCGAACAGCGTGAAGAGCTGTTCGGCGAAGGGTGCCAGGATGTGCTGGACGGCTGCCGGCTCGGCGGAGGCGTAGTAGTCGACGTACTCCTTGCGGCTGACCTTGTCGCCGGCGCTCAGGCCGAGGTCTCCCTGGAGACCCTGCCAGAGTTCGGTGCTCACCTCCCGGAAGCTCTCGTGCTGCGGCGAGCCGGCGGCGAAGCCGAACCGGCCGGCCAACTGTTCGGCCAACGACTCGATGTCCGCGAGGCCCAGCTCGCCGCTACCGTCGAGGTCTATCAGATCGAAGGCCTTGCTCACCCTGCTGCGCTGGCTTTCCGTCTGCTCGGTGCCCATTTCCCGTCCCCACCTTTTCGTCGCTCCCGGCACATCATTCGACTGAAGAGTAAACACGCTGACAAACGCGGTTCAATGGTCGGGGCGGGCGCATATCAAGATGGCCGGATCGGGTGTGCGGCACGGTATTCGCTGTTACGGTCGTGCACGGGCTGTCCATTCAGCGCACCGCCCAGAGAAGGGGGTTTTCCTTCATGGCCCATCAGATCGGTTCGACCGACGTCCTCCTCGCGTATGTCAGGGACGTGTCCCTGCGTGACGACGAGATACTGAGAGGGCTGCGGGAGGAGACCGCGCACCTGCCTGGTGGTACGACCATGCAGGTGATGGCGGAGGAGGGTCAGTTGCTGGCCCTTCTCGTCGGCCTCACCGGAGCCCGGTCGGTGCTGGAGATCGGCACCTTCACCGGTTACAGCACGCTGTGCATGGCCCGTGCGCTGCCTCCAGGCGGTGAAATCGTGACCTGCGACATCACCGAACGGTGGCCCGAAATAGGCTCCCCGTACTGGAAGCGGGACGGTGTCGAGGACCGGATCCGGCCGCGTATCGGAGACGCCTCGGACATTCTGGACGAGTTGCTGGCGGAGCGGGGCGCCGGAGCGTTCGACCTGGTATTCATCGACGCCGACAAAACCGGCTACCCCACTTATTACGAGAAGGCGCTCGTGCTTACCAGGAGCGGCGGTCTTCTGGTCATCGACAACACGCTCTTCTTCGGTCGCGTCGCGGACCCGGAATACGACGACCCCGACACCGTGGCCATTCGCGAACTGAATGCGGCGCTCGCCTCGGACGAGCGGGTGGACATCTCCCTGCTGCCGATGGCGGACGGCATCACTCTGGCCCGCAAGCGCTGAGCGGTGCCACGGACGGGGCGGCCTCGGCGCGTGGGGCTCGCGCACCGAGGCCGCCCCGCCGGGGTCAGACCAGTCGGACGGCGTTCACCTTGATCGTCGTCGACGCCGGGCGTGGCTCGGGCCGTAGATGAAGGCGCTGCAGGTCGTCGGTGGCCGCTGGCGGGAGGGCGGCGGCGCACGAGCAGGTGCCGTCGTCCTGGAAGCCCGCGAAACGGTAGGCGATCTCCATCATGCGGTTGCGCTCGGTGGGCCGGAAGTCGGCCACCAGATGGGTGTCCGCGCGGGCCGCCTCGTCGATGAGCCAGTTGAGGATCGTCGCGCCCGCTCCGAACGACACCACGCGGCACGAGGTGGCGAGGAGTTTCAGGTGCCAGACGTCCGGCCGGCGCTCCAGGAGCAGTACGCCGACCGCGCCGTGCGGGCCGAAGCGGTCCGTGAGCGTGACCACGAGGATCTCGTGACCGGGATCGGTGAGCAGCCGGCGCAGGTCGGCGTCCGAGTAGTGCACCCCGGTGGCGTTCATCTGGCTGGTGCGCAGGGTGAGTTCCTCCACCCGGGACAGTTCCTCGCCGGTGGCGCGGACGATGCGCAGGTCCAGTTCCAGGGAGCGCAGGAACTCCTCGTCCGGGCCGGTCGCCTCGGCCCGGGCGGCCTCGCGCCGGAAGCCCGCCTGGTACATCTGGCGCCGCCGCGCGGAGTCGACCGTCCGCAGGCGCGGGGTGAACTCCGGACGCCCGGGCAGGGCCACGGCGGCCTCGGCGTCGTAGCAGCGCACCTCGGGCAGGTGGTAGGCGACCTCGGCCCGCTCGGTGGGCTGGTCGTCGATGAACGCGATCGTGCCCAGGGCGAAGCCGAGGGTGTCGGCGATCCGGCGCACGGCGGCCGACTTGGGCCCCCAGCCGATCTCCGGCAGTACGAAGTACTCGGCGACACCGAGCTTCTCCAGGCGGGCCCACGCCGTCTCGTGGTCGTTCTTGCTGGCGACGGACTGGAGGATGCCGCGGGCGTCCAGATCCACGACGACCTCGCGGATCGCGTCCGGCAGCGTCACCTCCCCGTCCTCCAGGAGGGTTCCCCGCCACAGGGTGTTGTCGAGGTCCCAGACGAGGCATTTCAGCACGGGGGCGGTGGTCGTCACTGCGGTTCCCTTCACACGGCGCTCCCGAGGACGTGCCGGGCCAGCATCAGCTGGCACATCTCGTTGCTGCCCTCGATGATCTCCATCAGCTTGGCGTCCCGGTGGGCGCGGGCCACCGGGTGCCCGTCCTGTGCTCCTGCGGAGGCCAGGACCTGCACGGCGGTGGCCGCGCCCCGGGCCGCGTTGCCCGCGCTGACGTGCTTGGCCAGGACCGTGGCCACGACCTGTTCCGGTGAGCCCTCGTCCCAGCAGCGCGAGGCGTGCTCGCACACCCGGGTGGCGGTCTGCTCGGCGGCGAACAGCTCGGCGAGATGGCGGGCGACGAGCTGGTGATCGCCGAGCCGGGCGCCGAACTGCTCGCGGGTGGCGGCGTGCCGGGCGGCGGCCGTCAGACAGGCGCGCAGGATACCCACGCACCCCCAGGCCACGGACATGCGGCCGTAGGCGAGGGCGGTGGTGACCAGCAGCGACAGCGGCAGCGCCGAGCCACCGAGTACGTGCGTGGCCGGGACCCGTACCGCGTCGAGCGCGATGTCGGCGTGCCCAGCCGCGCGGCAGCCCAGTGGGTCCGCGATGCGTGTGACGCGGACGCCGGGGGTGTCCGCGGGGACGACGACGGCCACCGCCTCGTCCCCGCCGGCCGGCCCCGCGTCGTCGTCTTCGTACCTGCCGAACAGGACGAGGAGGTCGGCGTAGTGCGCGGCGGTCACCCAGACCTTGTGTCCGTCGAGGACGACCGTGTCGCCCTCGCGGCGCACCCGGGTCGTCATGGCGGACAGGTCGCTTCCGGCGCCGCGTTCGCTGAACCCGGCCGCCGCGAGGGCGCCGCCGGTGAGCCGGGGCAGGAACGCCGTACGCTGCTCGGCGGTGCCCAGGCGCTCGATGGTCCAGGCGGCCATGCCCTGCGAGGTCAGCACGGACCGCAGCGAGCTGCACAGGCTGCCGACGTGCGCGGTGAACGCGCCGCCGGCCGCGCTGGTCAGGCCCCGGCCGCCGTACGCGGCCGGCACCTGGGCGCAGAGCCACCCGGCGGCGCCCAGGTCGCGCAGCAGGCCGACGGGGAGCAGCCCCGTCCGGTCCCAGCCGTCGGCGGCACCGGCCGCCAGGGCGGTGACGGCGGCGGCCGCCTCCTCCACGGAAATCGCCTGCGCCAAGGAGACCGCCTCGGCCGCTGAGACCCTCTTCCCCGCGGGCACCGCCTCGGCCGCGGACTCCGCCTCCCCCGCGGACAGCGTCTCCGCCGAGGTGAGTGTGCCGGTCGGTGACTGCTCAGGCACCGGCTCCTCCGGCGGCCGCCGTGCGGAGGCGTTCCACGAGCCCCGTCATCGACGCGACCGTACGGAAGTTCTCCAGCCGCAGATCGGCGCCGCGGACGGAGACGCCGAAGGACTTCTCCAGGTGCACGACGAGTTCCATGGCGAACAGGGAGGAGAGCCCGCCGGAGGCGAAGAGGTCGGCGTCGGTCTCCCAGGTCCGCTTGGTGCGGGCCTCCAGGAAGCGCAGGATCTCCTTCTCGGTGGCCTCGTTGTCGAACGTGTTCATCGGTTCTCCTCCTGGTACGCGTAGAAGCCGCGACCGGTCTTGCGGCCGAGTTCGCCCTGTCGGACCTTCTCGAGCAGCAGATCGCAGGGGCGGCAGCCCTCGTCCCCGGTGCGCTGGTGCAGCACCCGGAGCGAGTCCACCAAGTTGTCGATGCCGATCAGGTCGGCGGTGCGCAGCGGGCCGCTGGGGTGGCCGAGGCAGCCCTCCATGAGGGCGTCGACGGCCTCGGCCGTGGCGGTGCCCTCCTGCACGACCCGGGCCGCGTCGTTGATCATCGGGTGCAGGAGGCGGCTGGTGACGAAGCCGGGGGCGTCCCGTACGACGATCTGGTCCCGGGCCAGGGCGGTGAGCAGGGCGCCGACCGCGGCCATCGTCCCGTCGCCGGTCCGGGCCCCTCGTATCACTTCGACGGTCGGGATCAGGTAGGGCGGGTTCATGAAGTGCGTGCCGACGACGTCCTCGGCGCGCTCCGCGTGTCCGGCGAGTTCGTCGATGGGGATGGAGGAGGTGTTGGAGATCAGCGGAGTGCCGGGGCGCACCCGGGCGGATACGTCGGCGAGCGCCTTGGCCTTGAGTTCGGTGACCTCGGTGACGGCCTCGATGACGGCGGTGACGTCGCCGACGCCCTCGGTGGTGGTGGCCGCCTCCAGGGCGCCGGTGGCGGCGATGGCCGGGAGCCGGCCCAGGAGTTGCGCGGTGCGCAGCTCGCGGTCGATGTCGTCGCGGGCCCGGGCGAGCCGTTCCCCGTCGGTGTCGACGAGGAGGACCGGTATGCCGTGTCCGAGGGCGAGGGCGGTGACGCCCACTCCCATGACTCCGGCGCCGAGGACGGCGATCCGGTGGGGTCCGGCGGGAGGGTGCGGATCGGGGGTGCTGTGCGGCGCTGGTGTCATGCGCCTCTCCTGGGTGCTGGTGGACGTCAGGGTGTGGTGGTGCCCGGGGCGGTGAGGACGGTGCCGAGCCAGTCGGCGACGGCCCGGGCCGTGGTGCCGACGTGCTGTTCCATGAGGGAGAAGTGGTCGCCGGGCACGTCCACGACGCTCTGCGCGGTCGGCCAGGTGGCGCGCCAGTCGCCCGCGCCGGGGTCCGGGGTGCCGAGGGGTTCGCGGGCGCGGACGAGGAGGGTGGGCGCCCGGACGGCGGGCGGGGTCCAGGTGTCGAGGAGGCGGAAGTAGCGGCCCATGGCGGTGAGCCGGGTGTCGTCCATGGGGGCGGCCCGTTGCTCACGGGTGAACATGCCGTCGATGAGGACGTCGTTGAACTGGGTCATCCCTCCGTTGTCCGAGAGGTAGGTGTCGAGCAGGACCACCGCGGCCGGGCCGGCGCCCAGCTCCTCCAGGCGGGCCGCGACGCCGTGGGCGAGGGTGCCGCCGGAGGAGGAGCCCAGCAGGACGAGGGGCCGCTCGCCGAGTTCCGCGCGCAGGGTCCGCGCCTGGAAGTCGAGGAGCGCGGACATCGCGGCCGGGACCGGTTCGCCCGGCAGGAAGCCGGGGGCCGCGAGGGCGCTGACGCCGTAGCGGTCGCGGAACCGTGCGGCGAAGCGCGCGTACTGGTGGGCGCCGCCCAGCGCGACGACGGAACCGAAGCAGACCAGGTGCGGGGTGCTGTCGTCGCCGCCCAGGCGCAGCAGCCCGGGTTTGGCGTCGGCGGCCAGGAGTTCGGCTCCGGTGCGGAAGTCGGGGCGCAGGGCGGCGGCGTGCTTCAGCAGCGCGATGCCCTCGTCGACCCGGCCGGTCTCGCACGCCTGCCGGAACAGGGTGCTGACCGGGCCGGTGGCCGCGGGTTGCCCGGTCACCGGTCCGTCGTCGTCCGGGGCCGGTTCGGCCAGTCCGGCGCGCAGTACGTCGGCGAGGCGGGCCGGGGTGCCGCTGTCGAGGACCGCGGTGGGGCGCAGCCGCAGTCCGGTGCGGGCGGCGAGCCGGTTGCGCAGTTCGACCGCGGTCAGCGAGTCGAAGCCGACGGAGAGGAACGCGTCCTGCGCGCCGAGCGCCTCGGAGGTGGTGTGGCCGAGCACCTCGGCGGCCTCGTCCAGGACGACGCCGAGGAGGATGGGTCCGTGCTGGTCCGCGTCGGCGGCGGCGAGGCGCTGCCGCAGCGACGTGCCGTCGGTCTCGGTCCGGGGCGCGGCCGGGGCCTTGACGAGGGAGCGCAGGAGCGGCGGCACCGGCCGGCCCCGGTAGGCGGCGAGGTCGAGGTGGACGGGGACGAGCACGGGCCCGTCGGACGCGGAGAGGGCGAGGGCGCCGTCGAACAGCGCCACGCCGTCCGCCGCCGACAGGCCGCGCACGCCGCCGCGGGCCATGCGCCGCAGGTCGGTGTCGGACAGGCCGGTGGTCAGGCCGCTGCGTGGCTCCCACAGACCCCAGGCCAGTGAGGTGGCGGGCAGGCCGAGGCGGTGCCGTGCGGTCATGAGGGCGTCGAGGGCGGCGTTGGCCGCGGCGTACGTGGACTGGCCGGGGCTGCCGAGAATTCCCGCGGCCGAGGAGTAGACGACGAACGCCGTCAGGTCCGCGTCCCGGGTGAGGGTGTGCAGATGGTGGGCCCCGTCCACCTTGGGCCGCAGCACGGCGCTCAGCCGCTCGGGGGTCTGCGCCTGGAGCAGGCCGTCGTCGAGGACGCCCGCGGTGTGGACGACGGCGCGCAGCGGGTGCTCCGCCGGTATCCCGGCCAGGGCGCGGGCGACGGCCGCGCGGTCCGCCACGTCGCAGGCGGCGACGGTCACCTCGGCGCCCGACTGCCGTAGCTCCTCGGCCAGTTCCGCCGTGCCGGGACGGCGGGCGCCATTGCGGCCGAGCAGCAGCAGGTGGCGTACGCCGTGCCGGGTGACGAGGTGCCGGGCGAGGATGCCCGCGAGGACGCCGCCCCCGCCGGTCAGCAGGACGGTGCCGGCCGGGTCGAACGCCGCCTCGCAGCGCCCGGCGAACGGCGCGGCGCGGACGAGCCTCGGTGCGTACAGCTCGCCGTTCCTGAGCGCGAGCTGGTGTTCACCGGCGGCGAGTACGGCGGGCAGGGACGCGGCCGTCTCGGCCGGGTCGTCGGTGTCCAGCAGGACGAATTGGTCCGGGTGTTCGAGCTGGGCCGAGCGCAGCAGGCCCCAGACGGCGGCGGACGCGGCGTCCACGGGCTCGGTGCCGGGCCCGGCGGCGCCCCGGGTGAGGACGACCAGCGGGACGGCGGGGGACGCGGGGTCCGCGAGCCAGGCCCGCACCCTTTCCAGGACGGCCCCGGTGACGGCGTGCACCGCCTCGGGTGTGCCGGCTCCGGCCGGTGGCGGGCAGGGCAGGACGACCGCGTCCGGCGCGTCGGCCGCGGCGGCGAAGCCTTCCGGCAGCAGCCGGGCGTCGTGCTCCCCGAGCAGCGCCCAGCGGCCGCGGGCGGGTGGCGCGGGCAGCCGCTCCGCCCGGATCCAGTCCACGCGGTACAGCGAACGGCCGGGGTCGCGCAGTCCGTCGTACGAGGCCGTGCGCAGGGTCAGCGACCCGATGTCCGCGACGAGCCGGCCGTCCTCGCCGGTGACGCGCACGCTCACCGCGTCGGTGCCGTCGGGGCGCAGGGACACGCGCAGGGTCCGTCCCGCGGCCGGGCCGAGCGTGACCCGGCTCCACGAGAACGGCAGCGGCACGCCGTCCCCGCGCATGTCGGCGGCCCGGAGACCGGCCGACTGGAGAGCCGCGTCGAGCAGCGCGGGGTGGACGGCGAAGGCGTCCGTCAGGCCGTCGGGCAATGTCACTTCGGCGAAGATGTCGTCGCCGCGGCTCCAGGCGGTGCGCAGGCCTCGGAAGGCGGGACCGTACTGGACGCCCCTGGCCTCCATGGCGCCGTACAGGTCCTCGACGCTCAGTGGCCGGGCGCCCTCGGGCGGCCAGATCGCGGGCCCGGCGGGTGCCGGGTGCCGGGTGCCGGGGGCGAGGTGGCCGCTCGCGTGCCGGGTCCAGTCCTGGCCCGGCGCGTCCTCGGGCCGGGAGTGGAACGCGATCTCGTGCAGTCCCCGCTCGTCCGCCGGGCCCACGGTGAGGCGCAGCTGGACGCCGGTGGCCTCGTCGGGGGCGGGCAGGACCAGCGGGGCGGCGAGGGTCAGCTCCTCGACCCGGGCGGGGCCGAGGAGGCGGCCGGCGTGGGCCGCCATCTCCAGGAAGGCCACGCCGGGCAGCAGGACGGTTCCGGCGACGGCGTGGTCGGCGAGCCAGGGGCGGGTGGCCGTCGAGAGCCGTCCGGTGAACAGGGTGCCGCCGCCCGGCAGGTCGACCGCCGCGCCGAGCAGGGGGTGGCCGGGGTCGCTCTGGCCGGCCGTGGCCGGGTCGCCGCCGGGGGCGGGCGCGTCGAGCCAGTAGCGCTGCCGCTGGAAGGCGTAGGTGGGCAGGTCCGCGCGGCGGGCCCCGGTCGCCTCGTACACGGGCCGCCAGTCGACCGGGAGGCCGGCCGTGTACGCCTCGCCCAGGGCGAGCAGCAGCCGCCGTCGGCCGCCCTCGTCGCGGCGCAGGGTGCCGAGCACCCGCACGTCGTCGCGGCCGGCGTCGGCCGCGGTGTCCGCGATGCCGTAGGTGAGCGTGGGGTGCGGGCTGACCTCGACGAAGGTGCGGTGGCCCGCGTCGAGCAGCCGGCGCACGGCCGCGTGGAAGCGGACGGGTTCGCGCAGGTTGCGGAACCAGTACCCGGCGGTGATGCCGTCGGCGGTCAGCCAGTCGGCGTCGACGGCGGAGAGCAGCGGCACGTCGGGGGTGCGCGGGGTGATATCGGCGAGCGCGGTGCGCAGTTCGTCCCGTACGGCGTCGACGGCGCCGGAGTGCGAGGCGTAGTCGACGGGGATGTTCCAGGCCATGAGGCCCTGCTCGGACAGGTCCGCGACGAGGTCGCGGACGGCCGCGGAGGGGCCCGCGACGACCACGACCCGGGGGCCGTTGACGGCCGCGACCGACACCCGCGGGGCGTGCTCGGCCAGGAGCCGCCCGGCCTCCTGCTCCGACATCATCAAGGTGGCCATGCCGCCCCCGCCGGTGACGCCGGCCACGGCGCGGCTGCGCAGGGCCGCCACCCGGGCGGCGTCCTGAAGGGTGAGGGCTCCGGCTACGCACGCCGCGGCGACCTCGCCCTGGCTGTGGCCCACCACCGCCGCGGGCTCCACGCCGTGGGCGCGCCACACCGCCGCGAGGGACACCATCACGGTGAACAGCGCGGGCTGGAGGACCTCGACGCGGTCCAGGGCCGGGGCGTCCGGCGCGCCGCGCAGCGCCGCGCTCAGCGACCAGTCGAGGTACGGGGCGAAGGCCCGTTCGCAGTCGGCCACGCGGGCGGCGAACACCGGGGAGGTGTCGAGGAGTCCGGTCGCCATGCCGGGCCACTGGGCGCCGAGTCCGGGGAAGACGTAGACCGCCTTGCGGGCGCCGCGCGGGGCGGTGCCGGTGGCGCCGTCGGCGAGGAGGTCGCCGCGTGCCAGTGCGCCGAGGCCGTCGAGGAGTTCGGCGCGGCCGGACCCCACGACGACGGCGCGCTCGGTGAACCGGGAGCGGCCGGTGGCCAGGGAGAGTCCGATGTCGGCGGGGCGGAGCGCCGGGTCGGCCAGGACGTGGGCGTGCAGGGCGGCGGCCTGTCCGCGCAGTGCCTGTGCGCTCTTGGCGGACAGCGGCCAGGCGACGGGGCCGTCGTCCTCCTCGCGTTCGGCCGCCGGTTCCTCGGGGGCCTGTTCCAGGATGGCGTGGGCGTTGGTGCCGCTGGCCCCGAAGGAGGAGACCCCGGCGCGGCGCGGGCGGCCCGTGGCGGGCCACGGTGTCGCGGTGGTGAGCAGGCGGACGGCGCCTTCGGTCCAGTCGACCTGCGGGGTGGGCCGGTCGAGGTGCAGGGTGCGCGGCAGCAGGCCGTGGCGGAGCGCGAGGACCGTCTTGATGACGCCGCCGACCCCGGCGGCCGCCTGGGTGTGCGTGAGGTTGGACTTGAGGGAGCCGACCCACAGTGGCTGGTCCGGGGGTCGCTGCCGCCCGTAGGCGGCGAGCAGTGCCTGTGCCTCGATGGGGTCGCCGAGGACGGTGCCGGTGCCGTGTGCCTCGACGGCGTCGACCTCGGCCGGGGTGAGTCCGGCGCTGTCCAGGGCCTGCCGGATGACGCGTTCCTGGGCGGGGCCGTTGGGTGCGGTCAGGCCGTTGCTCGCGCCGTCCTGGTTGACGGCCGAGCCGCGGATCACGGCGAGGACCGGGTGGCCGTTGCGGCGGGCGTCGGACAGGCGCTCCAGGAGGAGCATGCCGGCGCCTTCGCCGAAGCCCGCGCCGTCGGCGGCGGCGGCGAAGGACTTGCAGCGGCCGTCCGGCGCGAGAGCGCGCTGCCTGCTGAACCCGACGTAGAAGCCGGGTGTGGCCATCACGGTGACGCCTCCCGCCAGGGCCAGGGTGGCGTCACCCGCCCGCAGGGCCTGGCAGGCGAGGTGGAGGGCGACGAGGGAGGAGGAGCAGGCGGTGTCCAGGGTGACCGCGGGTCCCTCCAGGCCCAGGGTGTAGGCGACGCGGCCGGAGGCGACGCTGGCGATGGAACCGGTGCCGAGGAAGCCCTCCAGTTCCTCGGGCACCTGGGCGAGGCGGGAGCCGTACTCGCTGTAGATGAGGCCCGCGTAGACGCCGGTGCGGCTGCCCTTGAGGGTGAGGGGGTCGATGCCCGCGCGCTCGATCGCCTCCCAGGAGGTCTCCAGGAGGAGGCGCTGCTGGGGGTCCATGGCGAGGGCCTCGCGCGGCGAGATCCCGAAGAAGCCGGGGTCGAAGGCGCAGGCGTCGTGGAGGAAGCCGCCTTCGCGTGTGTACGAGGTTCCCGGCGCGTCCGGGTCGTCGTCGAAGACGCCGTCGAGGTCCCAGCCCCGGTCGGCGGGGAAGCCGGTGACGGCGTCCCGTTCCTTGACGAGCAGTTCCCACAGGTCTTCCGGGGAGGCGACGCCGCCGGGGAAGCGGCAGCTCATCGCGACCACGGCGATCGGTTCGCGGGCACCGTCGGCCTCGGCGGCGAGTCTGCCGTTCTCCTGGCGCAGGCGCTGGTTGTCGAGGAGGGAGGCCCTCAGTGCCTCGACCACTCGGTCCGTGGACATGGTCTTCCTTTCTTCCCTCGCCGGCTCAGGCACGCTCGCCGCCGCCCAGGGCCATCCGCACGAGGGCGTCCACTTCCATCTCCTTGATGGCGCCGGGGTCGTCCGCGAGGTCCGTTCCCGTAGGTTTCGTGGTGCGGTCCGCTCCCCCGGCGTCGTTCTCGGTGAGGCGGAGCACCGCGTCCAGCAGTCCGGCCTCGCGCAGCCGCGTCACCGGTACGGCGGCGAGCCGCCGCTGGAGTTCCCGGTCGCCGTCCGGGCCGCCGGGGTCGGCGGGCCGGGCGGCCGGGGCGAGGCGCGCGGTCATGTAGGCGGCCGCGGCCGCCGGGGTGGGGTGGTCGAAGACGAGGGTGGCGGGCAGGCGCAGACCGGTGGCCGCGTTCAGGCGGTTACGGAGGTCTACGGCGGTCAGGGAGTCGAATCCGAGGTCCTTGAAGGCCTGCTCCGGGTCGATCGCTTCGCCTCCGTCGTGCCCGAGGACGTCGGCGACCCGGGCCCGTACCAGCTCCTCGATCCGCTGCCGGCGTTCCTCGGCCCCCAGGGAGGCCAGGTGTTCGCGCAGTGACGCCACTTCGGCGGCGGCCGCGGCGGCGGCGGGCCGGGCGGCGCGCACCAGGCCGCGCAGCAGCGGCGGCACGGGCCCGCGCCCGGCGCCCGCCCGCAGCCGGGCGGTGTCGAGGCGTACGGGCACGAGCAGGGCGTCGTCGAGGCGCAGCGCCGCGTCGAACAGGGCGAGGCCCTGGGCGTCGGAGAGTGCGGCGACACCGCCGCGGGTCATCCGCCCGAGTCCGGTCCCGTCCAGGGTGCCGGTCATCTCGCTGCGCCGTTCCCACAGGCCCCAGGCGAGGGACTGGGCGGGCAGCCCGGCGGCCTGACGGCGCTCCGCCAGGGCGTCCAGGCAGGCGTTGGCGGCCGCGTAGCCGGCCTGGCCCGGGTTGCCGGCGACGCCCGCCGCGGAGGAGAAGAGGACGAACGCGGACAGCGGCAGGTCGCGGGTCGCCTCGTGCAGGGCGAGGGCCGCGTCGGTCTTGGGCCGCAGGACGCGGTCGAGGCGTTCGGGGGTGAGCGAGGTGACGACACCGTCGTCGAGGACACCGGCGGCGTGCACGACGGCCGTCAGGGGGTGCTCGGCCGGCACGCCCGCCAGCAGCTCCGCGACGGCGGCCGGATCGGCTACGTCGCAGGCCGCGAACTCCGCCTGGGCGCCGAGGGCTTGGAGGTCGGCGAGGAGCGTGGCGGCCCCGGGTGTGCCGGCTCCGCGCCGTCCGGCCAGGAGCAGGTGTCCCACTCCGTGCCGGGCCGCGAGGTGCCGGGCCACGAGCCCGCCGAGTACGCCGCCGGCGCCGGTGACCAGGACGGTGCCGTCGGGGTCCAGCGGCACGGACCGTCCGGCGGTCTCCTCCGGGGCCGGGACCCGGGTGAGGCGGGCGGCGAGCAGTTTCCCGTCGCGTACGGCGAGTTGGGGCTCGTCGAGGTCCAGGACGGCCGGCAGCAGGGCGGGCAGGCCGTCTCCGTCCGGGGTGTCGAGGAGGACGAGACGGCCGGGATGCTCGGACTGGGCCGAGCGCAGCAGGCCGCGTGCCGCCGCGCCCGCGGGGTCGCTCGGGCCGTCGTCGGGTCCCGTGCGGACGGCGCCGCGCGTGAGGAACACCAGGCGGGTGCCGGCGAACCGGTCGTCGGCCAGCCAGGTCTGGACGAGCGCGAGAGTGGCGCCCACGACGGCCCGTACGGCGGCCGCGTCGTCCCCGTCGGCCGTGGCGTCCCCGTGAGTCCTGGCTTCCCCGTCAGCCCTGGCGGCCCCGGCGGCCGTGGCGCACGGCACGACGACCACGTCGGGCACGGGTGCCCCGCGGTCGACGGCCGCGGCGAGGCCGGCGAGGTCCGGGTAGGTGTCGGGCAGGGGAACGCCCGGGCCGAGAGCGGCCAGGCGGCCGGGCGGTGCGGGGGCGGTGGCCGGGGCGGGCACGGGCGTCCACTCCAGGCGGTACAGGGAGTCGTCCGCCGCCGGGGCGGTGGCGGCGCGCAGGGCGTCCACGTCGACGGGCCGGACGGCGAGTCCGGTCACCGTGAGCACCGGCCGGCCGGCGGGGTCGTGCGCGGTGAGGGACGTGGTCCCGTCGGTGTCCGGGGAGAGGCGGACGCGCAGTGCGGTGGCGCCGGAGGCGTGCAGGGTCACCCCCGTCCAGGCGAACGGCAGCCGCGCGGTGCCCGGTGCCGGGTCCGGGCCCGCGCTGCCCACGGCGGCCAGCCACAGTCCGTGCAGCGCCGCGTCGAGCAGCGCGGGGTGGATGCCGAAGGCCGCGGCCGCCGCGTGCTGGTCCTCGTCCAGGCGTACCTCGGTGTACAGGTCGTCGCCGTGCCGCCAGGCCGCGCGCAGCCCCCGGAAGGCGGGTCCGTAGCCGTAGCCGGCCGCGGCGAACCGCTCGTAGAGGCCGTCGACGTCGACGGGCTCGGCGCCGGCGGGAGGCCGGCTCTCCTCCTGCGCCGGTGCGCCGTCCCCGGCGGCTTCGGCCAGGACGCCGGAGGCGTGCGGTGTCCACGGCGCGTCGGCCGTGGCGTCCGGCCGCGCGTGCACGTCCACGGTGCGCCGGCCGGTGCCGTCCGGAGCGCCGACCCGGACCTGGAGCCGTACGCCGCCGGTGGCGGGCAGCACCAGCGGGGCCCGGAGGGTGAGTTCCTCCAGGACGCGGCAGCCGGCCTCGTCCCCGGCGCGGACGGCGAGGTCCACGAACGCGGCGCCGGGCAGCAGGACGACGTCCGCCACGGCGTGGTCCGCGAGCCAGGGGTGGGTGCGCACCGAGATCCGTCCGCTGAGCACCGTCTCGCCGGTGTCGGCGAGTTCGACGGCCGCGCCCAGCAGGGGGTGCCCGGTCGTGCCGAGACCCGCCGCCGTGAGGCCGCCGCCGCTGTCCGGGCCCGGCACGGCCCAGTAGGGCCGGTGCTGGAAGGCGTACGTGGGCAGGTCGACGCGGCGGGCGGCGGTGCCCGCGAACAGAGGCGCCCAGCCGACGGGGGCGCCGTGCGCCCACGCGGCGCCGAGGGACCGCAGCATGCGCTCCATGCCGCCCTCGTCGCGGCGCAGCGTGCCGAGCACGGCGGCGTCGACGCCCACCGACTCCAGCGTCTCCTCGACGGCCGGGGTGAGGACCGGGTGCGGGCTCACCTCGATGTACGTGCGGTGGCCCGCCGCGGCGAGGGCGCGGACGGCGGACTCGAAGCCCACGGTGCGCCGGAGGTTGGCGTACCAGTAGCGGGCGTCCATCGTCGCCGTGTCCAGCCAGCCGTCCGTCACCGTGGAGTACAGCGGGATGTCCGCCGCGGTGGGCTCGATGTCCGCGAGGGCGGTGGTCAGTTCGGCTTCGAGGGCTTCCATGTGGGCGGAGTGGGACGCGTAGTCGACGTCCACACGCCGGGCCCGTACGCCGTCCGCTTCGCATGTCTCCATGAGCTGGTCCAGGGCGTCCGCGTCACCGGAGACCACCACCGCGGACGGCCCGTTGACCGCCGCCAGCGACAGCCGTCCCGCCCAGGCCGCGATCAGCTCGGCGGCCCGTGCCGACGGCAGGGCGAGCGACACCATGCCGCCGTGCCCGGCGAGCCGGGCGAGCGCGCGGCTGCGCAGGGCGACGATCTTCGCCCCGTCCCGCGGCGTCAGCGCGCCGGCCACCACGGCCGCGGCGATCTCTCCCTGGGAGTGGCCGACGACGGCGTCCGGGACGACGCCGTACGCCCGCCACAGCCGCGCGAGGGACACCATCACGGCGAAGAGGACGGGCTGCACCACGTCGACCCGGTCCAGCCGGTCGCCGTCGCGTACGACGTCGAGCAGCGACCAGTCGACGTACGGGGCGAGCGCGTCCGCGCAGGCGTGCAGGGCGTCGGCGAACTCGGGTGACTCGTCGAGGAGCCGGCGGGCCATGCCGGTCCACTGCGAACCCTGGCCGGGGAACATCAGGACGGTGCGCCCGTCGGTGTCCGCGACTGCGTGGACGGCGGGGGCGGCGCCCGCGGCCCACTCCCGCAGGGCGGACAGCAGCCGGTCGTGGCCGCCGACGAGGACCGCGCGGTGCGGGAAGGCGGTGCGTCCCGCGAGGGACAGGGCCACGTCCGCCGCGTCGGCCTGGTCCGTGCCGGACAGGTGGTGGAGCAGGCGTTCGGCCTGGGCGCGCAGGGCGTCGGCGGAGCGGGCCGACAGGCACCAGGGGACGGCCGGGGCGGTGCGGGGGCGCTCGGGCTCCGGTGCGTTGGACTCCACTGGGTCGAGTCCCGGTGCGTCGGGTTCCGGTGCGTGCAGTCCCGTTGCGGCGGGTTCCAGTGCGTCGGAGCCCGGTGCTGCGGGTTCCGGCGGTTCGGGTTCCGGCGCCTGTTCCAGGATGACGTGGGCGTTGGTGCCGCTGAGCCCGAAGGAGGAGACGCCCGCGCGGCGCGGCCGGCCCGCCTCGGGCCACCGCTCGTGCTCGGTCACGAGGGCGACGTGGCCTTGGGTCCAGTCCACGTGGGTGGTGGGCCGGTCGGCGTGGAGCGTCGCCGGGACGGTGGCGTGACGCAGGGCCAGGACCGTCTTCATGACGCCCGCGACCCCGGAGAGGGCCTGGGTGTGGCCGATGTTGGACTTGAGGGAGCCGATCAGGAGGGGCCGTCCCGCGGGCCGGTCCTGGCCGTAGGTGGCGAGGAGCGCCTGCGCCTCGATGGGGTCGCCCAGGGTGGTGCCGGTGCCGTGGGCCTCCACCACGTCGACGTCCGCGCCGGTCAGGCCCGCGTCGGCGAGGGCGGCGCGGATGACGCGCTGCTGGCTGGGCCCGTTGGGGGCCGAGAGGCCGTTGCTGGCGCCGTCCTGGTTGACGGCGGAGCCGCGCAGCACCGCGAGGACGGGATGGCCGGCGCGGCGGGCCTCGCTCAGCCGCTCGACGAGCAGCACTCCGGCTCCCTCGCCCATGCCCATGCCGTCGGCGCCGTCCGCGAACGCCTTGCACCGTCCGTCGGCCGCGAGACCGCGCTGCCGCGAGAAGCTGATCAGCGCGCCGGGTGTCGCCATCACCGCCACGCCGCCGACCAGGGCCAGCGAGCAGTCCCCCGCGCGCAGGGCGCGGGCCGCCAGGTGCAGGGCGACCAGCGCCGACGAGCAGGCGGTGTCGACGGTGACCGCCGGGCCCTCCAGGCCGAGAGTGTAGGCGACGCGCCCGGAGACGATGCTGGGGGCGCTGCCGGTCAGCAGATGGCCCTCGCCCTCGGCGGAACGGGCCACCACGGCGCCGTAGTCGCTGTAGTTGACGCCGGTGAAGACGCCCGTACGGCTGCCGCGCAGCGCCTCCGGGTCCAGGCCCGCGCGTTCGAGGGCCTCCCAGGAGACCTCCAGCAGGAGCCGCTGCTGCGGGTCCATGGCGAGGGCCTCGCGGGGTGAGATGCCGAAGAAGGCGGCGTCGAAGTCGGCGGCGTCGTGCAGGAACCCGCCGTGCCGGGTGGTCGAGGTGCCCGAATGCTCCGGGTCGGGGTCGTAGAGCGCGTCGAGGTCCCAGCCGCGCCCGGCGGGGAGCCCGGTGACGGCGTCGCCGCGGTCGGCGAGCAGCCGCCAGAGTTCCTCGGGCGAGGTGACGCCGCCGGGCAGGCGGCAGCCCATGGAGACGATGGCGATCGGCTCGTCGGCGGCTCCGGTGCGGGTGCCGTCCTCCTCCTTTTCCGCCGCCGTCGTCTCGTCCGCGCCGAGCAGGCGGGACTTCAGATGGGCGGCGAGTACGGCGGCCGACGGGTGGTCGAAGACGAGGGTCGACGGCAGCCGCAGTCCGGTCGCCTTGGTGAGGCGGTTGCGGAGTTCGACCGCGGTGAGGGAGGCGAAGCCGAGCTCCTGGAACGCCTTCGCGGGCGGTACGGCGTCGGCGCGGTCGTGGCCGAGGACGGCGGCGGCGTGGCCGCGGACGAGGTCGAGCAGCAGCCGGTCCCGTTCGGCGGGGAGCCGCAGCGCGGTGAGCCGCCGCCGCAGTCCGGAGGCGGCCGGGTCGTCCGCGTCCTCGGGTCCCGCGAGGGCGCGGCGGGCTTCGGGGACGGTGCTCAGCAGCGGGCTGGGGCGGCTGGAGGTGAACACCGGGGCGAACCGCTCCCAGTCGACGTCGGCGATGGTCACGAGCGTCTCGTCGTCGTCGAGGGCCCGCTGGAGCGCGGCGAGCGCCCGCTCGGCGTCGATCCGGGGCAGGCCGTGCTCTTCGAGGTTGAAGAGGCCGGTGTCCTTGGTGGCCGGTGTGCCGCCCGCGGCCGGCGGTCCGGGCCGCCAGATGCCCCAGTCGACGGTGGTCGCGCTCAGGCCGCGGTCACGCCGGTGCCGGGCGAGGGCGTCGAGATGGGCGTTGGCCGCGGCGTAGGCACCGTGGTCGCCGCTGCCCCAGACCCCGGCGATCGAGGAGAACAGCACGAACGCGTCGAGTTCGCGGTCCAGCAGCGCGTCGAGGTGCGCCGCACCCGCCGCCTTGGCGGCGACGACACGCTCGTACGCCGCGACGGGGACGGTGTCGAGCGGGGCGAGCGCGATGTCCGCGGCGGCGTGCACGACGGCGGTGACGGGCGTGCCGGCCGCGTCGAGTCCGGCGAGGAGCCGTGCGACCTGGTCGCGGTCGGCCAGGTCGCAGACGGGCAGCGCCAGGGTTGCGCCGGACGCGGCCAGTTCCGCGCGCAGTCCGGCCGCCGCGGGCGCGTCCTCCCCGCGCCGTCCGGGCAGGACCAGGTGGGTGGCGCCGCCGCGGGCCAGCCAGCGGGCCAGGTGCGGGCCGAGGGCTCCGGTGCCGCCGGTGAGCAGGACGGTGCCGCGGGGCTTCCAGGCGCGCGCGGGGCGGGCGGGCCGGGCGGGCCGGGGGGCTCGGACGAGACGGCGGACGAAGAGGCCGGTGGGGCGGACCGCGAGCTGGTCCTCGCCGTCCGGGCCGCCGAGCGCGGCGCAGAGCCGTTCCCGGGCCCGGGCGTCGGCCGTGTCGGGCAGGTCGACCAGTCCGCCCCAGCGCTGCGGGTGTTCCAGGGCGGCGACCATGCCGGTGCCCCACACCTGCGCCTGCGCGGGCGCGGTGAGCGGATCGGCCGCGCCCGTGGAGACGGCGCCCCGGGTGGCGCACCACAGCGGCGCGGTGACCCCGAGGTCGCCGAGCGCCTGGACGAGCGCGAGGGTCAGG
Source organism: Streptomyces sp. NPDC017095 (assembly GCF_044332325.1). NCBI lineage: Bacteria > Bacillati > Actinomycetota > Actinomycetes > Kitasatosporales > Streptomycetaceae > Streptomyces > Streptomyces sp. NPDC017095. Next base: position 67,957 of record NZ_JBIROU010000017.1, read on the forward strand.
ACGGTGCCGGTGGGCAGGCCCGGGTGGCCGGGGTGCGGGTGGTCGGCCAGACCGAGGAGGGAGAGGACCGCGGTGAGGGGACGGCCGTGGGCGGCCTGGGTGACGGTGGCGGCGAGGCGGGTGCGGTCGGCGGGGCGGCGGGCCTCGGCGGCCGGGTCGGTCTCACCGCTCTCGCGGGTCTCAGCGGTCTCACCAGCCTCGCCGGCCTCACCGGCCTCGCGGGTCTCACCGGTCCCGCCGGTCTCACCGGTCTCACCGGTCTCACCGGTCTCACCGGCCTCGCCGGTCTCACCGGTCGCCGTGCCCCGGCCGGCGGTGCCGTCGGCCGGAACCCGGGAGGGGGCGTCCACGGTGTTCGGATGCGCCGCGTCGGCTGCCGCGACCTGTGCCGTGACCACCTCGGCCCCGTGTTCGCGCAGCGCCCGTACGGCGTCCCGCACCGTCTCGCTCTCCTCGTGTCCCTCGGGCGCCAGGACCAGCCAGGTCCCGCTGAGCGCGGGGGCCGGCGGGTCGGGGACCGGGTGCCAGGCGACGCGGTAGCGCCAGGCGTCGGAAGGATCGGTGGCGGTGCGGTGGCGGTGCCAGCTGCTTAGGGCGGGGAGGATCTCGCGCAGCGGTGCGGCGTCGACGGCGAGGGCGGTGGCCGCTTCCGTCACGTCGCCGCGTTCCACCAGGTCCCAGAAGTCCGTGTCGCCGTCGGCGGGCGGCGGCGCTGCGGGCGTCAGCCAGTGGCGCCGCTGCTGGAACGGGTACGTGGGCAGGTCGACGCGGCGCGTGTCCCAGCCCTCGTACACCTTCCGCCAGTCCACCGGCACGCCGCGCGCCCACAGTCCGGCCGCGGAGGTGAGGGCGCGGCGCAGGCCGCCCTCGTCGCGGCGCAGGGTACCGGTGACGACGGCGTCGGAGGCGCCCGCGGACTCGGCGGTGTCCTGGACGGGCACCGTCAGCACGGGGTGCGGGGACACTTCGAGGAAGACGCCGTGGCCCTGTTCGGCGAGGGCGCGCACGGCGGTGTCGAAGCGCACGGTGTGGCGCAGGTTGCGGTACCAGTACGCGGCGTCCATGACCGTGGTGTCCAGCCACTCCCCCGTGACGGTGGAGAACAGCGGGACGCGGGCGGCGGCCGGGGTGATGCCGGCGAGGGCCGCCAGGACCTCCTGTTCGACGCTTTCGACGTGCGCGGAGTGCGAGGCGTAGTCGACGGGGACCGTACGGGCCCGGACGCCGTCCGCCGCGCACCGCTCGGTCAGTGCGGCGAGGGCCGGCGCTTCGCCGGAGACCACCACGGACGCGGGGCCGTTGACGGCGGCGACCGACAGCCGCCCGGCCCAGGGGAGGATCGCTTCCTCCGCCCGCTCGCGGGACACCGCGAGGGACACCATGCCGCCGCCGCCCGCGAGCGCGGCGATGGCCCGGCTGCGCAGGGCGACGACCTTCGCCCCGTCCGCCAGGGACAGCGCCCCGGCGACCACCGCGGCGGCGATCTCCCCCTGGGAGTGCCCCACCACCGCGTCCGGTTCGACACCCCAGGACCGCCACAGGGCGGCCAGCGACACCATCGTCGCGAACAGCGCGGGCTGCACCACGTCGACCCGGTCCAGGGCGGCCGCGCCCGGTTCGCCGCGTACGACGTCGGGCAGCGACCAGTCCACGAAGGGGGCCAGCGCGTCCGCGCAGGCGGCCATGGAGCGGGCGAACTCCGGCGCGGTGTCGAGGAGTTCCCGGCCCATGCCGGGCCACTGCGCGCCCTGTCCCGGGAAGACCATGGCGACCCGGCCGGGCCCGGGTTCGGCGAGGCCGGTGACGGCGGTCGCGGCGCCCTGCGGGTCGCGGGCCATCTGGTCGAGCGCGGCGAGGAGTTCACCGCGGTCGGCGGCCGTCACGGCGGCGCGGTGCGGGAAGGCGGTCCGGGTGGTGGCGAGCGAGTAGCCGAGGTCGGCGGGGCGTGCCTGCGGGTCCTCGGCGAGGCGCGCCCTGAGGCGTACGGCCTGGTCGCGCAGGGCGGCCGCGGTGCGTCCGGAGAGCAGGCAGGGCACGGCCGGCGGGGCGGTGCCGGCGGGGTGCGGCGGCTCGGTCTCCGGGGCCCGTTCCAGGATGACGTGGGCGTTGGTGCCGCTCATGCCGAAGGAGGAGACGCCCGCCCGGCGCGGCCCGCCGGTCTCGGGCCACTTCCCGGCCTCGGTCAGCAGCGCGACGGCGCCCTCGCTCCAGTCGACGTGCGGGGTGGGCTCGGTGATGTGCAGGGACCGGGGCAGCAGCCCGTGGCGCAGCGCGAGGACCGTCTTGATGACGCCCGCGACCCCGGCGGCGGCCTGGGTGTGGCCGATGTTCGACTTCAGCGAGCCCAGCCACAGGGGCTGCCCGCCGCGACGGTCCCGGCCGTACGTGGCGAGCAGCGCGTCGGCCTCGATGGGGTCGCCGAGTCGGGTGCCGGTGCCGTGGGCCTCGACGGCGTCGACGTCGGCGGCGGACAGGCCCGCGTCGGCGAGCGCGTCGCGGATGACGCGCTGCTGACTGGGCCCGTTCGGCGCGGTGAGGCCGTTGCTGGCACCGTCCTGGTTGACGGCGGAGCCGCGCAGCACGGCGAGGACCGGGTGGCCGTTGCGGTGTGCGTCGGACAGGCGTTCCAGGAGGAGCACGCCGACGCCCTCTCCCCAGCCGGTGCCGTCGGCGGACGCCGAGAACGGCTTGCAGCGGCCGTCGGCGGCCATGGCTCCCTGGCGGCTGAACTCGGTGAACACCGACGGCCGCGCCATCACGGTCACCCCGCCCGCCAGGGCGAGCGTGCACTCCCCGGCGCGCAGCGCCCGCGCCGCCTGGTGCAGGGCGACCAGGGAGGCCGAGCAGGCGGTGTCGACGGTGACGGCCGGTCCTTGGAGGCCGAGCGCGTAGGCGATGCGGCCGGACACCACGCTCATCGAGTTGCCGGTCATCAGGAAGCCCTGGACGGTCTCGGGGGCGCCGGTGCCGAGCTGGGCGTACCCCTGGTCGATGGCGGCGGCGAACACTCCGGTGCGGGTGGCGCGCAGCGACGCCGGGTCGATGCCCGCGCGTTCGACGGCTTCCCAGGCGGCCTGGAGCAGCAGCCGCTGCTGCGGGTCCATCGCGACGGCCTCGTGCGGTGACACGGCGAAGAACTCGGCGTCGAAGTCGGCGGCGCCGTCGAGGAACGCGCCCTGGCAGGGCACACCGCCCGCGCTGAGTCCCGCGGTGTCCCAGCCGCGGTCGCCGGGCACGCCGGTGACGGCGTCACGGCCCGCGGTCAGGAGGTTCCAGAGTTCCTCGGGGGTGCGGACGCCGCCGGGGAAGCGGCAGCTCATGGAGACCACGGCGATCGGCTCGCGGCTGCTGCTCTCGGCCTCGCGCAGCCGTCGGCGGGTGTCGCGCAGGTCGATGGTGACGCGGTTGAGGTAGTCGCGCAGCTTCTGCTCGTTGTGTTCGCTCACCGGGCTCCTCCGTGGGTGCGTCGGGACGGCGCGGTCTGGACGGCACTCACGAGAGGCCCATCTCCTTGTCGATCAGGTCGAAGATCTCTTCGTCGGTGGCGGACTCGACGGCTTCGGCGGAGTCCGTGCCGCCGCCGGGCTCTGTCGCCGGTTCGAGGCGGGCGAGGGCGCCGCGCAGCCGCCGGGCGAGGTCCGCGCGCCGTTGTCCGGCGTCGGTGCCCGCGCCGGCCAGTTCGGTGGCGAGCGCGTCGAGCCGGTCGAGTTCGGCGGTGCCCGGCGGCGCGGCCGGCGCGGAAGCGGCGGTGAGCCGGGCGGTGAGGTGGCGGGCGAGCGTGTCGGGGGTGGGGTGGTCGAAGACCAGCGCGGCCGGCAGCCGGGTCCCGGTCGCCGCCATGAGCCGGTTGCGCAGTTCGACGCCGGTGAGCGAGTCGAAGCCGAGGTCCTTGAACGGCCGTTGCGCGCCGATCAGGTCGGTGGAGGCGTGGCCGAGGACGGCGGCCGCGTTGCCGCGCACCAGGTCGAGCAGGGCGCGGTGGGCCTCGGCGGGCGGCAGTTCGGCCACCTGCTCGGCGAGCGACGGCCCGGCCGGCGCCGGGGGCGCGGCGGTCCTCCCGCGCGCGCCGCGCACCAGCCCGCTGAGCAGGGGTGGCAGGGGCGCGCCCGTGGCGGCGGTCGCGCGCAGCGCGGCCGTGTCGACCGCGGCGGCCAGTACGTGCGGCTGCGCCGCGGTCAGGGCCGCGTCGAAGAGGGCGAGGGCCGTTTCGGTGGGCAGGGCGCCGATGCCGCCCCGTGCCGTCTTGCGTACGTCGGCGTCGGTGAGGTGCGCGGTCAGCGCGCTGCGCTCCTCCCACATGCCCCAGGCGAGGGACACGGCGGGCAGTCCTTCGGTCCGGCGGCGCGCGGCCAGGGCGTCGAGCGCGGCGTTGGCGGCGGCGTAGTTGGCCTGTCCGGCGGTGCCGAGCAGGGCGGCGCCGGAGGAGAACAGGACGAAGGCGGCCAGGTCGCGGTCCCGGGTCAGCTCGTGCAGGGCGAGTGCGGCGTCCGCCTTGGGCCGCAGGACGCGTGCGAGCCGCTCGGGTGTGAGTGCGGTGACGGTGGCGTCGTCGAGGATTCCGGCGGCGTGCACGACGGCGGTGAGCGGGTGCGCGCGCGGGATGTCCGCGATCAGTGCGGCGAGCGCGTCCCGGTCGCTCACGTCGCAGGCCGTGACGGTCACGTCGGCCCCGGCCTCGGTCAGTTCGCGGACGAGTCGTCCGGCCCCGGGGGCGTCCGGGCCGGAGCGTCCCGTGAGCAGCAGCCGGCGGACGCCGTGGGCGGTGACCAGGTGGCGGGCGACGAGCCCGCCGAGGGTGCCGGTGCCGCCGGTGATCAGCACGGTGCCCTCCGGGTCGAGGGGCGCGGGCAGGGTGAGGACGTTCTTGCCGATGTGCCGGGACTGGCTGAGCCGGCGGAACGCCTGTGGGGCCTGGCGCAGGTCCCAGCAGGTCAGCGGCAGCGGTGTGAGGGCACCCTGTTCGAACAGGGACAGGATCTCGGTGACCATGGCGCCGACCCGGTCGGCTCCGGCCTCCATCAGGTCGAAGGCCCGGTAGTGGACGCCGGGGTGGTCGCGCGCCACCTCGCCGGCCTGGCGTACGTCGGTCTTGCCCAGCTCTATGAACCGGCCGCCGCGTGGCAGCAGCGTCAGGGACGCGTCGACGAACTCCCGCGCCAGGCAGTCGAGGACGACGTCCACGCCCCGGCCGCCGCTGGCGTCGAGGAAGCGGCCGACGAAGTCGAGGGTGCGGGTGGAGGCGATGTGGTCGCCAGGCAGGCCCGAGGCCCGCAGGACGTCCTGCTTGGCGGGGCTCGCCGTCGCGTACACCTCGGCTCCGGCGTGCCGGGCGAGCTGGACGGCGGCCATGCCGACGCCGCCCGCCGCGGCGTGCACCAGGACCGACTGGCCGCGCCGCAGGCCGCCGAGGTCGAACAGGCCGTAGTAGGCGGTGAGGAAGGCGATCGGCACCGACGCGGCCCGCGCGAAGGTCCAGCCGGCCGGTATCCGGGCGAGGGTGCGCCGGTCGGCGACGGCGGTCGGCCCGAAGGCGCCGGCGAAGACCCCCATCACCCGGTCGCCCGGTGCGAGGTCGTCGACGTCCGGGCCCACCTCCAGGACGACTCCGGCGCCCTCGCTGCCGAGTCCCGCGTGGTCGGGGTCGAGTCCGAGGGAGGCCACCACGTCGTGGAAGTTGAGGCCCGCGGCCCGTACGGCGACCCGCACCCGGCCGGCGCCGAGCGGGGCGAGCGCGTCGGGCGCGGGTTCGGCCGTGAGCCCGTCGACCGTGCCGTCCCCGGACAGGGCGACCCGCCAGCCGTCCGCGCTGCCGGGGGGCGGCACCAGGGTGTCCCGGCCGGGCCCGGCGGTCAGGCGCGGTACGAGCAGCTCCCCGGCGCGTACGGCGGTCTGGGGTTCGCCCGAGGCGAGCGCGGCGGGCAGGGCGGCACGCGACTGCGGGTCGCCGTCCAGGTCCACGAGCAGGAACCGGCCGGGGTGTTCGGTCTGCGCGGTCCGCAGCAGCCCCCACACGCCGGACCGCGTCCAGTCCGCCGCCCGGTCGCCGGGGCCGGTGGTCACGGCGCCCCGGGTGACGACGGCGAGGACGGAGCCGTCGTACCGCTCGCCGGACAGCCACTCCCGCACGAGGGCGAGGCACTCCGCGGCGACGGCGTGGAACACCGCGGCCTCGTCCGTGCCGTCGCGCGTGCCTTCGTGCCCGGCGTCCGGGCGCGGGCAGTCGGCGACGACCAGGGCGGGCACGGGGCTGTCCGGTTCGGCCCGCAGGACGGCCCAGTCGCCCGGGTCCGTCTCCGGAACGAGGTCGTCGGCGTCCGGCGCGGGCACCCAGTCCACCCGGTGCAGCCCGTCCCGGCCGTGTCCCGCGCGCCCCGGGCCGCCCGCCGACGCCGGGCGCAGGGCGAGCGAACCGGCCGAGAGGACCTCCTGTCCGGCGAGGTCGTACACGGTCAGGGCGACGGCGTCCGGTCCCTCGCCGGTGAGCCGGACCCGTACGGCGGTGGATCCCGTGGTGTGCGCGGTCACGTCGTTCCAGCTGAACGGCAGGCGCGCGGTGTCGTCGCGGCCGGGCAGCAGCGCGGCGGTCTGCAGGGCGGCGTCGAGGAGCGCCGGGTGCAGGCGGTACCCGGGGGCGTCGGCGTGCTGCCGCTCGTCCAGGACGAGATCGGCGCAGATCTCGCCGTCCCGGGTCCAGGCGGCGCGGATGCCCCGGAACGTGGGCCCGTAGCGGTATCCGGCGGCCGCGAACCGTTCGTAGAGGCCGTCGATGTCCACGGCCTCGGCGCCGGGTGGCGGCCAGGTGACGAGGGCGGGCCCCGCGGGGCGGGCCGCGGGCGCGACGGTGCCGGTGGCGTGGGTGGTCCACGCGGACGCGGCCCCGGACTCCTGTCCGGCCTCCGGCCCGGTTTCCGGTCCGGTCTCCGGACCGGTGTCCCGCTCGGCCCGTGAGTGGAGGCCGAGCGCCCGCCGCCCGTCCGCGCCGGGCGCCCCGAGGCGCACCTGGACGCGGACGGCGCCCTCGTCGGGCAGCGCGAGCGGTGCGGACAGGGTGAGTTCGTCCACCGTGGCGCAGCCGACCGCGGCGGCGGCGCGCAGCGCGAGTTCCAGGAAGGCGGTGCCGGGCAGCACGGCGGTCCCCTGGACCACGTGCTCGGCGAGCCACGGGTGGCTGCGCCGTGAGAGGCGTCCTGTGCACAGGACTTCGCCCGTGCCGGCGATCTCGACGGTGGCGCCCAGGAGCGGGTGTCCCGTCGTCCCGAGCCCCGCGGCGGCCACGTCCCGGCTGGTGGTCGGGACGTCCAGCCAGAGGCGTCGTTCCTGGAAGGGGTAGGTGGGCAGGTCGGTGCGGGTGGCTCCGGTGCCCGCGAAGACGGGGGTGAAGTCGACCGGGATGCCGTGCGCGTGGGCCTGCCCGAGGGCGAGGAGCATCCGCTGGAGTCCGCCTTCGTCCCGGCGGAGCGTGCCCAGGACGACGCCGGTCGCCTCGGCCGCCTCCAGGGTCTCCTCGACCGCCATGGCGAGCACCGGATGCGGGCTGACCTCGATGAAGGCGTCGAAGCCCGCATCCGCCAGGGTGCGGACGGCGGGCTCGAAGGCGACCGGGCGGCGCAGGTTCGTGTACCAGTACGCGGCGTCCATCGCCGAGGTGTCCAGCCACTCGCCCGTCACCGTGGAGAGCAGCGGCACCTCGCTTCGCACCGGCCGGATTCCGTCCAGGGCCCGCGCCAATTCCTGCTCGATCCGCTCCACATGGGCCGAGTGCGAGGCGTAGTCCACCTCGATCCGCCGCGCCCGTACGCCGTCCGCCGCGCAGGACGCGAGCAGTTCGTCCAGGGCGTCCGTGTCCCCGGACACGACCACCGCCGAGGGGCCGTTGACCGCCGCCACCGACAGTCGTCCGGTCCAGGCAGCGACGGTCTCGGCGGCCCGCTCCGGCGACAGGGCGAGCGACACCATCCCGCCCTGTCCGGCCAGTCCCGCGATCGCCCGGCTGCGCAACGCGACCACCTTCGCGCCGTCCGCCGGTGACAGCGCTCCCGCGACGACCGCCGCCGCGATCTCTCCTTGCGAATGTCCGACCACCGCGTCGGGCACCACGCCGAAGGAGCGCCACAGCCGCGCCAGTGACACCATCACCGCGAACAGCACCGGCTGCACCACGTCCACCCGGTCGAAGTCCGTGCCCGAGCGCACCACGTCCAGCAGCGACCACCGCGTGTACGGGGACAGGGCCGCCGCGCACTCCCGCAGGGACTCCGCGAACTCCGGTGATCCGTCGAGCAGTTCACGCGCCATCCCGGCCCACTGCGCGCCCTGTCCCGGGAACACGAACACCGTCTTGCCGGACACCGAGGCCCGGCCCTGAGCGACGAACGCGGACGGCTCTCCGGCGGCCAGTGCCCGTATGCCCCGCAGCAGTCGCTCCCGGTCCCCCACCACCACGGCCCGGTGCTCGAACCGAGAGCGCGTCACCGCCAGCGACAGGGCCACGTCGGCGGCCCGGGTCTCCTCGTCGCACCCCTCCAGCAGCCGGGCCGCCTGCTCCCGCAGCGCCTGGGGCGTCTTCGCCGACACCACCCAGGGCACCGGCACCGGCACCGGCAGGTCGCGGTCGGCGGGCGGGGCCGTCTCCGGGGCCTGTTCCAGGATCACGTGGGCGTTCGTCCCGCTCACCCCGAACGACGACACCCCGGCCCGGCGCGGTCCGCCGCCGGCCTCCCACGCGCGTGCCTCGGCGAGCAGTCGCACCTCACCCGCCGACCAGTCGACCTGCGGGGTGGGTTCGTCGACGTGGAGGGTCCGCGGCAGGGTCCCGTGCCGCATCGCGAGAACCATCTTCATGACTCCGGCGACACCGGCCGCTGCGGAGGTGTGGCCGATGTTGGACTTCAGCGAGCCCAGCCACAGCGGCCGCCCCGCCCGGCGTTCCCTGCCGTACGTCGCGAGCAGGGCCTGCGCCTCGATCGGATCGCCCAGCGTGGTCCCGGTGCCGTGCCCCTCCACCGCGTCCACGTCCTTCGCCGACAGTCCGGCGTCGGCGAGCGCCGCGCGGATCACCCGCTGCTGGCTCGGCCCGTTCGGCGCCGTCAGACCATTGCTCGCGCCGTCCTGGTTGACGGCGCTGCCCCGTACCACCGCCAGTACCGGACGGCCGTTGCGGCGGGCGTCGGACAGCCGCTCCAGGAGCAGCACCCCGGCGCCCTCGCCGAAGCCGGTGCCGTCCGCGCCGGCGGCGAAGGACTTGCAGCGGCCGTCGGCCGCCAGACCGCCCTGGCGGCTGAACTCCACGAAGAGTTCCGGGCTGGACATCACGGTGACCCCGCCCGCGAGGGCGAGCGAGCACTCGCCGCTGCGCAGCGACCGCACCGCCGTGTGCAGGGCCACGAGCGAGGAGGAGCAGGCCGTGTCGATGGTGAGGGCCGGGCCTTCGAGGCCGAAGGCGTAGGCGATGCGGCCGGACACGACGCTGCCGGAGTTGCCGGTGCCGAGGAAGCCCTCGACGTCCTCGGGGATGTGCGGGAGGAGCCGTACCGCGTAGTCCTGCTGCATCAGGCCGATGAAGACGCCCGCCGGGGTGCCGCGCAGCGCGGCCGGGTCGATGCCGGCGCGCTCGCACGCCTCCCAGGTGAGGGTGAGCAGGAGGCGCTGCTGCGGGTCCATGGCGATGGCCTCGCGGGGCGAGATGCCGAAGAAGTCGGGGTCGAAGTCGCCGGCTCCGGTGAGGAAGCCGCCCTCGCGCACGTACGAGGTGCCGGTGTGCCCGGGGTCCGGGTCGTAGAGCGCGTCGAGGTCCCAGCCGCGGTCGGTGGGGAAGGCGGAGATGCCGTCGCCGCCGGAGGCCACGAGCCGCCACAGGTCGTCCGGGGTGCGGACCGCTCCGGGGAAGCGGCAGCCCATCGCGACGATGGCGATCGGCTCGGCCACGGCGGCCGCGGGGGAAGGCCGGGCCGCGGGCGCCGTCGGCGCGGGGTCCGCTCCGGTCAGTGCGTCCCGCAGGTGCGCGGCGAGCGCCTGCGGCGACGGGTGGTCGAAGACCAGGGTGGCGGGCAGCCGCAGACCGGTGGCGGCGGTCAGGCGGTTGCGCAGTTCGACGGAGGCGAGGGAGTCGAAGCCGAGGTCGCGGAAGGCACGCCCCGGGACGACCGCGCTGTCGGAGGTGTGGCCGAGCACGGCGGCGGCCTGGGCGCACACCAGCCGGACGAGCGTGCGCAGGCGTTCGGCCTCGGGCAGGGCGGCGAGGCGCTCGGGCAGGGCGGTGCCGGTGTCCTGGGCGGGTGCGGCGGCCGCGGCCCTGCGCGCGGGTACGCGGACGAGGGAGCGCAGCAGCGGCGGTACCGGCTCTCCTTCGGCGGCCCGGGCCCGCAGTGCGCGCGGGTCGAGCCGCAGCGGCAGCAGCGCCGGGGCGTCGACGGTGAGGGCCGCGTCGAGGAGTGCGAGGCCCTCGTCGGTGGTGAGGGGCGGCATGCCCGAGCGGGCCAGGCGGCGCAGGTCGGCGTCGTCGAGGTGCCCGGTCAGGGCGGAGCGCTGCTCCCACAGGGTCCAGGCGAGGGACCGCGCGGGCAGGCCGAGGGCGTGGCGCCGCTCGGCGAGGGCGTCCAGGTAGGCGTTGGCGGCGGCGTAGTTGCCCTGTCCGGGGCCGCCGAAGGTACCCGCGGCGGAGGAGAAGAGGACGAAGGCCCGCAGGTCCTTGTCCCGGGTGAGGTCGTGCAGGTGCCGGGCGGCGTCGGCCTTGGGGCGCAGCACCGTGTCGACGCGGCCGGGGGTGAGGGCGGTGAGGACGCCGTCGTCGAGGGCGCCCGCGGCGTGGACGACGGCTGTCAGGGGGTGGCCGGCGGGGATGCCGTCGAGCAGGGCGGCGAGCGCGGTCCGGTCGGCGGCGTCGCAGGCGGCGACGGTGACGTGGGCGCCGAGCACGGTGAGTTCCGCGGTGAGTGCCGTGGCGCCGGGCGCGTCGGGGCCGGACCGCCCGGCGAGGAGGAGGTGGCGGACGCCGTGCCGGGCCACGAGGTGGCGGGCCACGCGGGAGCCGAGCAGTCCGGTGCCGCCGGTGACGAGGACGGTGCCGTCGGGGTCGAGCGCGACCGGTACCGGGTCGGTGGCGGGGACCTTGGCGAGCCGGGGGACGAGGACGGTGCCGCCGCGTACGGCCAGTTGCTCCTCGCCGGAGGTGAGCGCCGCGGCGACGGTCCGCGGCGCCGCCTCCTCGTCGAGGTCCACGAGGAGGAAGCGGCCGGGGTGTTCGGACTGGGCGGAGCGCGTCAGGCCCCACACGGCCGCGCGGGCCGGGTCGGCGGGCGCCTCGCCGACGGCGTTCCGGGTGACGAGGGCGAGCCGTGTGCCGGCGAGCCGCTCGTCGGCGAGCCAGGTCTGGAGGGTTTCCAGGGCCCGGTGGACGGCGGCGTGCACGTCCTCCCCGTCCTCCGTGTCCCCGTCGTGGTACGGCGGTTGCGGCACCAGCACGAGGCCGGGCGGTGCCGTGCCCGCGTCGAGGGCGGCGGTGAGCGCGGCGGTGTCGGCGTAGACGGCCGACACCGGCAGGCCGGTGCCGGCGGGGCCGATGACCGCCCAGTCGGTGGCCACGGGAGCGGGCGGGCAGGTGACCGGGGTCCACTCCACCCGGAACAGCGAGTCGTGGTGGGTCCGGGCCGCGCGGGCGTCCGGTGCGGCCGGGCGCAGGACCAGGGACTCCACGGAGGCGACGGGACTCCCGGTGGTGTCGGCGACCTCCAGGGCGAGGGTGTCCGGCGCGGTCCGGGTCAGGCGGACGCGCAGCGCGGCGGCGCCCGTCGCGTGCAGGGTCGCCCCCGACCAGACGAACGGCATGCGGCCGCCGTCGCCCGTCCCGTCGGCGGTGAGTCCGGTGGCGTGCAGGGCGGCGTCGAGCAGTGCCGGATGCAGGGCGAACCGCTGGGCGTCCTGGTGGATCCCGGGCGGCAGCACGGCTTCGGCGTACAGGTCGTCGCCGAGCCGCCACACCGCCGTGAGTCCCTGGAAGGCGGGCCCGTAGGCGAAGCCTCCCTCGGCGTAGCGCGCGTACATGCCGTCGAGGTCGACGGGGGCCGCGCCGGGCGGCGGCCAGGCGCCCGGGGCGGTGGCGGCGGGGGCGGGGGCCGCCGGGGCGAGGAGGCCGGTGGCGTGGCGGGTCCACTCCTCGTCCGTGTCCGGGTCGTCGGGCCGCGCGTGCAGGGCCAGGGTGCGGGTGCCGTCGGCGGCCGGTGCGCCGACGGACAGGCGCAGGACGACGCCTGCGTCCCGTGGCAGTGTCAGGGGCGCTTCGAGAGTGAGGTCGTCGACGCGGGAGCAGCCGGTGCGGTCGCCGGCGAGGACGGCGAGTTCCAGGAAGGCGGTGCCGGGCAGCAGGATGTCGCCCTGGACGGTGTGGTCGGCGAGCCAGGGGTGGGTGCGCGCCGAGAGCCTGCCGGTGAACAGCAGGCTCTCGCTGTCGGCGAGCGTGACGACGGCGCCGAGGAGCGGGTGTCCCGAGGGGTCGAGGCCGAGCGAGGCGGCGTCGCCCGCGGGCGCGCCGGTGTCCTCCAGCCAGTAGCGCTCCCGCTGGAAGGCGTACGTGGGCAGGTCGACGCGGGTGGGGCGGTGCCCGGTGAGGACGGCGTCCCAGTCGACGGGCACGCCGCGCGTGTGCAGTTCCGCGAGCGCGGTGAGCGTCCGGCGCCGGCCGGCGTCGTCGCGGTGCAGGGTGCCGAGGGCGAGGGCGTCGGTGCCGGCGGCCGCGGCGGTGTCCTGGAGGGCGGCGGTCAGCACGGGGTGCGGGCTGACCTCGACGAACACGCGGTGCCCGGCGTCGAGCAGGGCGCGCGTGGCCCGCTCGAACTCCACGGTGTGCCGGAGGTTCTCGTACCAGTAGGCGGCGTCGAGGCGCTCGGTGTCCAGGAGAGCGCCGGTGACGGTCGAGTAGAACGGCACGACGGCCGGGCGGGGCGCGAGGCCCGCCAGGGCCGCGGACAGCTCCGCGCGGACCGCCTCGACGTGCGGGCCGTGCGAGGCGTAGTCGACGGGGATGGCGCGGGCCCGTATACCGTCGGCTTCAAGGGCGGCGAGGAGTCCGGCCAGTGCCTCGGGGTCGCCGGAGACGGCGGCCGACTCGGGGCCGTTGACGACGGCGAGCGCGATCCGCCCGCCCCAGGGCGCGAGGCGTTCGCGTACCCGGTCGGCGGGGAGCGCCACCGACGCCATGCCGCCGTGTCCGGCGAGGGCCCGCAGTGCCCTCGCGCGCAGGGCGACGACCTTCGCGGCGTCGTCGAGGGTGAGGGCGCCGGCGACGCAGGCGGCGGCGATCTCCCCCTGGCTGTGCCCCACCACGGCCGCGGGTTCGACGCCGTGCGCGCGCCACACCTCCGCGAGGGAGACCATCACCGCGAACAGGGCGGGCTGTACGACGTCGACGCGGTCGAACCCCGGGGCGCCGGGGGCGCCGCGGACCACGTCCGGGAGCGAGAAGTCGGTGTACGGGGCGAGGGCGTCGGCGCACTGGGCGAACCGGGCGGCGAACACCGGTGAGGTGTCGAGGAGTTCGCGGGCCATGCCGGGCCACTGGGAGCCCTGGCCGGGGAAGACGAAGGCGACGGCCTCGCCGGTGCGGGCGGTGCCGCGCACGATGCCCGGCGGCAGCGGGTCGGCGTCGCGGGCGAGCGCGTCCAGCCCGTCGAGCAGCGCCTGCCGGTCGTCGGCGAGGAGGACGGCCCGGTGCTCGTGCCCGGCCCGGCCCGTCGCCAGGGTGTGGGCGACGTCGGCGGGGCGGAGGCCGGGCGTCTGTGCCAGGTGGGTGTGCAGGGCGGCGGCCTGGGCGCGCAGCGCGGCGGCGGTGCGTCCCGAGACGACGCAGGGCACGGGACCGGTGGGCACCTCGCTGAGCGGCGGCGCTTCGGCGGGTTCGGCCTGTTCCAGGACGACGTGGCCGTTGGTGCCGCTGACGCCGAAGGAGGACACGGCGGCGCGGCGCGGGCGCCCGGTCGCGGGCCAGTCGGTGGCCTCCGTGACCAGTTTCAGCGTCCCCGTGGACCAGTCGACCTGGGGGGTGGGGTCCGTGCCGTGCAAGGAGGGCGGCACCATGCCGTGCCGCATGGCGAGGACCATCTTGATGACGCCGCCCACGCCGGCGGCGGCCTGGGTGTGGCCGATGTTGGACTTCAGCGAGCCGATCAGCAGCGGCCGTTCGGCGGTGTGTTCCCGGCCGTACGTGGCGAGGAGCGCCTGCGCCTCGATGGGGTCGCCGAGCGGGGTGCCGGTGCCGTGGGCCTCGACGACGTCGACGTCCGCCGCCGTGAGCCGGGCGTGGGCGAGGGCCTGGCGGATGACGCGTTGCTGGGAGGGTCCGTTCGGCGCGGTGAGGCGGCTGCTGGCGCCGTCCTGGTTGACGGCGGAGCCCCGTACGAGCGCGAGCACCGGGTGCCCGTTGCGGCGGGCGTCCGACAGGCGTTCCAGCAGGAGCATGCCGACGCCCTCGCCCCAGCCGGTGCCGTCGGCGGCGGCCGAGAAGGACTTGCAGCGCCCGTCGGCGGCGAGGCCGTTCTGCCGGCTCATCTCCACGAACGGCACCGGCGTGGACATCACCATGGCGCCGCCGGCGAGCGCGAGCGTGCAGTCGCCCTGCCGCAGCGCCTGGCCGGCCAGATGGAGGGCGACCAGGGACGACGAGCAGGCGGTGTCCACGGAGACGGCGGGGCCTTCGAGGCCGAAGGTGTAGGCGATGCGGCCGGACGCGACGCTGTCGGAGCTGCCGTTGCCGAGGTAGCCCCGGACGTCCTCGGGCACCTGGCGCAGCCGGACCGCGTAGTCCTGGTACATCACCCCGGCGAAGACGCCGGTGCGGCTGCCCCGCAGGGTGTGCGGGTCGATCCCGGCGCGTTCGAAGGCCTCCCAGGTGGTCTCCAGGAAGAGCCGCTGCTGCGGGTCCATGGCGAGGGCCTCGCGCGGCGAGATCCCGAAGAAGCCGGGATCGAAGCCGGCGACGTCGTCGAGGAAGCCGCCCTCGGCGCTGTAGGTGGTGCCGGGGCGCTCCCCCGCCGGGTCGTGCAGTGCGGCCAGGTCCCAGCCGCGGTCGGCGGGGAAGGGGGTGATCGCGTCGGTGCCCGTCGAGACCAGGCGCCACAGGTCCTCGGGGGTGCGCACACCGCCGGGGTAGCGGCAGGCCATCGCGACGACGGCGATCGGCTCCCGGTCCCGGGCCTCGGCCTCGCCGAGGCGCTGCTTGGTCCGGTGCAGGTCGGCGGCGACCCGCTTGAGATAGTCGCGCAGCTTGTCGTCATTCACCGTGGATCGTCACCTTCGTACGCGGGGCGGTCGGGGGGCGTGCGGGCGGCGGCGGTCACGTCATGGGCTGCCGAGTTCGCTGTCGATGAAGTCGAAGAGTTCGTCGTCGGTGGAGCCCATGCGGTCCTCGACGGCGTCCGCTGCGGGGCCGGAGTCCGGGCGGAGGGTTTCCAGGAGGTCCTGGAGCCGGGCCGTGAGCGCGGTGCGTGCCGCGTCGTCGTGCACGGCGTCGCGCACCGCGCCCTCCAGGCGGTCGAGTCCGGCGAGGACCTCGGGGCCGGGTCCGCCCGTGCCGTCCGCGGGGGCGATCTGCTCGGCGAGGTGGCGGGCGACCGCGGCGGCGGTGGGGTGGTCGAAGAGCAGGGTCGCGGGCAGGGGCAGGCCGGTGGCGGCCCGCAGCCGGTTGCGCAGCTCCACCGCGGTCAGCGAGTCGAACCCGAGGTCGAGCAGCGGCAGTCCGGTGCCTACGGCCATCGGGTCGGAGAAGCCGAGCACCAACGCGGCGTGGGTGCGGACCACCTCGGTGAGGGCCCGCTCGCGCTGTGCCGGGGGCAGTCCGGTCAGACGCTGTAGCAGCGCGCCGGCGGTGTCGGGGCCGGGACCTTCGCCTGCCGCGGCGCGGCGTACGGGGGTGCGGACGAGTCCGCGCAGGAAGGCGGGCACCCCGCCGGTGGCGGCCTGCTCCGCGAGGACGCCGGTGTCGAGGCGCAGCGGCAGGAGAGCGGGCGCGTCCAGGCCGGTGGCCGTGTCGAAGAGGGCGATGCCGTCGGCCGGTGTGAAGGCGACGATGCCGCCGCGGGCGATGCGGGCGAGGTCGGCCGCGCCGAGGTGCCCGGTCATGCCGCCGCCGGTGGCCCACAGGCCCCAGGCCAGCGAGACGCCGGGCAGGCCGCGGGCGCGCCGCCGGTGGGAGAGGGCGTCCAGGAAGGCGTTGGCGGCCGCGTAGTTGGCCTGGCCCATGCCGCCGAAGACACCGGCGATGGAGGAGAACACGACGAACGCGGACAGGTCCAGGCCGGCGGTCAGCTCGTGCAGGTTGACGGCGGCGTCGACCTTCGGGCGCAGCACGCGGTGGAGCTGCTCGGGCGTCATGTCGGCGACCACTCCGTCGTCGATGACGCCCGCGGTGTGCACGACACCGCGCAGCGGATGCTCCAGACCGTCCAGCAGTTTCTCCAGGGCTTCCCGGTCGGCGGCGTCGCAGACGGCGATCTCGGCGTCGGCGCCCGCCGCGGCCAGGTCGTCGAGGAGCGCGCCGGCGCCGTCGGCGGCGGGTCCGCTGCGGCTGATGAGCAGCAGGTGCCGTACGCCGTGCTCGCGCGCGAGGTGGCGGGCGACCAGGGCGCCGAGGGAGCCGGTGCCGCCGGTGATCAGGACGGTGCCGTCGGGGTCCCAAGGGGCCTCGCCCGCGGGCAGGGAGCCGGGGACGCGGGCCAGGCGGGCGGCGTGGAGCTGTCCCGCGCGCAGGGCGAGCTGGGGTTCGCCCGTGGCGAGTGCCGTGGTCAGGGCGGCGCGTGAGGCCGGGTCGCCGTCGGTGTCGAGGAGGACGAACCGGTCGGGGTGCTCGGTCTGCGCGGAGCGGACCAGGCCCCATACTGCGGCGTGCGCCGGGGCGGGCACGTCGTCGCCGGGGGCCACGGGAACGCCGCCCTGGGTGACGAGAGCGAGCCTCGCCCCTTCGAACCGCGCGTCGGCGAGCCAGGTCCGCACCAGGTCCAGGACATGGCCGGTGAGGTCGTGCACGGCCCGGACCGTGCCGCCGTCACCGCTGTCCGTGGCGCCGCCGTCCGTGGCGCCGCCGTCCGTGTCCGGCAGGGCGGTGAGTA
The DNA here is from genome assembly GCF_044332325.1 of Streptomyces sp. NPDC017095. Classification (NCBI taxonomy): domain Bacteria; kingdom Bacillati; phylum Actinomycetota; class Actinomycetes; order Kitasatosporales; family Streptomycetaceae; genus Streptomyces; species Streptomyces sp. NPDC017095. Next base: position 85,050 of record NZ_JBIROU010000017.1, read on the forward strand.
CGAAGGCGGGCACCTCGGCGCCCGCGTCGATCGCCGCGCCCAGGGCGGCGAGGTCGGTGTGGGCCGGCGCGAGGCCGGCGAAGGCGTCCCCGAGCACGGCCACGGACCCCGGGACGCGCCGGGTGGGCGCGGCGACGGGCCACTCCAGGCGGAAGACGTCCTCGTGAGCACCCGTGCGGGACTCCTGGATCCGCTCGGCCGTCACCGGCCGCAGCACCAGGGACCGGGCGGTGGCGACCGGGGCCCCGGTGGGATCGGCGACCGTGAGGGCGACGGCGTCGCGTCCCGCGGGCGTCATGCGCAGCCGCAGGGCCGTCGCGCCGGACGCGTGCAGCCGTACCCCGCTCCAGGAGAACGGCAGCCAGCCCTGGTCGCTGCCTTCGAGTACGCCGAAGGCCAGCGAGTGCAGCACGCTGTCGAGCAGCGCCGGGTGGAGTCCGTAGCGGCCCGCGTCCGTGCGCTGCTCCTCGGGCAGGCGGGCCTCCGCGTAGACGTCGGTGCCCAGGCGCCAGGCGGCGCGCAGGCCCTGGAAGGCGGGTCCGTAGGCGAAGCCACCGTCGGCGAGGCGCTCGTAGAGGCCGTCGGTGTCCAGGGGTTCGGCTCCGGGGGGCGGCCAGGTGGTGAGGTCGTCGGCCCGCGCCGGTGTGCCGTCGCCGAGGCGGCCGCTCGCGTGCCGGGTCCAGGGCTCGTCGGGTGCGGCGTGCTCGGGCCGGGCGTGGACGGCGAAGGGCCGGCCGCCGGTGGCGTCGGGCGCCTGGACGGTGAGCTGGAGGGTGACGGCGCCTCGCTCGGGCAGGGTGAGGGGTGCTTCCAGGGTGAGTTCGTCGACCTCCGGGCAGCCGGTGCGGTCGCCCGCGTGGACGGCGAGTTCGAGGAAGGCCGTGGCGGGCAGGAGCGCGCCGCCGTGGACGGCGTGGTCGGCGAGCCAGGGGTGGGCGGCCACGGACAGCCGGCCGGTGAACAGGAAGCCGCCGGTGTCGGCGAGCGGGGAGCCCGCGCCGAGCAGGGGGTGCGCGGACGGCAGGAGGCCCGCGGCGGGCAGGTCGGCCGCCGCCGGGGTGGGCGCGAGCCAGTAGCGGGAGCGCTGGAAGGCGTACGTGGGCAGCGTGACGTGTGCGTCCGGCACGTCGGCGAACAGCGGGGCCCAGTCGACGCCGGTGCCGTGGACGTGCAGGCGGGCGAGAGCGGCGGTCACCGCGGCGGGTTCCGGCGTGTCCCTGCGCAGCAGCGGCACCGCGGCGACGTCGTCGGCGGCGCCGGTGAGGCAGTCCTGGGCGAGCGCGGCGAGGACTCCGTCGGGTCCGAGGTCCAGCAGGGCGGTGGCGCCCTCGGCCTCCAGGGTGCGTACGGCGTCGTGGAAGCGGACGGTGGAGCGGACGTGGCGGACCCAGTGACCGGGGTCGCGCAGGTCGGCGGCCGTGGCGAGGGCGCCGGTCAGGTCGCAGACGACGGGGATGTCGGGCTCGTGGTAGGTGACCTGTTCGGCGACGGCCCGGAAGTCGGCCAGCATGCCGTCCATGTGCGGGGAGTGGAAGGCGTGGCTGACGGTGAGCCGCCGGGTCTTGGCGCCCTGCGCGCGCCAGTGTGCGGCGATCTCCTCGACGGCCGCCGGGTCGCCGGACAGGACGGTGGCGGCGGGCCCGTTGACGGCGGCGACGGCTATCTCGCCCTCCCTGCCCGCCAGTTGGGGCAGCAGGTCCGCCTCGGGGACGGTGAGCGCGACCATCGCGCCGCCCTGGGGCATGGCCTGCATCAGCCGGCCGCGGGCGGCCACCAGGGCGGCGGCGTCGGGGAGCGGGAGCACGCCCGCGACGTGCGCGGCGGTCAGTTGTCCCACGGAGTGTCCGGTGACGAGGTCGGGCCGCACCCCGTACGACGCGACGAGCCGGTGCAGGGCGACGCCGAGGGCGAACAGGGCGGGCTGGGTGTAGGCGGTGGTGTCGAGCAGTGCCGCGTCGTCGCTGCCCGGCGCGGCGTGGACGACGTCGCGCAGCGGCCGGTCCAGGAGCGGGTCGAGTTCCGCGCACACCGCGTCGAAGGCGTCGGCGAACACCGGGAAGCGGCGCAGGAGTTCGCCGCCCATGCCGAGCCGCTGGCTGCCCTGCCCGGGGAACAGGAAAGCGGTCTTGCCGCCCCGTCCGGCGTTGCCCGCGATCACGTCGGCCGATGCGGTGCCGTCGGCGAGCGCGGTCAGGGCGGCCTCCAGCGCTGTCCGGTCGGTGCCGAGGAGGACGGCCCGGTGTGCGAAGGTGCTGCGGCCGGTGGCCAGGTTCTTCGCGACGGCGTCGGAGCCGGGTGACGGGTCGGCACTGACGTGGTCGAGGAGGCGGCGGGCCTGGGCGCGCAGGGCGTCCTCGCCGCGGGCGGAGAGCAGCCAGGGCCGGCAGGGCGCGGCCGGTGGTGCCGTCTCGGGCGTCGGGGGGTCGGGGACGTGTTCCAGGATGGTGTGGGCGTTGGTGCCGCTGACACCGAAGGAGGACACGGCGGCGCGGCGCGGGCGGTCGCCGTCGGGCCAGGCGGTGTTCTCGGTGAGCACGCGGACCTGGCCCGCGGACCAGTCCACGTACGGCGTCGGCTCGTCGACGTGGAGGGTCGCCGGGAGTGTGCCGTGCCGCATGGCGAGGACCATCTTGATGATGCCGGCGATGCCCGCGGCGGCCTGGCTGTGTCCGATGTTGGACTTCAGCGATCCGACGAGCAGCGGCCGTCCGGCGGGGCGTCGCTGTCCGTACGTGGCGAGCAGGGCCTGCGCCTCGATGGGGTCGCCGAGTTTCGTGCCGGTGCCGTGCGCCTCGACGGCGTCGATGTCGCCGGGTGTCAGGCCCGCGCCGGCGAGGGCCTGCCGGATGACGCGCTGCTGGGAGGGCCCGTTCGGGGCGGTGAGGCCGTTGCTGGCGCCGTCCTGGTTGACGGCGGAGCCCCGTACGAGCGCGAGCACCGGGTGTCCGTTGCGGCGGGCGTCCGACAGGCGCTCCAGGAGGACCATGCCCGCGCCCTCCGCCCACGCGGTGCCGTCGGCGGCGGCCGCGAACGGTTTGCACCGGCCGTCGGCCGCGAGGCCGCGCTGACGGCTGAACTCGACGAACGCGCCCGGTGTCGCCATCACGGTGACCCCGCCCGCGAGCGCCAGGGAGCACTCGCCGCCGCGCAGCGCCTGCGCCGCCATGTGCACGGCGACCAGGGAGGAGGAGCAGGCCGTGTCCACGGTCACGGCCGGGCCCTCCAGACCGAAGGTGTAGGCGATGCGCCCGGAGGCGACGCTGCCGGCGCTGCCGATGCCGAGGTAGCCCTCGAACTCCGCGGACGGTTCGGTGACGCGGGAGCCGTAGTCGCGGTAGCTGGAGCCGACGAAGACGCCGCCGTCGCCGCCCCGGACGGTCCGCGGGTCGATGCCCGCCCGCTCGAACGCCTCCCAGGCGGTTTCCAGCAGGAGGCGTTGCTGTGGGTCGACGGTGAGGGCCTCGCGGGGTGACATGCCGAAGAAGGCGGGGTCGAAGTGGTCGGCGTCGTAGAGGAATCCGCCTTCGCGGGCGTAGGTGCGGCCGGCCTTGTCCGGGTCGGGGTCGTAGAGGCCCGCCAGGTCCCAGCCGCGGTCGGTGGGGAAACCGGAGATGGCGTCGGTGCCGTCGGCCAGGAGCTGCCAGAACTCCTCGGGGCTGGTGACGCCGCCGGGGAAACGGCAGCTCATCGCGACGATCGCGACCGGGTCGTCGTCCAGGACGGCGCGGGGCGCGGGGGCGGGGGCGGCGGTGGGCTCCGGAGCGCCGGGCAGCTCCGCGTGCAGGTGCCCGACGAGCGCGGTGGTGGTCGGGTGGTCGAAGACGAGGGTGACGGGCAGGCGCAGGCCGGTGGCCTCGGCGAGGCGGTTGCGCAGCTCGACGGCGGTCAGCGAGTCGAAGCCGAGGTCCTTGAACGCCCGCTCCGGTTCGATCGCGGCGGGGTCGTCGTGGCCGAGGACGCCGGCGGCGCACGCCCGCACCAGGGCCGCCAGTTCCTCGGTGCGTTCGGCCGCGGACAGTCCGGCGAGCCGGGCGGCGAGGCCGTCCTCTTCCCCGCCGGGCGCGGCAGCCTGCTCGGCGAGGGCGCGGCGCACCTCGGGGAGGTCGCCGATCAGGGCGCTGGGCCGCAGCGCGGTGTAGGCGCGGACGAAGCGGTCCCAGGCGAAGTCGGAGACGATCAGGCGGGTCTCGTCGTCGCCCAGGGCCTGCCACAGGGCGTCGACGGCGCGTTCCGGGTCCATCGCGGGCAGGCCGTCGCGGACGAGGCGTTCGCCGGTGGCGCCCGCGGCCAGACTGTCGCCGCCCCACAGGCCCCAGGCCACGGAGGTGGCGGGCAGGCCGCGGTCGCGGCGGGCCTGGGCGAGGGCGTCGAGGAAGGCGTTGGCGGCGGCGTAGCTGCCCTGTCCGGTGCCGCCGAGGGTCCCGGCCAGCGAGGAGAACAGCACGAAGGCCGTCAGGTCCGCGTCCGCGGTGAGTTCGTCGAGATGGAGTGCGGCGTCCGTCTTGGGACGCAGCACCCCGGCGGCGCGCTCGGGGGTGAGGGTGTCGAGGACGCCGTCGTCCAGGACGCCCGCGGCGTGGAACACGGCGCGCAGGGGCTGCTTGGCGGGGATGCCGTCGAGGAGCCGGGCGAGGTCGTCGCGGTCGGCGGCGTCACAGGCCGCGATGGTGAACTCCGCGCCTGCGGCGTCGAGTTCGGCGGCGAGCGCCGCGGCGCCGGGGGCGTCCGGGCCGCCGCGGCTGGTGAGCAGCAGGTGCGCGCCGCCGCTGTGGGCGAGCCTGCGGGCGACGCGGGCGCCGAGCCCTCCGGTGGCACCGGTGACGAGGACGGTGCCGTCCGGTGTCCAGCCGGTGCCGTCGGGCGCCCGCCGCGGTCCGGCGTGGGCGAGGCGCCGTCCGAAGACCCCCGGGGCGCGCACGGCGAGCTGGTCCTCGCCGTCCGGGTGCGCAAGGACGGCGGCGAGCCTGCCCCGGGTGCGCTCGTCGAGCCGTCCGGGCAGGTCGACGAGGCCGCCCCAGCGCTCGGGGTACTCGACGGCGGCGACCCCGCCCAGACCCCAGAGCAAGGCTTGCAGGGGGGCGCCGAGGCGGTCGGAGCGGCCCACGGCGACCGCGCCCCGGGTCGCGCACCACAGCGGCGCCCGTACGTCGGCGTCGCCGAGCGTCTGGAGCAGCGCGGTGGTGAGGGCGAGGCCCGTGGGCAGGGCGGTGCCGTCGGCGTACGGGGACTCGTCGAGGGCCAGCAGGGAGAGCACGCCGTCGGCCGGGGACTCCTCGGCGAGGGCGCGCAGACGGCCGGCGAGGGGGCCGCGCCCGCCGTCTCCGGCGTCCCCGGTGCCGAGGTGCAGCAGGACGGGGTGGGCGCCGTGCTCGCGCAGGGTCTGGAGGCAGGCGGCGACGGCCGGGTCCTCGGCGGCGGCCTCGGGTGCCACGAGCCACCAGGTGGTGCCGGTGAGGCCGGAACTCCTGTGCGGAGTGAGGGGCTTGAAGGTGACGCGGTGGCGCCAGGAGTCCAGCACGGACTGGCTCCGGCGGTCGCGCAGCCAGTCGGAGAACACGGGCGTCACCGTGTTCACGGCCGCGCGCACGTCGTCGTCCACGACGCGCAGGCGGTCGGCGAGGGCGTCCGGGTCCTGTCCGGTCACGGCGTCCCAGAACTCCTGGTCGACGGGACTGGCACCGCCCCGGGTCCCGTCCGCGGTCCCGGTCCCGGGCGAGGGCTCCATCCAGTAGTGGCGGCGCTGGAAGGCGTACGTGGGCAGCTCGCGGCGGCGGGCTCCCGTGCCGTCGAAGACCGCGTCCCAGTCCACCGGGTGCCCGAGGGTGTGGAGTTCCGCGAGCGAGGTGAGGACGCGGGTGCGGCCGCCCTCGTCCCGGTGCAGGGTGCCCACGACGCCACCGGTGCCGCCGGCCGCCTCCAGGGCTTCCCGGATCCATACGGTGAGCGCGGGGTGGGTGCTGGTCTCGACGAACAGGCGGTGCCCGTCGGCGAGGAGGGCGTCCAGGGCCCGGCGGAAGGCGACGGGCTCGCGCAGGTTGCGGTACCAGTACGCGGCGTCGAGTCCGGAGGTGTCGAGCGCGCCGCCGGTGACGGTCGAGTAGAAGGGCACGCGGGACGGGCGCGGGGTGATTCCGGCGAGGAGGGTGCGCAGTTCGTCGTGGATCTCGTCGACCTGCGGCGAGTGTCCGGCGAAGTCGACGCCGGGGAGGGGCCAGCACAGTACGCCGTCGTCGGCGAGCGCGCCGTGCAGTTCCTCCAGGGCGGCGGGGTCGCCTGAGACGGTCACCGTCGTGGGCCCGTTGACGGCGGCGATGTCCAGGCGGTCCGCCCAGGGCGCGAGCCGGGCTTCGACGGTCTCGGCGGGCAGCGGGATGTAGAGCATGCCGCCCCGGCCGGTCAGCGCCACCAGCGCCTTGCTGCGCAGGGCGACGACGCGGGCGGCGTCCTCCAGGCACAGCGCCCCGGCCACACACGCGGCGGCGATCTCCCCCTGCGAATGCCCGACCACCGCCGCGGGCTCGACCCCGTACGACCGCCACACCCGCGCCAACGACACCATCACCGCGAACAGCACCGGCTGCACCACATCCACCCGCTCCAGCCCCGCACCCGACCGCAGCACCTCCGCCAGCGACCAGTCCGTATACGGAGCCAGCGCCACGGCACACTCCGCGATCCCGGCCGCGAACACCGGCGACGCATCCAGCAGCTCACGCGCCATCCCCGGCCACTGCGACCCCTGACCGGGGAACACGAACACGGCCCGGGTGTCCTGGGCGGCGGTGCCGCGCACGGCGCCGGGGCCGGTGCGGCCGTCGACGAGGGTGTCGAGCGCGGCGAGCAGGGTGTCCCGGTCGCGGCCGACGACGGCGGCGCGGTGCTCGAAGGCGGTGCGCGTGGTGGCGAGGGAGTACCCGACGTCGGCGGGGAGCAGGCCGGGCCGGCCGGTGACGTGGGCGCGCAGCCGCGCGGCCTGCTCCCGGAGCGCCTCGGCGGTCCGCGCGGAGAGGACCCACGGCACGTCCACGTCCGCGGTTCCGGTCTCGCCGTCGGTCCCGGTCGCGGTGGACTCCTCCTCGGCGGGCGGCTGTTCGACGATGACGTGGGCGTTGGTGCCGCTCAGGCCGAAGGAGGAGATCCCGGCGCGCCGCGGGTGCCCGTTCGCGGGCCAGGGCACGGCCTCGGTGAGCAGCGAGACGGCTCCCGCCGACCAGTCGACGTTCGGGGAGGGCGCGTCCACGTGCAGGGTCGCCGGAAGCACCGCGTGGCGCATCGCCAGGACCATCTTGATGATGCCCGCGACACCGGCGGCGGCCTGGCTGTGCCCGATGTTGGACTTCAGCGAGCCCAGGTGGAGGGGTACGTCACGGTCCTGACCGTAGGTGGCGAGGATGGCCTGTGCCTCGATGGGGTCGCCGAGGGTGGTGCCGGTGCCGTGGGCCTCCACGGCGTCGACGTCGGCGGCGGTGAGACCGGCGGCGGCGAGGGCCTCGCCGATCACGCGCTGCTGGGCGAGGCCGCTGGGCGCGGTCAGTCCGTTGCTCGCGCCGTCCTGGTTGACGGCGGAGCCGCGCAGGACGGCGAGCACGGGGTGGCCCAGGCGCCGGGCGTCGCTGAGCCGCTCCAGGAGCAGCAGCCCGGCGCCCTCGGCCATGCCGAAGCCGTCGGCCGCCGCCGCGAAGGACTTGCAGCGGCCGTCGGCGGCGAGCCCGCGCTGCCGGCTGAAGCCGGTGAAGGTGAGCGGCGAGCCGATCACGGTGACACCGCCGGCGAGGGCGAGGGCGCAGTCGCCGTTCCGCAGCGCCTGCGCGGCCAGGTGCACGGCGACCAGCGAGGACGAGCAGGCCGTGTCCACGGTCACCGCCGGGCCCTGGAGGCCGAGGGTGTAGGCGACGCGGCCGGACAGGACGCTGGTGGAGATGCCGGCGACGAAGAGACCTTCGAGTTCCTCGGGGACCTCGTCCATGCTGCCGCCGTAGCCCTGGTAGGCGGCGCCCGCGAAGACGCCGGTGCGGCTGCCGCGCAGGGTGCGCGGGTCGAGGCCGGCCCGCTCCAGGACTTCCCAGGAGGTCTCCAGCAGGAGCCGCTGCTGCGGGTCCATGGCGAGGGCCTCGCGCGGCGAGATGCCGAAGAAGTCCGCGTCGAAGCGGCCCGCGTCGTACACGAAGCCGCCCGCCGCCGCGTAGCTGGTGCCGGGCCGGTCGGGGTCGGCGTCGTAGAGCGCGTCCAGGTCCCAGCCGCGGTCGGCGGGGAGTCCGGCGACCGCGTCGCGGCCTTCGGCGACGAGCCGCCACAGTTCCTCGGGGGTGTCGACGCCGCCCGGGTAGCGGCAGCTCATGGAGACCACGACGACCGGGTCGTCGTCGGCCGCGACGGCGCGCACCACCGGGGCGGCGTCCGGGGCGGCCCGGTCGCCCAGGAGCTCGGTGCGCAGGTGACGGGCGAGGGCGCCGGGTGAGGAGTAGTCGAAGACGACGGTGACGGGCAGGCGCAGACCGGTCGCCGCGGTGAGCCGGTTGCGCATCTCCACGGCGGTCAGCGAGTCGAAGCCGAGGTCGCGGAAGGCACGGTCGGGCGCTATGGAGTCCTCGGTGTCGTGGCCGAGGACGGCCGCGGCCTCGGTGCGCACGAGGTCGGTCAGGACGCGTGCGCGCTCGGGCCCGGTCAGGTCGCGCAGCCGGTCGCGCAGGCTCCCGGTGGCCGGGTCCGCGTCGGCGGGGGCCGGGGCGGTGTCCGACTCCAGGGCGGCGCGGGCCTCGGGGACGCCGCCGATGAAGGGGCTCGGCCTGCCGGTGGTGAAGACGGTGGCGAACCGGTCCCAGTCGATGTCGGCGACCAGGGTGAGGGTCTCGTCGTGGTCGAGGATCTGCTTGAGGGCGGCGACACAGGTGGCGGGCGGCATGAACACCACGCCCTGGGCGCGCAGTTGGTCCTCGGCGAGGTGCGCGGCCATGCCGCCGCCGTCCTCGGGGCTCCAGATGCCCCACACGACGGAGGTGGCGGTCAGGCCCCGGGCCCGGCGGTTCTCGGCGAGCGCGTCGAGGTGGGCGTTGGCGGCGGCGTACGCGCCGTGGATCGCGCTGCCCCACACACCGGATATGGAGGAGAACAGCACGAAGGCGTCGAGGGTGTCCCGGTCGAACAGCGCGTCCAGGTGGGCGGCGCCCAGCGCCTTGGCGTGCAGGGTGTCGGCGAACTCGTCCAGATCGGTGTCGTCGAGTGCCACGAGCGAGCCGCCGGCGGCCGCGTGCAGCACGGCGCGGATCTCGCAGCCGTCCGCCGTCAGGCCGGCGACGAGCGCGGCGAGCGCGTCGGGGTCGGTGATGTCGCAGGCGGCGACCGTGGCGCGGGCGCCCAGGGCGGTGATCTCCCGGACGAGTGCGTCGGCTCCGGGTGCCTCGGGGCCGCGGCGGCTGACGAGGACGAGGTGTTCGGCGCCCTCCCGGGCCAGCCAGCGGGCGATGTACGCGCCGAGGCCGCCGGTGCCGCCGGTGATCAGTGTGGTGCCGCGCGGGGTCCAGGTACGGCGGGGCGCGGTGGCGCCGAGCGGGGCGCGGACGAGCCGGCGGCCGTGGACGCCCGCGCCGCGCACGGCGAGCTGGTCCTCGTCGCCGGGCGCGGCGAGCACCGCGCACAGCCGGGCCGCGGACCGCGCGTCCGGCTCCGGCGGCAGGTCGACGAGACCGCCCCAGCGGCGCGGGTGTTCCAGGGCGGCGCACCGGCCGAGGCCCCAGCTCACGTGCTGGGCGGGGCTGACGGCCGCGTCGGCGGGGCCGACGGCGACGGCGCCGCGCGTGGCCCACCACAGCGGCGCGGCGAGCCCGGCGTCGCCGAGTGCCTGCACCAGGGCGAGGTTCAGGGCGGCGCCGACGGGCACCGACGGCCGGCGCGGGTGCGGTCGTTCGTCGGTGGCCAGGAGCGACAGGACGCCCGTGGGCGCGGTGTCCGCCAGGGCCTCGGTGAGCCGGACGGCGAGCGGGCCGCGTGCGGTGTCGGGTGCGTCGAGGACGACGGTGGTCACGGTGGCCCCGTTGTCCTCCAGGGCGCGTACGCAGGCGGAGTGCCAGGTGTCCCCGGCGGGCGCGGCGGGCAGCAGGACGAGCCAGGTGCCCGACAGGCGGGCGGTGGCGGGCTCGGGCAGGGGCTGCCAAGCGGGCCGGTAGCGCCAGGACTCGACGGTGGCGAGTGCGGCGCGGCGCTCGCGCCAGGCGGTGAGCGCGGGCAGGACGGCGCTGAGCGGTTCCTCGGGTCCGACTCCGAGGGTGGCGGTCAGCTCGGGCAGGTCGCCGGTGCGGACGGCCTCCCAGAAACGGTCCTCCACGGGATCGGTGGGCGCCTCCGGCACGGTCGTCGTGGCCGGCGACTCCAGCCAGTACCGGCGCCGCCGGAACGCGTACGTGGGCAGTGCAGCCGCGGTGTCGTGGCCGTCGAACACGCGGGACCAGTTTGGGGACAGGCCGCGGGTGTGGGCCTCGCCGAGGGCGAGCAGGAAGCGGTGCGGGCCGCCGTCGTCGCGGCGCAGGGTGCCGAGCACGGCGGCGGGCCGTTCGACGCCCGCGGACTCGGCGGTCTGCTCCACGCCCAGGGTGAGCACCGGGTGGGCACTGACCTCGATGAAGAAGCCGTGGCCGGCGTCGAGCAGGCCGCGGACGGTTTCCTCGAAGCGCACGGTCCGCCGCAGGTTGCGGTACCAGTACCCGGAGTCGAGGACCGTCGTGTCCGGCACCCGGCCGGCGTCGACCGTGGAGTGGAACGGCACCTCCGCGGCGCGCGGTGTGATGTCCGCGAGCACGGTGCGCAGCCGTTCCTCGATCTCCTCGACGTGCGCGGAGTGCGAGGCGTAGTCGACGGGGATGACGCGGGCCCGTACGTCCTGCGCGACGAGGGCGGCGACGACGCCTTCGATCGCCTCCGGGTCTCCCGAGAGCACCGTGGCCGAGGGCCCGTTGACGGCCGCGACGGACAGCCGGCCGCCCCACGGCGCCAGGTGCGGGCCGAGGTCGGCGGCGGGCAGCGGCACGGACGCCATGCCGCCGCGCCCCGCGATGTCCCCGAGCGCCTGGCTGCGCAGCGCGACGACCTTGGCCGCGTCGTCCAGGGACAGCGCGCCCGCCACGCAGGCGGCGGCTATCTCTCCCTGGGAGTGCCCGACCACGGCGTCCGGTTCGATCCCGTGCGCACGCCACAGCGCCGCCAGCGACACCATCACCGCGAACAGGGCGGGCTGCACCACGTCGACGCGCTCCAGGGACGGCGCGCCGCCGGTGCCGCGCAGCACCTCCTCCAGCGACCAGTCCACGTACGGCGCGAGAGCCCGCTCGCACGCGGCCATCCGGTCGGCGAACACGGGCTGTGCGTCCAGCAGACCGACCGCCATGCCCGGCCACTGCGAGCCCTGCCCGGGGAAGACGAACACCGTCTTGCCGACGGGCCCGGTGCTGCCCCGCACGAGGCGCGGGGACGGGGTGCCCGCGGCGAGCGCGGTCAGCTCCTCGACGAACCCGGCGCGGTCGTCCGCCACCACGGCGGCCCGGTGTTCGAAGGCGGACCTCGTGGTCGCCAGGGCCCGGCCGATGGCGCCGTCCGTGGCCGGGGCCTCCCCGGCCGTGTCCCCCGCCGCTCCGACGTGTCCGAGCAGGCGCGCGGCCTGGGCGCGCAGGGCGTCCTCGTCGCGGGCGGAGAGCACCCACGGCAGCGGGCCCGCGGCGGGCACGGCCCCCGGCGCGGTGGGCGTCTGCGCGGTGTCCTGCGCGGCGGTGTCCTCCTCCAGGACGAGGTGGGCGTTGGTGCCGCTCACGCCGAAGGCGGACACTCCGGCCCGGCGCGGCCGCCCCGGCGCGTCCCAGGGGCGGGACTCGGTGAGGACGCGGACGGCGCCCCGCGACCAGTCGACGAACGGGGTCGGCTCGTCGACGTGCAGGGTGCGGGGCAGCCGGCCGTGGCGCAGGGCCATCACCATCTTGATGACGCCGCCGACGCCGGCCGCGCCCGAGGTGTGGCCGATGTTCGACTTCAGCGAGCCGATCCATAGCGGTCGTCCGGCGTCCCGCTGCTGCCCGTACGCGGCCAGCAGGGCCTGCGCCTCGATGGGGTCGCCGAGACGGGTGCCGGTGCCGTGCGCCTCGACGGCGTCGATGTCGCCGGGCGCGAGCCGGGCGTCGGCGAGGGCGTCGGCGATGACGCGTTCCTGGGCCGGGCCGTTGGGCGCGGTCAGGCCGTTGCTCGCGCCGTCCTGGTTGACGGCGGTGCCGCGGATGACGGCGAGCACCCGGTGGCCGGCCCGGCGGGCGTCCGCGAGGCGCTCCAGGACGACGATGCCGGCGCCCTCGGACCAGCCGGTGCCGTCGGCGGTGGCCGCGAACGCCTTGCAGCGCCCGTCGGCGGACAGGGCGCGCTGGCGGCTGAAGGCGACGAACGGGTCCGGTGTCGCCATCACCGCGACGCCGCCCGCGAGGGCGAGGGAGCACTCGCCGGCGCGCAGCGAACGGACCGCGAGGTGCAGGGCGACCAGGGACGACGAGCAGGCGGTGTCGACACTGATCGCGGGGCCCTGGAGGCCCAGGGTGTAGGCGACGCGGCCGGAGACGACGCTGGTGGCCGTGCCGGTGTCGAGGAGACCCTGGAGTTCGGGGATGCCGCGGGAGGTGCTGCCGTAGTCGTTGCGCATCGCGCCGAGGAACACGCCGGTGCGCGTGGAGCGCAGCGTGGCCGGGTCGATGGCCGCGCGTTCGACGGCCTCCCAGGCGGTCTCCAGGACGAGGCGCTGCTGCGGGTCCATGGCGAGGGCCTCGCGCGGGGAGATGCCGAAGAAGCCCGCGTCGAAGTCGGCGGCGTCGTGCAGGAATCCGCCGTGCCGGGTGGCGGAGGTGCCGGGGTGGTCGGGATCCGGGTGGTAGAGCGCCTCGGTGTCCCAGCCGCGGCCGGTGGGCCATTCGGTGATGGCGTCGGTGCCGCTGTCGACGAGGTCCCACAGCCGTTCGGGGGTGTCGGCGCCGCCGGGGTAGCGGCAGCTCATGGCGACGATCGCGACGGGTTCGTGGCGGGCGTCCTCCGCCTCGCGCAGGCGGCGCCTGGCGTCCCCCAGGTCCGCGGTGGCACGCCTGAGGTATTCGAGGAGCTTGTCGTTGTCCGGCATGGGTGTCCCGCTTCTCCCTCAGGCGCCGTATTGGTTGTCGAGCAGTTCGAAGAGTTCGTCGGCGGTGGCGGTGGCCGTGTCGGCGCCCTCCGCCCCGTCGGTGCCGCCGTCCCGCGGCCGGCGGCCGTCCCAGGCGCGCAGCAGGTCACGCAGGCGGGCGCCGATCTCGTCGGCGTCGGGCGTGTCCGTGCCCGCTCCGGCCAGCGCGTCGGCGAGCCGGTCGAGCTGGGCGAGGACGGGCCGCTGCGGTTCGGGTGGCGCGGCCAGCCGTTCGTGGAGGTGGGCGGCGAGCGCGGCGGGCGTGGGGTGGTCGAAGACCGCGGTGGGCGGCAGCGGCACCCCGGTCGCCGTGCCGAGCCGGTTCCTGAACGTCACGGCGAGCATCGAGTCGAATCCGGCGGCGGCGAAGGGCCGTTCGGGTTCCACGGCCGCGGTGCCGGAGTGTCCGAGCAGGGCGGCGGCGTGGGTGAGGACCAGGTCGAGGACCGCGCGGTGGCGGTCGGCTCCGTCCAGCGGGGCGAGCCGTGCGGCGAGTTCGGCCGCCGGGTCGGTCCCGGGCGGTCCGGCCGTGGGTGCCGGGGCGGTGGCCGCGGCCGGTGCGGCGCCGGCGGACCGGCCCGGGGTGGGCAGCCAGTAGCGCTGGTGCTGGAAGGCGTAGGTGGGCAGGGTGACGTGCGGGCCGGTGGGCGGGGGCAGCACGGCGGCCCAGTCCACGGCGGCGCCGTGCGTCCACGCCTCGGCGAGCGAGGCGAGGAGGCGGTCGGTGCCGCCGTCGTCGCGGCGCAGTGTGCCGACGGCGGCGACGGGCCGCCGCGCCCGCTCGGCGGTCCCGGCGACCGCGGCGGTCAGCACCGGGTGCGGGCTCATCTCGACGAACAGGTCGTGTCCGGCGGCGAGCAGGGTCTCGGTGGCGCGCGCGAACTCGACCGGCTCGCGCAGGTTGCGGTACCAGTAGGCCGCGTCCAGCGCGGCGCCGTCGACGACTTCGCCGGTCACGGTGGAGTACAGCGGCACGTCCGGCGTCCGGGGCCGTACCGCGGCCAGGGCGGTGCGCAGCGTGTCGCCGACATCGGTGACCTGGGCGGAGTGGGCGGCGTAGTCGACGGGGAGCCGCCGGGCCCGTACGGTCTCGCGGGCGCAGTCGGCGAGCAGTCCGTCCAGGGCGGCGGGCTCGCCGGCGACGACGACGGCCTGCGGACCGTTGACCCCGGCCACGCCGATCCGGTCGGCGTACGGCAGCAGCAGTTCCCGTACGCGTTCCTCGGGCGCGGCCAGGGAGACCATGCCGCCGCGGCCCGCGAGGCGCAGGAGTTCCCGGCTGCGCAGGGCGACGACGCGGGCGGCGTCCTCCAGGGACAGCGCCCCGGCCACACACGCGGCGGCGATCTCCCCCTGCGAATGCCCGACCACGGCGGCGGGTTCGACCCCGTACGACCGCCACACCCGCGCGAACGACACCATCACCGCGAACAGCACCGGCTGCACCACATCCACCCGCTCCAGCCCCGCACCCGACCGCAGCACCTCCCCCAGCGACCAGTCCGTGTACGGAGCCAGCGCCCCGGCACACTCCGCGATCCCGGCCGCGAACACCGGCGACGCATCCAGCAGCTCACGCCCCATCCCCGGCCACTGCGACCCCTGACCGGGGAACACGAACACGGCCCGGGCCTCGCCCGCGCGGCCCGTGACGGCGCCGGGTGCGGGCGCCCCGTCCCCGAGTGCCGTGAGCGCCGTGAGGATCTCCTGTCGCGTGCGGCCGGTCACGGCGGCGCGGTGGCGGAACGGGGTGCGGGTGGTGGCGAGGGCGTGGGCGAGGTCCGCGAGGGGTGTCCCGGGCGCGGCCTCGGCGTGTTCGCTCAGGCGGCGGGCCTGGGCGCGCAGGGCGGGCGCGGAGACCGCGGACAGCGGCAGCGCCACGGTGTCGCCGGCGACCGGCTCCGGTGCGGTGGACGGCACGGGCGGTGCGGTCGCCGGGCCGTCGTCCGGGCCCTGTTCGAGCACCACGTGGGCGTTGGTGCCGCTCATACCGAACGACGAGACCCCGGCCCGGCGCGGGCGGCCGGTGTCGTCCCAGGGACGGGCCTCGGTCAGCAGCCGTACCGCTCCCGTGGACCAGTCCACCCCGGTGGTGGGCGTGTCGGCGTGGAGGGTGCGGGGCAGCAGGCCGTGGCGCAGGGCCAGGACCGTCTTGATGACGCCGGCGATGCCCGCGGCGGCCTGGGTGTGGCCGAGGTTGGACTTCAGCGAGCCGAGCCACAGCGGCCGTTCCCCGGGCCGGTCCCGGCCGTAGACGGCGAGCAGGGCCCGGGCCTCGATGGGGTCGCCGAGGGTGGTGCCGGTGCCGTGCGCCTCGACGAGGTCGACGTCGCCGGGGGTCAGTCCGGCCGCGGTGAGGGCCCGGCGCAGGACGCGCTCCTGCGCCGGGCCGCTCGGGGCGGTGAGGCCGTTGCTGGCGCCGTCCTGGTTGACGGCGGAGCCGCGTACGAGGGCGAGGATCCGGTGTCCCCGGCGGCGGGCCTCGGAGAGCCGTTCGACCACCACGACGCCGACGCCCTCGCTCCAGCCGGTGCCGTCGGCGGTGTCCGCGAAGGACCGGCAGCGGCCGTCGGGCGAGAGCCCGCGCTGGCGGCTGAACTCCACGAAGGCGTCGGGCGACGCCATGACGGCGGCGCCGCCGACGAGCGCGAAGGAGCACTCCCCCGCGCGCAGCGCCTGCCCGGCCAGGTGGAGCGCGACCAGCGAGGAGGAGCAGGCGGTCTCGACGGTGACGGCGGGGCCCTCGGTGCCGAGGGTGTAGGCGATGCGTCCGGAGGCGATGCTCGTGACCGTGCCGCTGAGCAGGTGTCCCTCCACGTCGGCGGCCGGGTCCTGGGGTCCGGCGCCGTACCCCTGCCCGGCGACGCCGAGATAGACGCCGCCCTGGCTGCCGCGCAGCGACCCGGGGTCGAGGCCCGCGCGTTCGAGCGCCTCCCAGGAGGTCTCCAGGAGGAGGCGCTGCTGCGGGTCCATGGCGAGCGCCTCGCGCGGCGAGATCCCGAAGAACTCGGCGTCGAAGTCGCCCGCGCCGTCGAGGAAGCCGCCGCCGCCGGCGTAGAAGGTCCCCTCGCGCGCGGGGTCGGGGTCGTAGAGGGCGTCGAGCGGCCAGCCGCGGTCCTCGGGCAGCGGGCCGATCGCGTCCCGCTCGCCCACGACGAGGTCCCACAGGTCCTCGGGGCTCTGTACTCCTCCGGGGAAACGGCAGGCCATCCCGATGACGGCCAGCGGCTCGTCGGTGGCGGCGGTGGGGGCGGTCGGTGTGTCCTGCGGCGCGGGGGTGGTGCCGGTCAGTTCGTCGTGCAGGTGGGCGCCGAGCGCGGTGGCCGTGGGGTGGTCGAAGACGGTGCTCGCGGGCAGGGTGAGGCCGGTGGCGGCGGCGAGACGGTTGCGCAGTTCGACGGCGGTGAGCGAGTCGAAGCCGATGTCGTGGAAGGGCCGTCCGGCGTCGACGGCCACCGCCGAGTCGTGGCCCAGGACGGCGGCGGCCTCGGCGCGCACCAGCTCGGTGAGCCGGCGGTGCCGCTCGGCGCCGGGCAGGGCGGCGAGCCGCTCCCGCCAGCGGTCCGCCGCGTCGGCTTCCGCCTGCCGCGCCGGCTCGGACGCCGCCTCGGGGAGCTCGGCGAGCAGAGCGCTCGCACGGCCGGAGCGGAAGGCCGGGGCGAAGCGCGCCCAGTCCACGTCCGCGACGGCGATGCCGCTGTCGCCGTGCTCCAGGGCCCGCCACAGCGCGCCGAGCGCCGCCTCGGGTGCCATCGGGACCAGGCCGAGACGGCGCAGCTCCGCGCCGGTCTCCCCCTGGGCCATGCCGGGGCCGGCCCACGGTCCCCAGGCCACACTGGTCGCGGTGCGGCCCTGCGCGCGCCGCCGCTCGGCGACGGCGTCGAGGAAGGCGTTGGCCGCCGCGTAGGTGGCCTGTCCCGCGCTGCCCCAGACGGCGGAGACCGACGAGAAGAGCACGAAGGCGTCCAGGTCGTCGCCGAGCAGGGCGTCGAGGTGGACGGTGCCGCGCACCTTGGCCGCGGTCTCCTCGGCGAGCAGCGCGGGTGCGCAGTCCGCGATCCGGGTGCCGGAGGTGACACCGGCCGCGTGGAAGACGGCCCGTACGGTGTCGCCGTCGGCGGCGAGCCGGGCGAGGAGGTCCGCGAGCGCGGCCCGGTCGGCGACGTCACAGGCCACGACGGTGGCGCGGGTGCCCGCCGCGGCGAGTTCCCGGATGAGTCCGTCCGCGCCGGGCGCCGTCGGTCCCTGCCGGCTCGTCAGGACCAGGTGGCCGGCGCCGCTCCGCGCGAGCCGGCGGGCCACGTGGGCCCCCAGGCCGCCCGTGCCGCCGGTGACCAGGACGGTGCCGCGCACGGTCCACGCGGACGCGCCGCGCCCGGCCGTACGGCGGTCACCGGCGGCGGCCGGCTCCCTGACCAGGCGGCGGCCGTGGAGACCGTCCCCGCGGACGGCCACCTGGTCCTCCGCGCAGCCGCCGTCGCCGGCGCGCACGGCCCCGGCCAGCAGGGCGCACAGGCGGCCCAGGGCGGTGCCGTCGGGCCGTTCGGGCAGGTCCACGAGACCGCCCCAGCGCCGCGGGTGTTCGAGCGCGGCGACCCTGCCGAGCCCCCACACCTGGGCCTGTTCGGGCCGCTTGGGGCCGCGGGCGTCCACGGTGACGGCGCCGGTGGTGACGCACCACAGCGGAGCGTCGCAGCCGGCGTCGCCGAGGGCCTGGACGAGGAGCAGGGTGGTCCCGGGCCCGGTGGAGGGGGCGAGCAGCGACAGGACGCCGCTCACGCCGGACGGTACGCGTGCGGCGAGCCCGGCCCGGTCGGTGCCGTCGGGGACGGCGAGGACGGACACGTCGGCGCCGTGCCCGGTGAGCGCGCCCCGGCACGCCTCGGCGAGCGCCGTGCCGAGGGCCGCCTCGGGCAGGGCGAGCAGCCAGGTCCCGGACAGCCGGGCGGGGACCGGGTCGGGCAGCGCGCGCCAGGTGACGCGGTAGGTCCAGGCGTCCGCCGGGTCCGCCGCGTTGGCGGTGCGGGCCGGGCATGGCGCGGGCCAGTACCTGCGGTGCTGGAACGGATAGGTGGGCAGGTCGAGCGGGGGCGTGTGGGCGGGGGTGCCCGCGGTCCAGTCGACGGGCACGCCCCGTACGTGCAGGGCGGCCAGGGCTCCGGCCAGCGACTCGGCCTCGGTGCGCCCCTCGCGCAGCAGCGGTACGGCGCGGCAGTCGTCCCCGGCGGTGCGGCACTCCTCGACGAGCGCGGACAGGACGCCGGCCGGGCCCAGTTCGAGGCAGCTGGTGGTGGACTCGGCGAGCAGGGTGCGGGCGCCGTCGAGGAAGCGCACGGTGCCGCGCACGTGCCGCACCCAGTACTCGGGGTCGCACAGCTCACCGGCGGTGGCCCGCGCGCCGGTGAGGTTCGAGACGACGGGGATGCGCGGCGGCTCGTACGTCATCCGGCGTGCCACGGACCGGAACTCGTCGAGCATCCCCTCCACGCGCGGCGAGTGGAAGGCGTGGCTGACGGGGAGCTCCTTGGTGCGGCGGCCCCGTGCCCGGAAGGCCTCGGCGAGGCGCAGGACGGGCGTACGGTCACCGGACAGGACGGTGGAGCGCGGGCCGTTGACGGCGGCGACCGAGACGCCGTCCGCGTCGGAGCCGGCATCCGCGAGCAGCGCCCGTACCTCCTCCTCGCCGGCTTCCACGGCCGCCATGGCGCCGCCGCCGGGCAGCGCGTCCATGAGGCGGCCGCGGGCGGCGACCAGGGCGCAGGCGTCCGGCAGGCCGAGCACCCCGGCCACGTGCGCGGCGGCGAGTTCGCCGATGGAGTGCCCGAGCAGTACGTCGGGCCGTACGCCCCAGTGCTCCAGCAGCCGGAACAGTGCCACCTGGAGGGCGAACAGCGCGGGCTGGGTGCAGCCGGTGCGGTCCAGGAGCGCGGCGGCCGAGGTGCCGGGGGCGGCGAACATGACGTCGCGCAGCGGCAGCGCGAGGTCCGGGGAGAGGTGCGGTGCCAGGTGGGTGAGGACGTCGTCGAGCGCGTCGGCGAAGGCGGGTTCGGTGCGGTAGAGGCCGGCGCCGGCGCCCGGCCGCTGGCTGCCCTGGCCGGGGAAGAGGAAGGCGGTCCGGCCGGGCGTGCCCGCGTGGCCGGTGACGAGCCGCCCGGCGGACTCCCCGCCGGCCAGGGCGTCCAGGGCGGCGCGGACCGCGTCGGGGTCGTGGCCGAGGACGGCGGCGCGGTGGTCGAGGGCGGCACGCCGGGTGGCGAGGGTGTGGGCTACGTCCGCGAGGTCACGGCCGGGATGGGCAGCGAGGTAGGTACGCAGCCGGGCGGCCTGGGCGCGCAGCGCGTCCGGGGTGCGGGCGGACAGCAGCAGCGGCACGGTGACGTCCGTGCCGGGTGCGCCGCCCGTCGCCGGGGCCTCGGCGGGCGGCGCCTGTTCCACGACGACGTGGGCGTTGGTGCCGCTGATGCCGAAGGAGGAGACCCCGGCCCGCCGCGGCTCGTCCGTCTCCGGCCAGGGCGTGGGCCCGGTGAGCAGCCGCAGGCCGCCGCCGGACCAGTCGATGTGCGGGTTAGGTGTGGAGGCGTGGAGCGTGCCGGGCAGCTCCCCGGCGCCGAGGGCGAGCACCGTCTTCATGAGCCCGGCGACTCCGGCGGCGGCCTGGGTGTGCCCGATGTTGGACTTGACCGAGCCGAGCCACAGCGGCCTGCCGGCGGGCCGTCCGGCGTGCACGGCCTGGAGTGCCTGGGCCTCGATGGGGTCGCCGAGCACGGTGCCGGTGCCGTGTGCCTCGACGGCGTCGATCTGGTGGGGGCGCAGGCCCGCGTCGGCGAGCGCGGCGCGGATGACGGTCTGCTGGGCGGGCCCGTTCGGGGCGGTCAGGCCGTTGCTCGCGCCGTCCTGGTTGACGGCGGAGCCCCGGATCACGGCGAGCACCCGGTGGCCGCGCCGGCGTGCCTCGCTCAGCCTTTCCAGGAGGAGCACTCCGGCGCCCTCGGCCCAGGAGGTGCCGTCCGCGTCCGCCCCGAACGCCTTGCACCGTCCGTCGCGGGCCAGGCCGCGCTGGCGGCTGAACTCGACGAACAGGCGGGGGGTGCTCATCACCGTGACGCCGCCCGCGAACGCCTGGTCGCAGTCGCCGCGCCGCAGTGCCTGGGCGGCGAGGTGCACGGCGACCAGCGACGAGGAGCAGGCCGTGTCCACGGTGAGGGCGGGTCCTTGGAGTCCGAGGACGTAGGAGAGCCGGCCGGACAGCACGCTGGCCGTGTTGCCGGTGAGCAGGTGGCCTTCGGACACCTCGGGGTCGGCCCCGGCGAGGCTCATGTAGTCCTGGCCGTTGGTGCCGACGAACACGCCGACCCGGCGCCCGCGGAGCGCGGCCGGGTCCTGTCCGGCGTGCTCCGCCGCCTCCCAGGAGGTCTCCAGCAGGAGCCGCTGCTGCGGGTCCATGGCGAGGGCCTCGCGCGGGGAGATCCCGAAGAACTCGGCGTCGAAGCCGGCGGCGTCCGTCAGGAACGCGCCCCGCGTGCAGTAGGTGGTGCCGGTGCGGTCCGGGTCCGGGTCGTAGAGTCCGGCCGTGTCCCAGCCCCGGTCCGCGGGCCACTCCGTGACCGCGTCCCGGCCCTCGGCGAGCAGCCGCCACAGTTCGGCGGGGGTCCGTACGCCGCCGGGGAACCGGCAGCCCATGCCCACGACGGCGACGGGGTCGTCGTCGTGGGCGGCCGGTGCGGCGGGTGTCCCGGCCGGATCCGGTCCGCTTCCTGTGCCGGGTGTGCCGGGGACGTCCAGTGCGCTGACGAGGTGGCCGGCGAGGACGGCCGGTGTGGGGCGGTCGAAGAGCACGGTGGCGGGCAGGCGCAGGCCGGTGGCGGCGGCGAGCCGGTTGCGCAGTTCGACCGCGGTCAGCGAGTCGAACCCCATGTCGGTGAAGGCCCGTTCGGGGCGCACCGCGTCGGGGGCGGTGTGCCTCAGGACGGCCGCCGCGTGGGTCCGTACGAGGTCGGTGACGTACCGGGTCCGTTCGGCGGCGGGCACGGCGGCGAGCTGTTCGCCGAACGCCCCTGCGGACGCGGCGGGCCGGCTCTCCTCGCCGTCGTCGTCCTGGCCGGTCAGTTCGGAGAGCAGGGTGGCGGTGCGCGGCCCCGCGGTGCCGGCGAACCGCCGCCAGTCGGCGTCGGCGACGACGACCAGCGCGTCGTCCTCGGCGAGGGCCCGTCCGATGGCGGTGACGGCCGCCGCGGGGTCCATGGAGGGCAGGCCGCGCTCCCGCAGCCGGTCGGCGACCGCGCCGGCGAGCATGCCCTCGCCGGCGGCCCAGGCACCCCAGGCAAGGGCGGTGCCGGGGAGCCCGTCGGCCCGGCGGGCGGCGACGAGGGACTCCAGCGCGGCGTTGGCCGCCGCGTAGCCCGCCTGTCCCGCGTTGCCCACGACGCCCATGACGGAGGTGAAGACGACGAACGCCGAGAGGCTCAGGTGCGCGGTCGCCTCGTGCAGCACCTCGGCGGCGGTCACCTTGGCCCGGAACGGACCGGCGAGCCGCTCGGGGGTGAGGGCGTCGAGGACGCCGTCGTCGAGGACGCCCGCCGCGTGCACGACAGCGGTCAGCGGACGGTCCGGCGGAAGTGTCCCGAGCAGTTCGGCCACCTGCTCCGGGTCGGTGACGTCGCAGGCCGCCACGGTCACGGCCGTACCCGACTCCTCCAGTTCGGCACGCAGCGCGTCCGCGCCCGGCGCCCCCGGCCCGCGCCGTCCGGCGAGGAGCAGGTGCCCGGCGCCCCGCGCGGCCAGCCAGCGCGCCACGTGGGCGCCGACTCCGCCGGTGCCGCCGGTGACGAGGACCGTGCCGTGTCCGAACGCCTCGTCCGGGACGGCCGGACGGCCGCGCACCGGCGCGGGCAGCAGCCGCCGCCCGTGGACGCCGGTCGCCCGCACCGCGACCTGGTCCTCGTCGGTCACGGACGCCAGCACGGCGCACAGCCGCCGCAGGGTCCGCTCGTCCGGTTCGTGCGGCAGGTCGGCCGAGCCGCCCCAGCGGCCGGGGTGTTCGAGGGCGGTGCAGCGGCCCAGTGCCGCGACGGCCGCCTGCCCGGGGGCTCCCGGCCGTTCCCCGGCCTCCACCACGGCCGCGCCGCGTGTCAGGCACCACAGCGGTGCGTCGATCCCGGCGTCACCGAGCGCCTGCACCAGGGCGAGGGTGAGGGTGAGCGCGCCGGGCAGGTGGGGGTGAGCGGGGTGCGGGCGGGGTTCGTCCGCCAGCAGGGAGAGCACGCCGGTGAGGGGCCGCCCTGCGGCGGCAGCAGTAAGCGCGTCGGCCAGCGCGGCGCGGCTCTGCCCGGGCCCTTCGGCGCGTACGACGGTGAGATCGAGGCCGATCGCCGCCAGCGCGCGGACGACGTCGGCGGCGGCCGTGTCCTCGGGGCAGACGGCGAGCCAGTGCCCGGGCGGCGCCGGGGCGGGCCGCAGCTCCAGCGGCCGCCAGCCCACGCGGTACCGCCAGGAGTCGACGCGCCGCTCCCGCGTCCGGCCGTCCCGCCAGGCGGTCAGCGCGGGCAGCACCTCGTCCAGTGCCTGGGGCGTCACGCTCAGCGTCGCGGCCAGCCGCGCCGGTTCCGCCGCCGTGAGCTCCTCCCACAGCCCGTCCGCCTCCGCGGGTCCGCCGGCCGTCGGCCGCGCGGCGGACAGCCAGAACCGCTCGCGCTGGAAGGCGTAGGTGGGCAGGTCGGTCCGGGCGGCCCCGGTGCCGTCGAAGACGGGCGACCAGTCGACGGCGACGCCCCGCGCGTGCGCCTCGCCGACGGCCAGGAGCACGCGCCGCAGGCCGCCTTCGTTCCGGCGCAGCGTGCCGAGGACCACGCCCGGCGTGCCGGCCGCGTCGAGGGTCTCCTCGACCGCCATGGCCAGCACCGGATGCGGACTGACCTCGATGTACGTGCCGAAGCCCTGCTGCGTGAGGGTGCGGACGGCGGGCTCGAAGCCGACGGTGCCCCGCAGGTTCCGGTACCAGTACCCGCCGTCCAGCACCGAGGTGTCCAGCCATCCTCCGGTGACCGTGGAGAGCAGCGGTATCCGCCCGCGGGCCGGCTCGATGCCCTTGAGCGCCTCCAGCACCTCGTCCTCGACGCGCTCGACGTGGGCCGAGTGCGACGCGTAGTCCACGTCGATGCGCCGGGCCCGCACCCCGTCCGCCGCGCAGGACGCGAGCAGCGCGTCGAGGGCGTCGGTGTCCCCGGACACCACCACGGCCGAGGGGCCGTTGACCGCGGCCACCGACAACCGCCCGTCCCAGCCGGACAGCCGCTCCCCGGCCGCCGCGGCGTCCAGCGCCAGCGACACCATCCCGCCGTGTCCGACGAGCCGGAGGAGCGCCCGGCTGCGCAGGGCGACCACCTTCGCCCCGTCCGCCAGGGACAGTCCTCCGGCGACCACCGCCGCCGCGATCTCGCCCTGCGAGTGGCCGACCACCGCGTCCGGCACCACGCCGAACGCCTCCCACAGCCGGGCCAGTGACACCATCACCGCGAACAGCACGGGCTGCACCACGTCGACCCGGCCGAGCCCGTCGCCCGAGCGCACCACGTCGAGCAAGGACCAGTCGGTGAACGGTGCCAGCGCCGCCTGGCACTCCTGCATCGCGGCGGCGAACGGCGCGGACCCGGCCAGGAGTTCGCGCGCCATCCCGAGCCACTGCGTCCCCTGTCCGGGGAATACGAACACGGTCCCGCCGGTTGCCGACGCCCGGCCCTCCGCCACGAACGGGGACGGCTCGCCAGCCGCCAGCGCCCGTACTCCCTGGAGGAGTTCCGGGCCGTCACCGGCCACCACGGCCCGGTACTCGTGCAGGGCGCGGGACACCACGAGCGACAGCCCCACGTCACCGGCGCGCAGACCGGCGCCGCACGCGTCGGCGAGGCGCGCCGCCTGCTCCCGCAGCGCGCGGGGGGACTTGGCGGACAGCACCCACGGCAGCGGCGTACCCGGGCCAGCGGTCGCGGGAGCTTCCGCCGCCGCCTGAGGGGCGGCGACCTGCTCCAGGATGACGTGGGCGTTGGTCCCGCTGATCCCGAACCCGGAGATCCCGGCCCGGCGCGGCCCCTCGCCGGCCGGCCAGGGTATCGCTTCGGTGAGCAGGCGCACGTCGCCCGCGTTCCAGTCGACGTACGGCGTCGGCTCGGTGATGTGCAGGGTCCGGGGCAGCAGTCCGTGCCGCATCGCCAGGACCATTTTCAGCACACCGCCGACCCCGGCGGCGGCCTGGGTGTGCCCGATGTTGGACTTGAGGGAGCCGAGCCACAACGGCCGTCCCTCGTCGCGCCGTTGCCCGTACGTGGCGAGCAGCGCCTGGGCTTCGATCGGGTCCCCCAGCCGGGTGCCGGTCCCGTGCGCCTCGACGGCGTCCACGTCCCGCGCCGACAGTCCCGCGTCGGCCAGCGCCGCGCGGATCACCCGCTGCTGGCTCGGCCCGCTCGGTGCGGTCAGGCCGTTGCTCGCGCCGTCCTGGTTGACGGCGCTCCCCCGCACCACGGCGAGCACCGGGTGCCCGTGGCGACGGGCGTCCGACAACCGCTCCAGCAGCAGGACGCCCACGCCCTCGGCCAGGCCGAAGCCGTCGGCGTGCGCGGAGAACGCCTTGCAGCGGCCGTCGGCCGCCAGGCCGCCCTGGCTGCTGAACTCCACGAACATGCCCGGTGTCGGCATCACCGTGGCGCCGCCGGCGAGCGCGAGGGCGCACTCGCCGCTGCGCAGCGCCTGTACCGCGAGGTGCAGGGCCACGAGCGAGGAGGAGCAGGCCGTGTCCACGGTCACGGCGGCGCCTTCGAGGCCGAGGGCGTAGGCGATGCGGCCGGAGGCGACGCTGCCGGTGGTGCCGGTGAGGAGGTGGCCGTTGCCGTCCGTCGCCTCGTGCAGGCGGGGGCCGTAGTCCATGGTCATCGCGCCGATGTAGACGCCGGTGGGGCTGCCTCGCAGGGTGTGCGGGTCGATCCCGGCGCGTTCGAGGGTTTCCCAGGACGTCTCCAGGAGGAGCCGCTGCTGCGGGTCCATCGCGAGTGCCTCGCGGGGCGAGATGCCGAAGAACTCGGCGTCGAAGCGGTCGGCGTCCAGCAGGAACCCGGCCTCGCGCTGGTAGTGGCGGCCCGGTCCGGTGTCTTCGGGGGCGCAGAGACCCCCGGTGTCCCAGCCGCGGTCGTCGGGGAACGGGGTCACGGCGTCGGTGCCCTCGGTCAAGAGGTGCCACAGGCGCTCCGGGCTGTCGGCGCCGCCGGGGTACCGGCAGCCCATCGCGACGATCACCACCGGGTCGTCGTCCGTGGTGGCGCCGGCGCTGCCGCGCTCCTCGGCACTCTCCTGTTCCGGTCGCGGGCCGGACTGACGCGAGCCGGCCAGCAGTTCGTCGCCGAGCACCGCGGCCAGCTTCCTCGGCGTCGGGTGGTCGAAGACGGCCGTCACGGGCAGCGCCGCGGCGCCGGTGACCGCGGTGAGACGGTTGCGGATCTCCACCGCCGTCACGGAGTCGAGGCCGAGGCCGGTGAAGGTGGCGTCCGGGTCGACGGTCCCCGCGTCGCCGAGCACGGCGGCGACCTCCTGGCCCACGAGGCGCAGCAGCCGCTCGCGCTGTCCGGCGGGGGTGAGGCGGGCCAGTTCGTCGCGGAGGGCGGTTCCGGGTTCCGCCGGGTCCGCGTCGTCGTCCGCCTCCCACAGCGCGGCGGGCAGGTCGGCGGGCCGGGCGTCGAGCCCGGTGAAGACGGCTTCGCGGTCCGGGGTGGCGCCGTGCGCGTACGCCTCGCCGAGCGCGGTGAGGAACTGCGTGGGGCCACCGTGTCCGCGGCGCAGCGTCGCGCCGGTGTGGGCGGTGGTGTTCCGTTCGGCGGCGGTCGCCTGGAGTGCGGTGGTGAGGACGGGGTGCGGGCTGATCTCCAGCAGAAGGTGGTGGCCGTCGCGCAGCAGGGCCGCGGTGGCTTCGTGGAAGCGGACCGTGCCGCGCAGGTTGCGGGCCCAGTAGTCCGCGTCCAGGACCGGTTCCGGGAGCCGGCCGCCGGTGAGTCCGGAGTAGTACGGCAGGCCGGCGGGCAGCGGCCGGACGGCGGCCAGGTCCGCGTGGAGCCGGGGCACGATGGCGTCGATGTGCGCGGAGTGCGCGGCGAGTCCGACGGCGATCCGGCGCGCGTGGACGCCCTCGGCGGTGAGCCGGGCGACGAGTTCCGTGGCGGCGTCGGTGTCACCCGACACGATCACCGAACCCGGCCCGTTGATCGCGGCGAGCCCCAACCGGCCGTCGTACGGGACCAGTCGGGCTGTCACGTCGGCGGCGGAGGCCATGACGGAGACCATTTCGCCGCGTCCGGTCAGGGTGGCCTGTGCCCGGCTCCACAGGGCGACGACGCGGGCGCTGTCGTCGAGGGAGAGCGCGCCGCTGACGGCCGCGGCGGAGATCTCGCCGCAACTGTGCCCCAGGACCGCGGACGGTTCCACGCCGTGGTCGCGCCAGAGCCCGGCCAGGCTGACGCCCACGGCGAACAGGGCGGGCTGTACGACGTCGGGGCGCTCCAGCGCGGGCGCGCCGTCGGCGGCGCGCAGCACGTCCATGAGGGACCAGTCGACGAAGGGTTCCAGGGCCTGTGCGCAGGCGTCCATGCGCCTGCGGAACCCGGGTGCCGACTCCAGGAGGCCGGCGGCCATGCCGGGCCACTGGGAGCCCTGTCCCGGGAAGACGAAGGCGACGCCGGTGCCGGTCCCGCCGGGCCCCTCGATGAGGCCGGGGGTGCGGCGTCCGCGGGCGAGCGCGTCGAGGCGGTCCAGGAACTCCTCCGGTTCCCGGGCCACGAGGGCGGCGCGCCGGCCCTGGGAGGCGGTGGCGCGCGCGAGGGCGAGCCCGATGTCCGCCGGGCTCCACTCGGGCAGGGTGCGCAGGTGGTCGCGCAGCCGTCGTGCCTGCGCCGCGAGGGCGCCCGCGCTGTCGCCGGACAGCACCCACAGAAGAGGGGACCCGGTGGGGGAATCGGGCAGGTTCACGCCATGGCTCCTCAGCACACACAGGTGACTACGGGACGGGGATCGCGGGGCGCGGTGCGTGACGCACGGCTCGGGTGCGGACGCCTCGGTGGGTGGGAGCGGGCCAGGGCGCCGGTGCCCGTGCCCGTGGAGATGACCCTCGGAGCGGAGGATGCGGAGAAGACGATGGGTGCGGGGGCCCGTCAGTACAGGCCCTCGGGGGCGGTGGCGGCGATCTGCAGCGGGCGGACGTCGGCCACACCGTCACAGGGCCACTCGGCGTCGAGGTGGCGTGCCGCCTGGTCGCGTTCGAGGATGTTGGGCAGGAAGAGGTCGTCGTGCAGGACGGTGAGGCGGACCTGGCCGTTGGCGCCGGGCGCGACGACCGAGCGCCAGTCGTCCTTGCGCACCACGGCCATGGTCACCTGCGGGTAGTTCGGCATGTACGGGATCGGGCCACCGCTCTCCGGCAGGCCGAGGAAGGCGGCGTTGCCGAAGGTGTTGCCGTAACTGATGCCGCAGATCCCGCCGTCGAGGGCGGCGCGGAAGTCTTGGTACATCGCGGCGTTGATCTGGGTGCCGCTCAGGCGGACCCCGGCGAGGGCGGCGACGCGCTCCGGTGAGCGTCGGCACAGCGCCGAGAAGAGGGCGGGGGTGGTGTTGAGGTAGTCGATGCCGCCCTGGCCGAGAGCGTCGCTGATCTGGTCCAGGAGGTGGCCGGTATAGCGCTCGACGTCGGCCGGGCGTCCTTCGCGGATGAGCCGTTTGACCCAGCGCGGATCCATGTCGATGGCGTACACCAGGCCCGCGTACAGGTCGGCGACCTCCCAGACGCCGTGCCCGATGAGGTGCGGTCCGGTGGGTGTGGCCTGGAGCCAGCGGCGGCCGGGCGCGAATCCTTCGTGGACGAAGGACCAGCGGCGCCAGACGGCGCGGTGGTGGAGCATGGCCGGGGTGTAGTAGACGCGGCAGGGTGTGCCGGTGGTGCCGCCGGTGTCCCAGACGCGGCCGGCGAGCGGCCGCCGCAGGGCGCGGGGCACCAGGTCCGCCGGGTCCACGCTGCGCAGGTCGGCGAGCGGGAACGGGCCGAAGGCCGTGAGCTGTTCGTAGCGGGTGATGTCGTACGGGTCGAAGCCGAGCTGCTCACGGCGGCTCAGCCAATAGGGGCTGCCCGCCTCGGGGTCGAAGGTGCGCCGCACGACCTCGCGGGTCCATTCGTCGAGATCGGTGTCGAGCCATTTCGCCACGAGTAAGTCGGGGTCGGTCGCGTCATTTCCTTCCGGCTCCGCCGCGTGCCCGGATGCTCCCATATCAGCGTTCCCACGTGCCGGAATCGCCGCCGGAGAAGCTGATTCCCAGATCATAGGCGGTGCTGACGGCGAGTTGTATGTGCTCGGTATTCTCCACGTGCACCACAGGGAACGGGAAGGCCAGCATTCCTTCGGGAATGGCGGGACCCATGACGAGGCCGAGTCGCACGTCGTGGCTGCGCATGCCTTCATAGATGTCGACGAGGCTGATCGGATCGGTGGGGTTCCGCTCGAACATGTGACGCACTTCGTCCGCCGTTTTCAGTTCCCCGCGCTCCAGACAGGAAAGGAGCGGAATGCGGGGTGCGGTGAACGGCATCCGCGCGATATGCGGGGCGATGAAGTCACGGAAGGGCCGGCGCAGCGGGGAGTGGACGGCGATGGTCCGGCCCGGCAGCGGCACGACCGCGCCGGGCTCGCAGTCGGCGGCCAGCCGCTCGATCGCCGAGCGGTGACCGGCCAGCATGAGGATGCGCCGGGATCCGTCCACCATGGGGCCGAAGTCACCCGCGAGGTGGACGTCCGGGAGTCCCTGCCAGGGCGGTGGCGACTGCGCCTCCGCGGCCTGCACGAACGCCAGTGCCATTGCCTCTTCGGGAGCGTCGGGCCGGGGGTCCGGGGCGTCGGCCGTCCGGGCCAGCATGGTGAACAGCGACCGGCGGTCCAGGGCGCCGGCCAGGCAGCTCGCCGTCATCGCGCCCAGGCTCAGCCCGCCGGCCACGTCCGGGCGCAGGCCGGCCTCGGCGAGGAGGTCGTGCACGGCGATGGCGAGCGCCGTCTCGCGTATCGTGCCCGCGCTCTGCCGGCGCTCCCTGCCCTCGGGCAGTTCGCCGCGCAGGATCTGCTCGGCCGTGAGGCCGGTCCAGCCGGATATCTCTTCGTAGAGTTCCCGTACGAGCGGTGATGCCTCGTACAGTTCGATCCCGTGCGGTTCGGTCCCGACCCCACCGCCGAACAAGTACCCCAGGGGCATTCTTACTCCTGTCACACTTCAGGACAGTTCTTTCCGTGCGGGAACGGACTCGGCATCGAGTCCGAACCGACGGCAGAGATCTCCCGCGCTTCGACAAAAGAAATACACGACGCTCGACACCACGTCGCCAGGACTCGGCGGGGCGAGTCGTCCAGCCGGCGCCATCAAGGAATCAGAGATACGGGAATAAGCTGCGGCGAGCCTAGCACCGAACCCACGGCAGCAGAACGGCACCTTCTCGATTCAGCCATGCACCGGGCCGGCCGCCCAGCCAGGAAAAGAACCGAACAAGCCAGCACCGAACGCCTCACATACCTCAGCACACACTCGCCGATGCCATGCCCTCCGGCGGCCGGTCAGCCGGGGTATTCGCCGACGTCGGCAACCGCCAGCTCACCGGTCCGACTCGATCCGGTCTGACGCCGTGGAGGTGTCGGACAGCCGGACCGCCTGGACGACCGGATAGTGACTCGTCGCCATGGACGCACCCCACCAAAAGGCTGACGGCGCGGCTCTGACATGTCCGGAGGCTGCCAGATCACGCAGCACCACAGATGAGGAGCGCGGCAACCTGCACCGGTACGTCATGCGTGCGGTGTCATCCAGCCCGCCGCACCTCGTAGCCGTACCCCTTGTCGGGGTTGATGTCGAAGTAGAGCACCGGATGGTCACCACTCTTCGTCACCTGGAGCAGGGTGGATTCGGAGTCGTCACGGAAGGAACCTCCCGCCGAGAAGCGCAGCTCGATGCTGTCACTGCGCCCGGTGTTGCCCTCCAGCTCCCAGTCACCCCGCCCGGACAGTCGGCCTGTGCCGGTCGTGGGCTTGCCGAAGCCGAACTCGACGGCACTGCGCGGGATGCCCGACATCCGGAAGGTGCCGTCGTCGTGGAACTCGACGCGCCCGCCGTCAGAGCCCTGCCAGACCCCGGCGACTTGCCGCGCAGCGAGCTTGTCCCGGCCGCCGCCGGCACAGCTCCCCAGCAGGAGGGCCGCGCCCAGGACCGAGAGGACGACAGCGCCGATCGGGCCTCCACGAAACACCGTCATGTTCCGCCTACTTGGTCGTCTCAGGCCCGGTACCGGCGGCTCAGTGTATCCCCCTTGGTGTTAGGTGATGTCATACTCCAGCGCGTACGAACCGAGCAGGCCCAGGTCCTTGCGGGCTTCCTTGCCGATGGTCGGTTCGGCCAAGCCGGAGACGTACACGCCGGCGCTACGTGCAAGGCTGTTCAGCAGTCGGCCAGCCAGCCCGGACACCGCATGCCTCGCGATGGCACCGCCGTCGACCACGACCCGTGCCGCGAACTGTTTGGAGGGGCGCCGCTGGGTGCGGCGCCCCTCTGGGTGTCGTCGGCTGTCAGCCGATGGCGGTGGCGAAGATGTGCAGGGCCACCTGGCTCTTCGCCGCGTCCGGGCCGACGTTCGGCAGTGTCAGGTAGGCGACGGTCTTGCCGGCCTGGAGCGGGACGGTGGCCGCGTAGACGCTGACCTTCTGGTCGGCCTTTCCGCCACCGTTGTTGAAGTAGTCGGTGGTGGCGAGGATGTCGCTGCCGTCGACGGGGCTGTTGTTCCACCAGTCGGCCACGGCCAGGGTGTAGGGCTGGGTGGTGCCGTCGGTGTAGGTGACGAGACCGCTGCCGGAGGCGTTGCCGTAGGTGCCGGTGGCAAGGAAGCCCAGCTTGGCGCCGCTGCCGGTGTAGGGGACGGTCTGGCCGGCGGCGATGATGTTGTCGGGCTTGCCGGTGCCGGTGGTGGGCCAGGAGAAGGTCACACCGTCGTGCTCGACGGTTCCGCCGGGCGTGATGCCCTGCGCGGCGAGGGCCTGCTGGGACAGGCTCTGGCCGCCGCCGTCGAGGTCGCCGGCGCCGGGTGCGGCGTCGTCACTGATGCCGGTGTTGGTGACGATGTCGTTCAGGGAGGCGTAGGGGATGTTCAGTTGGGTGGCGACGTCGTCGCTGGCCTTGGCGCCCCGGTAGGTGGCGGAGGCGGCGAGGGCGTAGGGGCCGGGCTTGGCGCCGGCCGGCGGTGTGACGGTCCACGTGGTCTTCACCGAGGCGCCGGCGGGGATGTCGGCGAAGGTGGCCGGAGTGTCCGGCGTGGCGGTCCACCCGTCGGGCACGGACAGCGACACGGTGGCGTCGGCCAGGGGTACGGCGGCGGTGTTGGTGTAGGTGGTCGTCACCGTCGCGTTCGCGCCGGGCTTGAGGATCGGGTGGGTGCTGACGGCCAGGCTGTGGTGGACCCGGATCACGGCCGAGCCGGTGACCCCGCCGACGGTGGCGCTGATGGTGGCGGCGCCGTTGCCGACCGCGGTGACGACGCCCTGGGTGTTCACGGTCGCGACGGACGGGTCGCTGCTGCGGTAGGTCACCCTGGCCTTGGACAGGTCCAGGAAGGAGCCGTCGTCGTTGACCGCTTCGACGACGTGGTCGGCGGTGACGCCCAGGTTGCGGCCGGGCTGCCGGGCCCGGTCCGTGTCGTCCTTGATCCACCGGTTGCGGCCGGTGAGGTCGATGGTGTCGCCGGCGTCGTAGACCACGGCCTCGGGCTGCACGGTCACGTACTGCACGTGCGGGGTGAGGCTGCCGTGGACGGCCACCTTCGCCGATCCGGCGGTGGTGGACGCGTCGGGTCCGACCTGGAAGCGGTACCGGCCGGCGTAGACGACCTGCTTGGCCCGCTGCCCGTCGTGGAAGGCCAGGCCGGGCACGTGCACGCGGAGGGTGAGGTGCTGGGTGGCGCCGGGGGCCAGCGTCCTGGTCTTGGCGAAGCCGGCCAGGCGCTTCCGGGGCAGTTCGCGGCCCTTGACCTCGAAGTCGGTGGCGGCGTAGAGCTGGGCGACCGTGGTGCCCGCGACGGTGCCGGTGTTGGTGACGTCGAAGCCGACGTTCACGCTCCCGTCGGCGTTGACCGAGGAGCGGTCGGCGCGGATGTGGGAGTAGGCGAAGGTGGTGTAGCTCAGGCCGTAGCCGAAGGGGTAGGTCGGGGTGCCGGTGAAGTACCGGTAGGTGCGGCCCAGCCCGCCGGTGCCGCTGGGCGCCAGGTCGTAGTCCGAGATCGCGGGCAGCTGGGAGTCGTCCTTGTACCAGGTGAAGTTCAGGTGTCCGCCCGGGTTCTGCCTGCCGAAGAGCACGTCGGCCAGCGCGTCGCCCTGCGATTCGCCGTTGTAGCCGGCGAAGACGATCGAGGCGACCTTGGCGCGGTAGGACTCGATGGCCACCGGGCCGCCCGCCTGGATGTCCAGGACGGTCCTGGGGTTGCCCAGCGCGGTCACCTGGTCGATGAGGCTGCCGTAGTTGCCGGGCAGGGCCAGGCCGCTGCGGTCGTGGCCCTCGCCGGCGGTGGCGTCGTCGGTGCCCACCGCGATGATCACCAGGTCGGCGTCCTTGATGTCGGCCTGCGTCCGCTCGCTCAGCGTCGCCTCGCCGGTCGCGGTGGTGGACGTGCCGGCCGCGTCGTAGACGATGTCGGCGCCGGGGTTGGCCGCCTTGACCTGGGCGGTGATGCCCTGGACGGCGTCCACCTTCTTGGTGGGGTCACCGGAGTAGCCGCCGAGGGAGACCTTGCCCGCCTGGTCGCCGACGATGACGACCTTGCCCAGCTTCGCCGGATCGGCGGGCAGCAGCGGGGCCCCGGCCGTGCCGGCCTTGTGGTTCTGCAGCAGGACCAGGGAGTTGTCGGCGATCTTCCGTGCGAGTTCCTGGTGGGCCGGGGACTCGATCACGTCCTTCTTGATCTTCGTGTACGGCTGCTGGTCCACCGGGTCGAACTCGCCGGTCTCCATCCGTACGGTGAACAGGTGCACCAGCGCGTTGTCGATCACCCCCTCGCTGAGCACACCGGCCTTGATGGCCTGCTCCACATTGGCGGGCGTGGCCTCGTCACCCGTGCAGTTGACGTTGGTGCCGGCCCGGAGCGCGTACGCCTGGCCACCGGCCGCCCCGGACACCTTCTGCCCGGTCGCGCTGTTGGTCCAGGTCGCGTTGGTGCCCTTGCCGTCGGTGGTCCAGCCGGGCGGCGCCCAGTTGTGCCCGCCGGGGAAGTCCTTGTACGTGGTGCCCACCGCACCGCAGTCGGAGGTGATGTACCCGCCGAAGCCGTAGGTGCGCTGCGCGATCTGGTTCGTCGTGTACGTGTTCGCCGCCGACGGGGTGCCGTTGATCGCGTTGTACGAGGTCATCAGGCCCGCGACGTGCGCCTTCTCGATCAGGCTCCTGAACTGCGCGGTGTAGTAGTCGTACAGGTCGTCGTCGCCGACATCGGAGCTGATGCCGGTGCGGTCCTGCTCGACGTCGTTGAGCGCGTAGTGCTTCGCCGTCGCTGCGACCTTCAGGTACTTGCCCTGCCGGCTGCCGTCGGGGTTCTGGCCCTGGTAGCCGTTGACGAACGCACCGGCCATCTGGCCCACGAAGTAGGGGTCTTCACCGAACGCCTCGTCGTTGCGGCCCCACCGCGGGTCCCGGCTGAGGTTCACCGTCGGGGCCCAGTAGGTGAGCATGCCGTAGTCGTCCTTCGACGGCCCGAGGTTGTTCTGTCCGGTCCCCCACAGCGACTTGTCCAGCAGTCCCCGGGCCTCGTCGGAGACCGCCGTGGTCTCCTGGTAGACCAGGTCCTTGTCCCAGGACATCGACGCCGCGAAGTTCGTCGGGAAACTCGTGGCGTGCACTCCGCCCCCGACCGAACCCGGATTGTTGTTCGCGAACAGGGTGTTGATGCCGTGCTGTCCCTCGCTCCAGTACGTGTACTGCTGCACGCCCAGGCGCGGGAGGGCGGGGGCGCTGTTCGTGCGGAGCTGCAGCGCCTTCTCGTCCAGCGTCATCCGTGACACCAGGTCCGCCGCGCGTTCCTGGAAGGAGTAGTGCGTGTCCAGGTAGATCGGCACCGTCGCCCGCACCGCGGCCGCCCGGCTCGCCTGGGCCGTGGCGGCGGCGGTGCCCACCAGGGCCAGGGAGCACACGGTCGCCATGACCGCGTGTCTCGCAGGTGTGTTCTTCCAGTACATCGGGTCTCCTTGCGCAGTGTGCGGATCGGATGGGGCGGGGCGCGGCGCGGCGCGGATGGTGGCAGCAGTACGCCGGCTCGCGGACCCGCAGCCGGTCGTGCGCCGGTCACGGGGACCGCTCCGGCCGGGGCCGGACGCGGGTCCGTTGCCGGCCGCGAGATGGTGGCAACGGAATGGGGTGACCGAGGGGGCGGTTGCAGGGAAGTCCGGGGAATCGGGCTTCAGTTGAACGTTGTGTGCGGCAACATACGCTGCCGCCGAGGATCGCACCAGACCCCGTGCCGACATGACTGCGTAACCGCAGGATCGACGAAGGGTGACAGCCCTGCACCGGGCGTGGCGCTCCGCCTCCCGGGAGTTCCGCGCACCCGTCGGCAACCGCCGAGGTGCGCGCCGGCGACCGGGCCGAGCGGGGCTGTTGCGGGCGCGCCACCACGCGGCGGGCAGGCCCCGGACCCCGTACATCGTGTCATCCGCAGCACCTTGAAGCGCGATCCGGTGGATGTCAGCGTTCGCGCATCGCACGATCACGAATCCGCGTCGTTCCACGTCTGGCGGGACCCGTCCCGACGGCGTATGTTGCCGCACAAAACCTTTACATCGCACTGATGGGCCGATCCGCCCGCCCCTTCCCGTCTGATGCCGCTGGCGACTCGCCCACCAGGGGCTACGCCGGTCCGCCCGGCAACGGCTACCGGAACTCGCTGCGCAGCGAACCGGTGGCGGAGGGGCACGGCCTGGACTTTGCGGGTTCGGTCTACCCCTCGTTGCGCCTCCGGCCGCACGGGCCGGACGCCGCTGACCGGCTTGGGCACCAGTCCCTCGGCTGCCGCGGCGACGCCCGTCGCCGCGGCCCGGACGCTGGACGAAGCAGCGGCACGACCGCGGCGGACTCCTCCGGCAACGCGCCGGACGCCATCCTGGGAGCCGGGGCGGCCTGGACGACAGGACAGGTCGGCGAGCACGTTCTCCACCTGGACGGCACGGGGAACGGCAACGCCGACATCCCCGCGCCGGTCGTGGACACCTCGCGGAGCTTCACGGTCTCCGCCTGGGTCAAGCTGGACTCGGCCGACGGGTACCAGACAGCCGTCAGCATCGACGGCGACCAGCTCAGCGGGTTCTACTTGCAACTGAGCGGATCCACCGGCGCGTTCTCCTTCACCCGGCGGGCAGCCGACAGCACGTCCGCGGCCGAGGCACGGGCCGACTCCCCCGTGCGGCCGACGGCCGGCACCTGGTACCACCTGGTGGGCGTGGACGACGCCACCACCGGAAACCCCATCCTCAGCCTCGGCTGACACGGCCCGGTCCCCCCGCACTCACGCAGGGGCGGCCCACTGCCCTGGGCCGCCCCTGCGCCCGGACAGGCTGCTCCAGGCTCCAGCTGCCGGAGCACTGGCGCCGCGCGCCCTCGCAGCGGTGCCTTTCCCGACGAGGCCGGTGCCGTCGAGGCTGAGGCTCCCGCCGTCCTTGTCGCGGGGTCGCGGCCGGTTCCGGTGCGCCGGACCGCGGCCGGAGGGATGTACTGCCGGTACACCCCTTGACGGTGACTCGCTCCGCGCGTCGGGAGGAGGTTACCTGGATGACGTGGGGCTTTCCGCCCGGCCGTCGAGCGGGCCGGCGGACAGTCCGCACCCGGCCGACGACGACAGCCAGTCCCCCGCGGCCGGTCCGTCCCGCACCCGGCGACTGCCGGTACGCCGTACCGCATCGCCTCGGCACGCAAAGGAACCCCCTCATGCGCGGCGCAGTGATCCACGCCCCCCGTGACGTCCGCTTCGAGAACCTGGACGACCCGAAGATCCTCCACCCCACCGACGCGATCATCCGCACGGCCGTCACCTGCGTGTGCGGCTCGGACCTGTGGCCCTGGCGCGGCCTGGAGCCGATCGGCGGGGCCCATCCGATGGGGCACGAGTACGTCGGCTTCGTCGAAGAGGTGGGAGCGGAGGTCACCTCCGTCAGGCCGGGCCAGTTCGTCGTCGGCTCGTTCGCCACCTCCGACAACACCTGCGCGAACTGCCAGAACGGCTTCCAGTCGAACTGCCTGCGGCGCGAGTTCATGAGCACCTGCCAGGCCGAGTACGTGCGCATCCCCCAGGCCCAGGGCACCCTGGTCGCCACGGACGAGGTGCCGGGCGAGGAGTTCTGGCCCGGTCTGCTGGCCGTCTCCGACGTGATGGGCACCGGCTGGTGGGCCGCCGACGCCGCCGAGGTGCGGCCGGGCTCCACCGCCGTGGTCGTCGGCGACGGAGCGGTCGGTCTGTGCGCCGTGATAGCGGCGAAGGAGCAGGGCGCGGAACGGATCATCGTCATGAGCCGCCATGAGACCCGCCAGCGGCTCGCCCGGGAATTCGGCGCCACCGACATCGTCACCGAACGCGGTGACGAGGGCGTCGCCCGGATCAAGGACCTCACCGGCGGGATCGGCGCCGACTCCGTCCTGGAGTGCGTCGGCACCGCCCAGGCCATGCGGCAGGCGCTGCACTCCGCGCGGCCCGGCGGCAACGTCGGCTTCGTCGGCGTACCCCACGAGGTGGCCGTGGACGGCCAGGAACTCTTCTTCTCCCACGTCGGCCTGCGCGGCGGCCCCGCCCCTGTGCGCCGCTACCTGCCCGACCTCGTCGAGCGCGTCCTGACCGGCCGCATCGACCCGGGCAAGGTCTTCGATCTCGTCCTGCCCCTGGAGCAGGTCGCCGAGGGCTACCGGGCCATGGACGAGCGCCGTGCCGTCAAGGCGCTCCTCAAGCCCTGACCCACCCGGCCCGGCACCGGTTTCCGGCACTCCGCCGGTCCCTGCCCCCTGCCCACTCCCGGACGCCGCCCATGCACCCGACCACCCGCCGTGTCCTGGCCGGCACCCTTCCGGCGGCCGCGTTCCTGTTCGCGGTGACCGCCTGTGCCGACGGTTCCCCTGCGGGCCCCCGTCCCGCCGGGCCCGGCGCGACGGCGCCCGCAGGAGGGCGCGAGCCGTCGGTCTCCGCCCCGCCCAGTGCCCCGCCCGAGAAGGACCCCGCCATGCACATCCGGCTCACCCTCGACGATCATCCGGTCGAGGCCACCCTGCACGACAGCCGCACCGCGCGTGACTTCGCCGCATTGCTGCCGCTGACCGTGACCATGAGGGACTTCCACCGGACCGAGCGGATCGGTGACCCGCCGCGCGCGCTGGACACCTCCGGCGCCCCGGACGCCGTCACACCGAAGGCCGGTGACCTGGCCTATTACGCGCCCTGGGGCAACCTCGCCTTCTTCTACCGCGACGGCGAGCACTCACCCGGCCTGGTCCTCCTCGGTCGCCTCGACAGCAGTGCCGACCTCGTCCGGCTGGCCAGGGCCACCTCGGTCCGCGTCGAAGCCGCGACCTGATCCTCCGCGTCCTTTTGCACCCACCCCAGGAAGAGAACCACCCGTATGCCCTCCGCAGCCCGGACCGTCACCGGTCAGCTGCCCTTCGTCGTCTGGGTGCTGGCCGCCGGCACCTTCCTGATGGGCACCACCGAGTTCGTCATCGCCGGACTGCTCCCGGAGATCTCGAACGACCTCTCCGTCAGCGTGTCCCAGGCGGGCCTGCTGATCACCGCGTTCGCGATCGGCATGATCACCGGGGGACCGGTCATGGCCATGGCCACCCTGCGCCTGCCCCGGCGGCAGACCCTGGTTGCCGCGCTGGCCGTGTTCGCCCTCGGCCATGCCGTCGCGGCCCTCACCCCCTCCTTCACGGTCCTGCTGGCCGCCCGGTTCGTCACCGCACTGGCCACCGGGGCGTTCTGGGCGGTCGGGTTCGTCGTCGCCACCTCCGCCGCGGGCCCCGGCAGGTCCACCCGGGCCGTCAGCGTCATGATGGGCGGCCTCACCCTGGCCAACGTCGTCGGCGTCCCGATCGGCTCCTTCGCGGGCCGGTTCACCGGCTGGCGCGGACCCTTCTGGGCGCTGGCCGTACTCGCCGCCCTGGCGGCAGCACTCGTCGGCCGCTTCATCCCGGCCGCCACCCAGCGGGCCGACGTGTCGGTCCGCGCCGAGATCCGGGCCCTGCGTCAGGGCCGGCTGTGGCTGGCGCTCGCCGCCGCCGTGCTGATCATGGGCGGCGTCCTGGCGGCCTACACCTACATCACGCCGCTCCTGAACCGGCCGCGCGGGCATCGCGGCGGGCGCCGTGCCGCTGGTGCTGGTCGCGTTCGGGGCCGGGGCCCTGGGCGGCAACACCCTCGGCGGGCGCCTGGGAGAACGCCGTCCCATGGCTACGACGCTCACCGCCGCCGCGGCGACCGCAGTGACCCTGCTGCTGCTCATCCCGCTGTCGGACAACCCGGTGACGGCCGTCGTCCTGGTGTTCCTCATGGCGCTGACCGGGTTCACCGTCAACCCCGTCGTCACCTCCCTCGCCGTCCGCTTCGCCGGCGACGCCCCGACCCTCACCTCGGCGCTGACCACCTCGGCCTACAACACCGGCATCGCCGCCGGTTCCGCCGTCGCCGGCCGGGCCCTGGATTCCAGGCTCGGTCTCACGGGGCCCGTCCTCGTCGGCGCGGTCTCCGCGGCCCTCACCCTGCTTCCCCTCATCGCGCTCACCCTCCGCGCACCCTCCCGCACCCCGGGCATCAGCGCCGCGCACACCACCCCGGTTCCGGCACGCGACGACGCCGTCCCGTCGCCCCGGCACTGACCGGCGCCCCCTCGTCCACTCACCCCTCGGCACAGGAGACCGCTCATGAACCCCACCTACGACTTCACCGGCCAGGTCGCCTTCGTCACCGGTGCTTCCTCCGGCATGGGCCTGGCCACCGCCCGCGCCTTCGCCACCGCGGGTGCCGCCGTCGCCCTCGCCGACATCGACGAAGCCGCCGTGCACCAGGCCGCCCGAGAACTCACCGACGCCGGACACCGAGCCCTCGCCCTGGTCTGCGACGTCACCGACGAGCAGCAGGTCGCCGCCGCCGTCGATCGCACCGTCGACACCTTCGGCCGCCTCGACATGGCCTACAACAACGCCGGCATCCAGGTCCCGCCCACCGACGCCGCCGAGGAAAGCGCCGACCAGTTCGACCGCGTCAACGCCGTCAACCTGCGCGGAGTGTGGGCCTGCATGAAGCACGAGCTGCGCCACATGCGCGTCCAGGGCAGCGGCGCCGTCGTCAACTGCTCGTCCCTCGGCGGGCTCGTCGGCCTTCCCGGCCGCGCCTCCTACCACGCCACCAAGCACGGGGTCATCGGCCTGACCACCAGCGCCGCCCTCGAATACGCCCCGCGCGGCATCCGCGTCAATGCCGTCTGCCCCGGCACCATCGACACGCCGATGGTCAGCGACATGATCGCCAAGGGAGAGCTCGACCGCGCAGCCGCCCAGGCGAGCCAGCCCATCAACCGCCTCGGCACCGCCGACGAGGTCGCCCAGGCCGTCCTGTGGCTGTGCAGCCCCGGCGCCGGCTTCGTCGTCGGAGTGGCCCTGCCCGTCGACGGCGGCTACGTCGCCCAGTAGCCCGACCCCGAGATCAGAAACCGGCTGACGCCCGAACGCCCGTACGCCCGTACGCCCGTACGAGAAATGGAGAGACCCCATGCCCCAGCAGTCCGCTCCCGAGGAGCTGAAGACGATCGCTCCCAAGCTGGTCGAGGTGACCAACGACGTCCTCTTCGGCGATGTCTGGGAACGCCCCGGCCTGTCACCGCGGGACCGGAGCCTGGTCACGGTGAGCGCGCTGGCCGCGCTCTACCGCGGTGAGCAGCTGGCCTACCACCTCGGCGTCGCCCTGGACAACGGCCTCACCCTGGAGGAGCTGTCCGAAGCGCTCACCCACCTGGCCTTCTATGCGGGCTGGCCCAACGCCATGACCGCCGTCAGCCAGCTGAAGAAGATCGCCGAAGAGCGCGGCTCCGTCTGATCGCCGAATCCCCCCTTTTCCACACCAGCGAGGAACACATCATCATGGAACACATCACGTCCACGCCGACGGTCAAGGCCCCGGCCGAGCGGTTCACCGGCGACGTCTACCTCAACATGATCGAAGCCCCGGCCGAGCCCGCCCGGCTGGCCGCCGCCCTGGTCCGCTTCACGCCGGGCGCCCGCACCAACTGGCACTCCCACGCCAACGGTCAGACCCTCTACATCACCGACGGCGTCGGCTTGGTCGGCACCCGTGACGGCAACGTCGTGCGCGTGAGCGCCGGCGAGACCGTGAAGTGTCCGGCCGGGGAAGAGCACTGGCACGGCGCCACCGACTCCCACCTCATGGCGCACATCGCCATGGTCGTCGGTGACACGGGCGGCGACGGCACCACCTGGCTGGAGCCGGTCGCCGACGACCAGTACGCGCAGGCACTCACCGCGCTCGACGGCTGACCCGCACGCTCGCACGTACGAACTCTCCGCCGCGTCGCCGGGTGAGAGATCACGCCGACCCTCCCGTTGGCCGACCGCGCACCGGCCGACGGGAGGGTCGGCATGCGCAGTTGAAACCGCTGCCCCGGCGCCGTCCTCGACGGCGCCGGGGCAGCGGCCGTATGCGCGGCAGCCGGGGCGCCGGCGGCATGTCGGCCGGCCGAGGACGACGGTGGCCATTCCTCGCCCGCCCCAGCGAGATTGTTGCAGCGTGCGACAAAGCCGTCGGGAGGCGTACGCCGATGACTCGAGAGTTCCGCTGGAACCCGGGGATTGCGGGTTGAGCGGGAACACCCCTCCCCGACACCCCCAAGTAGCACTCGCGCAGAGGACGTTGCCGACAGGAAGCCCCACCCCTCCGGCGCTCCGCTCCCCACCCCTACGGGGTGACCGGATCGTTACGTTGCCGCCTGTCCGAAGTCTGGCGTGACCGTCCTTCGCGACGTAAGTTTTCGCCCACAACTTTCACGGAGACCGCTCGGTGCCGAC
Organism: Streptomyces sp. NPDC017095; assembly: GCF_044332325.1. Taxonomy (NCBI): domain Bacteria; kingdom Bacillati; phylum Actinomycetota; class Actinomycetes; order Kitasatosporales; family Streptomycetaceae; genus Streptomyces; species Streptomyces sp. NPDC017095. The sequence goes on from NZ_JBIROU010000017.1 coordinate 126,361, forward strand.
ACCGGGTGCGCATCCCGCCTCCACCGCCCCCGCACGTCCGGCTCAGCCCCGGGCACGCCCCATCCCGAAAGGACCCTGCCATGCGCAAGGGATCCCTCCTCGTCGCTGCCTCCGCGTCCGCGGTCATGCTCACCGCGCTCACCGCCTGCGGAAACTCCTCCGCCAGTGCCGGGTCCGACGGGACCGACGCCAAGCCGAAGATCGGCGTCATCCTCCCCGACAGCAAGTCGTCCGTCCGCTGGGAGACCGCAGACCGGACGTACCTCGGTGCGGCGTTCAAGGCGGCCGGGGTGGACTACGACATCCAGAACGCCGAGGGGGACAAGCAGGCGTTCCAGACCATCGCCGACCAGATGATCACCAACGGCGTGAACGTGCTGATCATCGTGAACCTCGACAGCGGCACCGGCAAGGCAGTCCTCGACAAGGCCAAGTCGCAGGGTGTGGCCACCATCGACTACGACCGGCTCACGCTGGGCGGCTCCGCCCAGTACTACGTCAGCTTCGACAACTCCGGCGTCGGCAAGCTACAGGGCCAGGGCCTCGTGAAGTGCCTGAGCGACCAGAAGACGGCGAAGCCCGTCGTGGCCGAACTCAACGGCTCGCCGACGGACAACAACGCCACGCTCTTCGCCAACGGCTACAACAGCGTCCTCGACCCCAAGTACGCCTCGGGCGAGTTCGTCAAGGGACCGAACCAGTCCGTGCCCGACTGGGACAGCGGCCAGGCCGGGACCATCTTCGAGCAGATGTACACGAGCCGGCCCGACATCGACGGTGTCCTCGCGGCCAACGACGGCCTCGCCAACGCCGCCATCGCCGTCCTGCGCAAGAACCACCGCAACGGGCGCGTGCCCGTCACCGGCCAGGACGCCACCGTGCAGGGCCTGCAGAACGTCCTCGCCGGCGAGCAGTGCATGACCGTCTACAAGGCCGTCAAGAAGGAGGCCGACGCGGCGGCCTCCCTCGCGATCGACCTCGCCCACGGCAAGAAGGGCAAGACCAACGCCCGCGTGCACGACCCGGACGGCAACCGCGACGTGGCGGCACAGCTCCTGACGCCGGTGGCCATCTTCAAGAACAACGTCAAGGACGTCGTCGACGACGGCTACGTCGACAAGGCCGAGCTGTGCACGGGCAAGTACGCGGCCCTGTGCGCCAAGGCCGGCATCAAGTAGCCCGTCGCCTCCGACCGCGTCCCGCGGGTCCCGGGCCTGCCGCGACACGGGACCCGCTCACGCTCAGCCCTATCAGGAGTGTCCCCCATGACATCGAGTCCGATTCTCGAACTGCGCGGAATCGACAAGAGTTTCGGTCCGGTCCAGGTACTGCACGACGTCGCCCTCAGCGCGTACCCCGGAGAGGTCACCGCCCTCGTCGGCGACAACGGCGCCGGCAAATCGACCCTCGTCAAGTGCATCGGCGGAATCCACCCCATCGACGGCGGGGAGTACCTGTTCGACGGGAACCCGGTCCAGGTCCGCAACCCGCGCGACGCCGCGGCGCTCGGCGTGGAGATCGTCTACCAGGACCTCGCGCTGTGCGACAACCTCGACATCGTGCAGAACATGTTCCTGGGGCGCGAGAAGCGCCGCGGTCTGGTCCTCGACGACTCGACCATGGAGCAGATGGCCGCCGCGACACTGAAGGGGCTGTCCGTCCGCACGGTCAAGTCGCTGCGTCAGAAGGTCTCCAGCCTCTCCGGGGGCCAGCGCCAGACCGTCGCCATCGCCAAGGCCGTGCTGTGGAACAGCAAGCTGGTCATCCTCGACGAGCCCACCGCCGCCCTCGGCGTCGCCCAGACCGCACAGGTGCTGGAACTGGTGCGCCGGCTGGCCGACAAGGGCCTGGCCGTCGTGCTCATCTCGCACAACATGAACGACGTCTTCGCGGTGTCCGACCGCATAGCCGCCCTGTACCTCGGGCGCATGGCGGCCCAGGTGAAGACCTCGGACGTCACCCACGCGCAAGTCGTCGAACTGATCACCTCGGGCCGCAGCGGCGACCTCGGCCTGACCACTTCCGCCAAGGGAGCCGCAGTATGAGCGCCGCCGTCACACCCCAGAAGCAGAACCAGTCCGGCACCGCCGCCCCCGCACAGCCCGCCGCACTCAGCCTGCGCGACGTCGGCCGCGGCTACCTGGAGCGGCTGCGCGGCGGCGAACTCGGCGCCCTGCCCGCCGTGGGCGGCCTGGTCGTCCTGTGCGCCTTCTTCTCCATCCTGCGCCCGGTCTTCCTGTCGAACCTGAACTTCGCCAATCTCCTGACGCAGAGCGCGGGCAGCATCGCCATCGCCATGGGACTCGTGTTCGTCCTCCTCCTCGGCGAGATCGACCTGTCCGCCGGTTACGCCAGCGGCGTCTGCGCCGCCGTACTGGCCATCCTGCTGACCAACCAGGGATGGCCCTGGTACGGCGCGGTGGCCGCCGCCATGCTGACCGGCGTCGCCATCGGATTCCTCATCGGCGGCCTGGTGGCCAAGGTCGGCATCCCCTCGTTCGTCGTCACCCTGGCCGCGTTCCTCGGCTTCCAGGGCGTGGTGCTCATCCTGCTCAAGGAAGGCACCAACATCTCGATCAAGGACCCCACGGTCCTCGCCATCGCCAACAAGAACCTGAGCCCCCTCTTCGGCTGGGCCCTGCTGGCCGGGTGCGTCCTCGTCTACGCCGGCGTACAGCTCCGCCGCGGCCGGGACCGCCGCAAGCGGGGTCTGCAGGGCGTGCCCCCGGTGCTTCTCGCCGTGCGGATCGGAGGGATCGCCGTACTCGGCGGGCTGGCCGTGTTCCTGCTCAACCAGGAACGCAGCCGCAACGTCGTCGTGGACTCGCTCAAGGGCGTGCCGATCGTCGTGCCGGTCATCAGCGCCCTCGTCCTGCTCGGCACGCTCGTCCTCCAGCGCACCGGGTTCGGCCTGCACATCTACGCCGTCGGCGGCAGCCCGGAAGCGGCCCGGCGCGCCGGGATCAACGTCGCGTTCATCCGCATCGCCGCCTTCGTCATCTGCTCCGCCATGGCGGCCGTCGGCGGCATCATCGCCGCTTCCCGAGGGAACTCCGTCGACCCCAACACCGGCGGCAGCAACGTCCTGCTGCTCGCTGTCGGCAGCGCCGTCATCGGGGGTACGAGCCTCTTCGGCGGCCGGGGACGCGTCGTGGACGCCGTCCTGGGCGGCCTGGTCGTCGCCGTGATCCAGAACGGCATGGGCCTGATGGGTTACTCCTCGGGCGTCAAGTACGCTGTCACGGGATCGGTGCTGCTGGTGGCCGCCGGTGTGGACGCACTGTCCCGCCGCCGTTCGGTTCGACATTGAGGTTGTCTCGCGATGAAAGCTGGCCCATCCCAGGAAGAGATCCGCCAGCACAACCTCGGCACCCTGCTGCGCCACGTCCATCTCGACGGGCCCACCTCGCGAGCCGTCCTCACCGCCCGGATGGGTCTGAACCGCAGCACCATCCTCGGCCTGGTCAGTGACCTGTCGGCAGCCGGCCTCGTGCGTGAGGAGCTGCCGCAGGACACCGGCCGGGCCGGGCGTCCCTCGCTGGTGGTGCGCCCGGAGCCCACGTGCGCGCACGTGCTGGCCTTCGACGTCGGCGTGGAGCGTCTGGCGGCCGCCCTCATCGGGCTCGGTGGGGTGTTCCTGGACAGGCGGGAATGCTCCTGGCCGCAGGGACACCCGCAGAACCCCGCGGAGGTCGCGGACATACTCGCCGACTACGCCGAGCAGATGCTCGCCTCGGCGCGTGAGGGCAGCTCGTGCGTCGGCGCGGCCGTGGCGGTGCGCGGCATCGTCCGCCACCCCGACGGACTGGTCACCCTCACGCCCAACATGGGCTGGAAGGACGTCGACTTCGCCGCAGAGCTGGAGGCCAGGCTGCGCCTGCCCCTCCCGGTCCTCGTCGCGAACGAGGCCAACCTCGGTGCCCTCGCCGAACACAGGCGCGGCGCCGGCAGCGGCAGCCGGAACCTCATCTACCTCCACGGTGAGATCGGCATCGGCGCAGGGATCGTCGTCGAGGGTGAACTCCTGCGCGGTGAACGCGGCTACGCCGGCGAGGTCGGCCACATCACGGTCAATCCGCGCGAAGGACGGCGGTGCGGCTGTGGAGCCTACGGCTGTCTGGAGGCCGAGGCGGGCGAGCGGACCCTGTTGGAAGCCGCGGGCCGCGACAGCCGTGTCGCCGGCACCGACGCGGTGCGGGCCGTGGTCACGGCCGCCGAGCGGGGTGATGTCAGCGCACGTGCGGCGCTGCACCTCATCGGAGACTGGCTCGGCATCGGCGTCTCCACCCTCGCCAACCTCTTCAATCCGGACGTGATCGTCTTCGGCGGCACCCTCCGCGACGTCTTCCTCGCCTCCGCCGCGCAGGTACGCAGCCGCGTCAACACCAGCGCTCTCCTTGCCTGCCGGGAGGACCTGCGCCTGCGCGTCAGCGAACTCGGCGGCGACGCCATCCTGGTCGGCGCCGCCGAACTCGCCTTCTCCGAGGTGCTGTCCCGGCCGCTGGAGACACTGGCACGCGTCACCGCTCAGCCTCCCACCGGCGCCGAAGCACGGGACCCGGGGCTCGCGAGCAGACCGTGAACAGTCCGACGCGCGGTGTGCCCGTACCCGGCCGGCGACCGCTGCGGTGGATGCGCCGGGCGCGCACAGCCCGGACCGGGTCACGGCTTTTGTGTGGACGCGAGCAGACCGGGTAGTCCGCCCCGCATGGCACTACGTCAGTCACTCGGCACTTCTCGTCAGCCGCGCCGTCCGATGCCGTCCGGTGCGTACCGTGGGCGTGTCCCGGAACACGGCCACGCCGCTTCCCCACCGGCGCGGCGGGCTGCCTCGTGACCGCGGACGCCCGCAGCGCGGCGCGGCTCGTCGCCTCCGCCGCGCGAGGCGGTGCCCTGCACGAGATCCCGCGCCGGGTGTGCGCGGCGGTCCGCGACGGGCTGGAGGTGGACGGCGCGACGGTGTCGCTGTTGACCGACACACCTTCCCGTCAGCTGCTCGCCGCGTCGGACGATGCCGCGCTGTGCCTGGAGGAGATCCAGTTCACCGTGCTGGAGGGCCCCTGTATCAACGCCGCGCGCACCGGTGAGCCCGTGGCGGTGGACGACCTCGCGGGCGAACCGACGCCCTGGCCGCTGTTCGGGGCCACCATGGGCGAGAAACTGCCGCAGGTGCGATCGGTGTACGCGCTGCCCCTCTTCTTCGGCGACTACGTCCTGGGATCGATCGACCTGCTGGGGCTACGGCCCCGCGCGTTGGACGAGGAGGGCCTGGAGCGGGCGTCCCACGTGGCCGATGCCGTGACAGCCGCGCTCCTGCCGGTACGGGAAGTGATCATCACCGGGTCCCGGCCGCCCGCCTGGGACCCGGAGCCGGTCGTTCGTGCCCACTGGTTCGACACCGCACGTGCGGTCGTGGCGCTGGCCGCGCGCCGGCAGTCGAGCCACGGGGACGCGCTGGCCGTCATGCGGGCCGAAGCCTTCCGCACCGGCCAGACGCTCGCGGACATCACCGCGGACATCCTGCGCGACCCGCCAGACGCGCCCGGCGCGGACGTGCTCTGAGCGTACGTCCGGCGTCTGAGCTGCGGGGTCAGGCGGGCGAGGTGTCGGGGCGGGCGTCGTACACGGCGCGGGCGGCGTCGATGTGCGTCAGGTGCGCGATGCTCCACTCCAACAGGGGCGCGGTGGCTTCGCGGAGGGTTCTGCCCATCGGAGTGAGTTCGTAACTGACGTGCGGCGGCATGACGTTGCGGACGGTCCGGGTGAGGATTCCGTCGCGTTCCAGGCTGCGCAGGGTGACGGTGAGCATGCGCTGGCTGATCCCGTCGACGGCCCGCTTGAGTTCGGTGAAGCGGCGCGGTCCCTGGCTGAGGTGGCGCACGACCAGCAGCGACCACTTGTCGCCGACGATGCCGAGCACCTCACGGGCCTTGCACGGGTCCTCGGACCGTGCCGGCCGCGACTCCCCGCCCACTGTGCCGCCCATGGTTACCTCCAGAGAACCGGGGCACCGAAATGTGCCTTATTGATCAAGGTGCGGCAGGTGCAGCACGATGATTTCGGTTCCCGAAGAGTACCGAGGCGCAAACAGGAACCACCATGCTCGCGCGCCCCCACGCCCTGAAGAGGAAAAACCTCATGTCGACTTTTCTGCTGGTACACGGCGCCTGGCACAGCGGCCGGTGCTGGGAGCGGGTGGTTCCGCTGCTGGAATCGGCCGGACACCGCGTGTTCGCGCCCTCGCTGACCGGCTACGGCGACAAGGCACATCTGCTCGGTCCCGAGGTGGGGCTCGACACGCATGTCGCGGACGTCGTCCGGCTGATCCACGAGAAGAACCTGACCGAGGTGGTGCTCGTGGGCCACAGCTACGCGGGGCTGGTCGTCTCGTCCGTGGCCAACGAGGTACCGGAGCGGATCGCGCACCTGGTGTACCTCGACGCGATGGTCCCGGAGCACGGCGAGACCGCCGTCGACGTGCAGCCCATGACCCAGAACCTGATCGATCTCGCCGCCAAGTCCGACGACGGCTGGCGCATTCCGCCGCTGCCCGAACTTCCGCCGCCCTTCGGCCTGTTCGGCGTCACCGACCCGGCGGACGTCGCATGGCTGCGTGCGACGCTCTCCGACCATCCGGTGCGCTCCCTGCAGCAACCGGTCCGGCTGGACAACCCTGCCGTGGGCTCCATTCCGCGCACGCACATCCACTGCGTCGGCGCGCAGCCGGAAGGCATCGTGCGGCGGCCCGTCCCCGCCACACAGCCCAACGGCTCCCCGGCACGGATACGGGAACTGCCGACCGGGCACGACTGCATGATCACCATGCCGGCGGAACTGAGCGAACTGCTGCTTGAACCCACGCTCCGGTAGCGTCAGGAGGCGGCCCCGACTCCTTCCTCAGCCGTGCACTGTCCCCAGCAGCGCCCGGGTCTCGGCGACTACCCGCGCGTTGAACGCGGGGTCGTGTACCTGCGCGGAACCCCGCATGGGACGCCCTTTCTCGTCGTAGTAGACGCCGCTGGTGTCCGATTCGTCGGTGAGTATCCGGGTGATCACGCGAGCGGCGGTGCCCGGGTTGGTCCAGTACTTGATGAGCGGGGCCAGTGACGAGAGCACGTACTTCGACAGCAGCCGCAGGAACAGGCCGGCGTCACGGCCGAGATTCGTGCCGGGGGCGAAGCCGGGCTCGATGGCGTTGAACCGCAGCCGGGGTGTCTCGCGGGCGAAGGCGAGCACCGTTGCCAGGTTGCACTGCTTGGACGTGGCGTAGGCGTCTCCGCCGGGCAGTTTCGAGCCGCCGGGATGCCACTCGCCACGGGTGCTCGCCTCGGCGGAGATGTACCGGCCGCCGCGGAAACCGGACATGGTGGCGGGCTTGCGCTCCGGATCCTCGACGGCCGAGACGATGAACACCACTTGTGCGCCGTCTTCGAGGTGGGGCACGAGTGTCTCGGTGAACGCGAAAGGCCCGATGTGGTTGGTCGCGTAGGCGATGTCCCAGCCGAGAGCGTTCGTGCCGGGGCGGGCGGGGAAGATGCCGGCGTTGTTGAGCACGCCGGTGATCGGGAAGCCGAGTTCGATGATCTGAGCGGCGGCGCGTCGCACGCTCGTCAGGTCCGAGAGGTCGCAGAGGACGGACAGGGCCTTTCCGCCTCGGCCTTCGATGCTCCTGCGGACGCCGTCCAGCTTGGCGGCGTCGCGTCCGACCAGCACGACGGTGCCGTGCTTGGCCAGTTCGAGGGCGGTGCGGCGGCCGAAGCCGGAGGTGGGGCCGGTGATGACGTAGTGCTTGTCGGGCATGACGCTCCTTGGTTATCTGACTAGTCAGTCATCAACGGGCGTGCGTGAGTGCCGGGAAGTGGAGCCGGGGCGGGTCAGCCGATCATGCGCCAGAGTGCGTCGAAGCCGGACTGCTTGTGCTCGTCGGCGCGGTCCGGGTCGCCGATGATGTAGTCGATGGTTGCCTCGGCCAAGGCGTTGCTCAACGTGAACACCAAAGCCGCCGGGACATCGCGCATCGGGCCGTTCGCCCGGCTGCGCTCCAGGATCTCTCCGATGCCTGCCATGGTCCGGTTCGCGGACTCGTGGGTGGACTCCGTGATCTCGTCGGAGACCTGGAGCTGCGCGAGAGTGCGGCGCTTCAGGGGATTGGCCGTTGCCCAGTCCGTCCATCGCGACCACACGTGCAGCAGCTGGGTGCGCGCGTCGGCTGCGGGCAGGCCGCCGGATGCGACTGCCCCCATCTCACCCTTCAGCTCCAGGTAGAGCTGGTTCAGCAGATCCGCTTTGGTGCTGAAGTAGGTGAACAGCGACCCGTTCGAGACGCCGGCCTCCTTCGCGATCGTCGCCGTCGCCGCGCCCAGTCCCTGAGCAGCGATGATCCGCGTGGCCGCGGCCATGATCGCCGCGCGCTTGTCGTCGCTCCTCGGTCTGGGCATGAGGACAGCATGTAGGAGAGTGTTCAGTCAGTCAAGTGTGCGCAGTGTGGCGTAGGCCGGGGAATCGGGGCGCAGGTCCAGCTGGCCGGTCTCCGGGTGGAAGGCGACGGCAGCCACGTGGTCGGGCGGTGGCGGCCGCGATGTCGGGCCAGCGGTCCAGTACGGTGCCGCCGGCGGCCGGGACGTCCCAGGCCCGATCGGCCATCAGGCCCTGGAGCACGGCGGCGAACCCGGCCGGCTCTCGGCCGTTGCGCTGCACGACACGGGTCCGGCGGCGGCGCGGGGCGCGAGCCTCGCTCTCGCCCCGCTTCCTGGCGGCTTCGCGGGCCTGGTGCAGCGCGACCCGGGCGAGGTCGACGCCGGACAGCTCCGGGCCGTCTCCGGCGGGCTGCCACGAACCGCTGATCGACGGTGTTCCCCTCGCACCGCCCGCGTTGTCCGCGTCGACGTAGGTGACCTGCTCCTCCTCCGAGCGGCGGCCGAGCAGCACCGTGGGCAGCCCGGCGTCGGCGAGCATGTCGGGCAGCGGGTCCTCGGCGTGCACGGACATCAGCAGCACCCCGTCGACCCGGCCGCCGCGCGCGTACTCGACGAACCTGGTCCGCTCGGCGTCCGAGCGGACCAGGGTGAGCAGCAGCTGTGAGGGCGGCAGGGTCGGGGCGGGGGTCAGCGGCGCAGGGTGAGGGGCAGCGACTCCAGGCCGCGCAGCATCATCGTGTTGCGCCAGCGCAGGTCGCGCTCCTGGCAGGCCAGGGTCGTTCCGGGGAAGCGGGCGAGGAGCGCGGTGAGCGCGATCTCGGTCTCCAGCTTGCCGAGCAGAGCCCCGAGGCAGCGGTGGATGCCACCGCCGAAGGCGAGATGGCCGGCGTCCCTGCGGTCGAGGATGAGACGGTCGGGGTCCTGGAAGCGCGCCGGGTCGCGGTTGGCCGCGCCGAGGGACAGCAGCACGAACTCGTCCTGCGGGATCTCCACCCCGCCGACGTCCACCGGCTCGGTGGTGAAGCGGGTGGTGGCCATACAGATGGGAGAGTCGTAGCGCAGGAACTCCTCGACGGCCCCGGGCATCCGGGTGGGATCGGCGCGCAGCCAGGCGGCCTGGCCGGGATCGCGCAGCAGCGCGAGGCAGGAGGTGCCCAGCAGGTTCACGGTGGTCTCATGCCCGCCGATCAGCAGCAGGGCGACCATGCCCACGATCTCGTCGTCCGTCAGCTCTCCGCGCTCGCGGGCCGCCAGCAGCTCGGTGAGCAGATCGTCGGGACGGTCATTGCGGCGGATACGCCGGTCGGCGATGGCCAGGACGTACGAGCCCATCTCCTGGACGGCTCGCCGGAACGCCGCGTGGTCGCCCTCCTGGGTGACGATGGCGGTCGACCACTTCCGGTAGAGGTCGCGGTCCTCGGGCGGGAAGCCGAGCAGTTCGCAGACGACGAGGATCGGCAGCGGGAAGGCGAAGTCACGTATCAGGTCCACCGTGGCGTTGGTGGTGCCGGTCGTGTGGCGCGCGGCTGCCGCGTCCAGCCCGTCGAGGAGTTCGAGGGTGATGCGCTCGACCATCGGCCGCATCGCCTCGACCCGCTTGCGGCTGAACGCTGCCTGGACCACGCGGCGCAGGCGGGTGTGGTCGGGCGGATCGCTGCTGAGCATATGGGTGATCTCGGTGCCCAGGTTGACGCCCTCGACCCGGCTGTCGGCCAGGGCCTGGGCGCGCCGCACATCCTGCGCGAAGCGGCGGTCGAAGAGCGCGGCCCGGACATCGGCGTAGCGCGGGATGATCCACAGCCGCAGGCCGCCGTCGCTGTGCAGCACGGAGACCGGGGCCGATTGCCGCATCCTGGCCAGGGTCGGGTACGGGTCGCTGAGGAACGTCGGCGGGTTCTGGCGCGGTTCCGTCGTCTCGGGCTTGTCCGGCCGGTGCTTCTCCGGCCGGGGACTGTTCGTCCGGGGTGCTGCCGTCGCTGCCGTAGCTGTGGTCATGCTGTTTTCCTGTCCTCACCGGTACGGCCGGCGCCGCGGCGGGGTGCCGGGCGTGGCACCCCGCTACGGCGCTGCTTGGGCTCACTGCAGCGGCGACTTCTCCTCCGTGTTCTTCTTCGTGCCGGTGGTGCAGGACCGCGCCGGGCCGTTCGGCCGGACCGGGACCGCCTTGTCCAGGGCGGCCTGGGTGTGCGGCGGAATGATGATCCCGCGCTCCCGCTCGGTGGCGCTGATGGGGTCGACGCGCAGTCCGTGACGCTTCATGGGGTTGACCTTTCTTCGGTGTGGTGGACGGGGTGGTGCGAGCCGGTCCGCCCGCTGTTGCGGCGGTCGGCGGTTCTGGGGGAGGCGCGCAGCGTGTCGTCGGCGTAGCGCACCATGGCGGCCCAGGCGGCGGCGTGTCCGGCTGGATCACGGCCCACGTCGTGTCCGCCGCCGAGCCACCGGACGCGATGCGGGACGTCGCGGCGCCGCAGCGCGGCGAGATAGCGCTCGATCTGTTCCGGAGGGCACTTCTCGTCGTCCGCCGAGGCGGCGAGGAAGAGCGGGCCGCGTACGCGGCCCACATAGGTCATCGGGCAGGCCGCGCGATAGCGGTGTGGCACCTGCTCGGGGGTGCCGCCGAAGAGGCGGTCGTCGACCTCCCGCAGCGCCGGCGTCGTCGCCTGGTACGCCGCCGTGTAGTCGGCCACCGGGGCGACGGCCAGCCCCACGTCCCACAGCCGGGGCTGGACGCCCATCGCCAGCAGCGTCAGATAGCCGCCCCAGGAGTAGCCGCACAGGCCGGTACGGCCCGGCTCCGAGACTCCCGCGTCGATGAGGTGGCCGCGCACCGCGGCGAGGTCTTCGAGCTGGGCGAGGCCGACCCGGTGGCCGAAGTCGTCCCGCCAGCGGGGGCCGTAGCCCGTCGAGCCGCGGTAGTTGGTGCGCACCACGGCGAATCCGGCCCGGACCAGGGCCTCGGTCCGGGCGTCATAGGCGTCCCGGTCGTGGGTGTGGGGCCCGCCGTGGACGAGGAAGACCGTCGGCCAGGGGCGGTGGCCCGCCCTGCGGCCGGGCGGGGTGGCCACAAAGCTGTGGATCTGCCCGTACGGCCGACGTGTCCACAGCTCGCGGCGCCTGGATCCGGTCGTTCCGCCGGGCGCCGTGCCGCGTGACGCCGTCGTGGAGCGGCCGGAGTGACCGGAGCGGTCGGAGCGGTCGGGACGTTCCGGGGGTTCCGGGTGCTCCGCACTTTCCGAACTTTCCGGGCTCTCCTGGCTTTCCGGGTGGCAGATCAGTGGCCGGGGCGGTTCGCCGTCGCGGCTCCACAGGCAGTGGACCGTGCGGTCGGGTGCGCAGGAGAAGTCGATGATCGTACCCTCGGGCGTGGGAAGCACCGTCGTCGTACCGCGGTCGAGGTCGGCGCGGAGCAGGCGGCTGCGTCCCGCCCGGTCCTGCTGGACCAGCGCCGTGCGGCCGGGCCCGTACCAGCAGGCGGTGATCTCCGTATCGAAGTCGAGGGCGGAGCCGGGACCGTGCGTACGGATCCCCTCGCCCTGCCGCCAGAAGGCCAGGGTGTAGCGGCCCGCGCGTTCGAGGACGAGCAGCAGTTCCGGTCGTGCGGTGGTGAGGTCCGGGCGGAAGCCCAGCGCCCACACCGCGCCGCCGTCGCCGTCCCCCGCTGCGCCGGGGATGGCGTCCACGAGGACGCCGGAGGCCGGTGACCACAGCCGGACCGCGGCCGGTCCGGCCGGGCACCCCGCGGTGGCCAGCAGCCGGCCGCCGGGGGCCAGGCCTACCACTGCCGCATAGCCGGGCTCCTCGGCCACCAGGCGGGCGCGCTCGCCCGGCCGGCCGAGGTAGTACCGCGAGCGGTCCGCGACCCCGACGCCGACGGCGGCGAGGCCACTGCGGGGGTCGAAGGCCAGGCCGTGCATCCGCCCGGCGGGTACGCCGTCGAGCGCCGGGCGCGGGTGGCCGCCCTCGAACGGCCCGCGCAGCCAGCGGCCTTGACCGCCGGGAGCGGCGTCGAACCACCACAGGCCGTGGCCGTCCGGCTCGATGGCGGCGGTCTCCACACCCAGCGGTGCGGTGGTCGCCTGGCGGCGCCGACCCGTCGTCAGATCCCAGGCCACGATCTGCGGGAGACCGTCCACATACCGGGTCTCGACCGCTCGCCGTCCGTCGCGGGCGGCGAAGGACGGGACGTGCACCGCCGTTCCGATACCGCCGCTCATCGCCGTCCCTCCCTTCGTTGGTGTCCGCATCCGCCGCCGGTGGCCTTGGCTGTGGTGGGCTCCGACGGCCATCACACTGCCGGACTGGCGGGCTGCGTGGCAGGGAAGAAAGCGCAGCGGCACCGGCAGTGAGCTGCTGCCGGTCCTTCCCTGGCACCGGACGGTGGGTGGGCGACAGGGTGCGGGAGCGACCACATGGCCCTGACCCACCAAGGAGAAAGGGGCGACCCGATGACGATCGCGGAGACCCGGCCCGGCGCAGCCCCCGTCCCACCCGGCGCAGCGCCGAACGGCACACCGGGTGGCAGGCCGAGCCGTGCGCTGACGGCGGTCTATGTCGCGGGCGCCGTAACGGCGTTGGGCACCCAGATGACCATGCTCGCGCTGCCCTGGCTGGTGCTGGAGACCACCGGCTCGGCCACCCGGGCGGGCCTGGTCTTCGCGGCCCAGGTGCTGCCCATGGCGCTGCTCGGCTTCGCGGGCGGAGAGGTCATCCAGCGCCTGGGCGCCCGCCGGACCATGGTCGTCTCCGATCTCGCCCGCGCTCCGGTGGTGGCGCTGATCCCGCTGCTGCAGACCCTGGGCGCGCTCAACCTGGCCGTCCTCGTGGCGATCGTCGCGGCGCTCGGGGCGCTGGCCGTTCCGTACCACGCGGCACAGCGGGTGCTGGCGATGGAACTGCTGAGCCCGCACGCCCGCTCTCTGGCCCGCGCCAACAGCGCGCTGGCAGGTGTGCAGAACGGCTCGGCGTTCGCCGGACCGGCGCTCGCGGGCGCGCTGATCCCGCTGGTGGGGACCACATCGGTGGTGTGGCTGGACGCGGCCACGTTCGCCTTCTCCGGGTTGCTGCTGCTGCGCCGCGTCCCGGCAGGGGGTGGCGGGGCCGCAGGGTCCGCGGCCGGGCCCCGCGGCCTGTGGGCGGGGGTGCGGCATCTGTGCGGCGACTGGTTCCTGAGCCGGGCGATGCTGTCCACCGTGGTGTTCGGGCTGATGCTGCGGAGCCTGATGATCACCATGCCGGTGCTGGCGTTCGCCCGGTTCGGGGGGGACGCCAGGGTCGGCGGCCTGCTGATCGCCGCCGATGGCGCCGGTGGCGTGGTGGGCTCGGTGGCCGCCTATGTGCTGGCGGCACGCATCGCCCCCGTACGACTCGCCTGTACGGCTCTGGTCTGCGTCGCTCTGCCCCTGTGGACGCTCCTGGTGCCCGTGCCGGCCGGTGTGCTCGTCGTCGCCGTCGGCCTGTCATCGGCCGCCGCGCCCCTGGCGAACGCGCCGCTGATGGGCCTGCTCTCCGCCCGGCTGCCGGACGGCTTCGGGCCCAAGGTGTTGCAGGCCGTGGTCACGATCAGCACCCTGGCCGGGCCGCTGGGCTTCCTGGCCGCGGGCGTTGTCCTGGACCGGGCCGGTGTCGCGGCGACCCTGTGGGGCGTCGCCGCGCTCGCGACGTTCGGCAGCGGCAATCTGATCCTGGCCCTGCGCCGCCTCCAGGCCACCGGGGACCTGGACTGACACTGACCCGGTCCTCCGAGAAGACCCCGGTGGACCCGAGCTGGGCACGCCGGTGCCCGATCCCCTGCTGCGCGACTACGTCGACGGGGTCCGCGTCATCTACTACGTCACGGCCCTTCGACAGATCAGCATCGTCGCGTACGTTGAGGCGTAGGAGCCTCCCGAGCACCGGTGCAGCGCCCCAGACCATCAGGCGCTGCTGCATCCCGCTGCACAGTGCAGCGCGAGGGCGGTGGGCGGTGCTGCACAGTGGTCGACTGCGAGGCCGGCACCCAGACGGCACACGGGTGCTGCTGGTGCAGCAGGTCTCGTGCTGCAACGCGGCGGCGCCGTGCAGGTGAAAGGGCATCGCCGGCGGGGGGCCTGTACCCTGGCCGGCATCGCAGTGCAGGTGGCCTGGTCGGGCTGGACCAAGCGGTGCGGCACGATCGCGTAGCCGCCGGTGCCGGCACCCGCGTCCGAGACGGCGGCCGGGGAGCGAGCCGGCTGCTCGCCCCGTCCCATCACGTCCTCTCCAGCCGGCGCGCCGCGGAGGTGAAGCGTGCCGGGCGACCAATCCGCAGCTCGCGGGGCCCCGGATTACACGGGGCTGTTTCGCCCCGCCGCGCCTCTGGGAGAGCCATTGTGAAGGAACCTGTATATATCGGCGGTAAACCGACTGCCAAACCTGACCTGCAACAGCTGGTCCACGCGGTGGCGCTGGGTGATCAGGAGGCTTTCGCCGCGGTCTACGACGCCGTGGCCGGCTCCGTCCTCGGTGTCGCCCGGGCCGTACTGCGGGATCGGGCGCAGTCGGAGGAGGTGGCGCAGGAGGTGCTGGTGGAGGTGTGGCGCACGGCTCCGCGCTACCGGCCCGAGCGCGGCACGGCCCTCAACTGGATCCTCACCCTCGCCCATCGGCGGGCGGTCGACCGGGTCCGGTCGGCGGAAGCCGCCGCGGCCCGTGACACCAAGGCCGCGCTGCTCCAGCACCAACCGGCCTACGACGAGGTGACCGAGCAGGTCGAGACGCGGCTGGAGCAGGAGCAGGTACGGCGCTGTCTGCGCACCCTGACCGAGTTGCAGCGCCAGTCGGTCACACTCGCCTACTACCGGGGCCTGACCTACCGCGAGGTCGCCGAGGCGCTGGCGGTGCCGCTCGGCACGGTGAAGACCCGGCTGCGCGACGGACTCATCCGGCTCCGCGACTGCCTGGGGGTGACCGCGTGACCACGAGCGATCCGCACGCTCTGACCGGCGCCTACGCCGTGGACGCGCTGCGCGGTGAGGAACGTACCGCCTTCGAACGGCACTTGGCCGAGTGCGACGCCTGCGCGCAGGAGGTCGCCGAGTTCACCGCGACCGCCGGACGCCTGGCGCTGGCCTCCACGGTGCGCACGCGGCCCGTCATGCGGGAGCAGGTGTTGCGGCGGGTCAGCACCGTGCGGCAGGTGCCGCCCGGTGCCGCGCCGCTGGAGCGGGTACGCCGTGGCGGGCGGCGGGGAGGCCGCGTGGTCCGGTGGGCGCTGGCCGTCAGTGTGGCCGCCGCTGCCGCGTTCGGCGGGACCGCCGTATGGCAGTACGAGCGCGCCCAGGACGCTCGGCACGAGGCCGCGCAGGCGCGGCGGCACGCCCAGGACCTGGCGGGAGTGCTGGCCGCGCCCGATGCCCAGTCACGCTCGGCGGACGTGGCGGGCGGTACGGGCACGCTGGTGGTCTCCGCCAGCCGGGACCGGGCCGTGTTCGTGGTGTCCGAGATGGCGGCACCGCCGCACGGCAAGGTGTACCAGCTGTGGTTCGCGGACGGCGGGAAGATGCGCGCGGCCGGCCTGATGGACCCCGGGCGCGGCAGCCAGGCCGTTCTCCTGCGGGGAGCGGTCGACGGCGCCTCGGGCGTCGGCATCACGGTGGAGCCGGCGGGCGGATCGAAGCAGCCGACCTCGACTCCGGTGGCGCTGCTGGGCGTTCCGGCGTGAGCATGCGCCTGCGCGTGGGAGCCCGCCGGCGGACGGTCTCCCACGCGGCCCGCTGGTGCCGGCCCCCTCTGGACGGATGAACGACAAGCGGGGAGAGCTGATCCGCAGACCCTGAGGTCCGCGGACCAGCTCTCCGACGGGGGACCGAGCGGACGCGGCGCGCCCTTGACCCCCGGTGTGTCAGCTCTTCGGCATCAGGACGGTGTCGATGATGTAGACGTGGGCGTTGGCGGTCTTGACGTTGCCGCAGACGACCGCGGCGGAGTCGTTGACGGTGTAGGTCTCGTCCGAGCCGGAGGTCGTGACCTTGGACTTCTCCAGCGTGGCGAAGGAGCCGTTCTGGAGGTTCTCCGGCGTGAGCTTCCGGCCTACGACGTGGTAGGTGAGGACCTTCGTCAGCATCGCCTTGTCGTTCAGGACCTTGTCCAGGGTGTCCTCCGGGATTTTCTTGAAGGCGTCGTTGGTCGGCGCGAACACGGTGATGTCCTGCGCGTTGTTGAGGGTGTCCAACAGCCCGGCCTTCTTCACCGCCGTCACGAGGGTCGACAGTGCGGGGTTGTGGGAGGCGGCGGTGGCGACCGGGTCCTCGGCCATGCCGTCGAAGGAGCCGGCACCGTCCTTCGGCACGGAGGAACAGGCGGGACCGAAGGGCTGGTCCATGCTGCTCGTGGACGCCGTCGAGTCGCCCATGCCGTCGCTGTGCTCCGTGGCCGTAGCCGATGACTTGTCCGCGGAGTCGGACTTGTCCGAGTCACCGGTGTCGTTGGAGCAGGCGGTCAGGGCCAGGGGCAGTACGGCGGCCGCGGCGAGGAGACCGGCGGTACGGCGGATACGGGTGTTCATCATGTTCTCCTGGGGAAAGGTGCGGCGTGATGCCGCTGCGTTCGCGGTTCGGAAAGGGGCTCGAGGGGCCTTGGGAGCCGGGTGATCCTTCGACGGGACTCGGGGGCCCTTGTGGGGCCGGGTGATCATTCGACGGTCACCACGACGGTGTGCCATCCGCTGGCGCCGTCGGGGATCGTGCGGGTGCGTTCGCCGGTCTGCGCGGCGCCGGTGCGGTCGGTGGCGCGCACGGTGAGGGTGTGGCCGCCCGGGGTGGCCTGCCAGGGAAGCGACCACTGGCGCCAGGTGTCGCGGGTGTCCTCGGCGGCCAGATGGGCTTCCTGCCAGGGGCCGTCGTCGATGCGGACCTCGACCTCGCCGATGCCCCGGTGCGGGGCCCAGGCGACCCCGGCCACCATCACCGTGCCGGCCCGGGGCCGGGCGAAGGGCTTGGGAGTGTCGATCCGCGACTCGGTCTTGACCGGGGCCCGGCGGGCCCAGCCGCGCTTGACCCAGTAGGGATCGTAGGAATCGAACGTGGTCAGCTCGATGTCCTCGATCCACTTGCAGGCCGACACGAATCCGTACAGGCCGGGGACGACCATGCGCACGGGGAAGCCGTGGGCGAAGGGGAGCGGCTCGCCGTTCATGCCGAGGGCGAGCATCCCGTCCCGGCCGTCCATGACGTCCTCGACCGGGCTGCCGATCGTCATGCCGTCCACGGAACGCGACACCAGCTGATCCGCCGGGCCTCCCCGGGACGGGGGCTCGACCCCGCATTCGGCGAGCAGGTCGGCCAGCCGTACGCCGGTCCAGCGGGCGTTGCCCACGTAGGGGCCGCCGACCTCGTTGGAGACACAGGTCAGGGTGATGTCCCGCTCGATCAGCTCCCTGTGCAGCAGGTCGTCGAAGGAGTAGGTGGCAGGACGGCGTACGCCCATGCCGTGAACGCGCAGCCGCCAGGCGGTGGCGTCCACTCTGGGCACCACGAGGGCGGTGTCCACCCGGTAGAAGTCGTCGTTCGGGGTGAAGAAGGGACTCGCTCCCGGGACGCGCGACACCGCCCTCTTGGGCACCGGTCGCGCCGGTGACCCGGCCGCGGGCAGCACGACCTTCTCACGGGAGGCGATCGCGTCCTGGCCGCGCGAGGCGTTCAGGGACCGGCCGGCCGCCCCCACCGCAGCGGAAGCCGCCGCGGCGGAACCGGCCGCCAGGACGAATCCCCGCCGGTCCCATCCCTTGCCCGCACCCAGCGCGTCTCCCGCTTCCTCCGTCACGGACCCGGCTACCGGCGCTGATGACCGCCTCACCGCGCTCAGTCGGCCCACAAGGACGTACAGGAGCAGGGCCCCGGCAAGCGCTCCGACCGCGGAGGGCAACGCGTCGGCGCCGCCGATGGAATCGGGCCGGCCGACGGCGGCCAGCGCCCCGACCAGGCCGAAGAGAAGGACCCCGGCCGCTCCGCCCCGCCGAGACCGCAGCGCCAGCACACCCGGTGCCAGAGCCAGCACGGCGAGCACGGCCACGATGCCGAGTTGCAGCACCAGCTTGTCGTCGGTGCCGAAGTGGCGGATCGCCCAGTCCTTGACCGGCGCGGGCGTGGCGTCGATGGACGCGCCGCCCACCGCGATGACCGGACCGGACTGCGGACGCACCGCCGCGGCGGCCAGTTCGGCCACCGCCAGCGCGGCGAAGCCGGCCAGCACCCCGCTCAGCGCACCCAGCGCCAGCCGCTGCCGGCCCGGCCGTACTCGCTGATCCTTCTCTTCGTCCCTCACGGGGGGAATCCGGTTCTGCGCACCGGACGGATTGGTCCCGCACCCGACCAGGTGGAGAAAAACCCCGGACCAATCCACCCGCCATTCCGCTACGGATTACCGAGTTGAGCCCCGACGCACATCACTGTCTTGAGTCGTCTGCAAGCCGGCCGCCCCAGCACGCGGGGGAGGCCAGCGGCGCGGCGACGTCGCTGTGGGTCCCGGCGAGCAACGGCCTCCGGCAGGAGACCGGACAGGCGTGGTCTCCGGTGACGACGGAATCCGCGGCTGTCGTTGCGTCCCGGGTTCATAAGATCGTCGGCATGACACTGCGACCTGTCCAGGTGAACGGACGGAGCACAACCCGAGCCGCCGTGCTCCCCTCCCCCGCCCGGAAACAAAGGCTTCGACAACGTCGCCCGACACCCGGCACAGTGACCCGATATGACGAGCAGTGAGCTGTGGGACCGTGCGACCGCCGAACGGTACGACGCCGAGGAGACGGGGATGTCCTCGGCCGCCGTCCTCGGACCGACCGTCGCCTTCCTCGCCGAGCTGGCCGGGGACGGCCGGGCGCTGGAGTTCGCCATCGGCACCGGACGGGTGGGCGTCCCGCTCCGGGAGCGTGGCGTGCCGGTCGCCGGTATCGAGCTGTCCGAGCACATGGCGGCGGTCCTGCGGCGCAAGGTCGACGCGGACACGCTCCCGGTGACCGTCGGCGACATGGCCACCACCGTCGTCCCGGGCGAGTTCGCCCTGGTGTACCTCGTCTACAACACCCTCTCGAACCTGCTGACACAGGACGAGCAGGTCGAGTGCTTCCGCAACGCCGCACGTCACCTGCGGCCCGGTGGCCGGTTCGTCGTCGAACTGGGCTTGCCGCCGCTGCGGTTCCTGCCGCCCGGCCAGGTCGCGGTGCCGTTCGACGTCTCCGAGCGCCACCTCGGCTTCGACACCTTCGACCTGGTCCGGCAGATCCTCGTCTCGCACCACTTCACCCGCGACGGCGACGACGGCCGCTACCGTCGTGAGGCCTCCCGGCACCGGTACGCCTGGCCGGCCGAACTCGACCTGATGGCCCGGATCGCCGGGCTCGAACCGGAACGCCGCGTCGCGGACTGGGACGGGACGCCGTTCACCCAGGAGGCCACGAAGCACGTCTCGGTGTGGCGCAAGCCCGGCGCCGGTCACTGACCCGAGCGGCCCGCAGGGCCGGTGCGGTACGTGACGAGCGAGCTCCGTGTGCGCTGCCGGCACGCGGTCGGTGCACGGTGAGGAAAACGGCGGAGGCACCGTGATGTGACCCTTTCCCGCACAGGGCAATCCAGCGGAGAGGTCCGTCATGTCACATTTCCAGAGGTCACCCTTGCGTGGCCTGCGCACCGTCATGGCCGGGGTGGCGGGCTGCCTCCTGCTGCTGGCCGGTACGGCGAGTCCCGCGCAGGCCGCCGAGTCGGAGTGGGTCAGCTTCGACGGCGGCCAGTCCAGAGTCCTGTCCGCCGTGTACTCGGTGGCGATCGGCGGCGCCACCTACGACGTGGCCCGCGGCACGGACAACAACGTCTGGTTCCGCTACAACGGCGGCACCTGGCATCCCCTCGGAGGCTTCGCCGCGACCCGGACCACCTCGCCCCCGCGCATCGTCGACTTCCCGCGGGGCCGCGCGATGGCCGTCATCAGGGGCCTGGACGGTGAGATCTGGTACAGCCAGGTGAACAGCGGATCCGCGAACCTCTGGACACCGTGGACCCGGCTGCCCGAGGGCGCGAGGGCGATCGGCAGCCCCCTGCTCACCGTCAGCTCGGCCACCGGTGACCTCATGATCGAGGCGCCGAACGCCAACCGGCAGATCAGTTACACCTTCCTGCGGAACTACAGCGGAACCCTGTCGTCCAGGGGCTGGACGGTGGACACCCACGCGGTCCTCGGCACCAACCACGTGGACATCGAGGGAGACGGCCAGATCGCCGTCTACGGCACGGAGTACTACCGCTCGGTCTACCGCAGCTTCGTCACGGGAAGCGACCACCACGTCTGGCGGCTCACCTCCGACCCCACGACGGGCGGGGTCTCGAACGTGACGGAGGTGAACGGCGGAGCCGAGTGCGCCACCGGTGTGACCGCGGCCCGTCTGGGCGATCAGACCACCGTGGTCGCTCCCGGACAGCCGGGGTACGCGGAGCAGCAGCGGGTCATGATCGCCTGCGTCGGGAACGACGGGTACGTATGGGAGAGCACCTCCTCCGACGGGGGCCGCACCTTCGACGGGTGGCGCCACCCGACCGGCAGGCTCGCGCCGTCGGCCTCGACGCCCTCGGTGTTCGCCACGCCGCTGTCGAACAGCTCCTGGACGCTCAACGTCCGGTGGAACGGTGCCGCCAGCTCGGCGTTCCCCGACAACTCCGTGGTCGCCAAGCGCATCAACTGACCGGCTGGGCCGTCCGGTCTCCTCGCCGGAGCGGCGCGCGGCAGCGCCCGCTTCGGCACCCCGCCGCCCACGCCCCAGCGGACCGGCACCTCACGGAGCGGGCGGTGCCGGCGCAGCGGGTGCGGTACGTGCCGGGCTCAGCCCGTCTCGCCGCGGAGGTACTCGGTGAGGGCCTTGCCCGGCCGGAACGCCGCCGTGCCGTCGTCGGCGTGGAAACTGCCGAAACTGCCGAGGACGACGGTCTGCTGGTCCCTGAGCGCCTCCGCGATCGTGCCGGGGTGCTCCGTGGTGCCGAAGAGCGTGTCGAGGACGTGGCCGATGTCCTGCTCGGCGAACTGCCGGCCGCCCGGGTGTTCGGCGGCACGGCGCGCGGTGATTTCGATCAGTCGCGACTTGTCCATGATCACATTCTCCGGTCTCTACCGCGGTGGCAATGCTTCGGCCCTTCCCACGATCGACGCAGACCCCGCCCGCCGCATCTCGCCGGTGGCACCCGGGGCGGTCCCTTGGTGGCATTCGGCGCGGTTTTCTTCAGGACAACCACAAGAATCAGGGTTCGCCTCTTTTGGTCACCGCTGGTATCCGGTTCCCCGGCGCCCTGATGAAGTTCCGCAGGTGCTCGCATCGCCGCTGTTGAGGCGCCATCAGAAACAGTTAGCCGCGGTTCTGTTAATTTTTGCACCTTTCCTCGACCTTGTCAGGGACACGCATACGCAAGGAAGGTTCTCCTGCGGGTTCGACGGCGACTCCCCGGCCGTAATCCGCACTTCCCCCCACATGCCGCCGTCGGCGGCTGTCCGGAAATGGAGACAAGGTGCTACGTCTACGCTCGACCCTGGTCTCAGGGGCCGCGGCAGCGGCATTGCTCATATCCGCCGGTGCCCTCTCGGCTCATGGCGCCACCGCCGCGGAATCCCCGGCCTCCTCCGCCTCGAACGGCCGTTACCAGAAGCAGATGGTGCACGCCCTCGCCGCGTCCCTCGGCATCAGCGACTCGGCGGCCGTGCGCAGACTCGACTCGCAGGCCCGGCAGCAGACGGCCCTCGAAGGTCTGCGGTCCCCGGGAGTCGACGCCCGCGGGGCCTTCTTCGACGGCGAGGGCCGGCTGACGGTGAACGTCACGGCTCCGGACACGGCACGACACGTCGAGACCGCGGGGCTCAGGGCCCGCCTGGTCCGGCACAGCGCGGGCGAACTGGACCGGGTCAAGACCGCACTGGACAAGTACGCCGAGATCCACACACCCGCCGGTGTGCAGGGCTGGGGTGTGGACCCCGTGTCGGACACGGTCGTCGTCCATGTGCGCGACACCACGGCGGCCGGCACCAAGGCGTTCCTGAAGAGGGCCGCGTCCCACGGCTCGGCGGTCACCGTGCGGCACGACGCGGGCAGGGCCGTGTCGACGGCCGGCAGCATCTACCCCGGCAGCCGGATGGACTACGGCAACCACTACTGCTCGGTCGGCTTCGGCGCCCGCACCTCCTCCGGCCAGCAGGTGCTGGTCACCGCAGGCCACTGCGTCGAGACCCTGCCGGACCTGTACTTCAACGGCACCCACTTCGCCAAGGGCACCACCACCCGTTTCCACCACGGCCAGACCAGCATCGACATGGGTCTCGCCAGCGTCGACGCCGGCACCACCATCGCCACCCAGGTCGGCACCTGGAACAACGGCGCCAACATCGCCGTCCAGGGCAGCCAGCGCGCCGCGGTCGGCTCCGACGTCTGCAAGTCCGGTGCCACCTCCCACTGGACCTGCGGCTCCATCAAGTCCTACAACTACTCGGTGACGTACACCGATCCCGGCCAGCCCGCGACGCTGGTGACCAACCTGGGCCTGAGCGACACGTGCGATCTGGGCGGGGACAGCGGCGGCCCCTGGGTCTCCGGCAACCAGGGTCAGGGTATGACCTCGGGCGGTCAGACCGACAACCAGTGCAACGGCGTCTACGGGCAGGGCACGTCCTACTTCCAGCCCCTGGACGACACCCTGCGCTACTACGGCCTGAAGCTGAACACCGCCTGATCCGTACCGTGACGGACCTCGGCGCCGCGGTCTCCCCAGGCACGGCGTCGAGCAGGGCGCGGCCCCGGGCAGCGGGCTCCGACCGGTGCGCCGGCGCGGCGGACTCGCCGCGCACCACCACCACGGATGCCCGCCGCCGCCCCCACGGGGGTCGCGCCGTGCACCACCCCGGCAGGGCCGCGGCCGACGACGGCGGCGGCCCTGCCGGACCTTCCCCGCACCGCTGTTCCGGGAGTGTCCATGAACCAGCCGCACCATCCGCCGGCCGCGGAAGAGACCGGTTCCGGGCCGGCGGACGGGACCGCGGACCGGACCGCGGGAGGGCAGCCCTCCGCGCCGAGCACGTTCGGCGAGGCGTTCCGTACGGCGCTGAAGGCCAGCGGGCTGTCGTTGCAGCGGCTGCACCACCACCTCGGCGAGCGTGGTGTCTCGGTGAGTCCGGTGACGCTCAGCCACTGGCAGCGCGGCAGGAGCCAGCCGGAACGACGGCAGTCCCTGCGCGCGGTCGGGGAGATCGAGCACATCCTCGGTCTGCCGCGCGGCGCATTGCAGACCCTGCTGGCCAGCCGCCGGCCCCGGGGCCGTGCCGTGAGCACGCGGGGCGAGACCTCCGAGGCCCTCTCACGCATCCTGAGCCCCGGGGCGCCGCTCGAAATGGTGCTGGGTGCCGACGCCTACCGCTTCAACGAACATCTCGTCAGTCTCTCCGTGCAGGAGACGGTGTTCCTCGACGCGCAGGGCTGCATAGCGCGCTACGCGGTCAGCCATGTGGTGCGCGCCGCGCAGGACGGGGTCGGCCGTCTCACCGCCCATCACAACCTCGACGACGTCGAGACGCCTTCCGTGCAGGTGACCGTCCAGTGCGGACGTCTGGAGACGCTGCGGTTCCGCCAGGAACTGGGTTCGGCGGTCTTCGACATCGGGTTCGGGCGGCCGCTGCGCCGTGGAGACACCGCGATCGTCGGCTACACCCTCGACGTCGGTCCGCGCTGGACACCCTCCGACCACCACGAACGCACCCTGGCCGTACCGGTGCGGCAGTATCTCCTGCACATCTTCTTCCATCCGGCACGTCTTCCGTCGGCCGTGTTCGGGTACTACAAGCAGGCCTCCGGCGCGGAACGGCGGGACATCCGCCCTCTGGTCCTGGACGCCTCGCACAGCGTGCACATCATGCCCGCCAAGTGCACCGGCGGGATCTACGGGATCGCCTGGGAACGGAGCGGCCCCGACCGCTGAGGCAGAGCCACCGGCAACCGACGGGCCCCGTCCGCCAAGGCTCCGCCGGCCGGGGTACGGCGGGACGGCGTGGGGCAGGGCCCGGCTACGGTGCGGTGCCGCCGGTGGAGTCGCCGGAGGGGTGGGTGGCGGCCCAGGCCGCCTCGATCATCCGGAAGACCTCGTCCACCGCGGCTTCCGGGTCGGCCGCCTCACGGGCCAGCGCATAGGCGTCGATCACGAACCTGGCGATCGCCCGGCTCGCCGTCGCCGTCCGGGACAGTCCGGGATCGCCGGCGATGGCCGCTGCCAGCGTCTCCGCGTGGCGCAGCCGCATCGACTCCTCGTACTCGCGCAGGGCGGGCGACTCGTCGATCATGCGCCAGATCGGTGCGGCGCCGTCCGCCGTGCAATGGCGCACCAGGGCGTGAATCTCGTGGCGGAGCGCGGGGATGAGCGGCTCGTGCGGCGCCCGGCCGGTGACCGCCCGCGTGAGGCGTTGCTCGAAGTCCTCATCCTGCTCGAACACCAGGGCCTCTTTGGAGGCGAAGTGGGAGAAGAGCGTGGTGACGGCCACGTCGGCCTCGGCGGCCACTTCACGGATGCCCACCGCGTCGTACCCGCGCTCCAGGAAGAGCCGCAGGGCGGTGTCGGCGATCTTCTGGCGGGTCGCGGCCTTCTTGCGCTCACGGCGTCCGGTCGGCACGGTCATGCGCTGACACTATCAGGTGCGGAACACTACCGAGTTCGAATCTGGAGTCGTTTCAAAACCCTAACCGTTAGTGCTACGGTCCACCGCATGAAGAAAGTGAGCTACGCCGAGTTCGGCGGTCCGGACGTGTTGCGCCTCATCGATGCCGAGGAGCCCCATGCGGGCCCCGGCCGCATACGCATCGCCGTGCGGGCGGCGGGCGTGAACCCCGTCGACTGGAGACTCCGTGAAGGGCAGGTCCTGAAGGCCCATCCGGTCGAGCTGCCCGCCGGAGTCGGGGTGGACGCCGCCGGGGTGGTGGACGAGGCCGGCGAGGGCGTCGAAGGGGTCGCGGTCGGCGACCACGTGTTCGGCGAGGGCTTCAGCACCTATGCCGAGTTCGCCGTACTGTCGGCCTGGGCCCGGATGCCCGAGGGGCTGACGTTCGAAGAGGCCGCCGGGTATCCCTCGGTGGTGGAGACCGCGCTGCGCGTCCTCCGTGAGGTCGGTGTGCGGCCCGGGCAGACGCTGCTGGTCAGCGGTGCGTCCGGCGGAGTCGGTTCGGCTGTGCTGCAGATCGCCCGCGACCGCGGCATCACGGTGATCGGTACGGCCGGAGCCGCGAACCAGGACTACCTGCGCGGCCTGGGCGCCCTCGCCACGACGTACGGCGAGGGCTGGGCCGGGCGGGTGCGGCAGCTCGGCCGGGTCGACGCGGCCCTCGACCTGGCCGGCTCCGGCGTGATCCGCGAACTCGTGGAGCTGACCGGGGACCCGCGGAAGGTGATCTCCATCGCCGATCTCGATGCGCCCACGTTCGGTGTCCGGTTCTCCGGTGTGGCCGGGAGCGTGCCGGACGCGCTCGCCGAGGCCGCCCGCCTCATCGCACGGGGCAAGCTCCACATCCCGGTCGAGAAGTCGTACCCGCTCGCCGAGGCCGCGGCCGCGCACATCGACAGCCAGGCCGGTCACACGCGCGGGCGCCGGGCCCTGGTCATCCGAGAACCGTAAGACGGTGCCGGCCCGGGTGGCCGGGACCGCGCCTGACGCACCGTCGCTTCCCGGTACGCCCGGCCGGTCCCGGGCGTCCGGGCCGTTCGCTCCGCCCTCCCGCGGCCCCGTCCTCGCAAAGGCGGTCGTGGCAGCTTCCCCCGGGTTTTGAACAATGATTCAATCCTTGCCGAGCCGTGGGGACCCCGGCTCGGCAGTCCCACGAGGATGCGGAGAACCGTTCGGTGAACCTGACGTGGATGCTGGAGGCGTCGGCCCGCGGCTGCGGTGCGAAGCCGGCCCTCGTGTCCGACCTGGGATCGATGACGTACGCCGAGTTGCTCGCGGCGTCGAAGCGGGCCGCCGCCGTGCTCCGGGAGCGCGGGGTGCGGCCCGGGGATCGCGTGGGGGTGATGACGTACAACACCCCTGCCTTCGCCGTGGCCGCGTTCGGGATCTGGCGGGCCGGGGCGGCGCTGGTGCCGGTCAACCACAAGCTGACCCCGGGCGAGCTGGCGTACCTCGCACGGCACGCGAGGCTGCGGACGGCCGTCGTCGCTCAGGAGCTGGCCGGCCGGATGCGCGAGGGCGCTCCCGAGGTCGAGGTGCTCACCACGGACGACACCGGCGGCGGGGAGTTCGACACACTGGTCGCCGGGGCGCCGGAGTGGGAGGGGGTGGAGGTCGGGCCCGATGCCGTCGCGCAGGTGCTGTACACCTCCGGGACGACCGGCACGCCCAAGGGCTGTCTGCACTCGCACCGCGGGCTGTCCGCCGTGCCCGCGTACACCACGGCCGCCGCGGGGCTGCGCCGTGACGACCGGTTCCTGCTGGCCATGCCGATCTGGCACGCCTCGCCCCTGAACAACTGGTTCCTGTCGATGATCTACCTGGGCGGGACCGTCGTCCTGCTGAAGGAGTACCAGCCCCTCGCCTTCCTCGAAGCGGTGCGCAAGCACCGGGTCACGGCCTTCTTCGGTGCTCCCATCGCCTACCTCGCCCCGCTGAAGACCCTTCCACCGGGCGCCGACCTGTCCGGGTTCGGCCTGTCGAGCGTGCGCCTGTGGGCCTACGGCGGGGCGCCGCTCGCGGCCGAGACGGTCCGGACGCTGGAGGCGGCGTACGGCCCGGACCGCTTCTGCCAGGTGTACGGGATGAGCGAGATGGGGCCGGTGGGTTCCGTGCTGCGCCCGCGGGAGCAGCTCGCCAAGGCCGGGTCGATCGGGGCGGGCGGGATGCCGGGCGTGGACATCCGCGTGGTCAGGGACGACGGCCTGGACGCCGGGGCCGGCGAGACCGGGGAGCTGTGGCTGCGGTCGGGGACCCGCATGCTGGGATATCTGGACGATCCGGAGGCGACGGAGCGCGCGTTCGCGGGCGACTGGTACCGGTCCGGGGATCTCGCCCGGGTGGACGAGGACGGCTACCTGTTCATCGTCGGCCGGATCAAGGACGTCGTCATCACCGGCGGGGAGAACGTCTACGCGGCCGAGGTGGAGGAGGCGATCGTACGGCACCCGGCGATCCGGGACGCCGCCGTCGTCGGGCGGCCGCACCCGGAGTGGGGCGAGACCGTCGTCGCCGTGGTGGAGGCCGACTCGGCGGTGACGCTGGAGGAGTTGCGCGGGTTCCTCTCCACCAGGCTGGCGAAGTACAAGATCCCCCGGGAACTGGTGGTGGTCCCGTCGCTGCCGCGTACGCCCTCCGGCAAGACGAAGAAGCACGTCCTGCGGGAACAGCTGCTGACCGGCCCGTGACCGGCACCGCCGGGCGTCATGGGCCGGCCGGGTGCCCGGCCGGCCCTGTCGTCTCTCAGTCCGCGTGCTTGCCCGCCCGCATGATCGTGCCCTGCGCCACGGCGACCAGGTGCTCCTCCTCGCTCTCCCCCGAGACGACGTAGACCGAGCACACGCACACGGCCTGGCGCCGGGTCGTGGCGGTCGTCTCGGCGCGGGCGACGACGAGGTCGCCCACGGCCGGCCGCAGGTAGTTGATCTTGTATTCGGCGGTGAGCGCGTCGCCGCCGAGAGCGAGTCCGCCGGCGAAGGTCAGCGCGTTGTCGGCCAGGTAGCTGAGGACTCCCCCGTGCACGAAGCCGTGCTGCTGCTGGATCTCGGGCCGGTTGGCGATGCGGATCTCGGCCGAGCCGGGTCCCACGGCGGCGAGTTCCGCACCCAGGAACCTGCTGAACGGCTGGGCCTGGAAGATGCTGTGGGCGAGACCGACGAGGTCCGTGGTCATGATGAGTGCCGTCCTGTTGCTCGGGGGGAGATGGTGGTCGCGTCCGGGCCGGTGAGCCGCTCGTCGATGCTCTGCTGGAACATGGCGAGCAGACCCTCCGCCAGTCCCAGGACGTGGTGGTCACTGCCTCCGTGGGGCAGATGCCGCTGCACGTCCTCGGCGATGGCGAAGTCCTCCTGGTCGAAGACCGTGTCGTTGGTGAACCGGAAGCGCTTGGCCAGCGCGCTCTGCCCCGCCGACCCGGGGAAGTCGCCGTCACGGTAGAGCATTTCGTGGGTCCAGATCGTGCGGTCCGGTGCCAGGGGCCAGAAGGTGTTGATGGACACGTAGTCGGGGTGCAGGATGAAGAAGGTGTTGGGGAAGAGCGTGTAGTACACCGAGGCGTAGTCCAGGATGCGCCACTCCTCTTCCGGTTTCCGGGCCGTCTCGCCGATGTTGGTGCGCGCCGCGGACAGCCTGATGTGCGGCCCGTCCTCGTCGTGCGCGATCACCCCCTTCTTGAAGGCGAAGGCGAGGGTGTCCCGGTGCAGGTACGGGACGTGGTAGCCCTCCAGATACGTCTTGATCAGCAGCTTCCAGTTGGCCTCCTTCACGACCTTCGTCTTCTTGTACCGAACGAGCGAGGCCACGTCGAAGTTCACCAGATCCGCGTAGAACGTCCCGAGGAAGCCCGGTATGTCGAGCGTCCCCCCGGGCTCGCGGCCGACCCAGATCAGGCCGCCGGCCTCCGTCGCGGGCAGTTCCACCAGTCCGTAGTCGCACGTCTTGACGCCGGGGAAGTCATGGGCCCGGGTGATGCCCTTCAGGGCGCCGTCGAGCCCGTAGACCCAGCCGTGGAACGGGCAGACGAAGTTCTGCACCGTCCCCGTCGGCTCGGCGGCGAGGCGGGCTCCGCGGTGGCGGCACTGGTTGTAGAAGGCGCGGACCCGGCCGTCCTCGCCCCTGACGACGACATAGGGGAACCGGTCCCAGTCGCTGGTGAGATAGGCACCGGGTTCGCCGAGCGCCGAGGCGTGTCCCGCGACCAGCGGATAGCGGGTGAAGACGGAGCCGATCTCCCGCTCCAGGAGCGCCTCGTCGGTGTACTTGGTCACCGGGATCGTGACGACTTCGTCGAGCATCTTCTCGTCACGGCGCGTCTCGCGCAGCGAGAGCAGACGCTTGATCATCGCCACTTGTTCGCTGTGCCGCATGGGTCCCCCGTCGCAGATCAAGCTCTGAATCCTCGTTCAATTCATGTTACGGAGGTCACCGGGCCGAAGCAACGAGACCGCCGCAGCACGCGGCGCCGTCACGAAGGCGCGCAGCCCAGGGCCCGCAGGCAGAAGCCGCGGATCTCCGCGACCAGTTGCTCGTCCGGCACCTCCGGCTTCTGCGACATCTCCGGCGAGAGCCTGCCGACCAGCGCCTCGGAGATGGCACCGATGGCGGCGCTGGCCGCGACCGCGGTGTTCTGCGGGGCGAACAGCCCGGCCGCGACGCCGTCCCGGATGACGCCCTCGCACAACTGCGCGTACTCGCGCCGGTACACCAGCCGTTCGCGTTCCACCACCGGCGAGACCGGTTCGAAGAGCAGGGACCACGCCAGCCGCCGGCCGCGCAGGGCCCGTTGCGTGAACGTGTCGGCGAACGCCTCGAGCCGGGCGCCGGGATGTGCGGGCGCGGCATCCACCGCACCGCGCACGGCGGCCAGTTCCCGCCCCGCGGCACGCCGGAAGACGTGGGCCAGCAACTCGTCCCTGCTGCCGAAGTACGAGTAGAGCGAGCCCGCGCTCACGCCGCACGCCCTGGCCACCGCGGCCACCTTCGCCCCGGCGAAGCCCTCCCGCGCCACCAGGTCGTGCGCGGCGCGCACGAAGGCCTCCTCCTTCGTCTGCGCGTGCCGCTTCATGCGTTCCGTACGTCGATACACCATGGCGGGAGCCGGGCCTTCCGTGTCGCTGCCGGGAAGCACCAGTGAACAGGAAAAACCGGCGGGGGTGTACGGTCCGGCAGCGGCCGGTACGGCGGCCCGGGGCAGGGACCGGCACGGTCGGCGCCGTCCCGGGCGGGCGCGGATGCCGTGGTCTGCGCCCGAGCAGCCGACACCCCAGCGGCCGGGGTCGCGGCGGCCGGAGTTTCGTCGGGCCGCGCCGCTCCGGCCGGGAGCCCGTCGGCGCGGGCAGCCGGTCCGCACCGTCCGGCAGCGGCCGGTTGCCTCATCGGCACCGGGACATCGTGCAGTCCTTGGTCCTGCGCCCCGACCGCCCGCGGTGGTCCGGCGCCGCGACTATCGGCGGCCGCCTCGTCCGCGCTCGGCGCGCCGCAGGGCGCGACGCTGTCTTCCCGGCAGAGCGGCGGCCAGCTCGCCCACCGGGGCGACGTCGTGGCACGCGCCGTCCCGGCCGCCCCGGCACCACCACACCGGTGCACCGGCCGTGTCCGTCGCACCGCGGTACCAGTCCTCAGTGGTCCCCGCGGGACGCGGGTGCGTACCGAGCCGGTGTTCCCGGCAGACCGGCCAGACCTGCCGGAGCAGTTCGGTGACGGTCTCCTGCGCCGCCTCCGCGACCACGGCGAGGGCCGTGGTCGCCTCGTACGGCTCCGCCGGATCGCCCTCCTCCAGGTCAACGGCGTTCACCGGGTTGCCGTGCCAACGGCCGTCCGGCATCGCCACGTAGACCTGGTCGCCGTCGGTCCCGTGCGCCTGCGAAGGCTCCCAGGGCGGGACGGCCATCAGCACCAGCGCCTCCTGACCCGGCAGGGTCGCCAGGAGGTCGCGATTGACCAAGGTGAGTGCCGCTTCCAGCTTCGGCCACCGGCCGGGCTCGGCCCGCCGGGGCACCGGGCCGGGCGGCCCGTCATGGCCGGGTCCGAGAGCGAGATACGAGAAGTAGTTCACCCACGCATGGTCCCAGCCGGGACGGTTCCCTATTCTCGTCTGTTTGACGATATCGCCGTTCCTCGTTATCGTCGTCCTGACGAAATCAAGGGGGTCCGTCATGGCCGACATCACCCGGCGCTTCGGTTGGCGCCATCTGCGCTCCGCGCCCACCGCTCACATCCGCCACCACACACGTGGCCGGCTGGTCCACGACGGCCGGGGACTCAGCTTCTGGTACCGGTCACTGTCGGCGGCACTCTCCGAAGTACCGGTCGACGACCGGGAACTGGCCATGGCGTTCCACGCTCGTACGGCCGACTTCCAGGACGTCACCGTGCAGGCCACCGTGACCTACCGGATCAGCGACCCGGCCGAGGCGGCGAACCGGCTCGACTTCTCCGTGGACCCGGACAGCGGGAGCTGGCGCGGCACGCCCCTGGAGCAGATCGCCACCCTCCTCACCGAGACCGCGCAGCAGCACACGCTGGACGTGCTGGCCCGCACCCCGCTGGCCGTCGCGCTGGTGGACGGCGTCGCCTCCGTACGCGAACGGATCAGCGCCGGTCTCGCCGCCGAGCCCCGCCTCCCGGCCACCGGCATCGACGTGGTCGCCGTACGCGTGGTCGCGATCCGGCCCGAGGCCGAGGTGGAGCGCGCGCTGCGCACCCCGGCCCGCGAGCAGATCCAGCAGGAGGCGGACCGCGCCACCTACGAGCGGCGGGCCGTCGCCGTCGAACGCGAGCGCGCCATCGCCGAGAACGAGCTGGCCAGCCAGATCGAACTGGCCCGTCGCGAGGAGGAGTTGGTCGACCAGCGCGGCACCAACGCACGGCGCGAGGCCGAGGAGAAGGCGGCGGCCGACGGCGTGCGCACCGAGGCCGAAGCGGCCCGCAAGGTCCGCCTGGCCCGCGCGGAGGCCGAGGCCGCGCGCACGACGGGCGCGGCGCGCGCCGAGGCCCAGGCCGCCTGGCTGGCCGTGCACGGCGAGGCCGACCCGGTCACGCTGCACGCCCTGGCGGCGACCCGGCTGGCGGAGAACCTGCCGCGGATCGAGAGCGTCACGCTCTCCCCCGACGTGCTCACCGGGCTCCTCGCCAGGATCGGGCGCCCGGACGGCCGGGCGGACGTGTGAGTCTGGCACCGCGGGTGGTGCTCGTGCACCGCAGGACCGAGTACCAGGAACTGCTCGCCCGGCACGGGACGCACGGGCAGGCCGCGTTCTTCCTCGCCGGGCGCGGCCGCTCGATCGACGAGGTGGCCCGCCGTCACGACCGCACCCGGCAGGCGCTGCGGGACGTGGCGTCGGCGGTGCCGCTCACCTGGCGCAGCTCCCGGGTGGAGCGGGCGGATCTGGACCGCTTCCTGTTCGCCCCGGAGGACGTGGTGGTCGTGGTCGGCCAGGACGGTCTGGTCGCCAACACCGCGAAGTACCTCTCCGGGCAGCCGGTGGTGGGCATCGACACCGATCCGGGGCGCAACCCGGGGGTGCTGGTCCGGCACCGCCGCGCCGACGCGGCCGCCTTGCTGCGTGCCGCGACCGCCGCCGGGGGCCAGGTGGAGGAACTGACCATGGTCGAGGCCGTCGCCGACGACACCCAGCGCCTGCTCGCGCTGAACGAGGTCTATCTGGGTCCGCCCGGCCACCAGACGGTCCGCTACCGCCTGGGCACCGGCGGCGGGACGGACGCGGGCGAGGCCCAGGCCTCCTCCGGGGTGCTCGTCGGCACCGGCACCGGAGCCACCGGGTGGCTCCACTCCCTGTGGCGGGAGCGCGGCGCCACCGTGCCGCTGCCGGCGCCGCGCGAGCCGCGGCTGCTGTGGTTCGTCCGCGAGGCGTGGCCGTCGCCCGCGACCGGGACGTCGAGGGTCGCGGGCGAACTGGGGCGGGGGCAAGCGCTGCGGCTGACCGTGGAGTCGGACCGGATGGTGGTCTTCGGGGACGGGATGGAGGCCGACGCCCTGGAGCTGACCTGGGGACAGAGCGTGCGGGTGGGGATCGCGGCGTCATCGCTGCGCCTGGTGACGTGACCGCCCGGCCCCGGCGGATCGCCCGGCCGCCGCACCGCGACGAAACCGGGTGAGGCGGCGGGGCGGGCGAGCACGCGGCGTCGCGCCGCGGGGAACAGGAAGGTAGACGACCCGGCGGGCGGCGGTGTCGAGGGGTAGCGGGCCGGAGGAGGGAGAAGGGGGCATGAGGGGGTGGCACGGCCTCTCCGTGTGGGGCCGGCCGCCGGGGGCCCCGGGGCCCGCCCCCCCCCCCGGGGGCGCCGGGGGGCGCCCGCCCCCCCCGGGCGGTGGGGCCCGGCGGGCGGCGCCGGCCGGGGCGACCGCACCCGGGCCGGAGGTAAGACTC
>NZ_JBIROU010000017.1:159854-180894 GCF_044332325.1 Streptomyces sp. NPDC017095
GGGGGGTCGGGGGCGGGAGGGGGGCGCTGGGGGCGGGGGGGGGGGGGGGGGCCGCGGGGGGGGGGGCGGGCGGGGGGGCCCGGGGCCCCGGGCCGCCGCGGCGGGCTCGGTCGGTCAGCGGACGAGCGGCGGGTGCGGGCGCGGGCCGGGCGCGCGGGCGGCGTGCTCGAACCCGGCGGCGATCTTTTCCCAGGTGCCGGGAGCGGAGCGGTCCGGGTCGATGGCGGGCGTGAACCGCTCCTGGAGCCGCACCCCCGGGTCGGGGCCTGCCGGCCGGGACACAGCGTGGTGGCCGTGGACCTCAGCCGGGAGCGGCTGGCCCGCATACCGCGCACCCCCGGGCTGCATCCGGTGTGCGCCGACATGCGCAGGCTGCCGCTGACCGGGCCCCACGACGCGGTGGTCGTGCCGTACTCGACGTTCCGGCTGCTCCCGACGCCGGCGGACCGGGACCTGGCGCTACGGAAGGCCGCGCGGATACTGCCACCGGGCGCCACGGTGCACATCTACGTCAGCGGCAACTTCGACACGCGCGAAGCGAGCGACTGGCGGCTGGCGCCGGCCGAACCCTGTCCGGCTCTCGGCGGGCAGCGGGTCGAGGAGTGGGAGCGGCTGCGGCCACGAGCGGCTCACCTGCTGATCGACAAGCTGTTCCGCACCGAACGGGGCGAGTTGACCCGCCTGACCGAGCACTGGTCGCACCTGAATCCGCCCGCCCTGCACCGGGCCGGGTTCACCCTGGAACACATCGACCGGGGTTACGGCGACGGCATCTCCCCCCACCGCTCGATCTACCACGCCCGCCGCCGGTCGTGAGCCAGCCGGTCCCGGGCGCGTCCGCACCGGCGAACGCGCCCGGACCAAGCCCCTGTTGAACATCCAGCCGACTCTACGGACGGACAGTCGTCGTGTCGTACCGCGGCGGACGGTCCGCCCCGGATCGGGTTCGGACCCTCACGCCGGTCACCAGTCCAGCGGCACGGTGGCGAGGTACTGGTCGAGCAGCCCGGAGATGATCCGGTGGTCGTGGAGCGAGGGGTGCCAGTCGCAGCCGAGCCGGTCCAGGCCGGGATCGTCGTAGTACCAGTAGCCGACCCGGTCGTCCCCCCGCGCGTTGCGGGCCCCGACGATGTCCCGGGCGGTGTCGGCGAAGGCGGTTCCCGCCACCGACGTGGCGCTGACCACCAGGAACGTCCTGCTTCCGTAGCGGGCCCGCAGCTTGTCGAGGAAGCCGTGGTAGGCACTGGCGTAGGCGGCGGCCAGCTCGCTCCGGGTGGCCCACGGCTCGCCCGCGTGCAGCGGGGTCGAGAAGTCGTTGATGCCCAGGCCGATGACGACGACCTGCGGCCGCCAGCCGCGCGGCTTGTGCCAGACGTCGCCGGCCACGTTCAGCAGGGCCCGGTCGTAGTAGGTGCGGTAATCGGTGCCGGGGTCGCCGCCGTCGTAGTTGCGGACCATGCCGCGGCCGGAGAACGCGTTCTGCTGGTAGTCCGCGTCCAGCTTCCGGGCGGTGAGGGCGCCGAAGGCGAGGTCCGCGTTGCTGTTGCGGTCGACTCCTCCGTTGGCCGAACAGTCGCGCGTGCCCGAGGTGTTGCCGTACCCGGCGGTGAAGGAGTCACCGATGAACTCGATCTGCCTGCTCCGCGCGGCCGGGGCGGGGAGGATCCTTCCTCCCCTCGCGGCGGCGAACCCGCCGAAGCGGCCGACGGCCCACGGACACTCCGTCCGCTTGACGAGCCGCACGGTGTGCTCGGCGTCGGCCAGGCCCTCGACCCAGGACGTGGTGCGCCCGGGTGTCACCAGGGTGCTGACGGTCCTGCCGTCGATCTGGACGTCGTAGTCGTTGGCGGAGTCGTCGAGCACGATCCCGACGCCGGTGCCGCGGAACCGGCCTTCGAAGGCGATGCCGGGCCAGCTGTAGCGCACCGAGCCGTCCGCCGCCTTCTGCACCCGGCCCACCGTCCGGAACCCGGCGAAGGCGGCGGACGGCAGCGGGCGGTGGGCGGCGGACGCCGGGGAGGCAGCGGCGGCGGTGACACCCGCCGTGACACTCGCGGCGGCTGCCGTGAGCAGTGCCCGCCGGGAGAGAGAGGGAGCGGTGCGCATGGGCGGTCCTTCCGGGGTCGGGGGATCTGCACGTGCGGTGTGGTGCGGGAGCGCTCCCATCATGGCGGTGCCGGTGCGGTGTGGGGAGTGGTCGGGGGCGACGGGTGCGCGTTCTGGGGCCGGAACGCCGGGTCAACCGTCCCACGGCATCGGCGACTTGTGACACCGGCGGAAGGAAGGCGGGGCCGCCCTTGGTGACAGTGGCACACCCACGTACCGACCGTTGCCGGTGACGTAAGTGACCCGGCACCGTCATGTGGGCAGACGAAGGGAAGAATGGCCAGGCCGGTTCGCCGGGTGACGACCACCGTGGGGGACGGAAGAGGACGAGAACGAGAGCGACTGGAACCGTCACCGTATGGGCACCCCGCCCGTGCGGGCCGCCGCTGCGACACACACCGCACGGCACCGAACCAGACGCCGGCATGCCGCCGGGGCGCATCGCCGGCGTCCCGGCCCCGAGCGCCGACAGGAGACCGCCAGTGACCGCCATACCCCAGGGCCGCGACTGGACCCGTATGCAGCGCGCCGACTTCGACGACTCCGCCCCGCTCGAACTGGTCGACGCGGCGGTGTGCCGGCCGGTACCCGCCGTGCCCGACGAGTGCGGTACGCAAGCGCTGTTCGGGAAGGAACCAGGGCCCCCGTGCCCCCGCCGCACCCGCGCGCTGGCCCCGGCACCCGCCGAGGAGACCGAGACCCTGTTCTAGGGCGGGCTCCAAAGTGCGGTCGGCTGTCAGCCGCGAGCACGGGGGCAGTTGTCCCCAGTTCCCCGCCGCGACTTCCCGTCCAGTAGCCCGTCGGCGCACACCTCCGCGCCGGGCCACAGCGACGGGGCGGCGAGCCCGGCCCCAGTCGGGCGCCTGGCCGACCCTAGCCGGGCGTCCGGCCGGTTTCCTGGCGGGGGCTGTCCGTGCGCAGGGGCGGGACGGTCGGTACCTCGGCGGCGTTCGCCAGGTCCTCGGGGGTCAGCCGGAACGCCTCCGGGTAGGCGGCGCGGCGGGTGCGCCGGTCGGGCTCGCTGGTCCGCCACGTGTACAGGCAGCGCCCGCACTGCACGACGTCCCAGACACCGGGGACGGGCGAGGAGTGCAGGGTCCTGACGCTCTCGTGGGCACAGCGGGGGCAGCAGTCGGTCATGGGGTGCCTTCCTTGGTACGGGGGCCGGACGGGTGCCGTCGAAAGGGGTGTCAGCCGCGGACTTCGGACAGCAGGCGCTGGAGCCGGGCCGCCCAGTCCTTCGTCTCGGGGAGGTCCTTGGTGGGCGTGGAGAAGTTGCCGCGAACGTCGGGATGCACGGGCGTGGTGGCATCGATGATCATCTTGCTGGTCAGGCCCGCCGGCTGGGCGGCGGGTGCCAGCTCCACCACGGAGAGGTTGGGCAGGACCACGACGTCGTCGGCCGGGTTGACCTTGGACGACATCGCCCACATGACCTGCGGCAGGTCGAACGGGTCCACGTCCTCGTCGACGACGATGACCGTGGTGATGTAGCCGAGGCCGTGCGGGGTCGTCATGGCGCGCATCGCCACGGCCTTGGCGAACCCGCCGTACCGCTTCCTGGTGGAGATCACGGCCAGCAGCCCGTGCGTGTACATGGCGTTGACGGCCTGCACCTCGGGGAACTCGGCGCGCAGCTGCTTGAGCAGCGGGACACAGGTGTTGGGGCCGACCAGGTAGTCGCACTCGGTCCACGGCATGCCCAGGTAGAGGGACTCGAAGACCGGGTTCGTGCGGTAGGAGATGCGGTCGATGCGGACGACGGGCATGCGGCGGCCGCCGGAGTAGTGCCCGGTGAACTCGCCGAAGGGGCCCTCGATCTGCCGCTTGCGGCTCTCGATGACGCCTTCGATGACGACCTCGGAACCCCAGGGCACGTCGAAGCCGGTGAGGGGCGCGGTGGCGATCGGGGCGGGCGCGCCGCGCAGGGCGCCGGCCATCTCGTACTCGCTCTGGTCGTATCCCATGGGCATCCCGGCCACGATGGCCATCACCGGGTCGTTGCCGAGGGTGATGGCGATGGGGAGGTCCTCGCCCTTCTCCTCCGCCTTGCGCAGGTGGAGTGCGATGTCGTGCACGGGGACAGGCTGTATCGCGAGCCGGTTCCGGTCGAGGACCTGGAGGCGGTAGGTCCCGACGTTCTGCTTGCCGAAGTGGCCGGGGTCCTCGGGGTCGCGGGAGACCACGGCCGCCTTGTCGAGGTAGAAGCCGCCGTCGCCGTCGTTGAGACGGAACAGGGGAAGGACCGAGAAGAGGTCGACGTCGTCGCCCTCCTGCGTGTTCTCCCGCCAGGGGGCGTCCTCGCGCCGTTCGGGGGCGACGGGGAAGGCGTCCCAGCGGCGGGCGAACTCCGCCACCTGCTCCTTGACCGGGGTGTGCTTGGGCAGGCCGAGGGCGAGGGCGTGGTTGGCCCAGGAGCCGTGGACGTTCAGGGCGATACGGGCGTCGGTGAAACCCTTGACGTTGTCGAACCACAGGGCGGGCGCGCCGTCCCCGATGCGGCCGGCCGCGTTGGCCGCGGCGGCCAGGTCGGGTTCGGGGAGGACTTCTTCGGTGATGCGCAGCAGCTGGCCTTCCTTCTCCAGTGTGCCGAGGAAACCGCGCAGGTCGTCATATGCCATGGGTGCTCCGTGGAAGCCGAAAGTCTTGAGAGGGTCAGGGGCCGGGGGAATCGGGAGTCAGGAAGCCGGTCGCAGCAGGCGGGCGGCGCGCATGCCCTCCCACCTCTTGGCGGCGGGGGCGGGCAGGTCGAACTGGTCCAGGATCCGGGCCACGATGTGGTCGACGATGTCGTCCACCGACTGCGGGTGGTTGTAGAAGGCCGGCATGGGCGGCACCAGCCGCACGCCCATCCGGGAGAGCGCGAGCATGTTCTCCAGATGGATCTCGCTCAGCGGTGTCTCGCGCGGGACGAGGACGAGCGGGCGGCGTTCCTTGAGTATGACGTCGGCCGCGCGCCCGACCAGGCTGTCCGCGTATCCGGCGCGGATTCCGGCGAGGGTCTTCATCGAGCACGGCACGATCACCATGCCGTCGGTGCGGAACGACCCGGAGGAGAGGGCGGCCCCCTGGTCCTCCGGCCGGTGCACGACGTCGGCCAGGTCGCCGACCTCGCTCACGGACAGACCCGTCTCCAGCTCGATCGTCGTGCGCGCCCACCGGCTGAGGACCAGATGGGTCTCGACGTCCGGCAGCTCGGCCAGCACCTGGAGGAACCGGACACCGAACACCGCGCCCGTGGCTCCCGTCATCCCCACGACCAGCCTCATACCGGCCTCCCTTCCCGCGTGCACCACTGTGGTGAGCGCCTGTCCTCACGCTAGGAGCCCGGCCACGGGGTACGGCGGTACACTCGGGACTCGCCATGGGGAAAAACGGACAGGTTGCGCGGCGGACGGTCATCCGGGACCTCACCCTGCGGCGTACGGCCGGCTCCCCGCCGGGTCTGGAACTGGTCGAGCTGGCGGGACTGGCCGAGCGCGCCCGCCGGCACGGCAACGATCCGTACGCGTCGTTGCGCCCGGCCTTCCATCAGCTCGTCACCGTGCGGCCGGGCAGCCGACTGACGGTCTCGGTGGACTTCACCCGCTGCGAACTGTCCGGCGGCGACTGGCTGTGGATCCGCCCCGGGCAGGTGCAGCGCTGGGGCGCGGATCTGCCGGCGGCCGAGGGCCTGGTGGTCGCCTTCCCCGCGGGTTTCCCCGACACGGAGACGGCCGTCGCCCTGGTCGCCGACCTGGCGCCGGCCCGGGCACCCCTCACACCGGACGCCCCGGACGCGGAGGGCCTGCGCCGGGCCCTGGAGCACTTGCGGTACGAGTACGAGGCCATGGCCGAGCTGCCCCTGGAGTCCCATGTGCAGGTGCTGCGGCATCTGCTGGCGGTGCTGGTCGTGCGCCTGGCGAGGGCGTACGGGTCCGAGCCGGGCAGGCCGGCCCCGAACGAGACGTTCCGCCGTTTCCGCGCGGCCGTGGAGCGCGACTTCACGGTCACCCGCCGGGTGGAGGACTACGCGGCGGCACTGGGCTACAGCCGTCGCACGCTCACCCGGGCGACGGAGGCCGCCACCGGGATGCCGGCGAAGCGCTACATCGACGAACGGGTGGCGCTGGAGGCCAGACGGGAGCTGGCTCACGGCCCGCTGACCGTCGCCGCCGTCGCCGCGCGCCTCGGCTTCGCCGACGCCAGCGACTTCACCAAGTTCTTCCGGCAGCGGACGGGCACGACTCCGACGGCCTTCCGCACGACGGCTCGCGGCGCGTGACCACAGGGCCGACGGCATCCGGGCCCGCGGCCCGGCCCCGGCAGCCCCTGCGACACCAGCGCCCAGCACACCGCCGGGCGGCGAGACGGCCCCAGTGCCGGTGGGCCGGATTGCGGCCCCGGCCCCGCGATCCCACCCACCGGCACACGTGCCGCGTGTCGCCTCCGCGACGGCCACACCCGGACTGCCACGCCCTCCGCGTCCAGCGGGTCCCCCAGGCGTCGAGGCCGGCCAGTGACCCAGGAGTTCCCGGGTGTCACCGTGGGACAGCTGTGCACGGAGCTGCGTTCCCCCGGGGAACACGTCGACCACGAGAACCCGTACCACCCGCACCACCCAGGCGCCGCAGCGCTGCGACGCCCAAGCCGACCGGTCGCCCGGTGCCGGGACCGGCGCTCGTCCGGAGTCCTGCGCCTTCGCCCTGGCCAGCCGCGCGGCCTCGCAGCCGGACCCGTGGCCTGGGCCACCGGCATCGGTGTGGGGTCTGGCTCCCGGCCGCCGGGTCTATCGCTGCCTCGTATCCTGAACGGTGTGCTGCCGAACAGCGAGAACGAGGACGAGGCACTGAACAGGCGGGCGGCTGACGGCCGTTGCGGCCAGACTCGACGCACCGGTGTGGCGGCTGTGCGCCGGCCGGGACCGGGCCGGCCATGACGGACCCGGGCGGCGGTGGCCCGCGGCCACGCGGCGGGCCGTGGTGGCGGGAAGCGGCGGTCACGGCGACGGCGTTCGCGTTCTGCCTGCTCGGCGGGGTGATGCGGGTCGACGACACCCTTTCCGCGCCACCTGCCGCCGCCTACGTCATCGCCGTGGTGTCCTGTGCCGTGCTGCCCGTACGACACCGGGCGCCCCGGGCCGCCCTGGCGGCCACGACAGCGGCCGGGGTGCTGGTGCCGGCCCTGGGTCTCCTGCTCACCCCGCTCCTCGTGGCCCCCGCCGTGATCACCGCCTACTCCTGCGCGCTCGCCGCGCGCACCGAACGGCGCGCGGTGAGCGCGGTGTTGCTCGCTTCCGCGGCGCTGGCCGCCTCCGTCCCCCTGGCCGGGGACTTCTCCTGGAAGGACGCGAGCAGGATGGGAGTGGTGGCGGCGTTCCCGCTGGTGGCCGGCGTGCTCGGGCACTCGGTGCGGAACCGGCGGGCCTATCTGGCGGCCGTGGAGGAGCGGGCCCGGCGGGCCGAGGAGAGCCGGGACAGCGAGGCGCGCCGGAGAGTGGCCGAGGAACGGGTGCGCATCGCCCGGGAGTTGCACGACCTGGTGGCCCATCAGATCACCTTGGCCAACGCGCAGGCCATGGTCGCCGCCCACCTCTTCGACACCCGCCCGGAGCAGACCCGCAAGAGCCTGGAGGAACTCGTCGGGACGACCGCCGACGCGCTCGACGGACTGCGGGCCACGGTCGGTCTGCTGCGGCAGAGCGGGGAGGCGGCCACGCCCGCCGAACCGGCGCCCGGACTGTCCCGGCTTCCCGCGCTGCTCGCCTCCTTCCGCCGCGCGGGTCTCACGGTGTCGGTACACCAGGAGGGCACGCCGCGGCCGCTGCCGCCGGGAGTGGACCTCACCGCCTACCGCATCGTCCAGGAGGCCCTGACCAACGTGACCAAACACGCCGGCACCGGGGACGCTCGGGTGCGTCTCGCCTGGAACCGTGATCGCCTGACCCTCACCGTCACCGACGACGGAACCGGCTCTCGTACGCCGCCGGACGCGTCCGCGAGTCCGAGCGCGCCCACGGTGCCGGAACGCCCGCCCGGGTACGGTCTGATCGGGATGCGTGAACGTGCCGCCGCGGTCGGGGGGCACCTGAACGCGGGCACGCGCCCGGAAGGCGGTTTCCTCGTCTCCGCCCACCTGCCCCTCCCGCCCGCCGAGGACCCGACGCGCGGGCCCGGCGGAGCGACCACCACCGGAGGACGGATGCCGGACGCGGTGACAGGCGGCGAACGGACGACCAACGCACCGGCCGGGGAGGCGCCGTGACGCTCAGGGTGCTCCTCGCGGACGACCAGGCCCTGCTGCGCGGTGCCTTTCGGATGCTCCTCGACAGCGCCGACGACATCACCGTGGTCGGCGAGGCCGCCGACGGCCGGGAGGCGGTGAGCCTCGCCCGGGAGCTGCGCCCGGACGTGGTCGTCATGGACATCCGCATGCCCGAGGTGGACGGGCTCACCGCCACGGCGCGGATCTGCGCGGATCCGGAGCTGCGGGCCACCCGCGTCCTGATCCTCACGACGTACGAGACCGACGAGTACGTCGCCCAGGCGCTGCGCGCGGGGGCCGGCGGCTTCGTCGGCAAAGGCATCGGGGCCGCGGAGCTGGCGGACGCCGTGCGTACGATCGCCGCCGGCGACACCCTGCTGTCCCCCGCCGCCACCCGTTCCCTGGTCGCCCGTTTCCTGGCCACACCCGGGGAAGCCCCGCCGCACCGCCCCGAGCAGCTCGCCGTACTCACCCCGCGCGAACGGGAGATGGTGGCGCTGGTCGCGACCGGCCTGTCCAACCAGGAGATCGCCGAGCGGATGTTCCTCAGCCCGTTCACCGTCCGCGCCCACGTGCAGCGCGCCATGACGAAGCTGGAGGCCCGCGACCGGGCGCAGCTCGTCGTGATCGCCTACCGGACCGGCCTGGCCCACGCCTCCCCCGACGGCGGTACGGACGGCGTGCCGTAGGCCGGTACTCGGCCATGGCGCCGATGCCTGACGTGCGGTCGCCTGCCGGGAGGGACCCAGTCGATCCCGCTCCTCCAGGCCGTGCCGCCGGTGCGCGGTAGGCGTGGCCGGCTCGGTGCCGCCCGAGTGCGGTGCTGGGCGACCGTGGCTACGACCACGACAAGTACCGCCGCCTGGTCTGGGATCCCGGTGTGAAACCGCTGATCGCTCACCGCGGCACCGAGCACGGCTCTGGCCTGGGCACCCAACGCTGGGTCGTGGAAAGGGCGTGAGATGCGCGACGCGGTGGTTGCGGCGACGTTCTCTGCTATGCCGTGCCGGCGGGCCGGGTCAGTGGGTGAAAGCGACAGATGCGGCAAGGTCCCTCTGGGTTTCGAGGGCGGTGAGACGTCTGGTGAGTGCGGTGTGGACGGCGTCGTAGGTGTCGGAACCGAGAGGGAGGCGCAGGGGCGGGTTCGGGTGGCGGGTGGTGTCGTAGATGGCGGCGGCGAGCTTGGCCGGGTCACCGGTGAAGACGCTGTCGTCAGCGGCCTCCAGGTGACGCCGCGTCCGGCCGACGGCGTTGTCACGGTAGGCGGCCGTTTCGGTGGTGTAGTGCAGGGCCGAGGCGAAGCCGGTGCGGGTGGCGCCGGGCTCGACCAGGGTGAGGTGGATGTTGAAGTCGGCCACTTCGCGGCTGACGCTCTCGGTGAAGCCTTCCAGCCCCCACTTGCCCGCGTGATAGGAGCTGTGCGTGGGGGTGGCGATCTGGCCGCCCATGCTGGAGATCTGGATGATTCGGCCTCCGCCCTGCTCGCGCATCGGCTTCAGGAAGGCCCTGGTGATCAGCATGGGAGCGAGCAGGAGGACCTCGATCTGGTCGCGGATCTGCTCGACGGTCATCTCCTCGGCGGCGCCCACGACTGCGTATCCGGCGTTGTTGACCACGATGTCCACCGGTCCGGACTGGAGGGTTCTGCCGACCACTTGGTCGACGTCGGTCGGCCGGGTGAGATCGAGGATCTCGACGGTCAGCCGGTCGCCGTACGTCTTACGCAGGTCTTCCAGGGCTGCGGGGTGGCGGACCGTGGCCGTGACGCGGTCGCCGCGCTGGAGGGCGTGTCCGGTGAGATGGCGGCCCAGGCCGCCGGAGGCTCCGGTGATGAACCATCGGCGTACGGCCTTGTCGGACGGAGTCGGCATGGGAGTCTCCTGGAGTAGAGTGTTACCGGAATGTATTCCGGTTAGGAGTTAAACGGAATACATTCCGGAATGCAACCGAAGACAGGCACCGGAGGAACCTGCATGCCCCCCACCCCTCGCCGGACCAGGAGCGATGCGCTACAGAATCGGGAGCGCCTGCTGGAGGTCGCCGCGCAGATCTTCGCCGAGCAGGGGCTGGACACCGCACCGGCCGCCATCGCCAAGCAGGCCGGCGTCGGTGTCGGCACGCTCTACCGGC
Organism: Streptomyces sp. NPDC017095; assembly: GCF_044332325.1. Classification (NCBI taxonomy): domain Bacteria; kingdom Bacillati; phylum Actinomycetota; class Actinomycetes; order Kitasatosporales; family Streptomycetaceae; genus Streptomyces; species Streptomyces sp. NPDC017095. The sequence goes on from NZ_JBIROU010000017.1 coordinate 170,334, forward strand.
ACTTCCCGACACGGGAAGCCCTCGTCGACGCCGCCTACCGACACCAACTCACCCGCGTGTGCGAGAAGGCGCCAGACCTCCTCACCCGGCATCCGGCCGCCGAGGCCACTCGCATCTGGATGGAGCACTTCCTCGAGTACGCCACGGCCAAGAGCGGCATGTCCGCAGCACTCAGCGCGGTCATCGCCTCCGGAGTCGACCCATACGCCGACAGCCGCGCACTCCTTACCGGCGCCGTCGCCACCCTCCTTGATGCCGGCGCCCACGACGGCAGCCTGCGAACCGACGTCACCTCCGACGATGTTCTCCTCCTCATGGGTGGCATCGCCTATTCCGTGCAGCACGGCAGCAAGGAGCAGGCCCGTCGGCTCGTCGACCTCCTCATGGACGCGTTGACCAAGGGCTCGACCGCGGGCTGAACCCAAGCTCCCGGATCCGGCGCGTCCAACGCGCCGGCACGGCCAATCCATCGAACGGCGCGGTCGACGCTCATGAGGCTCCAGGCCCATGACGCGCACCGAACTCCGAGCGCGTTCCGTGAGGAGTTCTCACCCCCCATCGCCCGGGCGGTCGGCCCGTGGTGACGGAGGAGTCCGGCCGGAGCATCAGGTCACGGCGTCGGGGTGAAGGCGGGCAGCGTGAGGGCCGAGTGGGCCGGTCGTGCTGCCGGGGCGGGCAGGGTGACGAGGTCGCGCAGCCGGGCGTCGCGTTGCTCCAGGGCCCGCCGCGTGGTGGGGAAGAGCGTGGCCGCGCCGGTGTCGACCAGGGCCTGGTTCATGGCCGCGAAGGGGCGGAAGCCGCGTTCGTACGCGGCGAAGGCCGCGGTGTGGTCCCGGTGCGCGGCCAGGGCGGCGGCGAGCGTGTAGGAACCGGCCAGCGCGAGGCTGGAGCCTTGCCCGGTGAGGAACGAGGGTGCGTACGCGGCGTCGCCGACGAGCGCGACGCGGCCGCTGGACCAGTGGGGCATGCGGATCTGGCCGGCCGTGTCGAAGTACAGGTCGTCCGCGTCGCGCAGGGCGTCGACCAGACGGGGAACCACCCATCCCGTGCCCGCGAAGACCGTGGCGACCAGGTCCCGCAGGGCCTTGGGATCCCGCAGGGCGTCGACCGGCGGGCGCGGCCGGTGGAAGGTCAGGAAGGCGTGCAGTGCGTCGTCGTCGCCGACGGCGTACAGCGCCGCGGCCTTCCCGGGGGCGTTCCACATCGTGACCTCGCGGGAGAGTCCGTAGGTGTTCGGCACGGTGAACAGGGCGAAGCAGTACCCGAGGTAGCGGTGGAACCGTCCTTCCGGGCCGAACACGGCCGCCCGGGTGGGCGAGTGCATCCCGTCGGCGCCGGTCACCAGGTCGAACGTGCGCCGTCGCCCACTATGGAAGGTGATGTCGACCCCTGGTCCGCACTGGTCGAGGGTGTCGATGGAGTCGCCGAACAGGAACTCCACGTCGTCGCGGACCGCCTCGTGGAGGATCGCGGCCAGGTCCCCGCGGCGCACCTCGAGGTCCTGTCCCTCGACACCGCCGGCCACGGCGCCCGGGGTGAGCGAGGCCACTTCGCCGCCCTCCGCGTCGAGGAAGGTGACACGGCGGGAGTCGATGTGCGCGTCCCGCAGTCGCGGCAGGATGCCCATCCGCCGGGCCACTTCCGTGGCGGTGCCGCGGATGTCGACCGGGTAACCGCCGTCGCGTAGGGCGCCCGCCTTCTCGACCACGGTGACCGCGTATCCGCACCGGTGGAGCCAGTACGCCAGCGCGGGTCCGGAGATGCTGGCCCCGGAGATCAGGACCGTGCGCTTCGCGGTGGTGCTCACGTTCCTCGACGGGCCGGTGCGTGTCATGCCTGGACTCCTTTTTTCGTGACCCGGACAACGAGCAGGGAGAGTGCGGCGACGAGACCGGCGACGGCGAAGCCCGTGACGAAAGCCGACTCGGCCGGCCGGCCCGTGACCGGCTCGGCCCCGGCGTCGAGGAGCGCGCCGGCCACCTGGGCGCCCAGGGCGACGCCGATCACCCGGGTGACCACGAGCAGGCCGGTGGCGATGCCGATGTCCTGGGTCTCGATGGCCGTGGCGGTGCCGGCGAGCAGGGCGGTGGTGCCGGCGCCCGCGGCGAACGCGGTGAGCACCTTGGCGAGGACGAGCTGCCAGGGCGCGGTGTGCACCGACGCCAGGGTGATCATCGTGACCGCCGTGACGACGGTGCCCGCGATGACCACGGCCCGCGGACCGAAACGCCGCGCCGCGACCCCGCCCACCGAATCGCTCACCGCACCGGCGAGGGCGCCGGGCAGCAGGAACAGTCCGATGTCGGTGGTGCCGGCCCCGAAGCCGTACCCGTCGGCCGGGAGCGCGAACAGCTGCGGGACGAGGAAGAGGACCATCCCGGAACTGGTGGTGACGACGAAGGTGAGCACGCACGCGCTCCACATCGCGGGTTGCGCCAGCATGCGCAGATCGACCATCGGCGAGGCCGCCCGGCGTTCCACGAGGACCCACCCGGTGGCGAGGGCGGCCACGAGCACCACGAGGGCGCCGACCGCGAGCGGCGGCACCCCGCCGTCCCCGGTGACCGTCACCAACCCGAGCATGAACGCGAGCAGCGTGCCGCTCAGCAGCAGCGTGCCGGGCCAGTCGATCCCGGCGTCCGACCGGACCGGCGGATCGTGCGGCATCAGGCGTGCCACGAGCAGTGTCGCCGCGATGACCGCGAGCGTCGGCAGGGCGAACATCCACTGCCAGGACAGTCCTTCCGCGATCGGCCCGGCGCCCAGCACGCCCACCATGCCGCCGCCCGTGAACAGCGCGACGACCACCCCGATCGCCGCCTGCGACTTCCCTGGCGTGAGGTGTTTGCGCACCAGGATGAAGGAGAGGGGCAGCGCGCCCACCATGGCGCCCTGCAACACCTGACCGAGCAGCAGCACCGACAGATTCGGCGCCAGGCCGGCCAGCAGGCCCCCCACCGAGACCACGGCCGCCAGCCGCACCAGCACCCGCTTCCCGCCGTAGCGGTCGCCGAGTTTGCCCGCGACCGGGGTGACGGCCGCGCCGGTGACGAGTAACGCGTTGCCGATCAGGGCCCCTTCGCCGGGGCTGACGCCCAACTCGTCCTGTAGCAGCGGGAGCGCGGGCTCCACCACCGACTGGAGGGTGCCCAGGGCGAGCGCCAGGACGCCCAGGGCGCCGACGGGCAACCACCCGAGGCGGACCGGGCCGGCCGCGGCTTCGGACGCGGGCGGACCACCCGCGCGCCGGCGCCGGCGGAAGGGCCACCGTCCGGCGCGGTAGTGAGAAGTCGTCACGTGTTGATCACTCCAGACACCACTAGGCAAGCAAGAGGGAGGCGCGCGATCCCGCGCGCCTCCCACACTCCCCCGCGGCGTCCCGGCGGGCATCGTCCCCCGCACCCGTCCCGGCCTGGTGCACCCGGACCAGCCGCTCACCGTTCCTGGTGCCTGCGCACTACACACCGGCCGGGGCCGGGGCTCGGCACATGCCGTGACCTGCGGCCGTACCGCGCGTCAGAGAGCCGTACGGCGCTGCCGCCTGATCGGTTCGCCCACCCGGTGCAGGTGCGTGAGGGCCTCGCGGTAGGAGCGGAGCAGACCGGTCTCGTGGTACGGCACGCCGATCTCCGCGCAGTACGCGCGCACGATGATCCGGGCCCGGCGCAGATGCGGGGTGGGCATGCTCGGGAAGAGGTGGTGCTCGATCTGGTAGTTGAGCCCGCCGAGCAGCACATCGGTGAGCCGGCCGCCGCGGACGTTGCGGGAGGTGAGGACCTGACGGCGCAGGAAGTCGGGCCGCGCGTCGCCGCTGAACGTGGGCATGCCCTTGTGGTTCGGGGCGAAGGTGCAGCCCAGGTACACCCCGAAGAGGCACTGGTGCACGGCGAGGAACGCCACCGCCTTGCCGGGCGGGAGCACCAGGAACAGCGCCGAGAGGTAGACGGCGAGGTGCAGCAGGAGCAGTCCGGCTTCCAGCGTGCGGTGCTTCATGGACGGCGAGCGCAGCGCCCGCAGGCTGGAGACGTGCAGGTTGAAGCCCTCCAGCGTCAGCAGCGGGAAGAACAGCCAGGCCTGATGGCCGCCGATGAGACGGGCCAGGCCCCGGCTGTCGCGGGCCTGGTCGGTGGACCACACCAGGATGTCCGGGGCGACGTCCGGGTCCAGGTCCTCGTGGTTGGGGTTGGCGTGGTGGCGGGTGTGCTTGTTCATCCACCAGCCGTAGCTCATGCCGATGCCCAGGTTGCCGAAGAGCCGGCCCCACACTCCGCTCGGCCGGCCGCGCCGGAAGACCTGACGGTGCGCCAGGTCGTGGGCGACGAGCGCCGTCTGGCCGTACATCAGCGCGAGGAAGGCGGCCACGGCGAGCTGCCACCAGGTGTCCCCGAGCGCGAGGAAGGCGCCCCAGCCCGCCGCCGTCAGCGCGACCACGAGCCCGAGCCGTGCCGCGTAATAGACGGGGCGGCGCCGCATCAGCCCGGCCTCGGTGATGCGCCGGGACAGCCGGGAGAAGTCGCTGCCGGCTCCACGGGAAGGGCCGGCGGACACGGTGGGCAGGGGTGCGGCCTGCGGGGAAATCGTCATGTCGTCGAGTCTCGGCACGCCCGCCGGTCCGGGACAGCCTGCCAGGCACCGTCCCGGATCGGGGGATTGCCCCCGTACCGGTCGGGTGGTGCCACCACTCCACCCCTGTGAACTGGGCTTTCACCGAAGCCGTGCCACCCTTGGCGCGGCACGGGACCCGTCCTCGGTGCTGTCGACGCCAGCGAGACGCACGCGGCACGTACGCGATACGTACGCGGTGGGAGCGGTTGCCGGAGTACAGTGGGAGCGGAGGTGCGCATGTCCGAGTTGTTCGACGCGGTGGACGCGCTGGTCGCGTCCCGTTCCCCGCTGCCGCCGCCGGCGGAGCGCAGACGGCTGCGTCAGGCGCACGCGCTCACGCTGGACGAGGTGGCCGCCGCCTTGCACGTCCGGCGGGCGACCGTGGGCGGCTGGGAGTCGGGCAAGACCGAGCCGCGACCCCCGGAACGGGAGGCGTACGCACGTCTGCTCGAACAGCTCGCACGGCTCTACCCCGCCCCCGACAGCACCGGTGCGCCGCAGGAGGACACCGCAGTCCAGGAGATGTCGACCCCTGCGACGCCGGCAGCCACGGCCGGGCCGAGGGCGTCGGCGGGCGGGGCACCGGACGCCACGGCCGGGACCGGTGAGCCGCCCTCCGCTCCCCCGGCCACCGATCCCGCTCCGGCCGCTACGGCACGTCGCCGGACCGCTCAGCAGCCCCGGGCCCCGCACCGCCGTGGCACCGAGAGCACCGCCCGGAAGACCGCCGCGCGGGCCACCACGGACGGCGCCGCCGCGCCCGGCGGCGCGTACGCGCACGGTCCGCTGCTCGTCCTCGACGCCGACGCCGACAAGCAGGTGACCGGCTACGGAGTCGGAGGGCTGATCCTGGACGTGCCGGCCAAGACGCTGCCCGCGCTGGTGGAGTGGACGCTCACCGAGGCGCGGCTCGGCGCGGAGCGGCTGCACGGTTCGGGCAAGGACGCCGATCCGCTGCTGGTGCTCACCGAGGCCGCGTGTGAACGGTACGGCCTGCCGGTGCAGCTGTCGGAGTCCGAGCGGCTCGCCGGGCGGCTGCCGGAGGGGCACAAGGTCGTCAAGCAGCTCGAGCGTGCCGACTGGCGGCTCACCAAGCGGGGGCTGGGGCCGTGGGCGCGGATCTACCGGCCCGCCCAGGGGGGCCGCCGGAACTGCGTGCAGTTGTGCATCCCCTCCTGGCGCGCGCTGGACGACCGCGCGTGGGGGCATGCCGCGCGCCTGGAGCCGGCGGAGCTGGCCCGGGTGCTGGGTGTGTACGCGGGCCGGGTGACGACGCCGGTGGGTTCCACCGCGGTGACGGGGCTGCATCTGATGACGGCGCTCAACCCGCCGACCCGTGCGAGCGAGCCGGACGCCGACGGCAAGCGGCACCGCGAGCACCGCCCCGGGTCGCTGGGCACGGAGCCGGTGGACCCGGCGCCGTGCGAGGCACCCGACGGGCACCCCGTCCTGGCGCACCTGCCCCGCTTCCACGTGCGCGGTCCCGGCGAGAAGCTGTTCGAGGAGGCCTACGACTGGGCGCGGGATCTGACCGACGCCGAGTGCGGGAAGCGCCATCTGGTCGGCCTCGACGTGAACCTCGCCTTCGGCGCGGCCGCGAACGGCGCGGCCGTCGGCCTGGCGTCACCGCCGGTGCACGTCACCGGCCCGGTCTTCGACGCGGCGCTGCCCGGCTCGTGGCTGGTCGACCTCTCCCACGTCGATCCGTCCCGGGTGAAGGTCGGCAAGCAGTGGCGGGACCTCGACGGCGCGTTGCTGCCCAGCCCGTTCACTCCGACCGGCGAACGCCCCGAGGGGCCGGCCTGGTACGCCACCCCGACCGTGGCGTACGCCGTCGAACTCGGGTACGACGTTGCCCCCGTCGAGGCGTGGGTGCGCCACGAGAGCGGCCGGTTCCTGGACGGCTGGTACAAGCGGCTGCGCGACGCCTACGTCGCCACCATGGCGGACCTCGGTGTCGCCGAGAAGCTGCCGCCGGCCGAGTTCCTGAGGGCGATGGAGGGCTGCCGGCAGCGTGACCCCGAGATGGCCGTCGTCCTGGACGCCGTGAAGATGACCGTCAAGGGCGGCATCGGCAAGCTGCGGGAGAAGGCGCGCGGCGGCGGCTGGAAGCCGGGGCAGCCCTGGCCGGCCCTGGCCCGGCCCACCTGGCGCCCCGACATCCGCGCCACGGTCATCTCCCGGGCCCGGATCAACATGCACCGCAAGATGCTCAACCTGGCGGCGGCCACCGGGCAGTACCCGGTCGCGGTCCTGTCCGACTGCGCCGTGTACGCCGCCGACGGACCCGGCCCGCTGGACGTCCTGCCCTACGACGCCGACGGCAAGACCGTGCCCGGGTCCTTCCGGCTCGGCGTCTCGCCCGGGATGGTCAAGCACGAGGGCACCCAGAGCGTGCTGTGGGGCGCGGAGGTGCTCGAACGGCTCGGCGCCGACGGCCATGTCGCCAACCTGGCCCGCTACATCAAGACCGGTGAGGTCACCGCCAAGGACACCGGGGAATAGGGGGGCACGGCACGATGGTGGCGATCGGAGAAGAACTCGGCAAGGCGGTGCAGGGCGCGTTCACGCGTCCCGTCCCCAAGTCCGCCGGGGCGCAGATGCGCTATCTGGTCCGGGCGCACCAGCGCAGTACCCGGCGGGTGGCCGAGCTGCTCGGCATCAGCCAACGCACCGTCGAGCGGTATGTGAAGAACCAGATCAGAACGCCCCGCCCGGAACTCGCCGGCCGGCTCGAACGCGAGGTCCGCGCGCGCTGGCAGCCGCAGGTCAGGGCCAGGGCCAAGCAGGCCGCGGTCACCACCCAGGGCATCATGATCGATGTCCGGGCCCGGTTCGGCTACACCGCCGCCCCGGGCAGTACCGACGACGCCCGGCTGCGGCACCTCACCCTCGCGCTGCCGCCCGACCAGGCCGCCCGTCTCTTCCAGGCCCAGGACGGCGGCGCCACCGAGGAGCAGCTCCGCCGGGTCGCGGCCGGGGCCCTGGGCGAGGTCTACTTCCGCGACAACGGCCGCCGCGCCCACGGACTCGAAGTGGAACTGACCGATCTGGAACACCTCGAGTTCGAGCTGTAGCCGGAGCGGGCGGCAGGGCGCGGGTGGCGCCGGGGTCACCGTGCGGCGTCGGCGCCCGCGGCAGGCAGGTCTGCCCTGGCGGACAGCGGAGGGTGACGGCGGATGTCCGCGCCGGGTGCGCCGGTGCGGGACGGCGTCGTCAGGAGGCGGGCCGTTCCGCCGGCCGGTGCGAGGCGGGGGCGCGCTGGGCGCGCAGGGTCCGCAGGGCGAGGGACAGGATGGTGCCGGGGTCCCTGGGGTCGAAGTCGTCGCCGAGGTCCGGCGGGGCGGGCACGCGGGCGGCGCCGGGTGCCTGCCCGCCGCGGCCGCGCAGGGCCCGCAGGAAGTCGTCGGCGTGTTCGCTCCGGGCCGTAGGCGCCGGACTGTCCGGGGTGGCGGTGCTCCACACGGTCATGCGCACTCCCTGCTCGGCCTTCCGGGCTTCTCGGGTCGTCACACGTTTCCTCGGGGCCCCCTGCCCCGGGCGTCGCCGGGCGGCGGTCCGGGGCCGCGCCGGTGGCCGCCCGCGCGGGGGACGGCGCGGCGCTCACCGGTCCGGGGGCAGGTCACCGCACGGTGACCGGGTCCGCCGCGCCGTCGCGCCGCGGCGCGAGGACTCCGCCCGCGGGACGGTCGGCGGCCAGGAACTGCGCCACGCGTTCGGGGGCGTCCAGGGCGGGGTCGGGGGCGAGGTCGAGCACGCCGGCCCAGGAGCCGGGCAGCTCCTGGCCCACCGACCGGCCGAGGTCCCACAGCCGCGCCGTGACACAGTCGGCGCCGCCCGGGCGCTCGCTCCCGCCGAGGGTGACGCACCACAGCCGGGGCCGGGCGGTGCGCGGGCGGCCGGCGACGATCCGTGCCGTCTCCCGCAGCAGCCGGGTCGCGGGCCCGGCGCCCTCGTGCGTGGGCGGCAGGGCGAGCACGGTGAGTTCGGCACCGGCCGGGCGGGCGAGCCCGGTGAGATCGTCGGGCTCCTCGATCGCGGTCCAGGGCAGGCCCGCCGCGGCGAGCGGTCCTTCGAGGCGCCAGGCGCGGTCCACGTCCCCGACGACCACGGCCCAGCCGTCATTTCTGATACGCACGGGGCATGCTCCTTTCGGACCGGACCAAAGTGAGCGCGGACCCCAACGGACCCGGTAGGAAATTCAATCAGTACGACCGCACCCGGATCAATGAACCAAAGTACATAAGTGGATCGCACTCCTGCTGGGGCACCCGGCAGAGAGGTGACTGACCGTCAGATTCGCCTGGCGACGGACGCGTTAGAAGGGTTCACTCTACGGAGCCGCCATCACCAGTATAGTTCGACTTCGATCCACCTGTTACAATTGCATTGCACAATGAGAGGCAATGAGGTGATAATATGGCTCGCTACTTCACTCAGCCCGACGTCGATGAGATCCAGATCCTGAATGTCATGAAGGCACTCTCGGACGAGATTCGAATGCGGCTCATTTCGGTCCTCGCAGACGGTGAATATCACGCCTGTCGCCCCGAGGAGTTCGACATCGGCGTCCAGAAGTCCACCCTGTCCCACCACTTCAAGGTCCTGCGCGAGGCCGGCCTCACCATGACCCGGCTCGAGGGACGCAACCACCAGGTGCGGCTGCGCCGCGAGGACCTCGACCAGCGTTTCCCCGGGCTGCTCGATTCCGTGCTCGCCGCCTTTCCGGACCGACCGGCCGGCGTCGCGGACTGACCGGCACCACTTCGCCCGTACCGTCGCACGCACGAGTTCGAGGGAGATCCGATGAAGCTGGGATTCCAGACGAATTACTGGTCGTCGGGCCCGCCGCAGACAGCCGAGGCGCTGATCGCCGAAGCCGAGCGGCTGGGGTTCGACTCCGTCTGGACCGCCGAGGCGTACGGCTCGGACGCCCTGACCCCGCTCGCCTGGTGGGGCAGGCAGACCTCGCGGGTGCGGCTCGGCACGAACATCGTCCAGATGTCGGCCCGTACCCCGACCGCCACGGCGATGGCCGCGCTCACGCTCGACCACCTCTCCGGCGGCCGGTTCGTGCTCGGGCTCGGCGCCTCGGGCCCGCAGGTGGTGGAGGGCTGGTACGGGCAGCCGTACCCGAAGCCGCTGGCCCGGACCCGTGAGTACTTCGACATCGTGCGCCAGGTGATCGCGCGCCGCGCCCCGGTCGCCTTCGAAGGCGAGCACTACCGGCTGCCGTACCCGGCCGGCACCGGACTCGGCAAGCCGCTCAAGTCCACCGTGCACCCGCTGCGCCCCGAGGTGCCGCTGTACCTGGCCGCGGAGGGGCCCAAGAACATCGCGCTCGCCGCCGAGATCGCCGACGGCTGGCTGCCGTTCCTGTTCTCCCCGCGCGCCGACGCCTTCCACCGCGAGCAGTTGGAGGCCGGCTTCGCCCGCCGCTCCCCCGAGCGCAGCGCCCGCGCCGGCTTCGAGATCGCCGCGGGCGCCCCGCTCGTCCTCGACGACGACGTACAGCGGGCCAGGGACACGGTGCGGCCCTGGATCGCGCTGTACGTGGGCGGCATGGGGGCCAAGGGCGCCAACTTCCACAACGACGTCGTGGCCCGGCTCGGCTACGAGGCGGAGTGCGCCAGGATCCAGGAGCTGTACCTGTCCGGGCAGAAGAAGGACGCCATCGCCGCCGTACCGGACGCGATGGTGGAGGACGTGTCGCTGGTCGGTCCCAAGGAGAAACTGCGCGACGAACTGGCGCGCTGGGACGAGTCGTTGGTCACCACGCTGCTGATCCGCAACGACGACCCGAAGACGCTCGCCACCGTGGCCGAGCTGAAGCCCTGAGCCGGCGGGGGGGGCCCCGGGGGGGCCCCCCCCGGCCCCGCCCCCCCCCCCCCCCCCCGCCCCGGGGGCGGCGGCGCCGGGGCGCGGGGGCCCGCCCCCCCCCCCCCCCCCGCCGGCC
>NZ_JBIROU010000017.1:180904-201253 GCF_044332325.1 Streptomyces sp. NPDC017095
GGGGGGGGGCGGGGAGGTGTGTTTGGTCCTGGGGGGGCTCGGGCGTCCGCACCACTGGAGCGGCCCCCCCGGGGGGGGGGGGGGGGGCGGGGGCGGGGGGGGGGGGCGGGGGGCGCCCCCCCCCGCGGCGCCCCGCCCTGACGCACGACGGCGGATGAGGGCGCCGGCGGCCGGTTCCCGTGGACCGGCCGCCGGCGCCGTCCTGTCCGCCCGCCGGCGCCGCCGGCCGGTGTCAGGACAGATCGGCGATGACCGTCTTGGTCTCCAGGTAGTTCTCCAGCACCGCGTGGCCCATCTCGCGGCCCCAGCCGGACTGCTTGTAGCCGCCGAAGGGCAGCGCCGCGTCGAGCGTGTTCCACGTGTTGACGAAGACCGTGCCCGCCCGCATCGCGTTGGCCGTGCGGAACGCGGTGCCCACGTCCCGCGAGAAGACCCCGGCGGCCAGGCCGTAGACGTTGTCGCGCTCGACGGCGACGATGTCGGCCAGCTCGTCGAAGGGCAGCACGGTCAGGACCGGCCCGAAGATCTCCTCGGACACGACCTTCATGGACGGGGTGACACCGCTGAAGATGGTCGGCGCGAGGAAGTGCCCGGTGTCGCCGATCCGCCGGCCGCCGGTGCGCAGCACCGCGCCCTCGGCGGTGCCGGACTCCACGTACCCCATCACACGGTCGAACTGCTCCCGCGAGACCAGCGGGCCCATCTGCGTCGCCGGGTCGGTGCCCACGCCGACCTTGATCTTCTCGGCCTCGGCCACCAGTCCCTGGACGACGTCCTCCAGGACCGGCCGCTGCACATAGAGCCGGGAGCCGGCCATGCAGGACTCGCCCTGGTTGAAGAAGATCGCACCGGCCGCCCCGGCCACGGCCCGCTCCAGGTCGGCGTCGGCGTAGATGATGTCGGGTGACTTCCCGCCGAGTTCGAGGGTGAGCTTCTTCAGGTTGCCCGCGCTGGCGCGCACGATCTCCTTGCCGACCTCGGTGGAGCCCGTGAAGGCGACCTTGTCGACGTCGGGGTGGGCGGTGAGGGCGGCGCCTGCGTCACCGAAGCCGGTCACGATGTTGACGACACCGTCCGGGATTCCCGCCTCCTGGATCAGCTCGCCCAGGCGCAGCGCGCCCAGCGGTGTCTGCTCGGCCGGCTTGAGGACCACGGTGCACCCGGTGGCGAGGACCGGCGCCAGCTTCCAGGCCGCCATCATCACCGGGAAGTTCCACGGGATGATCTGGCCGACCACGCCGACCGGTTCGCGCTGCGTGTACGACAGGAAGCTGCCCGGCGCCGCCGACGAGAACGGGATGGTGTTGCCCTCGATCTTGGTGGCCCAGCCGGACATGTAGTGGAACAGGTCGGCCGTCATCGGGATGTCCGCGAACGACGCGTAGGTCAGCGGCTTGCCGTTGTCGACCGACTCGATGAGCGCCAGCTCCTCGGCGTGTTCCAGGACGAGGTCGCCGATGCGGTGGATGAGACGGCCGCGCTGCGACGGCGACATGGTGCGCCAGGGCGAGCCCGGCTCGAAGGCGGCGCGGGCCGCGCGCACGGCCCGGTCCACGTCCGCGGCACCGGCCCGGGGCACCCGGGCGATCACCCGCTCGGTCGCCGGGTCCACCGAGTCGAAGGTGGCGCCGTCCAGGGCGTCGACCCACGCGCCGCCGATGAGCATGCGGCGCGGCTCAGGGCTGATGGCCGGGGCGAGCCGGTCCACGGCCGACTGCTCGACTGCCGTCATTTCCGTTCCTCATTCCGTTTGGTATTGCTGACCGATTCTTCGTTGCGGAAATTACGGATGACACAGCTTTCACTCATACCTTGTGCATTTCAGGTGACGGCGCGTACGCTGCCCGCAGAATTCCCACCCCGAAAAGCCGGAGGAGATTCCATGACCAACGCAGTTCCCGCGCCCACCGCCCTGGTCACGGGTGCGGGCCGCGGCATCGGGCGGGCCACCGCCGTGCTGCTCGCCACGCGCGGATACCGGGTCGTCTGCCTGGACGTCGATGCCAGTGCGAAGGAGACGGCGGACCGGACCGGGGGTACGGCCGCCGTGTGCGACGTGCGGGATTCCGCCGCCGTACGGGCGGTGGCCGACGGACTCGACCGGCTCGACCTGCTGGTGAACAATGCCGGGGTCTGGACGTTCAGTACGCTTTCCGAGATCGATGTCGAGCATTACCGCAGGGTGCTCGACACGAATGTGCTGGGAAATCTGATCTGCACCCAGGCGTTCGCTCCCGTCATCGCCCGGAGCGGTGGCGGCGCCATCGTGAATGTCACCTCTTTTCTCGCGCGGACGGCCCGTGCGAACTCCGGCATCTATCCGGCCGCCAAGGCCGCGATCGTCGCCCTCACCGAACAGGCCGCCGCCGAGTACGCGGACGCGGGAATCCGGGTGAACGCGGTCGGTCCCGGTCTGATCTACACCGACGGGGCGGCGAACCTGTACGGGCCCGACGCCGCCGAGCGGGCGCGGCGCGGCGGGCACCTGCCGCTCGGCCGGCTCGGTGAGGCCGAGGACATCGCCGGCGTGATCGCCTTCCTCGGCTCGGACGAGGCCCGCTACGTCACCGGGCAGACCCTGTACGCGGACGGCGGGATATCGGTGGGCACGATGCGTTTCCTGCACCGCGCCTGGACTCCCTGACCGCGGGCCGGGCCGGCCGGGCGGGACGGTTCGCCGTCCGCCCGTCCGGCTCAACCGCTCAGGCGGGGCAGGTCGCTGAAGAAGACGCCGTGGAAGTCGTTCGGGATGTGGTGGGGCACGCGGGCCCGTCCCAGCTCCTCGAAGGAGGCGGCGTCCAGGACGAGCAGGAACGACGTGCCGGTCTTGGCGTCCAGGACTCCGGAGAGCACGACGCCGTCGTCCTCCGCGGTGGCGCCGGGCCGGCCCACGAACACGGCCTCGCTGGGGAAGCTGCCCTTCTCGTACCAGGCCTTGTGGGTGCCTGCCACGACGTCCAGCTTCAGCAGCCGGTTCATCGCCCGCAGGCTGCGCGGGGAGTGGCCGAGGCCGTAGGCGTAGCGGTACGCCTTGCCGTTGTGCGCGCGGTAGTTGATGCGCGGCATCTCCACGCCGGCGTCGGTCAGGTCCACCACGCGTGCCGTCTTTGACGTGCCGCCCAGCGGCAGGGTGAACCGGCGGGCCGCGTAGCCGTAGGCCTGGAGGTCGAACTGGTCCGGCGAGGGCGCCAGGCCCAGCACGCTCTCGTACGGGGTCTCGGTGACGGCGATGTCGATGAGCAGGTCGCTGCCCGTCTCGCTCGCGTTGATGTGGTGGAAGGCGAAGAACGCCGGGCCCTCGAAGGTCCGCGTCACCCGGCCCTCGCGCTTGTCGACGACGAGGAAGCGGGTGCCGCGTTCGGGCTGCCAGCTGAAGCACTCCAGGAACGGATTGCCGGGTTCCAGGAACCGCTCGCGGTCGATGACGACCGGGATCTCCACCAGCACCACGTAGTTCTCGGTGGCGGCGAAGCTGTGCATGTAGCGCGGGTCCTCGCCGGTCTCGATGGTGGCCAGGCGGGTCTGCCGCTGGGTGTCCTCGGGGGTGTAGTAGACGTTGTAGACGGTCTTCTCTCGCATCGCCGTCGTGTAGTTGAGCAGGGCCCGGCGCTCGAAGTCGTAGTGCGGGTGCGGTGTGGACAGCTCGCCGGCGATCTGGTCCTCGAAGGTCAGCTCGCCGATCGTGTCGAGGGTGCGCGGGTCGAACTCCGTGTACAGGGGCTGCTCGTTGAACGCGAAGAAGCGGTTGGCGAGGCGGGTCAGGTTCACGTTGGTGTTGTCGGAGATGTTCGGCGAGTAGGCGGCGAAGTGCCGGCCGAACAGTTCCTGGCACGGGTCGATGCCGAACTGCTTGCCGTAGAGCTGGCCCTTGTTGACCGCCAGGTCGTAGGCCGTGGTGCGCAGGTACTTGTTGGCGTAGGAGACCTGGCCCTCGCCGAAGGAGTAGGCGTGCAGCATGCCGATGCCGTTGAACCAGTGCGTCAGCCGGTAGTCGCCCACCTCGAACTTGGCGGGGCCGTTGCGGATCAGGGTGCCGCTGAGCCACTCGGGCAGCGCGCCCTCGACCGGGAGCCGGTCGATGCGCACCTCCTTGTCCAGGGTGGTGTAGCCGGGGAAGTCGGGCAGCGGCTGTGGTGTGTCGGGGAACGGCGGCAGCGGCTGGGGGGTCTGGGGCATGATCGGGGTTCCTCTCGCCGGGGGCTAGCGCGTGAACGTCATGGGCATGGAGTGCGGGCCGCGGAACGTGGGCGTCTCCGTGCGGTGGATCCCGGAGCGGTCCACCTCCGGGTCGTGCACCCGCCGCACGAACTGCTCCACGGCCACCTCGTTGATCAGCTGGCCGAGCTGGCCGCCGAGGCAGTAGTGGGCGCCGTGGCCGAGCGCGAGGTTCTGGCTGCGGGGCCGGTCCACGTCGAGCCGGTCGGGGTCGGGGAAGACCTCCGGGTCGCGGTGCGCGGCGCCCATCCACACGTAGATCTCCTCACCCGCCCGGACGGTCTGCCCGCCGAGCTCCACATCGCGCACGGGGCGGCGCTTGGTGAGCTGGACGGAGCTGTCGTACCGCATGAGTTCGGGGGTGGCGTACGGCACGAGGGAGGGGTCGGCGGCGAGCCGGGCCAGCACGTCCGGGTGGTCGAGCAGGGCGAGGACGCTGTTGCCGATCTGGTGCGCGGTGGTCGTCTGGCCGGCCGTCAGCATGAAGATGAGGTTGCCGAGCAGTTCCTCCTCGCTGTCGAACTCCCCTTGCGCCCAGGCGTCGGCGAGGGTCTGCATCAGGTCGTCGGTGCGCTCGCCCTCGCGGCGGCGCAGTTGCTCGCGGAAGTAGTCCATGTATTTGGCGATGCTCGCCAGGTGGTAGTCGGGGTGCTCCTTGCTCAGCGGCCCCTCGTCGACGAGCAGGCCCCAGCTGAGGATCCGCTTCCAGAAGCGCTCGCGGTCCTCGACGGGTACGCCGAGGACCGAGCAGACCACGGCGGAGGGCAGCGCCATCGCGTAGTCCTGCATGAAGTCCATCTCGCCGCCCGGCAGCGCCGCGTCCAGCAGAGCGCTCGCGCCGCGCTCGATCTCGCCGCGCATCGCCTCCACGGCGCGCGGCAGGAACGGCTTCATCATCAGTTTGCGCAGCCGCTTGTGGTCCGGGGCGTCGGTGACGAACACCTGCGAGTACAGGGCGCGCAGCGGGGACGCCTGTTCGGGGGCGTGGGTGGCGGGGTCCCACTGGGGTCTGCGGGCCGAGAAGACCGGGTCGCGCAGCGCGGTGAGCGCGGGCTCGTAGCCGGTGACCATCCATGCGCCCTCGTCGCCCATCGTCGGGTCCCACAGGACGGGGCCGGCCTCCCGGACGCGCCGGTAGAGCGGGTAGGGGTCCACGATGTAGCGGGGCGTGTAGACACCCATCATGGACAGTTCGTTGCCGCGGTCGGTGGAATCGGTGAGCTGAACGGTCATCGTGCGTCTCCTGGGTAGCGGAGTGCGTGTACGCGCAGGACGGGCGCGCCCGACGCCTGTTCGGACACGAGCCAGTCGCCGCGCCGGGGGTCTCCTTCGACCACCAGGCGGGCGCCCGACAGCCGGGCCGTGCCGGGCGGGCGCAGCAGGGAGAGGCGCTGGATGTGCAGCTCGGCCGGGCCGTCGGGGTCGGTGGCCCACGTGCGGTGCAGCACGTTCTCCAGTGCCGTCAGCGGCAGGCTCTGTTCGGGCCAGCGCGGCAGCATCCAGAGGTCGTTGGCCGCTGCCTCGGTGAGGTGGGCGAGGACCCGGCCGGGGCCGGCGTCCTGCCAGGGGACGACGGGCAGTACCCGGCCGCGCCAGCGCAGCCGGTGCGCGGCGCCCTGGGCCGGGCGCGGCACACCGGCCGGCTGTGCGGGCGCGGTGGTGGGCGGCGCGTGGGCCGGCCGGTGTACGACGCGCAGGCGGGCCGCCTCGCGGGGCGGTGCGGCACCGGTGCGGTAGACGATGTCGACGTGCCAGTCGCCGTCGGTGTACCGGGCGTGCGCGGTGCGCTCCAAGGGGGCCGTGCCGGCGTCGAGGCGGAGCGCCTCGGGGTGTATCCGGATGTCCTCGATGCGGTCGGGGACGAGGGGGGCGAGGTCCTCGGGCGGCAGCCAGACCGCCGACCACAGGGCGTTCTCCAGGAGCAGCGAGACGGGCAGCGCGGGGGCGCCGTCGACCTCGAAGTCGGTGAGGGCGGGGGCGTAGGCGGTGGTGAGGGTGACCCCGGCGGTCAGGCCGCGGTGCGGTGCGTGGGTGCTCACCTCACCGAGGTGGAAGATGGCCGGGGCGAGGCCGCGGTAGCCGGGCAGGTCCTCGCTGGCGGGGTAGCCGACCGCCTGGAGCGGGCCGAGCGCCTTGCCGAACGGGCCGACGTAGGTGACCTCCCCCCGTGTGCCCGCGGTCAGCTCGGCCAGCCACAGGCGCAGCCCCTCGTCGACGTCGAGGGCGCTCATGTAGCGTAGCGTCGCCTCGAAGTTGGCGACCATGCCGACCCGGTCCCAGGTCGGCCAGCACAGGGTCATCACCGGGAACGGCGCCACCTGGTCGGCCCACAGGGCGAGCCGGGCGAGTCCTTCGTTGGCGGCGCCGTAGTCGAGCTGTCCGACCATGCCGCCGAGCCGGCCGGTGAGGGAGCCGACCGCGCAGAAGAACTTCAGCGGCAGCGCGCGTACCCGCTGGAACAGGTGCAGGAAGCCGTCGGTCTTGGTGGCGACGGTGCGCAGGAACTCCTCGTCGGTCTTCTTGGGGAACCGCGCGGGGGTGTCGACGCCGGCGTTGTGGATGACGGCGGTCGGCGGCCCGTCGAGCTGGGCGAGCAGCCGGCCGACCGCGTCGGGGTCGGTGAAGTCGCAGGTGGCGTAGGTGATCGGCAGGCCGTCGCGGTGCGCCGCGGCGAGGTGGGCGAGCAGATCGCGTTCGCGGCGTGCGGTGGCGATGGCCGCGCGGATCTCGGTGATCGGCCGGCCTTCGGCGCGCAGGTCCCACAGCCCGCGCTCGTGGGCGGCGAAGTCCTGGTCCGGCGCGGTCAGCCAGGGCTTGGCCGCCGGGTCGGGCAGCGGGCCGCGTCCGGTGACCACTACGCGGCAGCCGTGCGTGCGGGCCAGCGCCGTGGCGATGCGCCAGCCGATGCCGCGCCCGCCGCCGGAGACCAGGACCAGGTCCTCGGGGCCGAGCGGGACCAGGGGCGGCCCGGCGTCCTGCGCCTCGGCGCGCAGGGTGAGCCGCTGCCCGTCGCGGTGGCCGACTTCGAACAGGCCCCACCGGTACAGCTCGCGGCAGATCCGGTCGGGCAGCAGGTCGCTGTCGTCGAGCGAGGTGTCCAGGACGCGGGTGTTGCAGTTGGGGATCTCCCGGTGCAGGGTCTTGGCGAGGCCCGCCCAGATGCCGCCGAGCGGCTGCGAGCCGCTGCCCCCGGTGTGGTCCTCGGGTGCGAAGCCCATGCCGCCGCCGAGGTAGGTGACGGCCAGGTAGAAGAGCCTGCGGGTGGCGGTCTCGCCCGCCCAGGGCGCGTAACAGGTGCGCAGGGCGGCGAGGGTGCGCAGCAGGGCCGGTGCGTGGGCACCGGTGCGGGCCGGGTCGAAGGGTTCGGCGAGGGTGAGGTCGACGAGCCCGTCGGGCAGCCCGCCGGCGATCTGCCAGTCCGTGCCGTGTCCGGGGTCCACGAGGACGTGGGCGCCGTGTTCGCGCAGCCGCGCGGCGACACGCGCGGCGAGCCGCGGCGTGCCGCCGAGCACCGCGATACGGGCGCCGGCGATGGCCGGCGCGGTGTGTTCGGGCAGCGCGGGCTGGGGTGCGAGCCGCCAGCGCATGCGGCGTACCGGGGCCACCGCGGGCCCCGTCCCGGCCGGTGTTGCGGGGTGGATGGTCGGTGCGGGGCCTGCGGTCATGTCCGGACCGCTTCCCGGCCCGTGGGCTTGATCTGCATCAGTACCTCGGGCAGGGGGCGCAGCGAGACCAGTGCGCCCGGGGTGACGGGGTGCCCTGAGACCAGGTGGAGCCGGAACCGCTGGGTGATCATGGCGACGGCGAGCTGGATCTCCAGGAGGGCCAGGTCCATGCCGATGCACTTGCGGGCGCCGCCGCCGAAGGGGAAGTAGTCGTAGCGGTCCCGGCCCGCGGCGCGGGCCCCGGTCACGGTCCCGGCCGTCGTCGCCCCGGTCCCGGCCGTCGCTGTTTTCTGCTGGTGGGCGGGGCAGAACCGCTGCGGGTCGAAGGCCTCCGGGTTCTCCCAGACCGCGGCGTTGTGGTGGGCCGCGTAGACGGGGACGAGGACGGTGGTGCCGGCCGGCACGTGGTAGCCGCCGATCTCGTCGTCCTCGACGGCGTCCCGGGGGAAGAGCCAGATCGGCGGGTACATCCGCAGCGACTCGTCCACCACCTGCCGCAGGTAGGGCAGGCTGGGCAGGTCGGCCGCGGTCGGGGTGCGCCCGTCGAGGACCTGCCGCAGTTCCTCGTCGAGGCGGGCCCGGACGTTCTCGTGCTGGGCGACGGCGTACAGCGTCCAGGTCAGGGCGCAGCCGGTGGTCTCGTGACCGGCGAGGAAGAGCGTCTTGAGTTCGGCCCTGATCTGTGTCTGGGTGAACGGCTTGCCGGTGACCGCGTGGGTGGCGTTCAGGAGGGCGGTGACGACGCTGTCGGGGCTGCCGCCGCCGGCCCGGTGCAGGTCGATGATCTCGTCCATGACGCCGTTGAGGACGCTCTGGTGGTGTTTGAGCTGGCGCTGGTAGCGGGTCGGCACCCAGCGCGGCAGCATCTGCTTGACCTCACCGGTGAGGATCATCGCCTTGAGCGAGAAGCGCACCGCGGGCATCAGGCGGTCGGCGTAGTCGCGCAGGTCGACGCCGTAGAGCAGGCGGCCGAGCACGCCCATCGCCAGCCACATCATGTCGTCGGTGATGTCGACGTCCTTGCCTTCGGCGGCGGCCTCGT
The DNA here is from genome assembly GCF_044332325.1 of Streptomyces sp. NPDC017095. NCBI lineage: Bacteria > Bacillati > Actinomycetota > Actinomycetes > Kitasatosporales > Streptomycetaceae > Streptomyces > Streptomyces sp. NPDC017095. The sequence goes on from NZ_JBIROU010000017.1 coordinate 189,827, forward strand.
CCCAGCGGGTGAGCAGTTCCTCGACGGTGTCGGTGATGGTGCCCGCGCCCTCCCGCAGCCGGGTCCGGTTGAAGAAGGGCTGGGTGACGGAGCGGCGGGTGCGCCATTCGGGGCCGTCGGTGGTGAGCATGCCCCGGCCGAAGAACAGGTTGAAGCCGCGGTAGAAGCGGCCGCGCACATAGTTGCGGGCGTTGTCCTGCAAGACGTGCTTGACGTGTTCCGGCTGGGTGATCTGGTGGACCAGGTAGGGGCCCATCTTCATCCGGGCGATGCCGCCGAACTGCCGTTGCAGTTCCACCAGCAGCTTGAGGGTGTCCTTCTTGAAGCTGCTGAGGGCGCCGAACAGGACGCTGCCCTCGGGCCCGGGTGCCTGCCGGCGGCTCTGCTGCGGCGCGGCCGTGCCGGTGCCGGCCTCGGTGCTCGACAAGGGGGTCTCCTTCTTGGGTGTCATCGGCCGTTCGCTCCCACCGGGTCGCGGCGCGGGTCCGGGTCGGGCACCGGCTGTTTGTCCGGGGTGTGCAGGGCGCCGGTGACGGCGTCGACATAGCCGATGACGGTGGCGCTGACGTCCTTCATCTGCAGGACGACCCGGCCGCCGGGAGCCACCGCGACGAAGCGGTTGTCGGGGGCCGGCTGGGTCATGTCGAACGCGGGCGGCGTCGCGTAGAGGTCCAGCTCGCCGTAGCGCTCGGTCAGTTGCAGATCGTTGCCGGTCTCGTACAGGTCGATGCGGCGGATGGACAGCGGGGCGGCGATCGGGATGAGCCGGCCGTCGACGAGGTGCAGGACGCCGGTGCGGGCCAGGCCGTCCAGGAGGATCGAGGGGGCCGTGAAGCGGCTGAACGCGGGGTCGTCCGGGCGGAGGTCGAGGTGGTACGTGGCCCGCTTGCCCAGCGGGTTGAGGCGGGTGTCGCGGGTCGAGACGAACGGTCCGGTCAGCGACACCGGTGAGGCCGGCACGTGGTAGGGGTCGGTGATCGGCTGCTCCCCCGCCGGGTCCCAGGCGTCCCAGCGCGGTGCCGGACTGTGCTCGGCGGCCAGCAGCACCCGGGCGGTGAAGTGCGGGCGGTCCTCTGCGAGCAGCACGCCGCCGGGCGAGCGCACGTCGGTGGTGATACGGACCGTCACCGTGGTCAGCTCGGGAGTGCGGGTCTCGACCTTCGCCGCGATCCGCTTCGGGGCGGACGGCGTGGTCTCGTACACCCGCAGGAAGTGGTGGAACACCAGGTCCTCGAAGGCGACGACCTTCAGGCCCGGCACCAGTTCCCGGGCCGCCTGGGCGGCGAGTTCGGTGACGAACGTGCCCGGCAGGGTGGGAACGCCGCGCACCTGGTGGTGGCGGAGGTAGCTGTCGGCGGTCAGGTCGAAGACGCACTCGTGGACGGCCTCGCCGGGGGCCGAGGACACCTTCTTGCGCAGGTAGGACCAGCCGTCGCCGGCGGGCGGCGCGGCGGTGAGATAGCCCGGGTAGAACCGTTCGACGGTGGCCTGTTCGGCCTCGCCGATGTGCACCACCGACGGCGCGGTACGCGCGGTCCGCAGCTCCCGCACGAAGTGGTCGACACCTTCGGCGACCGGCATGTGGCTGTAGGAGCCGGCCCGTTTGAAGTAGGCCTTCGTCAGCTCGTTCGCGCCCATGCCGACGCCGTCCCACAGGGTCCAGCCGATGGTGAACTCCCCGTCGCCGCGCGTGGCGTGGGCCCAGGTCGCGGCCGAGGCGAGGAAGTCGTTGCCGGCGGCGTAGTCGGGCTCGCCGAGCTGCCCGAAGTAGCCTAGCAGCGAGCCGAAGTTGCACCAGCTGCGCGGCGGACGTCCGGCGAAGGCCCGCCGCAGGTTGCGGTAGCTGCGCACCTTCAGGTCGCGGATGGAGGTGAATTCGGCGAACGACTTGTCCTTGATGAGCGCGGAGCGCTGGCGGCCCGCCGCGTTGATCAACAGGTCGACTCCGCCGGGCTGTTCGGACAGGACGCGGTCGACGGCGGCCTGTACGGCGTCGGCGTCCTGGACGTCGCAGGCGAGATAGGTGACCCGGTCGGCGCCGCAGTGCTCCTGCATGGCGCGGATGTTGGCGCGGGCGGCGCGGGCATCGGTCATCCGGTCGAAGTCCCGGTTGATCTGCGCGACGCTGCGGCCGGCGCCGCCGACGAGCTGCTTGCGTATGTAGGTCTGCCGGGTGGCGGCGAACGCCTCGTCGTCGCCCTCGAAGACCTGGGCCGGGTAGCTGTCCAGCGGGTTGCTGCCGATCAGGTAGATCCGTGGCCGGTAGCGGGCGGCGAGGGCCTTGACGACCTCGGCGGTGATGCCGCGGGCCCCGCCGACTGCGAGTACCACGGCGTCCTGACCGGGCAGGCCCGGGCCGGCGGGCTCGGGGGCCGCCGGGGCGAGGGTGTAGCCGAGGCGCCGGTTCCCGTCCAGGAAGACGGCGGGCAGCAGACGGGTCGCGGTGGATTCCCGCTCGGCGGCCAGGGCGGCGCCGCGCACACCGCGCGCGTCGGTGCTCAGCGCGAAGGCGAGGCAGTTCGCCAGCTCCAGGTGGGCGCACTTGACGAGGCCGGTGAACAGGCCGGTGAAGGGGTGCGGCACGCCGTTGTCGAGGGCGCCGGTCAGCAGCGTGATGAAGGAGGAGCCGGCCGCGGACAGGTCGTCGTAGGCGTGCTGCAGCGTCAGGTACGCCGCGTCGTGCAGGGCGAGGAGGGAGGCGGCCCCTTCCTCCAGCGACGCGGGCACGGGCGCGGTGCGTGCGAGGTCGGTGACGACGCGCAGGTGCCGGACGGGCCCCCGGTGCTCGGCGAGCGCGGCCCGCACGGTCTCTTCGGTCACCTTCGGCAGGTGGTGCCAGCCCGGCTTGGTGAGGTCGATCGGCGCGGTGGACAGGACGGTGGCGTCCTCGGGCAGGTGGCGCAGGCTGGCGCCGAGGTCCGGCAGGTCGGTGAGGACGACGACGCCCGGCGGCAGGAACGGGACGCGGTCCACGGTGCCGGTGGTGTCGGCGAGCTCGGTCAGCCGCGGGACGTACCGGACGACGGATGCCTCGGGGCCACTGTCCGGGCCGGGGGACGCGGGTGCGGCGGCAGGCGCGGAGTTGGCGGAGGTCGCGGAGGCGGCGGAGGTCGCGGGGGCCGCAGGTTCCGCCGGAGGCGCCGGGGTGGCCGGGACCGGGGGCGCCGGGTTGGCTGCGACCGCGGAGTTCGCGGGGCCGGCGGGGTCGGGGGCGAGCGCGCCGGTGACGGTGAGCGTGAGGTGGGTGGCGGGGAGGCCGGGGTCCGGGGCGCAGGTGACGGTCACCCGGCCGGCGGGGCGGTGCAGCGCCTCCAGGACGGCGAGGGCACCCGCCGCGCCCAGGTAGTGGGCGCGCCCCGGGCCGGCGGCGTCCGGCATGACGTCGATGCGTTCGGCGCCACGCGGCGGTTCTCCGCCGACGCTCAGCTCGTCGACGTAGCCCAGGATGTCCAGGCCGGCCGCCCGCGCCGTCTCCTCCGTGGTGAGGGTGAACAGGAAGGAACCCTCGGCCAGCGGCGGCCGGCCCGGGCCGCGCCCGCACACCCCGTCGAGCAGGGTGTCGTACTCGGGCAGCGAGTTGCCGTTGATGCCGCCCGCGAGCGCGAACCGCAGCTCGCCCGTGCGCAGGTAGCGGCAGGCGGTCTCGATCGCGGCGAGGGCGGAGGCCGGGCCCGCGTCGAGCGTGATGTTGGGGCCCTTGAGGTCGAAGTGGTTGGCGACGCGCGCCGAGATGATGTTCGGCATCATGCCGGGGAACGAGTCCTCGTTGGAGGCCGGGATCTGGCCCCGCACCCGTTCCCGCACGCCCGCCAGGAGCGCGTCCAGGCCGGGCAGGCCGGCGGTGGCGGGGTCCGCGGTCAGCGTCTTGTCGATGTCGTCGAGGAAGCAGCGGTTGGCGAAGAGCATGGCGGCGCGGGTCGGGCCCATGTTGCCGACGAAGACCCCGGCCGACGTGGTGTTCGCGTCCCAGAAGCCGGTGAGCCGGCCGCGCAGGTCGTGGGCGCACTCCAGGATCATCAACTGGCAGCGGTCGATGGTGCGTACGGTCGCCGGGGGCATCCGCACCTTCTGGAACGGCGGCGGCGGATACGTCGCGCCGAAGCTGTCCTGAGGCCGGCCGGTGCCGCCGGTGACCCAGTCGCTGACCCCGTCCCGGTCGAGGCCGGGCACGTGCGCGGACCAGGCCACGACGGCGATGCGCTGCGCGGCGGCCGGGGCGGGCGCCTTGCGCGGGGCGGGCCGGTCCGGGCGGTCCTCCTGCACGATCAGATGGGCGTTGGTGCCGCCGAAGCCGAAGCCGGAGACCGCGGCGGTGCGCGGACGCTCGGATCCGGCGGGCCAGGGCACCGGCTCCTTCGGTATCTCCAGGCGCGTGGTGTCCAGGGCGAAGTCGGGCTGCGGCGAGGAGTAGCGGAACTGGCGCGGGATCGTCTCGTGCTCCATCGCCAGCAGCGCCTCGATCACGGAGACCACGCCGGCCGCCCAGCCGGTGTGCCCGATCAGGGACTTGTTCGAGGTGACGTACCCGGTGCGGTCCTGGCCGAAGTGGGCGCGCAGCGTGGTGAACTCGGCGAGGTCGCCGGCCGGGGTGCCGGTGGCGTGCGCGATGATCCAGTCGACATCGCGGGCGCTGACGTCGCCGTCGAGCGCGGCCCGCACCGCCAGGTCCTGGCCGGCGGAGTTGGGGGCGTAGATCGCCTTGCCCTTGCCGTCGGAGGAGGCGCCGAACTCCTTCAGGACGCCCAGGACGCGGTCGCCGTCACGGCGGGCGTCGCGCAGCCGCTTCAGTACGACGACACCCGCGCCGTCCGCGAAGATCACGCCGTCGGCCTTGGCGTCCAGGGAGTGCACGGCGCCGCGCTTGGACAGGCCCTGCAGCTTGGAGAACAGGACGGTGCCGCGCGGGGCGAGGGCGAAGGCGCCGCCGCACACGGCGATGTCGTGCTTGCCGGTCTGCAGCCCCTTGACGCCGATGTCGACGGCGTACAGGGACGACGAGCAGGCGGTGTCCACCATCTGCAGTTCGGTGTCCTTGGGCAGGATGCCGTCCATCGCCAGCTGGCCCACGCGGTGCGGGAGGAAACGGGCCGGGTCCTGGGCGCCGCGCCAGTAGCGCCGGGCCAGGGTGTCGTGCACGGTGCCGAGCAGCCGCTCGCGTTCCTGGGCGCTCAGCCCGAGCTCCTCGGCGGTCTCGCGGGCCCGGTCGTCGATGCCGGCGAGTACCCCGGCCTCCTCCAGGTGCTGGCTGCCGTCGGGGGTGTAGCCAACGAGGAAGGCGTACCGGGCGTCGCCGGACCGGTGCACACCGTCGAGCGCCTGTACGAGGCTGTGCCGCAGCCAGGTGGTGGTCAGCTCGTGGTCACCGGCGTCGCCCATCGTGTCGACGGACCCGCGCACCGGCTCGAAGTCCGTGATGAACACACAGGTGTCCTGGTACGACTTGTCCTCGGCGGCGGTGTCCGGGGAGTGGAACGTGGCCCGTTCCCAGCGGTCCTGCGGTACCGGGATGAAGAGTTCGGCGCCCTGGGTGCGCAGTTCCCAGAACTCGCTGGGGCTGTTGGCACCGGCGACGGCCAGGCCCATGCCGACGACGGCGATGTCGTCGGGCTCGATGTCCGCCACGAGGGCGGAGGCGCTGTCCGGCACGGCGACGGGCGTGACATCGGGCACGGGGCGCGGGTCCGGTGCCGGCGCGGATGCCTGGACGGCCGCGGGGCTGGGTGCCGGAACGGGCGCGGACCCGGATGCCGGGGCGGGTGCCGGAACGTGTGCGAGCGCAGGCGCCGGAACGGCAGCAAGGCCGGATGCCGCGGCGGGCGTGGAGCCGGATGCAGGGCTGGGCGCCGGAACGGGCGCCGGGGTGTCGGCCGGCGGTTCGGCGGCTGCCGCGGTGGTGGTGGCCGGCTCGCCGGTGGCGGGGCCGTCGGCGGCGGTGTCCTGCCCGTGCGCCGCCGGCTGTCCGGCCGGGGGCCGCGGTGACATCAGGGCCGCGCCCAGGCTCAGTCCGCCGTCCGCGAGCACCACCTGGCCCGTGATCCAGCTCGCGTCGTCGGAGGCGAGGAAGGCCACCACGGCGGCGAACTCCTCCGGGCGGCCGAGCCGGCCGAACGGAGTGGCCTCGCGTATGGTGCGCTGCATCTCGGCGGCGTGCGGGAACTGGTCCGCCACCTCACTGGTGAGCATCGCCGCCGACGCCGTGTTCACGCGGATGCCCAGGGGCGCGAACTCCACCGCGAGATAACGGGTGGTGGCCTCCGCGGCGGCCTTGGCGGGGGCGCACGCGAGGTAGTTGGCCATGACCATCTGGGAACTGCCCAGCGCGGACAGCTGGATGATGGACCCGCCGCCGCGCCGTGCCATCAGCGGGGCGGCGGCGCGGGCGCAGCGCAGGGACCCCTTGTAGTTGGTGTCGATCGCCTTGTCGAGGTGGGCGTCGGTGATCTCGTCGAGCGGGACCAGCGCTCCGTTGGCCGCGTTGTTGACCAGGATGTCCAGGTACCCGAACTGTTCGTCGATCTGCGCGAACATCCGGTCCACCTGGTCCTGGCGGGCCACCGAACCCCGTATGAGGTCCACCTCGGCGCCCAGTGCGCGCAGTTCGTCGCGCAGGGCGCCGGCCTCCTCGTGGGAGTGGAAGTAGTTCACCAGGACGTGGGCGCCCCGCAGGGCGAGTTCCCGGGCCACGGCGCGTCCGACGTTCCTGGCCCCTCCGGTGACCAGCGCCAGCTTGCCCTTGAGCTGTTGCATGGATCGCTCACTCCTTATGGCTGTTGCCTGTCCGCTGGTCACAGCGCGCACCGGTCCGGGGGTTCAGCCGGCGAGGGCGGTCTCGCCCCTGAGGTTGGCGTGGACGAGGGAGACGACCTTGCCGAACGTGTCGTACGAGGCGAGCCGGAATCCGGCCTCGCGCGGCGGCAGCCCGTAGTGCTTGGTGACGCGGGCGAGCAGTTCGACCTGCTTGACGGAATCGACGCCGAGTTCGGCCTCCAGGAGCACGTCCTCGGTGAAGACCTCCTCCGGGTACTCCAGGGCCTCGGCGTAGGTGGTGCGCACCACGGAGGCGACCTCGTCGTAGGGCGGGATAGCCGAGGCGGCGGGCGCGGCGGGCGCGGCGGGCGCGGCGGCCGGTGCGGGACTCGACACGGGGCCGGGCGCGGACGGCTCGCCGGTCAGCTCGGCGCGGACCAGTTCGACCAGGCGGGACCCGAAAGCCTCCCAGAATTCTTCCACGGTGGGCACGGTGATGCCTTCCAATCCGGTGAGGAGCGCGTCCAGGGCCAGTTCGCCCTTCGCATCGAGGGCGAATGAGGACCGGACGGTCGCTTCGGAACGGGGAACATTGCGCAGAACGAGCTTTCCGAGGGCGCCGAGGGCACCGGACTCGATGAATACGCGGAACTCTTCGGCGTGCAGTTGCCGTATGGCTCCGGCGAAGTTGACCGGCAGCACGAAATGACGGGAAAGGCATTCCGTGAGCACATCGGAATCCGTGTAGAGACGCTGGAGGATCGGCGAGTACACGGGCACGTCGAGGGGGCGCTGGACGAGAGGGGCGATGCGCTGTGCGAAGAGCGGCACGAGCGGTTCGAGGACGGGGTTGTGGAACGGGAACGGCGAGTTGAGTTCGACCGCGCCGGCGTCGATGTGCCCGGCGATGCCGACGACGCGTTCCAGGGCGCGGGCCGGTCCGCTGATCACGGTCTGGGCCGGGTGGTTCTCGCTGGCCACGGCGAGCAGTTCGTCTCCGACCAGGTCGATGATCTTGCGTACCTGGTCGGCGGGCAGGGCGAGCGCCGCCATGCGGCCCGCGCCGAGTCCGGCCTCCATGATGACGCGGGCCCGCTCGGCGGTGATCCGCGCGCCGTCGGCGACGCTGAACGCGCCGGCGGCCACCAGGGCGGCGATCTCGCCGAGGCTGTGGCCGACGTGCGCGTCGGCCCGTACGCCGTGGGCGTCGAGCACGCTGAACGCGGCCATGTCGCTCGCGTAGATGGCGAGCTGGGAGACCCAGGCGGGGTGGCGCAGGATCGTCGCCGCGTCGAGGATCTCTCCTTCGAGCAGCAGCTCGGATATGCGCTGGCCGAAGAGTTCCTCGGCGACGGTGTCCACTTCTTTGAGGACGTGTTCCACCTGGGGGTGCCGGGCGTGAGCGAGCCGCAATGCGGCGCCGTCGAAAGCACCTTGCCCGGGGAAGAGAAAAACTGTTTTCTCTTTCGGCTTCATTGCTCGCAACCTTCCTTAGACGCCTCGGTCGAGTGAACCATCTCGTCGGCGCCCAGGAAATTGGACCTAAGTACACGCACCTGTTCGACGCTCGCCGGCACGTGCACAGGCCCGTCCGCCGGTTCGGCGGACGGGCCTCGGGGTGTTGCGGTGTGCGGGCCGTGTCAGTGCAGCAGGCCGTCCAGCATCCGGGCGGTCTGCTCGAGCTGGTCCCGTACCTGCTGGGTGGGGCCGGCGGTGACGGGGATCAGGATGCGGGTGACGCCGGCCGCCGCGTAGTCGGGGATCTCCTCGGGGGTGCGCAGTCCGCCGTACAGGGTGATGGGCAGCGGGCCGCGGCCGGCCGCGCGGGCGAGCGCGCGCAGTTCCTCGGCCTGGCGGGTGAGCTGGCCGAGGTGGGTGGCGAGCGGGAACCAGCCGTCGCCGTACTCCACCACGCGGCGCAGCACGTGCCGGCCGTTGCCGCCGACGAGGACCGGCGGGTGGGGCCGGCGGGCGGGCTTGGGCCAGGACCAGATGCGGTCGAAGGAGACGTGGGTGCCGTGGAAGGTCGCCTCGTCCTGGGTCCAGATCGCTTTGACCGCGCGGACGTGCTCGCCCATCCGCTCGAACCGGGTGGCGGGGTCGACGCCGTGGTTGCGCATCTCCTCGGCGTTCCAGCCCGCTCCGACACCGAGGACCAGGCGGCCGCGCGCGAGCTGGTCCAGGCTCGCGGTCTCCTTGGCCAGGATGATCGGGTCGCGCTGGTTGACCAGGCAGATGCCGGTGCCCAGCAGGATCCGTTCGGTGACCGAGGCGGCCGCGGTCAGCGCGATGAACGGGTCCAGGTTGCGGTAGTAGCGCGAGGGCAGTTCGCCACCGGTCGGGGAGGGCGACTCGCGTGACGCGGGGATGTGGGTGTGTTCGGTGAAGAACAGCGACTCGAACCCCAGGTCCTCCGTCATGCGGGCCAGTTCCGTGACCGCGATCCCGTCGTAGACGGGGAAGGTCACCACTCCGAATTCCACGCTCATGTCCTTTGCTCAGTTCTGCCGTGCCGGCTGCCCGGTGCGCCGGGGGGAAAGCCCGGCCAGCTCACGGCGCAGCACCTTCCCCGCGGCGGAGCGCGGGATCGCCTCCACGATCCGCACGGTGCGGACCTTCTTGTACGGCGCCACGCGCGCGGCGACGTACTGGATCAACTCCTCCTCCACCGCCCCGGGCGCGTGCTGTGCCGCGTCCGGGGCGAGGACGACGTAGGCCGCCGGGTACTCCTCGCCGTACTCGTCCACGGCGCCGGCCACGCCCGCGTCGGCGACCAGCGGATGGCCGAGGAGGCAGCCCTCCAGCTCGCCGGGGGCTATCTGGTAGCCCTTGTACTTGATGAGGTCCTTGACCCGGTCGCGCAGCTGGATCCAGCCGTCCGCGTCGATCAGGCCCACGTCCCCGGTGCGCAGCCACCCCTCGGCGTCCACGGCCCTCGACTGCTCCTGCGGGCCGCCGGCGCCGGACGCGTAGCCCTTCATCAGCTGGGGGCCGCGCACCCACAGCTCGCCTTCCTCGCCTGCGGGCAGGAGCCGCCCGTCGGTCACGGAGACCACCCGCAGCTCGGTCATCGGCAGCAGCCGGCCCACGGAGCCGGGCGGCGGGGTCTCGCCGTCGGGCGGCACGGTGATGCCCGGTGACATCTCCGTCATGCCGTAGGCCTGCACCACCGGGACACCGGTGCGCCGCTGCACCTCGGCGGCCACCTCGCTCTTCAACGGGGCGGCCGAGCTGAGGAACTGACGTACCGTCGGGAACGCGGCGGGTCCGGCCGACGGGTGCTTGAGCAGCGCGACGGCGATGGGCGGGGCGATCAGGGCGTGTGTGACGCGGTGCTCGGCGAGCGTGTCCAGGAACGTCTCGAAGCGGAAGCGGGGGACGATGACCAGCGTGGCACCGCCGCGCAGGCTGAGGCCGATCAGGGTGGTGAAGCCGTAGGCGTGGAAGAACGGCAGCACCGCCAGGACCCGGTGGTCGGGACCGACGCGCATCGCGTGGTTCATCTGGGCGATGTTCGCGGTCAGGTTGGCGTGGGTGAGCAGCACGCCCTTGGGTGCGGCGGAGGTGCCGCTGGAGTAGGGCAGCAGGGCCACGTCGGCGGCCGGGTCCACGGCGCACGGCGGCAGCCGGACACCGTGAGCGGCGGTGCTCAAGTCGGCGATGTCCCGCAGCCCCGAGGTGTCCCCCGCTTCCTTCTCCACGACGAAGACCTCGTCGACGGCGCCGGCCGCACGCGCGGCGAGGGCGAGCGGCACCAGCGCGGCGGCGCTGACCACGGCGCGCGCCCCGCTGCCGGCGAGGTGGGCGGTCAGCTCGGCGCCGGTGGCGAGCGCGTTGACGGGGGTGACCACGGCACCCGCGCGCAGCGCGGCGAGGCAGATCACCGGGTACAGCAGACAGTTGGGCGCGTGCACGGCCACCACGTCACCGGGCCGGATCCCGCTGTGCAGCAGACCCGCCGCCACCGACTCGACCAGATCGGCGAGTTCGCCGTAGCTCAGCGTGCTCCCGGTCACGGAGTCGACGAGCGCCGGACGGCCGCCGTGCGCACGCGCGTGCTCCAGGACGTAGGACACCACGTCGACGTCCGGCAGGTCGATGGCCGGGAACCGACTGGGATGGATCATGTTTCCTCCCGAGAAGAGAGCCCCGCGGCGGCACCACAGAGAGCATGGCGGCGGCGTGGGGACCGCGGCGGTACCGCGCGGGCCGTGGCGGTGACGCAGGGACCGTGACGACGGCACGGGGGCCGTGACGATGACGCAGGGCCGTGACGGTACCGCAGGGGCCGTGGCGATACCGGCGGTTGTGGTGACGCGAGGGGCATGGCGGTGTCACAGGGACCGCGGCGGCGCCGCGCGGACCGTGACGGCGCGGAGACCGGCAGCGGTGTGCTGGGGACCGTAGCAGTGCCGCGGCGACCCTAGCGATACCCCCGCGGGACCGGAGTGGCGTCGCGCGGGCCGGCACTGCGGCAGGAACCGCCGCGGCGCCGCGGCCGCGGGGGTGCCGCGCGGACCGTGGCGCCGTGCGGACCGTGACGGGCCGCAGGGGCCGCGGCGGTGCCGCGGCCCCGGGAGTCGTCTCAGCTGCGTGGTGGTGCGGGTGTGGTGGTGGGTGCGGGTGTGGTGGTGGGGGTGGTGGTGGTGTTGTGGCGGGTGATGAGGGTGCGGGCGGTTT